>JBBRXX010000038.1:0-45750 GCA_038238245.1 Acidimicrobiia bacterium
CGGCATCCACGCCGCCGTCGAAGCGGCCGTCGACGACATCAAGCGCCAGGCGAAGAAGGTCGACACCGACCCGGCTGCGATCGCCAATGTCGCCGCGATCTCCGCGGCCGACAAGGAGATCGGCCAGATGATCGCCGAGGCCCTCGAGAAGGTCGGCAAGGACGGCGTCATCACCGTCGAGGAGAGCCAGACGTTCGGCATGGAGCTCGACCTCGTCGAGGGCATGCGGTTCGACAAGGGCTACATCTCCCCGTACTTCGTCACCGACCCCGAGCGCATGGAAGCCGTGCTCGACGACGCGCTCGTGCTGTTCGTCTCCAACAAGATCAGCGCGGTCAAGGACTTGTTGCCGGTGCTCGAGAAGGTGATGCAGTCGGGCAAGCCGCTCGCGATCATCTCCGAGGACGTCGAGGGCGAGGCACTCGCCACGCTCGTGGTCAACAAGATCCGCGGCACGTTCAAGTCGGTTGCCATCAAGGCGCCCGGCTTCGGCGAGCGTCGCAAGGCGATGCTCCAGGACATGGCGATCCTCACCGGCGGTCAGGTCGTCTCCGAGGAGATCGGCCTCAAGCTCGAGAGCATCGGCCTCGAGCTGCTCGGCAAGGCGCGCAAGATCGTCGTGACCAAGGACGAGACGACGATCGTCGAGGGCGCCGGTTCCAAGACCGACGTGCAGGGACGCATCACCCAGATCCGCAACGAGATCGAGAACACCGACTCGGACTACGACCGCGAGAAGCTCCAAGAGCGCCTCGCCAAGCTGTCCGGTGGTGTCGCGATCATCAAGGTGGGTGCCGCGACAGAGGTGGAGCTCAAGGAGAAGAAGCACCGCATCGAGGACGCGGTACAGACCACGAAGGCCGCCGTCGAAGAGGGCGTGGTGCCCGGCGGTGGCGTGGCGCTGGTGCGTGCCCAGGCCAAGGTGCTCGAGCAGGCTGCCGGCCTCGACGGCGACGCGGCGACCGGTGCGCGGATCGTGGCTCGCTCGCTCGAGGAGCCGCTGAAGCAGATCGCGGTCAACGCCGGTTTCGAGGGTGGCGTGGTCGTCGAGAAGGTGAAGAACCTCAAGGGTGCGAACGGCCTCAACGCCGCCACTGGCGACTACGAGGACCTCGTGAAAGCCGGAGTCATCGACGCGGCCAAGGTGACGCGTTCTGCGTTGCAGAATGCGGCGTCGATCGCGGCGTTGTTCCTCACCACCGAGGCGGTTGTTGCCGACAAGCCCGAGCCCCCCGCGGGTGCTCCGGGCGGTGGCGGCGGTGGCATGCCGGGTGGCATGGGCGACATGGACTTCTAGGAGTCCCTACGTTTGCGTGCGTCTCGGGCGCCCCGGTCCTTCCGGGGCGCCCTTTCGCGTGCCGCGCCCGGCTCGTCGTCGCCCCGGTTCAGGTGAGGGCTGCATCTTCCCGATAACGGGAGATGCTGCGAATCGCGAAGTTCGGCGGCGCGTGCGCGGGCGCGGCGATGCTGTTTTGCGCATGCGGGGGTCAGCCGTTCTCGTCCGCGGTCGGGCCGGGCGGCGCGAACCGGTCCGGCGCGGCCCGCTTGCTCGCGGCCGTCACCCACGTCTCCGACGCGAAGACCGCGCGCATGTCGATGAACCTGCGCGTCGAAGGCCTGGGGACCGGGGCGACGACGGTGACCGCGTCCGGCGTGATCGACTTCCGCACCCAGCGCGCCGCGATCACGATGCGCGCATTCTCGGGCGGGCGCACCGAGGCCGCGGAGGTTCGTGTCGTCGACGGCGTCGTATGGACGAACAGCGGATCCGGTTGGAGCAGCGCGCCTGCCGGCGGTGCCGACGCGAGCGGTTCGCTGACGAGCGACCCGACGAGCTTCCTCGCGTATCTCCGTGGTGTCGCGAGCGACGTGCGGGAGGTCGGTCACGACACCGTCCGCGGCGTCGACACGACCGAATACGACGCGACGATCGACCTCCGACGCGCGATCGAGCGCGGTGACGCGAGCGCCGAAGCACGCGAGCAGGTCCGTGCCGCACTCGACCTTCTCGGGAATCTCGACATGCCGGTGAAGGTGTGGATCGACGCGCAAGACCGGGTGCGCAAGTTCGATCTGGAGATGGACATGTCCGGCGCCTTGAAGCAGGCCGGCATGCCTTCGGGGATGCACCCGCTGATGTCGGTCGTCATCGAGTTCCACGACTTCGGCCTGCCGGTGCACGTGAAGTCCCCGGCGTCTCCGGGCGGCAAGTAGACGGGTGGCGAACGGGTACCCTCCGTGCCGTGGACGCCATCACGCCATCGCTCGGATGGGGCGTGTTGCATCTCTATTACCGCGTCGACCGGGCGCGAGCCGACGGCGACGCGGCGGCGGGCAAGCACATCGTCGACGCGATCGCCGCGCTCGAAGCCGACGGGCACCAGGCCCTGTGCCTCGCGATGCTCGGGCACAAGGCCGACCTCGGCGTCATCGCGCTCGGCCCCGACCTTGCCCGGCTGCAGCGATTCCAGCAGGAGCTGCTGGCGGCGCCGATCGAGCCCGTCTGGTCGTACGTGTCGCTCACCGAGCTCTCGGAGTACGGCGCGACCGAGGACGAGGAGCGCGCGCGCCTCGTCGCCGAAGAGAACGTCGCGGGCGAGGCACTCGAGGAACGGCTTGCGGCCTGGCGCGAACGGATCGCGCACTATCGCGAGAACCGCATCCATCCCCGGCTGCCGATGAAGCGATGCGCCTGCTTCTATCCGATGTCGAAACGTCGGGCGGCGGGCGCGAACTGGTTCGAGCTCACGTTCGAGGAGCGCAAGGAGCTGATGGCCGGGCACGCACGCGTCGGCCGCACCTACGCGGGCCGCGTGCTCCAACTCATCACTGGCTCGACCGGGATCGACGACTGGGAGTGGGGCGTGACGTTGCTCGCCGACGATCCGGCGGCACTGAAAGAGATCGTCTACGAGATGCGCTTCGACCCGGTCTCCGCTCGCTACGCCGACTTCGGCCCCTTCTTCACGGGCCTGGTCCTCTCGCCCGAGGACGCGTGCGCGCGCGTCGGCCTGCGGGCCGAGGGTGACGCGCGATGACGCCGAATCCCGAGGCGGTACGCCTCTTCGTGTCGTTTCCCGAGGAGCTCGTCGACCGCCCGATGCTCTATGAGATCGTGAAGCGCTTCGACGTCGTGCCGAACGTTCGGCGCGCGAACGTCGAGGCCCATTCGGGCTGGGTGATCCTCGAGCTCGCCGGTCCTCACGGCGCGCGCGATGGAGCGATCACCTACCTCGAAGGGCTCGGCTGCTCCGTCAATCGCATGGAAGGCGACATCGTCGCCGGCTAATCGCGCACCGGTTCCCAGATCCGGAAGCTGACGTATTCGACGCCGTCGTGCGCTTCGGTGCGGTCGGCGCGTCGGAGCTCGCCGAGTACTGCGTTCGTCGCGTCGACGCCGATCATCCGTTTGAAGTCGGCGACCGCGACGAGGAGGGGTCCGTCGGCGTCTCCTTCGCGCAACAGCGCGTCGACCTCGAGTACGGGATGCGCGGGATCACGGGCGTCGAGGCAGACGCAGTGGTAGACGATCCGTTCGAAGACCGACAACGCGCGCATTCGCACGCGACGATGTTGGTCGATTGTTCGGGGGCAGTGGAGCACCGTGCGCTCGCAGCCATCCGGGCGGTGGCGGATCGAGGGAGCCAGGTGTCCACGAACGCGGAGTCGCTGATGGCCGAGGGCGCCGGCAAGATCGTCGACGGCGTCGAGCGGCTCGGCGCCGGGTGGGTGGTGCAGGCCGTCACGGAGATCGTCGACGCATGGGGGCGGCTCGACCCGGAGACCCGGGCGGCCACGATCGCCGAGGCGGACGCCGCCGGCACGCGCGCGGCGGCGCGGGTCGCCGGCGAGCTGCGCGTGTTGTTCGCGCTCGACCCCCGGGCGCAGCGGGCGACCCCGCTCGAGGTCGTCCGGTCGCTGCGCCGGGAGGCAACCGAAGTGCTTGCGGCCGCCGGGATCCCCGAGGTCGAGCGCGATCGGTACGACGTGCGCAGCTTTCCCGACGACGCGTACGGGATCGTCCCGAAGACGATCACTGACCTGGGCGACGACGATCTCGGCGGTGCCCTGCTGGCGTGGGGGATCGGCAAGGTCCGAGTCATTCGGGAGCGGACGTAACAAAGTTGTAACACCCGAAACCCGACGAGCGATCAGCTTCCTGTCAAACTTCCGCCGGCACCGACCAGGGGGTATCAACGTGCGATTCGTCGCGGCGGAACTCAGCTCGGGGGACACTGCGTGGGTGCTCGCTTCGGCGGCACTCGTCATGTTCATGACACCCGGACTCGCGCTCTTCTACGGGGGCATGGTCCGCGCCAAGAACGTGCTCACCATGCTGATGCAGAACTTCTTCTGTCTCGGACTGGTGAGCATTCTCTGGGCCGTCGTCGTGTACTCACTCGCCTTCGGCGGCACGGGCAAATGGATCGGGAACTTCGACTTCGCCTGGCTCGGTCACTTCAACACCGGGCCACCAGTGCTCGCCGAGTCGCTGACGATCCCTCCGTCGCTATACATGGCCTATCAGCTGATGTTCGCGGTCATCACGCCGGCATTGATCACCGGCGCGATCGCCGATCGGATGCGGTTCGGCGCGTGGGTATGGTTCCTCGGCCTGTGGCTCGTTCTCGTGTACGCGCCCGTCGCGCACTGGGTGTTCGCGCCGTCCGGTTGGCTCTTCGATCTCGGCGCGCTCGACTTCGCGGGTGGCACCGTCGTGCACATCAACGCCGGCATCGCCGCGCTTGCGGTCGTACTGGTGCTCGGGCGACGACGGGGCTGGCCCAACACGCCGATGCCCCCGCATTCCCTCCCGTTGACGCTGATGGGTACCGGCATCCTGTGGTTCGGCTGGTTCGGTTTCAATGCCGGATCGGCCCTCGGCGCGAACGGGCTCGCGGCCCAGGCGCTGGTAAACACGCACATGGCGGCCGCCGCCGCGATGATCGGCTGGCTGATCGTCGAACGCTGGCACACCGGTCACGCGACGACCCTCGGTGGCGCGTCCGGCGCGGTCGCCGGGCTCGTCGCGATCACTCCATGCGCCGGCTTCGTCGGCGGTATGTCGCCGATCGCGATCGGCCTCATCGCCGGTGCCCTGTGCTACGCCGCGATCCAGTTGAAGTTCAGGTTCCACTACGACGACGCCCTCGACGTGGTGGGCGTGCACCTGGTCGGCGGTATCGTCGGGTCGTTGTTGCTCGGGCTGTTCGCCGACAAGGCCGTCAACGAGTTCGGTGCCGACGGTCTGTTCCTCGGTGGTGGCTTCACACTGCTCGGATACCAGCTGGCCGCGGTGCTCGCCACGCTCGTGTGGTCGGGTCTGATCACGTTCGCGATCGTGTTCGTGCTGAACAAAGTCTTGCCTGGGGGCATGCGTGTCGACGAGGACGAAGAAGACACAGGGCTCGACCTCGGTGAGCATTCCGAAAGTGGGTACGCGTTTGCGGAGCGGTAGGCGGGGACGGCCCGCACGAACGACCCGCCCGGCGGAGGACAGGAGCAGTCGATGAAGCTCGTCGTAGCCGTCATCAAGCCGTTCAAGCTGGATGACGTGAAAACCGCTCTTCAGGAGTTCGGCGTGCACGGCATCACGGTCACGGAGGTGCAGGGCTTCGGACGCCAGCGCGGTCATACCGAGGTGTACCGCGGCGCCGAATACACAATTGACTTCGTGCCCAAGGTGAAGCTCGAGATCCTCGTCGAGGACTCGCAAGCCACCGATGTGGTCGAGCACATCCTCGAGGCCGCGCGTACCGGCAAAATCGGTGACGGCAAGGTCTGGATCGAACCGGTCGACAACGTGTTCCGCATTCGCACCGGAGAGGCAGGTTCCGACGCGCTCTGACGCGCATGACGAGGTGATCGCAGCTCGGCTGCGCGAGGAACGGGCGGTGCTCATCGGCGATGGGGCTTTGCGCGGGCCCACGTTCGGGCGTGCGCTCGCGGACGCAGTCGATCGCGCCCTGGGGGCGGCGTTCGGTCGTCTCGAGCAGGACGAATCCGTCGCGCTGGTCGCGCTCGGGTCGTACGGACGGCGGGAGCTCTGCCCGGGATCGGACATCGACGTGCTTCTCGTGCACGGACTGCGCGGCCGGCGGGCGCCCGGCACGGTGCGGGCCATGACCGAGCAGCTCTGGTACCCGCTGTGGGACGCCGGCTTCGTCACCGGGCACGGCGCGCGCACGGTGAAGGACTCCGTATCGCTCGCCGACGACGACCTCGACGCCCTCACCGCGCTGCTCGAGGTACGCCACATCGCCGGTGACGAGTCGCTGACGGCCGACCTCGAGCAAAAGGTACGGGAGCTCGCCGAGCGGCGGCGCGAACGGGTGCTGCGCGCGCTCGCGGACGCAGCCGAACTGCGACGGCTGCGCCCCGGTCCCGTCGCGGAGATGCTCGAACCCGATCTGAAGGACGGCGGAGGCGGACTCCGTGACGTGCAATCGCTCGGATGGGCGGGCTGGGCGTTCGGACGACCGGGCGGCACCGATGCGCTGATCTCGCGCGGCTACCTCGCGGCTGCCGACCTCGATCGGGTCGAGGCGGGTCGAGTGCTGTTGCTCGACCTGCGCGTCGCGCTGCAACGGGTCACGACGTCGCGTTCCGATCGGCTCGCACTGCAGGAACAGGATGCCGTCGCGGCCGCGCTCGGCGTCGCGGACGCGGATGTGCTGGTGCGAGAGTTGTCGTCGGCCGCACGGCAGATCGCGTGGACGAGCGGCGACGTCTGGGCCCGCGTGCGTGACGGCTTGAAGGGTCCCGGCGGACGGGGCGCGCGGGGTGACCAGCCGCTCGCCGAAAAAGTGACGCTGCGCGACGGTCGCGTCCACGTCGATGCCGATCCCGACGGATCGGTGCCCGCGCTGCGCACGCTCGAGGCCGCGGCCGCCGCGGCCGAGCACGACGCCCCGTTCGAGCGCGCGTCGCTGACGCGGCTGCGCGGCACGAGTGATCCGACCTGGGACGTCTGGGAACGGGCGGCATTCCTGCGGTTGCTGCGCGCGGGAGCGAACGCGGTGCCCGTGTTCGAGGCCCTCGACCATGAAGGTGTCCTCGTGCGTGTGCTTCCCGAATGGGAACACGTGCGATCGCTGCCGCAGCGCAACGCCTACCACCGGTTCACGGTGGACCGTCACCTGCTCGAGGCGGTGGCCGAGTGTGCCGTGCTGCTGGACGCCGGCGATCGACGCGACCATGCACGCGGAGATGTGGACGGCGTCGTGGCCCGCGCGTGCCGGCGGCCCGAGATCCTGCTGCTCGGCGCGTTGTTGCACGACATCGCCAAGGGCATGCCCGGCGACCATTCCGAAGTCGGCAGCGAAACCGCGGAGCGCTTCGCGCGCCGCATCGCGCTCGACAGCGAGGGCCGCGAGATCCTTGTGTGGCTCGTGCGCAACCACTTGATGATGGCGGAGGTCGCGACCCGACGCGACCTCTCTGATGCCACGGTTGCCGACAACGTCGCAGCCGCGTGCGCGAGCGATCCCGAACGCCTTCGTCTGCTCTATCTCCTCACGATCGGCGACTCGCGTGCGACGGGTCCGGCCGCGTGGAGTCCGGCCAAGGCAAGCCTCGTCCGTGACTTGTTCGTCAAGGCCGCCGCGGCGATCGAGCGGGCATCGGCGCGCGCGCTCGCCGCCGATCGTCGCCAAGCTCTCGCCGAGCGTCTCGGTGAGGCACGCGCGCATGCGCTGCTGGACCGCTTCCCGGAGACCTACGTCCTCGCGTTCGACCCCGAGCAGATGTGCGTGCACGAGGAGCTGCTCCAACAGGTACCCACCGTTCGGTGCGTCCGCGAGGACGAGCACGTCAGCGTGACGGTCGCCGCCCGCGATCGCGCCGGCCTGCTCGCGACGCTCGCGGGCGCGCTCACCGTCTGCGGGCTGGACGTGCTCGAGGCGAATCTGCTCGGGACGACCGACGGCATCGCCCTCGACGTGTTCCGGGCTGCCGACCCGTTCGGCCGGGTCGACGACGACGGTGCACGCGTCGCCGAGCAGATCGAGCGCGCGCTCGCCGGTGAGCTCGACCTCGCGACTCGAGTCGACGAACGACGGCAGGCATATGCATCGCCCGGCGCGGCGCCCGGACCGGTCCAGATCGTCGTGGACAACGAGGCTTCGGAGACCGACACGATCGTCGAAGTGCACGCCGACGACGACGTCGGACTGCTCTACCGGCTGGCCTCCGCCTTCTCCGACCTCACGGTCGACGTCCGCATCGCGAAGGTCGCGACGCTCGGAAAGAGGGTCGTCGACGTCTTCTACGTCCGCACCGCCGACGGGCAGAAGCTCGACGACGACATGACCGACCACGTACGCGCCGCGCTCACCACGTGCATTGCTGGATAGGGTGCGCCGTCAGTCGCGCAACCGGAGGGTGAAGCCGCATGGACAGCGTCGACAAGGATGATGCCCCGTCGGCAGCCGACTTGTTGCGGTGGGCCGAATCACTGTCGGGCATCGCGCGCACCGGTCTCGGCTTCACGGAGAGCCTCTACGAGCGGGAGCGCTTCGAGGAGGTGCTCAAGGTCGCGGCTGACATCCGGGCGGCCGCCTTCGAGGAGGCGGAAGCCGACGTGCTCTTCGAGGAGTGGCTCAGCACCGTCGGTCAGGGCGTGGCCGGCTACGTGACGCCGAAGGTCGCGGTCGCGGCCGTCGTCGGGAACGAGCAGGGCGAGATCCTGTTGACCCAGCGCGCCGATTCGGGGTGGTGGCTGTATCCCGTGGGTTGGGCCGACGTCGGCTACTCACCGTCGGAGATCGCCGTCAAGGAGGTGCTCGAGGAGACGGGGATCGAATGCGAGCCGGTGTCGCTCATCGCGGTGCTCGATGGTCTGCGACTCGGCTTCGCGCGGCTGCCGATGTATTCGCTGGTGTTCCACTGTCGAATGCTCGGCGGTGAATTGAAGGGCCATCCATTGGAGACGAGCGCAGTCGGGTTCTATGCGCGCGACGCGTTGCCCCAACCGCTCGCGGGCGCGCACCGGTGGCTCGACCTCGCATTCAAGGCGATCGACGGTGAGCCCGTCGACACGTGGTACGACCCGCCGCGCGCCCCACCATGGCGCGAGTCCGGATAGATGCACGCGGACTATGACCCGAGCTGGTCCAGCACCAAGGCGATGATCGAGACGTTGCCGTTCGCGCGCTCCCATGCGTCGCCGATCGCGCGGTGATCGACGAGGCCTGCACGGTCGGGCGCGCGCCCGAGCGCAGCGCCGGCGAGCGTCGCCAGCTGTGCGGGCTCGACCTCGTCGCCGTACGCCGCGAAGGCTTCGAGACCGTCCCACATGCTCGTCAGCGGGCGGACCTCGTCGCCGATTCGAAGCGCCTGCGGGTCGACGTCTTGTGAGAGCTGCGCCACCACGGTCTCCCACACGTCGTAGTGCGAGCTGCCGTTCGGCGTTCGATAGCCCGCGACGGGGTGCAGGCGGAACTCCAAGATGAGCTCCCCTTTGTCCTCGTCTCCGACGAGCCACGTCTGGGATCCATTGACGTAGCTGTCGACCGGGGAGCCGAGCTGTTCGTCGAGCGCGAGCACGAGCTCGCGCGAAATCGTCCACACGGTCGTCGAAGTACGGCCCATCAGGCCGTAGACCGTAGCGAGGCGCCGCCCCTACGATCTGACGATGCCGCAATACGACCGCCTGTCGGCCCTCGACGCCAGCTTCCTGCACATGGAACGACTCGAGACCCCGATGCACGTCGGCGCGATGAGCATTCTCGAGGGGGAGCCGTTCTTCGACGCCGACGGCCATTTCCGCATCGGCGAGGTCCGCGACCTCGTGCTGTCGCGTATGCCGCTCATGCCGCGCTTCCGCCGGAGGCTCATGTCGGTGCCCTACGACCAGGGCCGCCCCATCTGGGTCGACGACGACCGCTTCGACATCGCGTATCACGTCCGCCTGACCGCGTTGCCGAAGCCGGGGTCGTGGGAGCAGCTCGTCGCGCTCACAACGCGTGTCCAGGAGCATCTCCTCGACCGCGATCGGCCGCTGTGGGAGCTGTGGTTCGTCGAGGGTCTGGAGGACGGCCACATCGCGATCATCCAGAAGACACACCACTCGCTGATCGACGGCGTGTCGGGTGTCGACGTCGCGACGCTCCTGCTCGACGCCGCGCCCACCTACAGCGAGCCGGTCGTGCCCGAATGGAGACCCGAGCCCGCGCCCACGTCGTCGCAACTCCTCGCCGACACACTGCGGGAGCGGGTCACCGAGCCCGCGGAGATCGTTCGATCCGTGCGTTCGCTTCTCCGCGGTCCGCGCCGCGCGGCTGCGATGGTCGGTGACGGAGTGCGCTCGATGGGCACGATGATGACGCGCGACGCGATCGCGCCGCGAACATCCCTGAACGCGCGTACGGCGCGGCACCGCCGCTTGTCCGTCGTGCGGGTCCCGCTCGCCGAGGTCAAGGAGATCCGCGCCGCGTTCGGAGGGACCGTCAACGACGTCGTGCTGGCAGGTGTCGCGGGCGGGCTCCGGCGGCTGTTCCAACATCGCGGCGACGCGACCGAGGACGTACAGTTGCGCGTGCTGTGCCCCGTGTCCGTGCGTGCCGACGAGCAGCACGGCACATTGGGCAACAAGGTATCCGCGATGTTCCTCAACCTCCCGGTGGACGGGCGCGATCCCGTCGACCGGCTGGAGATGATCTCCGCCCAGACGCGCGATTTGAAGGAGCGCAAGCAGGCGCTCGGCGCCGAGATGATCGTGAGCGTCAGCGACTACGTGGCGCCGACGCTGATGAGCCTGGCCGCGCGCGTCGTGCACCGGCAGCCGTTCTTCAACCTCATCGTCACGAACGTGCCCGGCCCGCAAGTCCCGCTGTACATGATGGGCGCACGACTGCTCGAGGCATTTCCGATCGTGCCGCTGACGCGCAATCTCACGGTCGTGGTCGGCATCCTCTCCTACGACGGCACCATGCACTTCGGGCTCTGGGCCGATCGCGACGCGTTCGCCGATCTCGAGGTGCTGGCAGGTGGAATCGACGATGCGTACGCCGAGCTGGTGAAGATCGCACGGCAGAAGAAGGGGGAGTCGTGATCGAGTTGTGGGAACGCGATGCATGGGAGCTCGCCGACGACGTTCGCCGAGGTGAGGTGAAGTCCGCGGAGCTGCTCGACGTCTTCCTGCAACGGGTCGAGAAGCTCAACCCCGAGCTGAACGCGTTCTGCCATCTCGATGTGGCATCCGCGCGGGCACGGGCCGCGGGGATCGACGCGTCGGTCGCGAAGGGCGAAGACCCCGGACCCTGGGCGGGCGTGCCGATGGGCATCAAGGAGCTCGCGCAGGTACGAGGGTGGCCGAACACGCATGCTTCGAAGGTGTTCGAGCACGACATCGCCGAACGCGACTGCACCGAGACGAGCCGATTGCGGGCAGCCGGCGCGGTGTTCGTCGGCCTCACGACGTCGCCCGAGTTCGGATCGGTGAACTGGACACGTTCGCTCCTGCACGGCACCACCCGCAACCCGTGGAATCCCGAACGCACCCCGGGTGGTTCGTCCGGCGGTTCGGCGGCCGCGGTTGCGTCGGGCATGATGCCGATCTGCAGTGGGAGCGACGGCGGCGGCTCGATTCGCATCCCTTCGTCGTACTCCGGCCTGTTCGGCTTCAAAGTGAGCTTCGGCCGGGTCGGCAACGACGCTGCGTTCGACAACGGCCTGACGTCGGTCCCCGGCCCGATGTGCCGGTCGGTGCGCGACGCCGCGCGCTACATCGACGCGATCGCGGGACCGACAGCGATCGACCCGACATCCCTGGCCCGTCCCGTGCGTCCGTACGAGGACGCCGTCGTCTCCGGCGACGCGGCCGCGCAACTGCGAGGAAAGCGCGCCACGTGGTCGTCGACCCTCGGCTTCGCCGTGTGCGATCCCGAAGTAGAAAAGCTCGCGCACGAAGCCGCGCTCGCGTTGTGCGCCGACGCGGGCATCGAGCTGATCGACGTCGACATCCGCCTGCCGAAGCCGGGTCAGGCGTGGGCGATCATCTCCAACCTCTCGGGCGCGACCCACTATGGGGAGCGGGTCTTCGCGGGCTCGCTCGACGACCTCACGCCGGTCGTGAAAGCGGGATACGAGAGCCTGCGCGACTTCCCGATCGACGCGGTGCTCCGCGCGTTGCGGCGACGCGACGACCTGCTCGCGGCGATCGCGGCGATCTTCGACGACGTCGACATCTTGTTGACACCGACGACTGCGACGACCGCGTTCGTCGCCGAGGGACCGCCGCCGTTCGAGATCGCCGGCCAACGCGTCGGTGGCATGGGATCGGTCCCGTACACCGCGCCGTTCAACATCTCGGGCATGCCCGGGGTCAGCATTCCGGTGGGCAACGCCCCCGACGGACTGCCGGTGGGATTGCAGGCCGTGACCCGCCGCCACGACGAGGAGCTCGTGCTCGGGTGCGGCGCAGTGGCCGAACAGAACCGCCCTTGGCCGAAGTTCGCCCCCCTCGCGTACACCTGACGGGGGGATACCCTTCGGCTCGTGACGGACACGCAGCCGCGGGCGCGGAAACCTCGACAGGAGCAGGAGCCCGCGTCGAGCGAGGTCACCGAGGTGCTGCCCGGGGTGCTGCGCATGCAGCTCCCGATCTGGATGCCGGGGCTCGGTCACGTCAACATGTACGGGCTGGTCGACGACCGCGGCCTGACGGTCATCGATCCCGGGCTTCCCGGCCCGCAGTCGTGGAAGGCGTTGAAGCACCGACTCGCGGCCGCAGACTTCCAGCTGAAAGACGTGCACACCGTCGTGGTGACGCACTCGCACCCGGATCACTTCGGCGGCGCGGGTCGCATCGCGCGCGAGACGGGCGCCAAGCTCATCACCCATCACGCGTTCTCGACGTGGACCGTGAAGGGTCCCACGCCGCAGCGTGCGCTCAGTGAAGGCGAAGCGCGGCGGCTGGAGATGGAGGCCTCCGAGTACGCGCAGTCGGTCGACGTGCCGCCCGACGAGCTGCCGACGATCAACGACACGGACGTCGTCGCCGACGACACCGACGAGACCGAGGCGACCGCGAGTCCGTGGGGCACACGCACGCCGTGGGGCACGGTCAATCAAGGTCCGCCGCTGAAACGCCGCATGATGATCAAGGCGATGCGGTTGTTGTTCTCGCCGCCGGAGCCGACCGACCGGGTCCACCACGGCGAACGGTTGCGGCTCGGCGGGCGCGAGTGGTTCGTCGTGCACACGCCCGGTCACACCGTCGACCACCTGTGCCTCTGGGATCCCGAGAGCGGCACGTTGCTCACGGGCGACCACGTGCTCCCGTCGATCACGCCGCACGTCTCCGGCGTACGCAAGGCCGACTCGCTGAAGTCGTACCTCGCAACGCTCGATCTCGTCGCGCAACTCCCGGGCGTCAAGCTCGGCCTGCCCGCGCACGGCCACCCGTTCACCGATGTCCCCGGCCGGGTCCGCGCGATCAAGGAGCATCACGCCGAGCGCATGGAGCTCTTGCGCAACGCGGGCCTCGGTCTCGGTCCCGCCACCGTCACCTCGCTTTCGCATGAGGTGTTCCCGAAGCGACACTGGGGCACGATGGCCGAGAGCGAGACGTTCGCCCACCTCGAGCACCTCGTGCACGCCGGCGAGGCGGAACGCTGGGAGGAGCACGGAAAGCTGGTGTACCGCATGGCACCCGCGGCGGACGCCGCGTCAGCATGACGCTCACCGATCCGGACATCGCGCACGAGTCGGTCGATCTCCTGGCCCATCTCATTCGCAACGAATGCGTGAACGACGGTACGCCGGAGTCGGGGTTCGAATCGCGCAGCACCGACGTGCTCGCGCAGTACCTCGGCGATACGGGTCTCGAGCTCGAGCGCTTCACCGCGCAGCCGGGACGCGAGAACCTCGTGGCGCGCATCGAAGGCACCGATCCGCACGCACCCGCGTTGTTACTGATGGGGCACACCGACGTCGTGCCCGTCAACCCCGACGGTTGGCAACGTGATCCGTTCGCGGGCGAGGTGGTCGACGGTGAGGTGTGGGGGCGGGGCGCAGTCGACATGCTCAACCTCACCGCCACGATGGCAGTTGCTTTCCGCTCCCTCGCCCAGTCCGGGTTCCGGCCCCGTGGCACACTCGTGTATCTCGCGGTGGCGGACGAGGAGAACCTCGGAACATGGGGCGCCGAGCACCTGCTCGACCATGAGCAGGACGCGGTGCGCGCCGACTATGTGGTCACCGAAGCGGGCGGCTTCCAGATGCCGACGGCCCGCGGGCCACGTCTCCCCGTGATCGTGGGCGAGAAGGGTTCGTACTGGTGCCGCATCACGGTGCGCGGCACGCCGGGCCACGCGTCACAGCCGTTTCGCACGGACAATGCGCTCGTGACCGCCGCCGAGATCGTTCGACGCCTCGCTGAGTACCGGCCGCCGACGGTGATCCACGACACGTGGCGACGCTTCATCGAAGGCGTCGACTTCGGACGCGACTGGAACGAGCGCCTCCTCGATGCGGACACGCTGCACGATTTCTGCGAAGAGCTCCCGATCGGCTTGGCCCGACAGGCTCATGCGTGCACGCACACCACGTTCGCGCCGACGATCATTCACGGTGGCACCAAGACCAACGTCATCCCCGATCGTGTGGACGTCGAGGTCGACATCCGCACGTTGCCCGGCCAGGACGGTCGCGACATCGAGAAGATGCTCGCCGACGCGCTCGGCGACCTCGCCCAGCACGTGGAGATCACGCCGTTCGACGAGAACATCTCGACGTCGTCGCCGACGGACACGCCGCTGTGGGACGCGATGGGCCGCGTGTCGTCCCGTCTCGTCGAGGGATCGGCGCTGGTGCCGTTCCTGACCGTGGGAGCCACCGACGCGCGGTTCTTCCGGCGGGCGGGCTCGGTGGCGTACGGCTTCGGCTTGTTCAGCCGCAAGTTGTCGTTCGACGACTACGCGTCGATGTTCCACGGCAACGACGAGCGCGTCGACGTCGACTCGCTCGTCATGTCCACCCGCCTCTGGGAAGCGCTCGCCCAAGATCTCCTGAGTTGACGCCGAGCTCAGTCGTCGCGTTGGTCGCGGAGGTAGCGCTCGAAGTCTTCGGCGAGTGAGTCGCCCGAAGGCAGGTCGTCCTCGTCGAACCAGTCGTCGTCTTCCTCGTCGTCGGTTGCGACCGCCTCGGTGTCGTCGAGCCACGCGGGCTCGGCCGCGGTCGCGTCGAAGCGGGCTTCGAGGCGTTCGACATACGAGCTCACGTCGGTGTCACCGGCCACGACCTCCGACACCGAGCGCTCCCACGCGCTCGATGCGATGTCGAGGTCGGTGAGCTCGAGACCGAGGTCGAGGAGCTGACCGAGCTTCTCGAGGAGCGCGCGCGTTCCTTTGGGGTTCGGTGGCGTCGCGACATAGTGGGGTACCGGCGCCCAGATCGATGCCGAGGGGAACGCAGCGCGGCGAACCGCGTCGTGGAGCACACCGACGATGCCGGTCGGGCCCTCGTACCGGGAGCGCTGCATTCCCAGACGCGCCGCGAGCACCTCGTCGGTCGCCGAGCCCGTGCACTGGATCGGCCGTGAGTGGGGCGTGTCACCCAGGAGTGCACCGAGCGTCACCACGATCTCGCAGCCGGTCGTGCGCGCGACCGAGACCACGTCGTCACAGAAGGAGCGCCAGCGCAGGTTCGGTTCCACCCCCAGCATCAACACGAGGTCACGACCGCCACCCGGCAGCGAACCCGCCGAGAAGTCGAGCGACGGCCACGCCACCGAACGCACGACCCCCTCGACCAGCTCGACCGTCGGCCGCGCGGCTTGGAAGTCGACGTACTCCTCGGCATCGAGGGACGCGAACGGCCGCGCGTTCGCGGCGCGGGCGAGCCACCGCACTGCATCCGTCGCCGCGTCGGCAGCGTCGTTCCAACCGGAGAAGGCAGCGATCATTGCCGCTCTGTGCAGCGACGGCTGTGCGTTCCACCGCACGGTCACCGGAACACCCTATGTCTCCTTCTCGGTGGGGCCATTCGGGCCCGCCGCGCCGCGCTCAAGGACCTTCCCGAATCACAGGATTGCGCAAGGTGCCGACGCCACCGATGGTGATCTCGACCACGTCACCATCGATCAGCCAGCGGGGCGGCGTACGTGCGGCGCCCACGCCGCCCGGGGTCCCGGTGAGGATCACGTCGCCCGGTTCCAGCGTGCAACCCTGGCTGATCCACGCGATCAGCTCCGGCACCGAGAACACGAGCTCCGACGTGTTCGACGATTGCAGCACCTCACCGCTCACGCGCGTCTCGATCGGCAGCCCTTGCTCGAGGTTGACTTCGTCGAGAGAGACCAGCTCCGGTCCGAGCGGGCAAAACGTGTCGAAGGACTTCGACCAGCTCCACTGTCCGGTCGTGAATTGATGATCGCGCGCGGAGACGTCGTGGCCGACTGTGACGCCCGCGACGACCGCGAGGGCGTCGTCCACCGGCACGTCGCGCGCGCGCCGGCCGATGACCACGACGAGCTCACCTTCGTAATCGGGTTGCGTCACCACCCGCGGCACGACGATGGGCTCGTCCGTGCCGATCACAGCGCTCGGCGACTTCACGAACAGGGTGGGCGCCTCGGGCAATGGACGACCGGTCTCGGTGGCATGGTCGCGATAGTTGAGGCCGACGCCCCAGATGACGCGCGGTGCAGGCACGGCCGATCTCACACCAACACACCTTTCTCGCGCAGGCGCGCGATCTCGTCGTCGTCGACGCCGACCTCTCGCCACACGTCGTCGCTGTGCTCGCCGATCGCGGGAGCGCCCCGCCGAACCTCCAACCCGTGGCCGTCGAACTGCATCGGCGAAGAGGCGAGCCGCGCGTTCGCCTGGCCCGGGTACCGCGCGAGATAGCCGTTGGCGATCACCTGCGGGTCGTTGATGACCTCGACCGGCGACGCGATCGGCGAAAAGATCGTGTCTTGCGCGCCGAGACGCTTCTTCAGCTCGGCGAGGCGCAACGAGCCGATGCGCTCGACGAAGATCGGGTGCAGCTCGGGCGAGCGTTCGGCGCGTTGCGCGGCGGTCGCGTACTCGGGCCGTCCGATCAACTCGTCGAGGCCGAGTGCGCGGCATGTCGGTTCCCAATGCCGATCAGGGTCGAGCATGTTGAGACTGAGCCACCGTTCGTCAGCGGTGCGGTAGGAGCCGACGAGCACGCTCCCCAAGGTCTTGCCGGCGACGTGGCGTTTGGGCTCGTCCTGGAGAATCGTCGTGGGCACCAGGTCGTTCGACAAGGTCCACACCGCGGCGCCGAGCAGCGAGACGTCGACGAGCGTGGTCTCGCCGGTGCGCTCCCGACGGAAGAGGGCGGCGGCGACACCGCCGGCGAGGAACGCGCCGCTGGGGGCATCGCCGAGCGCGCCGCGCGGCTGCACCAACGGCGCGCCTTTCTGCGTGAGCATGTGCGCGAGTCCACCGCGCGCCCAGTACGAGACTGCATCGAAACCACCGAGGTCGGCGTCTGGTCCCTCGAGGCCTTGTCCCGATCCGATCGCATACACACAGCGGGGGTTCACCGCCCAGATGTCCTCGGGATCCAACCGCAACTTCGCGCGAGCAGATGGCAGGAAGCTCGTGATGTACACGTCTGCCCACGCGATGAGCCGATCGAGCGCGGCACGGCCGTCGGCGTCGCGCAGGTCGACCGCCACCCCGCGCTTGTTGCGATTGAACTGCTCGAACAACCAGTTGAAGTCGCCGGTGTCGGCCACGAAGCCCATCGACATGATCAACCGCAGCGGATCTCCGGTGGGACGTTCGACTTTCACGACGTCGGCACCCCATTCCGCGAGGATGGCCGCCGCCGACGGCACGAAGCCGTGTTCGGCGACCTCGAGCACCTTTACGCCGTCCATCACGCCCATTGCGTCCTCCCGGTTGAGTGGGTCGACCCCATGGTTCCACGCGTGATGTGGCGGGCACACGACGACGACCGCGACGGCGACGTCCGGCTCCCGCTCGGCGTCCTGCCGGCGACGAACGGCGAATACATCCCGGATCCCCCGAGCGGGCACGACCACGCCGTCGAGCGTGCGGTCCTGCGCGCCGCGGACGATGCGGCTCGTCGTGTGGGTATGGACCGGCGCAGCTTCCTCCACTCGGCGGGCGGGATCGCGGTGGTACTCGCCACGATCGACCTCGCGGGCTGTAGCTCCTCGAGCGGGCGCGCTTCTCCGACATCCACATCCGGCTTGGCGAGGTCGACGACGACGACCGGTCCGGGTGGATCCTTCACCGTGCCGCCTCCCACCGAGGTCGCCGAATGCGAGCACGCGCTCGGGAGTCGGGGCGAGTTCATCTTCGACGTGCACACGCATCACGTGATGCCGAACGGCCCGTGGCGCAAGAACGCACCGGATACCGTCGGCCTCGTGCTCGGCATGGTGGGCCGCGATTGCGCGGCCGCCGACCGCCTCGAGTGCGCGAACCGGGCCGCGTACCTGCACGACCTGTTCCTGGCGAGCGATACCACGGTCGCGATGCTTTCCGACGTACCGAACTCCGGACCGGCCGATGCGCCGATTCCCTTTGCCGACGCGCTCGGCACGCAGACGCTGGCGCGGCAGCTGACGACGGGCGGCGCATCCCGCGTCCTCGTGCACAACGTCATCGCACCGAACTTCGGTGATCTCAACGCCAGGCTCGAGGAGATGGAGGCATCGGCGCGTACCGGCAAGGTCGCTGCGTTCAAGATGTACACGGCGTGGGGACCGAACGGCGTCGGATTCTCGCTCGAGGACCCGGCGATCGGCTTGCCGGTCATCCAGAAGGCGCAGGACCTCGGCGTGAAGGTCATCGTCGCGCACAAGGGCCTGCCGCTCGTGCGCTTCGACGCGGCCCACAACACTCCGGCCGACATCGTGGCAGTGTCGCGCCAGTTCCCCGGCATGCAGTTCGTCGTGTTCCACGGCGCCTGGGACAAGAACCAGATCGAAGGTGCCTACAACCCGGGCTCCCCTCGCGGCATCGACACGTTCCTACGTGCGCTCGACGATCATCGGGTCCCGCTGCACAGCAACGTATGGGTGGACCTTGGCACGGTGTGGCGTGAGGTCCTCCGTTCGCCGACCGTGGCCGCGCACACCGTCGGGAAGCTTTTGAAGCGAGTCGGCGTCGATCGCGTCCTGTGGGGAACCGATGCCGTGTGGTACGGATCACCGCAGGCGCAGATCGCCGCGTTCCGCGCGTTCAGCATCTCCGAGGAATTCCAGGACCGTTTCGGCTATCCCGCGCTCACCGATTCCGTGAAGGCCAAGGTCTTCGGGCTGAACGCGGCGAAGCTGTTCGGCGTCGACGTGGCGGCGACCCGCTGCGCGCTCGAGTCGGACCCGCTCGCCGGTGCGCAACAGTCTGCTGCGCACCTCCGCGCCGAGGGCCGGCTGCCGTCACCGTCGCGACCGAATGGACCTGTCACCCGCCGCGAGATGCTCGAATGGCTCGGCTCGCCGGCAACTCGTTGGACCCCCGCGTAGCGGGTCCGTCCCGGGAGCCATGTCTCCGGGCATCTGCGACCTGGGTCGGCTCCGAAGAACGATCATGCAACGATTGCTCGTTCTTGTCGCGGCCGCCGCATGTCTCGCTCTTGGGCTCGGGGCCTGCGGGAGCAGCAGCAAGACCTCGACACCCGCCCCGGGCGCGGTGTCCACGACCACGACGACGGCACCATCTCGATCTGTCAGCACCGGGTCGCCTGGTGCTACAACTCCTGCCGCGATCACGATCAGCAACGGGAGCAACGGGTTCACGTTCTCGACATCTCCGGTAGCTGCGGGTTCGAAGGTCACGCTCAAGAACCTCAGTGCAGCCCAGCACACGGTCTCGGCTGATACCGCCGCCGGGGGATTCGACCTCACGATCGATGGCGGCACGACGGCAACGTTCCTTGCGCCGTCGAAGGCCGGCGCGTACGGGTTCCACTGCAACATCCATACGTCCATGAAGGGGACCCTCACCGTCAGGTGAGCAGCCATGTCAGCTGAAGACTGCGTGATCACGAAGCATGGAGTTCGGGCCGCGATGCCGCGGTCGCGGAATGCCTGTGTGATCGTCCTGATGTTCGCTCTGGTCGCGTGCGGCGGGCGTAGTGCCGCGTCCCCGACCGCCGCCAGGTCGGGTGGGGCACATGTGGCCGAGGTCGCCGGATCGCAGCCGTCGGCTTCCGCGCGCATGATCTGCGCGTCCGAAGGAAAGGGAGACATCGCGGCCACGATCGGCGTCGAGCCCGCCCGCCCACTGATTGCTCGATGGGGCGGTCACGTGTACGCGTGCGACTACGTCTACGGCGACGGCCAAGTGATGACACTGTCAGTGAAAGAGCTCTCGAGTGCAACCGAGACCACCAACTACTTCGACGAGTTGGGAAGAAGTCTCGGCCGCATGCACGCGTTGCAGGGGCTCGGACAGGATGCATATCAGACGAGCAACGGTTCAACGGTTGTCCGCAAGGACTTTCTCGTCCTGCTCGTTGATGTCTCGCAAATCCCCTCGCATTTCGGCACACCGTCGAGCCCGCGTGCCGACGTGTCACTGAGCGTTGCCGCCACGATCATGGGCTGCTGGACGGGCGCATAGGCGATCGTACGAGTCAACGAGGCGGTCCCTATGCCCGGAAGCCAGTGCGAATAAACGGACATCTTCTCATCTCGAGCGATCGATTGATCCGAACACCTTTCGAAGATCCCCGCGAAAAGTCGTGGGTTTCACGCTCCCCCCATGAGAGGACTCCCGAATGCGTTTTCAGAAACTGGCTGCCGCGGTGGCAGCGTCGAGCGGTGCGGTTGCGCTCGCACTGTTCGCCGCAAGCCCGGCGATCGCACAAACCTCGAGCGCGACGTCATATCAAGCGAACCTGCAAGCATTGAACAACTCGGGTGCTGCGGGAACGCTCATGGTGACGCTCAACGGGTCGCAGGCGACGATCACCGAGCACACGTCGGGTCTCGCGGCGACGTTCTCAGGCAATCCGTACCCGCACGTGCAGCACATTCATATCGGAGCCAAGGGAACGTGTCCGACGACCGCAGCCGACATGAATAGCGACGGCGTCATCAGCACCACCGAAGGAGGGCCGTCGTACGGTGCGATCGGCACGACATTGTCGACAAGCGGCCCCACGACTCCCGCCGCAGGAACGGTGCTGAACATCGCGCCGAGCGGAGCGAGCTTCGACTACAGCCGTACGATCACGCTCGACGCGGCGACGCTGGCATCGATCCAGGCGAATACCGGTGTCATCGTCGTGCATGGTCTCGACCCCGCGACACTGAGCGCCAAGGCGCAGGCCGAGAAGAGTGATCTCGTGCCGTCATTGCCGCTCGCGGCGACGTCACCTGCTCTGTGTGGCGCGCTTGTCGCTGCGCAGACCTCGTCGGTTCCGACCGGTGGGGCCGCAACGGGCGCCGGTGGCACCTCGCAGACCCAGCGCAACGTCGAGCTCCTCGGGGTCGCGTTGCTCGCCGGCTCGGTGGCGCTGTTCGGCGCACGGAAGCTCATCCCGGCACGTACCCGGAGCTGAGCAAGCATCCGTGCGAAAGCTTTCGAGAGTGTGGTCGCCGCGTACTGCGGCGGCCACACTTGCGATCGTCCTTGCGATCAGCGGGGCCGCGGTGCTCATCGTCGGTCACACGACCGCGAGTACGCGCCCCCCACGCCCCGCCGCCGCGGCAGCCGGTCGGACGGAGCCGACATCGAAGCCGACCTCGCGATCGACTCCACACGTGAAGGTCGTACCGGCATCAACCTCGACCACGATCGCGCTGGGAGCCTCGCCACCGGTCGAGATCAGCATTCCGAGCATCGGCGTGCGATCCTCGATCGTCGAGCTCGGTCAGAATGCTGACGGCACCGTTGAGGTGCCCACCAGCTTTCACGTCGCGGGCTGGTACAAGTACGGCGTCGCACCCGGCCAAGACGGACCCTCGGTGTTCCTCGGCCACGTCGATTCGATGTCTGGCCCCGGCATCTTCTACCGCGTGGGTGCCCTCCGTCCCGGTGACGATGTCCTCGTCAGACGTCGGGACGGTCGATCAGTCACCTTCGTGATCACCGGCGTACGCCAATATTCGAAGAGCGCATTCCCGACCATCGACGTCTACGCCAACACGACGGTGCCGACCATCAGGCTCGTCACCTGTGGCGGCCAGTTCGACTCGGCAACGCATCACTATCTCTCGAACGTCGTCGCGTTCGGACAACTGAGATGAACGAGACTGTCTCGAGAGCATCGATGTCAGTAGAGCCCGACGTTCGAATTCTTGCGCTCGGGGGTCTCATCGGCCCCGTTGCCTTCGTCGGCGCGTGGTCGCTCGCGGGCGTCACGGCCGCGCGCTACTCCCCGGTTGACGACGCGATCAGCGACCTCGCCGCCGTCGACGCGTCGACGCGCGTCGCGATGACGGTTGGCTTCGTGCTGTTCGGAGTTGGCGTCATCGCGTTCGGGTTCGCGTTGCGCGAGGTGTTCGAGGGCCGAGCGTGGATCGCGGCCGTCGTGACCGGTGGTTGCACGATCGGGGTGGCGGCCACGCCTCTCGGCGGCTGGTCCGGCGACGCCGTGCACGCGACGTTCGCCGGTCTCGGCTATGCGGCGATCGCCGTGCTCCCGCTTCTCGTCGCGCCTGCGCTCGCCCGCACCGGCCGGTGGCGCGAGGCGTGCGTCTCGATCTTGACCGGCGTGATCTCGGCGGTGTGCCTCATTGCGAGCACGTTCGGGCCGGTCCATGGCTTGTGGCAACGCCTCGGGTTGACGGCAGGCGACGTCTGGATCGTCGTGGTGGCGTCGCGGATCGCTACGGGTCGCCGGGCAGGCGCGAGAACATCACCGCGTCCATTCGCCCGTCCTTGAAGCGCTGGTACGAGCGCAGCACACCTTCCTGCGTGAACCCGGCGGCCAGCGCGACGCGCTGCGAGGCGTGGTTGCGCGGGTCGACGGTGATCTCGATGCGTGCGACGTCCAGCACGTCGAACGCCCACGCGGACAGGAGTTTCGTCGCACGGGCTGCGACGCCACGGCCCCGGGCCGGCGCCGTCACCCAGTAGAAGATCTCGCCGACCTGTTGGCTCCAGTCGAGATCGCCGATGCCGATTTGACCGAGGAACGTGCCGTCGACGGCGTCGGTGATCGCGAGGCGGAGTGCACGTGCGCGCTGCAGCGCGTCGTGCGCGGTTTCGATCCACGCGCGTGCCTGCGCGACGGTGAGCCCTTCGGCCATGAACGTCCAGCGCGGGATCTCGGGATCCCGGCACGCCGCCGCGACCGCGCCCGCGTCGGCCAGCACGAGCTGGCGCAACAAGACGACGCGATCGGTGAGGGGGAGTCGGTCGAGCGAGATTTGCTCGACCGGTCCGCCCGGCACCGCACTATCCGCGGAGCGCAGGGACCGACGAGCGCGACGCGGTGTCGAGCGCACCTTGCACCATCACTTCGACGAGCGCCCCGATGTGGTCGAAGCCGTCGCCGACTGTCTTGCCCATCAAGAACCGCGCGTGGATGCCTTCGAGGATGATCGCGAGCTTGTAGGCGGCGAGCGCCTCGTAGAAGTCGAGTTGGCTGACGTCGCGCCCCGACGCCTTCGCGTAGCGCTCGACGACGTCGTCTCGCGACAAGAACCCGGCCTTGGTCGAGATCGTCACGCCGACGTTCCCGGTCTGGGTCTCGTCACGGGCGTAGTAGAGCAAGTACAGCCCGAGGTCGGCCAGTGGATCGCCGAGCGTCGCCATCTCCCAGTCGAGCACAGCCACGACGCGAGCGAGGTCGTCGGGCGAGAGCATCGTGTTGTCGAGCCGGTAGTCGCCGTGCACGATCGTCGGCGCCGGGGACTCGGGGAGCGCGTTGCGCAACCGGCGGGCCAGCTCGTCGATCGCCGGGAGCTCCCGCGTCTTCGAGCGCTCCCACTGCTCGCCCCATCGGCGCACCTGCCGCTCGACGTAACCGTCCGGACGGCCGAACTCGGCGAGGCCGACGGCTCGGAAGTCGACCGCGTGGATCGCGACGAGCACGTCGATGAGCTCTTCGGAACACCGACGGGCATCGTCCTTCGAGAGCTGCGCGATCTCCGCGGGTGTGCGCAGGATGACGCCGTCGACCTTCTCCATGACGTAGAAAGGCGCGTCGTTGACCGACGTGTCGTCGCAGAACGCATGCGGCTGCGGCACGGGCACCTCGGTCGGTGCGAGCGCGGCGAGCACCGTGTACTCGCGGGCCATGTCGTGCGCGGTCGGCAACACGTGCCCCAGAGGCGGGCGGCGCAACACCCACTCGTGCGCATCGTCACCGATCGAGTACGTGAGGTTCGACCGGCCACCGGAGATCAGCGACGCATGCAACTCGCCCCCGGTCGCGCCCTCGACGTGCGCACCGAACCAGGGCCGCAACCGTTCGAGATCGACGCCGGGCGGTGTCTCGCTCACGCGCCGGAGACTAGTGCTGCGGCTACGGCGTCGCGTCGAGACCGACGTCGCGACGGTGTTCGGCCGTGTCGGCGAGGAGCTGCCACGTGTGCAGGGCGCCGTCGCTCACCGTCGCGATCCAGATCAGCGTGTGCGCCCGTTCTTCGTCGTCGGGGAGCCCGAGGTGTGACCCGGTCGTCGAGCCCAGCACCGCAACGCGATCACCGTCCTCGGCGATGCGGTGGACGTAGATGGTGTACCTCGGGAAGTTCGAGACGTACCCATGCCACGCGTCGACGTTTGCCGCGCGTCCCCGGAGTGGCGGCTCGTCGAAGACGCGTAGCTCGTGGTCGTCGCTCATCAGGAGAGCCAGGCCCTCGACATCGCCCCGGTTGATGCAGTCGACGAACTGCAGCGCGGCATCGACGGCGCGAAGCACGACCCAACGGTAACTGTCGACAACGCCGCGCACGCGACGAGCGCAGCAGCCGCCGGATTACGCGATGCGGGACTCGCGGGGCTGCACCGGTTCGCCGTTGCCGCGCGGGTAGCGCGCGACGCGACCCACGGGCATGTCGACGCGGAAGCCGGCGGCGGCGCGCTCTTCTTCGGACTCGCCGCCCCAGAAGCCGTATTCGCGGTTCTCCCGTGCCCATTCCCGGCACTCCAACAGCGCGGGGCATACGGCGCAGACACTCCGAGCCTGCACTTCGCGCACCGCCCGCGCTTCTGGCCGCTCGCCGGCCGGTGCAAAGAACAGACGCGTCTGGCCTTGGCACGCGGCTTCGTTCGTCCAGGTGAGTGGGCCAGTGAAGATCAGGCTCGAGATCGCCTCGATGGTGGTCATCTGCTCTCCTCCGACGGGGCGGTGGGACGGAGCCCGGGAGCCGGTGGGGGGAACGCCGGCTCCACGAGCCCGTCTCGTTACCCTCCTAGTGAAGTGGATCACAAGGCTATCTGTCAAAGGTGTGATAGAGATAGAATCCATCTCCAGAACCGATGTCTGGAGAGTGGACGGGCCGAGTCCGCCCAACGTGCCGCAAAGGGGTCGCGAGGTGGACCTTCGTCAGCTCGAGGCGCTTCTCGCGGTCGCCGAGGAAGGCAGTTTCACGGCCGCCGCCGACCGCTTGCACACGGTGCAATCGAACGTCTCCGAGCACATCCGTCAGCTCGAGGGCGAGCTGGGCGTGCAGTTGCTCGTACGGGGCCGGCGCGGCACGGCGCCGACCGAGTTCGGCGTGCGCGTCCTCGACCGGGCGCGCGCCGTCCGCAGCGAGATCGAAGCGTTGCACAAGGACGTGTCGATGCTCCAGGGCCTCGAGACGGGTCATGCGACACTCGGCGTCGTCGGCACGGTCAGCCGTTGGCTCGTGCCGCCTGTCGTCGCCGAGATACGACGCGTCGCGCCGAGCCTCGCGTTGCGCCTCACCGAAGGTGCGTCCGAGCGCCTGGCGGCCGAAGTCGCGGGCCGCCAGCTCGGGAGCGCGGTCGTCACCGAGCCGGTGAGCGATCCGAATCTGCACGTCGACCACTTGCGCGACGAGGAGGTCGTCGCCATGACGCCCGCGGCACTCGATCTCGGACGCGAACCCGTGTCCTTGAAAACCGTCGCGCGCGAGACGCTGATCCTTCCGCCCGCCGGGAACCCTCTACGCGACGAGATCGAGACCGCGGCGCGCGCGGAACGGGTCGAACTGCGGGTCGCGATCGAGGTCGAGGGCATCCGGCTCATCGCCGACCTCGTCGCGGCCGGCGCGGGCGTCTCGATCCTGCCCGAGACAGCAGTGCCCGAGGACCACCGCGCGATCCGGTCTTCACGGATCGCCCGGATGCCGCCCCGCCGTCTCGCGATCGTCACCGCGCGCGGTGTGCAGCTCTCGCTCGCCGACCAGGCGGTCCACGACGCGACGCGCCGAATCGTGCGCGATCGCTAGAGCGGGACGAAACGCGTGCCGAGCATCGTGCGCGGCTCGGCCAGCCCCTCGACCTCGAGCCGGTCGATCCCCGGCGACGCATCGGGCTGATGTTCGAGGCCGACGCGTGCCCCGCCCGGCCATACGAGGTCGACCCGCGTGTCGTCCTCGCGTTCGATGTCGCCCTGGAGCACTCCGGAGAAGAAACCGACGGCCGGCACGAGCGCCGGCGTACGGAGCACGACGCGCCGCAGGGTTCCCTTGCCGGTGGGCACGGCGGGATCGACCCACCAGCGCGGATGCGCGTTCGGTCCGTGCTCGCGGACGTACGCGAGCAGCTCCGCCTTGGTCTCGTCGTGATGCGTCTCGGCGAGCTGCACCACGGTGCCGTGGGCTTCCCGGGGGAGGAGGAACGCCTCTTTCCATTCCGGGTCTGAGACGTCGATGTTGACCGGCTGGAAGCCCGCGGCGCGCACGCGCTCCAGCGCGGCCCGGAGGTCGGGCACCTTCAGCGTGAGGTGGTGCGGTCCGGCGCCGTGCCGTGCGACGAAGCGGGCGAGGAAGTCGTTTCGCTCGACATCCCACGGCTCGAGCAACTCGACCGGCATCCCGTCACCGTCGTCGGAGCCGAGCCATACCTGCATCGGCCGGAACCCCACGGACTCTCCGCCGAAGATGATCGTGCCGCCCAGCTCGCCGGTCAGGAAGCGCAATACGTCCGACGTGTCGGGCGCGGCGAGCGCGATGTGGTCCAGGTCGTAGGTGTCGGTCACGAGCCGGGGAGGCTAGGCGAGCTGGTCGGGGACGCGCCGAGGCCGGCTGGCACGCGTGACCACCCCCGACAAGAACCATCCGATGGCGAGGATGATCCAGCCGCCGACCGCGTCGAGCCAGAAGTGGTTGCCGGTGATGATGATTACGAAGACGGTGAGGAATGGATAGCACAAGGCCAAGATCCGCCATGCCCGCGACTTCAACCGAGGGACGAGCGCGAGTGCACACCACGCGGACCACGCGCAGTGCACGCTCGGCATCGCCGCGAACTGGTTCGAGAAGCTCTTCACCCCGCCCGAGTTGAACGACCAGAACGTCGGATAACGATCGAGCGTGTCGCTGAAGCCGTAGTCGACCGCGCCGTGTGACACGAAGCTCAGAAGCCGCGGCGGGACCAGCGGATAGAACGTGAAGCCGATCAGCGCAAGTGCGGTCGTGATCCCTAGTGCGTTGCGGAACCGTGGGTAGTCGTCGCTGTAACGGCGATACAGGAACGCGCCTGCGAAGATCGTGACGATGAAATGCAGCGAACCGTAGAAGTAGTTCGCGGCGACGATCAGCGGCGTGAAATGCTCGGCCCAGTCCTGCAATCGGTGCTCGTGGAAAAGCCACAGACGATGTTCGAGCTCGATGATCTGCTTGGCGTGCTCGAGCGCGTGCGCGGGCGGATGTTCCAAGCTGTTGCCGCTCAGGTTCCGAATCTGCGAGTACACGACGTAGAACCCGATGATCAGCAGGATCTCCACCCACCAATACAGCATGTGCCCGTCGCTCAGCACGCGCCCGCCGGGCAGCGCAGGTCGGCGACGCACCTCGGTGCTCACGCGTGTTCCTGGACGCGTTTGCGGCTTCCCAACGCGAACGCGGGCGCCCCGAGCATGCTGACGACGACGAGTGCACCGAACCACAGCAAACCCGCGGCCAGCGCCTGCGCCTCGCTGACACCGAAGGGATGCAGGAACAACGCGAGCGCGCCTTCGCGCACGCCGAGACCGCTGATCGAGATCGGGAGCACCTGGATCATCAAGACCGCGGGAACGAAGGCGAGCACTGCTGCAAGCGGCACGCCGAGATCGAGCGCCCGGAACACGAGTCCGAACACCGTGATCACCGACAGCTGATACAGGAGCGCGGTGCCCATCACGCGGACGACCCGCGCGGGCTCACGCCGCAAACGGTCGACGCCGAGGTGCACCGCGCCGATGAAGCGCGTCCAGTTCTCCCGGTCGGCGAAGCGGCCGGCCAGGCGCGGATGGCCGACCGCGAGCACCACGAAGCCGAGTAGCGCCAGTGTGATCGCGGCGACGAGCAACGCCAGCCAGGACCGCGGCTCGTCGAGGAGCGAGGGACGAATCGCGAACCCGCACACGACGATCAGGGGCAGGACGAGGAAACCGGTCAGCCGCTCGAGTGCGACCGAGCCGAACGCCGTTCGTGAGCCCGTGATGCTCGACGCCCGCGAGACGCGCAGCACGTCGCCGCCGATCGTCGTGGGGAGGACGGTTCCGATGAACAAGCTGGCGAGGTAGATCGTCGTCAGGGCCCGCAGCGCGATGTGGGCGTCGAATACCTCGAGCACCCGCTGCCATCGCCATGCCGAGAGCACGACACCGAGAAGCGTCACGAGGACGGCCGAGACCAGGAGGACGCCCGTCCGCAGGTGGTGTCCGTCGGGCACGACGTCCTCGACGCCCTGTGCGCGCGTGGCGAGCACTCCGAGGAAGGCCGCAGTGACCAGGATCCGCAGTGCGAGCTTCCAGCCCCCGCCTCCCCGGCGGGGGTTCTCGCCGGCCTCCGTCATCGGGCCGATCCTAGGTGGCGCGCCCATGGCAAAACGCGTGACCATGGGAGACGACAGCGCAACGACCGAAGGGGAGCGGAGCGTGGAGTCGAGCCGGGGAGATCGCATGGACATCACGACTGATGACGGTGTGCGACTGGCTGTCGAGGTTGCCGGCCACGGCCCGGGCCTCCTCCTGGTACATGGGTTCGGCGGCGCGAAGGAAGACTTCACGGATCACGTTCCCGCACTCGCTCGCGATCACACCGTCGTCGTGTTCGACCACCGTGGCCACGGCGAGAGCGACAAGCCCGACGACCGCGCGGCATATTCGCTCGAACGGCTCGCGGCGGACATCGTGCAGGTCGCCGACGCGACCGAGCTCGACACGTTCCGGTTGCTCGGTCACTCGATGGGCGGCATGGTCGCCCGCAAGGTCGCCATCGGCGAACCCGACCGGATCGACGCACTGGTGATGATGGACACGTCCGCGGGCCCGATTCCGGGATTCGACCCGTCGCTCATCGATGCCGCGGCCGAGATTGCCCTGACAAGGGGCAAGGCTGCGCTGAAAGAGCTGCTCGACATGGCGCAAGTGCTCGAGACGCCGGCGTATCAGCGTGTGCTCCTCGAGCGCGCGGGATATCAGGAGTTCTGCGACCGCAAGTTTGCCGATCTCTCGCCGGTGATGTGGGGTGCGCTCGCGATTGCGCTCGCCCACCAGTCCGACGATCTGCCGGCAATGGCGGCAACGTTGCGGTGTCCGCTGCTGATCATCGTCG
This sequence comes from Acidimicrobiia bacterium, assembly GCA_038238245.1. Classification (GTDB taxonomy): domain Bacteria; phylum Actinomycetota; class Acidimicrobiia; order IMCC26256; family PALSA-610; genus DASQHW01. The sequence goes on from JBBRXX010000038.1 coordinate 29,636, forward strand.
GCGAGCAGGACAAGCCATTCGTGGGCGCCGCGCACGTGATGACGGATGCGATCCCGGGCGCGGAGCTCGTGATCGTTCCCGATGCCGGGCATTCACCCCAGTTCGAGAACCCCGACGTGTGGTTCGAAGCCTTGACGAAGTTCCTGGCTTCGGTGTGACGGTGTGATGGAGGCGCACGGCGGGCGTCTCGCGGTCGAGGTACTGCAACGGCACGGCGTCGACACGATGTTCACGCTGTCGGGTGGCCACCTGTTCGTGCTCTACGACGGCGCGGTTCAAGCCGGGTTGCGGCTCGTCGACGTTCGCCACGAACAGAGCGCGACCTTTGCCGCCGAAGGTTGGGCGAAGGTGACGCGCCGGGTGGGATGCGCGGCGCTGACCGCGGGACCCGGCGTGACAAACGGCGTGAGTGCGATGACCGCGGCGCGCATGAACGGATCGCCGGTGGTCGTCCTCGGTGGACGCGCGCCGCAAGGCCGTTGGGGTGCCGGCTCGTTGCAAGAGCTCGATCACGTCCCGATCGTTGCAACTGTGACGAAGACCGCCGCGACCGCGACGTCACCTGCGTCGATCGTGCAGGAGGTTCATGCCGCGTGCGTCGCGGCGCGCACCCCGCATCGCGGACCCACGTTCGTCGACATCCCGCTCGATGTGTTCGGTCCCGCAGCAGTCGAGATGCCGTCTGTCGACGCCGGCACCGCTGCGGCGCGCGGCGACGCACCTGATACCGATGCGATCGGGCGCGTCGCCTCGCTCGTCAGTGCCGCGGCGCGACCGGTGCTGGTCGCCGGCGGCGATGTGTACTGGGCGCACGCGGAGGCACCGATGCGGGCGTTCGCCGAAGCTGCCCGCATCCCGGTCTTTATGAACGGCATGGGGCGGGGCACGCTCCCTGCGGATCACGAGCTCGCGTTCTCGCGGGCACGGTCGATCGCGTTGAAGGAAGCCGATCTGGTACTCGTCGCCGGGACGCCGCTCGACTTCCGGCTCGGCTTCGGCCGTTTCGGCGACGCGCAGGTCGTGCACCTCTGCGACGCCAAGACCGAGGTTGCGCCCCACGCCACGCTCGCCGCGTCGACGGCCGGCGACCTGGCGACGACCTTCGCCGCCCTCGCGGACGCCGGCGCGTCGCCCGGTGCCCACGAGGACTGGATCGCCCGACTGCGCGCCGACGAGCACGCGAAACGTGCCGCGGAGCAACCTTCACTGGCCGCAGACACGTCTCCGATCACACCGGCGCGGGTGTACGGCGAGCTGCGGCAGCGGCTCGACCGTGACGCGATCGTCATCGGCGACGGCGGCGACTTCGTGTCGTACGCCGGCAAGCTCGTCGACAGCTATCAGCCCGGCACGTTCCTCGACCCCGGACCGTACGGGTGCCTGGGGATGGGCCCCGGATACGCGCTCGCGAGCTCGCTCGCGCACCCGAGCCGCCAGGTCGTGCTGCTGCTGGGTGACGGCGCGATCGGTTTCGCGCTCGGTGACTTCGAGGCGCTGGTGCGGCACGGCGCCAATGTCGTCGCGGTCGTCGGCAACAACGGCATCTGGGGGCTCGAGAAGCACCCGATGCAGGCGCTGTTCGGGTACGACGTCGTTGCCGAGCTGTCACCCGGCATCCGCTACGACAAGGTGATCGAGGCGCTCGGCGGGCACGGCGAGTGCGTCACCGAGCCCGGCGACGTCGGCCCGGCGCTCGACCGCGCCTTCGCGACCCCGGGCGTCTCATTGGTCAACGTCCTGACCGACCCCGCCGACGCCTACCCCCGCTCCTCCAACCTCGCGTAACACGTCCGTGTTTGGACGTCCAGCCCGTCTGTGGCGGGCCCACCGTCCAATCAGATTGGACGCTCAGCCCGTCTGTGGCGGGCCCAGCGTCCAAACAGGTGGACGGTTAGAGGTCGAGGGTGGGGGATTCGGCGCTGAAGCCGGCGCGGCGCAGCGCTTTAGCCTTCGTGCGCATGAGCACCTCGCGCGGTGCCACGCACACGCGCTCGACGGCCGCGGCCGTCGCCTTCATGAGCGCGTCGGGCTCGACGACCTCGTTGACGAGATGGAGCTGCAACGCCTCGGTCGCGTTCACCTCGTGGCCGCCGATTGTCAGATTGCGCGCGACCGCGCCGCCGACGAGGTCGTGCAGCGGCCCGTACACGACGTCGCCGAACGAGCGCTCAGGATGGGCGAACCGCGCGGTCGAAGATGCGACGCGCAGGTCACACATGATCGCGAGGTCGAAACCGCCCGCGAGCGCGGGACCGTTGATCGCCGCGATCGTCGGCAGCGGAAAGCGCAGCACGGTGTCGTGGAAACGATCGGTGGACGCCCACAGCTCGCGCCCGAAGGCGTCGTCGTCCGCGGCGCGGGTGAACTCCGAGAGGTCGAAGCCGCTGCTGAACACCGTGCCGGCCCCCGTGAACACGATGCATTTGACCGCGTCGTCGCCCGCGAGCCCGTCGAGCGCGTCACTGATCTCGTCGCGTAGCTGCAGCGAGAGCGCATTGCGCTTGTCGGGACGATTGAGTGTCAGGATCGCGTGCGCGTCTCGGTGCTCCACCACCAGGACGTCGGCCACGTGTCAGCTCTCGGCTTGCGCCCGCTCGAGGAAGCGGTCACGCATCACCACCACGCGCGTGACGCGTCCGGCGGCGACGAGTCCACGCGCGTCGCTCACCGACACCCGGAACGTCAGCCGGCGCCCCTCGACGCTCTCCAGGGTCGCTTCGGCCGTGACCTTGCCCCCGACAGGTGTCGGCGACAGGTGCGCGAGCTGCACCTCATAGCCGACCGAGGTCGCGCCCGATTTCAGCTCGTCGGCGATGGCCTCCACGCTCGCCTGCTCGGCGAGGGCGATCACCCGCGGCGTAGCCAGCACCGGGACGTCGCCGCTCCCCATCGCGAGCGCGGTATCGGTCTCCTCGACGACCAGTGTCACCGTTGCACTGAGACCGGGCCCGATCGACATGCGCTTACGATAGGCCAGGTGATTGATCGCGAGCTTCTCCAGGACACGCTCCACCAGGCACTTCGGCACGGCGGCGACTTCGCCGAGGTGTTCGTCGAGGACCGTCGATCGTCGAGCGGTCGCTTCGACGACGGCCGCGTCGAGGAGCTCGTCTCCGGTCGCGACCGCGGCGCGGGGCTGCGGGTCGTCCGTGGCGACACGACGGGCTATGCGCACACCGCCGACCTCTCCCGTGCAGGCCTGTTCAAAGCCGCCGAGGCGGCCGCCGGCGCGGCTTCCGGTGGTGGCGGTGGCGACCGTGTCGTCGCGCTGACCCCGCCGGCGTCACACACCGTCGACCCGTCGATCGTGCTCCCGGACACGATCGAGAAGCGGCAGAAGGTGGAACAGCTCGCCCGCGCCGACGCCGCGGCTCGAGACGTTGGAAACGCGGTCACCTCAGTGACGGCGTCGTACTCGGATGCGCGCCGTCGCATCGTCGTGGCCAACTCCGACGGCCTGCTCGCGGACGACGATCAGGTGCGCACGCGGATGTTCGTCCAGTGCGTCGCGACCGGCGACACCGGCATGCAGACGGCACACGAGGCGCCCGGCCGGACGATGGGCTTCGAGTTGTTCGACGCGTTCCCGCCGGAGGAAACCGGACGCAAGGCGGCTCGGCGCGCGCTCACGTTGCTCGACGCCGTCCCTGCTCCCTCCGGCCGCATCCCGATCGTGCTGAAGCGCGGCGCGGGCGGGGTGCTGTTCCACGAAGCATGTGGGCACGGCCTCGAAGCCGATCACATCCAAAAGGACGCGAGCGTGTTCAAGGACCAGGTCGGCCGGCAGGTCGCGTCGCCGTTCGTCACGCTCGTCGACGACGGCGGGTATGGCCGTGAGTGGGGAACGATCGCGATCGACGACGAGGGGCACCCCGCCCAGCGAAACGTGTTGATCGAAAACGGCGTGCTGACCGAGTACATGTGGGACGTCCTGCGCGCGCGCAGGGAAGGACGCGCTCCGAGCGGCAACGGTCGCCGCGAGACCTACCGCCACCTCCCGATGCCGCGCATGACGAACACGTTCGTGCTCGCCGGCGAGAGCGACCCCGACGACATCGTGCGCGGTGTGGACTATGGCATCTACTGCGTGCAGCTCGGCGGCGGACAGGTCGATCCTGCCACCGGCGATTTCGTGTTCGGCATCACCGAGGCGTATCTCATCGAGCGTGGTGAGATCACGCGCCCGATCCGGGCCGCGCAGCTCATCGGCAACGGTCCCGAGGTCCTGCGCATGGTCGACGCGGTCGGCAACGACTTCGAGACCTGGACCGGCATGTGCGGGAAGCAGGGCCAGAGCGTGCCCGTGTCGTCCGGCCAGCCGACGGTCCTCGTCCGCGAGATGACCGTCGGCGGCACCGCCGCATGAGCGGTGATCTGCGCGACATCGCGCGTCGCGTCGCGGGTGCCGCGAACGCCGGCGAACAGGTCGAGGCCTACGTCATGCGCGCGCAGGAGACGGACGTGGAGGTCTTCGGCGGCAAGGTCGAGTCGCTGACGACGGCCGGCGTCGAGGGCGTCGGCGTGCGCGTGATCGTCGATCACCGCCAAGGCTTGGCCTGGGCCGGTTCGCTCGCCCCCGACGTCGTCGAGGACACGCTGCGCGAGGCGCGCGACAACGCGGCGTTCGGCGAGCCCGACGAGTGGTACGGCGTGGCGAGCCCGGCGGAGGTCAACGGCGCGGCACCGCCCGCGCTCGACCTTTGGCGCGACGAGCTGACGAAGGTCTCGACCGACGAGAAGGTACGCATCGCGCTCGAGCTCGAACGGGCGACGAAGGCCGCCGACACGCGGATCCGCAACGTCGAATCGGCGAGCTACGGCGATGGGTTGTCCGAAGCGGCGCTCGTCAACTCGCTCGGCGTCGAGGCGCACACGCGCCGAACGGTGTGCTCGGCGTCGTCGGTTGCCCTCGCCGACGACGGCTCGGGGACCCAGACCGGCTACGGATTCGCGGCGGGACGAACGCTTGCCGATCTCGACCTCGACGCCATCCCGCGCGACGCCGCGCAGCGCGCCACCCGGCTGCTCGGCGCTAAGCCGGTACCGGGCCGCCGTATTCCGGTGATCCTGGATCCGCTCGTTACCCGTTCGGTGCTCGGGGTGCTTTCGAGCGCGTTCAACGGCGAGTCGATGCTCAAGGGCCGTTCGCTGTTCACCGACCGCCTCGGCCGGAAGGTCGCGGCGCCACACGTCCAGCTCATCGACGACCCGACCGATGCGCGCGCGCTGGGCGCCGCGCAGTACGACGGCGACGGCGTCCCGACCCGGCGCAACGCGCTGATCGTCGACGGCGTGCTCGAACGATTCCTGCACAACGTGTACACCGGCCGCCGTTCGGGCTCGGGGACCACCGCGAGCGCCACGCGGAGCTTCGCGTCGTCGCCGGGCGTCGGTGTGCGCGCCTTGCGGCTCGAGCCGGGACCGAAGTCGCCGGAGGAGATCCTCCGCGACGCGGGGGACGCCTTCTACGTGCAATCCGTGAGCGGGCTCCACTCGGGGACGAATCCGATCAGCGGTGACTTCTCGGTCGGTGCGGAAGGTCTGATGGTGCGCGGTGGCACGTTTGCCGAACCGGTGCGCGAAGTCACGGTGGCATCGACCTTGCAGCGCATGCTGCTCGACCTCGTCGACGTCGGTGCCGACCTCACGTTCCTCCCCGGCTCGGTCGCGGGAATGACCGTCCTCGTCGGCGAGATGACGCTCAGCGGCGCGTAACGCCCCGATGCTCGAGCACCTCGTCGAGCTCGGCGAGTGCCTTCCACGGCTCGACGAAGTGCACGGCCTCCATGCCGAAGTCGCGCGCGGCGACGATGTTGTCGGCGTTGTCGTCGACGAACACGGCATCGCCCGGAGCAATGCCCAGGCGGGTACAGGTGAGTTCGTAGATCGCACGTTCCGGTTTGCGCATGCCGACGTGGCTGGAGTCGACGACGTCCTCGCAGAGCTCCTCGATGGGGAACATCGCGCGCCAGTTCTCCCCGAACTCCTTGACATTGTTGGTGAGCAGTCCGATGCGCAGGCCCTGTTCCTTGAGCTCGCGCATCTTGTGCACCACCATCCAGTGCACGCCCGGTGCGGTCGTGCGCCAGAAGCGTCCGTATGCGTCCATGTCGATCGCGCGACCGAGCACCGCCGGCGCCTTCTCGACGACTCGTTCGAAGTAGGTCTTGATGTCGAGCCGGCCCTTTTCGAGGAGATGCCAGTCCGGCTCGTCGTCCACCTCTCCCTCTGCCTCGGCCGCGTCGGGATCGCCCGCGAGCGCGTCCGCAACCGCGCGGCCCTCGACGCCGATGTAATGCGTCTCGCCGAACATCAAACGCAACAGCGATCCCCGGGGGTAGCCCTCGGCCTCCTCGAACGCGCCGATGCCGACGAACAGCGGACTGGAGATCACGCCGCCGAAGTCGAAGATCACCGCGCTGATCGGCACAGAATCGAAACTAGTCGGACGCGGCGGTGAGCGAAGGCGGAGCCGTAGCGAACTCGCACGAGCGCGACCAGAAATCAGAGCACGCCGGTCGCCAGCAACACCAGCGCGACCGCTGCGATCGCGAGCCGGTACCAGCCGAAGATCTCGAGCCCGTGGCGCCCGAGGTACGTCACCATCCACCGGATGGCGACCAGTGCCGCGACGAACGCGACGAGGAAGCCCACGAGCGGGTGCGCGACACCGTAGGTGTCGATCATCTCCTTGCCGTGCTTCAAGCCGTCGTACGCGGTCGCCGCGCCGAGCGTCAACAGGCCGAGCAAGAAGCTGAACTCGACCGCGGCCGGGAGGCTGAGCCCGACCAGCAACGCGGCGAGGATCGTGACCAGGCTGCGGCTCGTTCCCGGCCACAGTGCGAAACACTGTGCGACGCCGATGAGGAGCGCGGCGCGGACCGTGAGCGACTCGATCGCCGCGCCGCGGACCCGACTTCGCTCCTGCAATCGCCGCGCGAACAACAGGATGACGACACCGCCGATCGCCCAGGCGACGATGACCGGCCAGACACCGAACAATCGATCCTTGATCGGCTTCTCCAACGCCACGCCGACGATCGCCGCGGGAATGAACGCGACCACGGTCGCGGTGAGCAGGCGTCGCCCGGGTTCGTCGCGACCGACGAGCCCGCGGCCCATCTCGAGGAATCGCCGCCAGTAGAGCACGAGCACCGCGAGGATCGCGCCCGCCTGGATCGTGATCGTGTACGTGTCGGCCGCGTCCTTGGTGGCATGGTGCCGGCCGACGTCGATGAGCCGTTCGGTGACGAGCAGGTGGCCGGTCGAGCTGACCGGCAGGTACTCCGTCAATCCCTCGACGAGCCCGAGCAGTGCCGCTTTCGCAGTCGTCAACTCTCGACGCGCGCTCACGTCGGCCGGCACGCTCAGGGTCCGGGCGATGAGGTGGACGATGTGCAGCACGCGGCCTCCGGAGGTGCGAGAGCGATGCTCACTGAACCGATGCCGGCGGCATAGGCCACCGCACCTGCCTCGCCCTCGGTGACGAGGAGGGTAACGCCGCTCCCACCTTCGGTACCGGATTGGTCGGCGTCGTCGACTGCCAGCACCCGCGCTCCTCGTGCGACGGTGGTCGCCGTGGTGCGAGCGCCCGGGGCGCTCAGCGCAGGATCGAAGGCGGCGAGCACGTCGACGACCGCACCGACCGCCGGCCGGAAGCCATCCTTGACCGGAATGTGCACCGCCCGCCTACCCATCGGCACGATGCCGTCGAGGCCGGTTCGTTCATGTGGCGCGAGGTGAACGGCGCGCACGACGTCATCGCGCGCGAGGTCGATCGCGACGACGCGGCCCGCTGCCTCGTGCGGGTCGCGCATCGCGTCCGGCGGAACCGTCGAGGCGGGCCGGACGACCATATGCAGATCGCTCGCCGTGAGTGTCGCGCCGAGCGGCAATTCGCGCGCTGCGAGCAATACGCGTACGTCCGGACCGAGCGTACGTGCGCGCCGATGCAACGTAGCGAGATCACTCGCCACGACTCGCGCGGTCACGATCGCGACAACAACGACAATCGTCCAAGCCAAGAGGACGCGCGGTGAGCGATGCATCCAAGCCTTCCCAAGTAGAGCGATACGCATCGAATGGGGGAGACTTGGGGGAAGTTCCTGCGCAACGGTAGCGAGCGAGGTTCGATCACGAAAGCGGTTGGGAATGATCGAGGTCGCCTGCCCGTTGCACGCAAGCTCGACGCCACTGTGTGACGGCGTCGAAAGAGTCCCCTGGCTCGCCGGTCATCGCCCGCCCGGACCGGCGGGCCGGGGACACCTCCCCGGTCCGCAGATTTCAGCGTTCAGTCGTTGGTGTCGAACGCGCGCAACGGGCCCAGCGCGTCCTCGCACCCGCAGCCGCGCGGCGCGTCGGGAAGTCTGGGAATCAATTCCAGGAGCAGCCCGCGTACATGCTGCACGTTCGCTTCGAAGAACCCGAAGACCTGCTCCTGTGTGACCGGCGCGACCGTCGGATCGTCCGCGACACCGGTGTCGTAGTCCGTGACGAGCGCGATGCCGGCGTAGTGGATACCGAGCTCGCGTGCGAGATACGACTCGGGATACTGGGTCATGTTCACCACGTGCCAACCCTGCGCGCGGTACCAGCGAGACTCTGCGCGCGTCGAAAAGCGTGGTCCGGGGATCACGACGACGGTGCCGCGATGCATGCGCACGCCGGCGCGCTCGCCGGCTTCGACCGCGTGCTTCGCGACGATCGGGCAGTACGGGTCGGCGAACGAGACATGATGCGCGTCGCCGGCGTCGTAGTACGTGTCGGCGCGTCCCCACGTGCGGTCGACGAGCTGGTCGAGCACCACGAAGTCGCCGGGGTGTACGTCGGGTGACAGCGAGCCCGCGGCGCACGGGCCGATCAGCTGGCGGACGCCGAGCATGCGCATCGCCCAGACGTTGGCGCGCGCGGGGACGGCTGCGGGCGCGAACTCGTGCCCGCGACCGTGGCGCGGGAGGAACGCGACCCGCCGGCCGCCGATCTCGCCAACGGTGACCGGCGCGCTCGGAGGCCCGAACGGTGTCGACGGTGTGACCTCGGAGGCGTCGTCGAGGAACTCGTAGAAGCCCGAGCCGCCGAAGATCCCGATATCGGCTTCCACGTCGCGAACCTACGCGGACTTGGCCTCGCCGCTCGACGAACTGCCGGAATCGCTCGAGGAATCGGACGACGACCCTCCGGAAGACGACCCGCCGGAGGATTCCGAAGACGACGACGAGGAGCTCGCGCCCTCCTTCGACTTCTCCTTCGTCTCCGATTTCTCGGTCGACTTCTCCTTGGCGCGCTTGGAGCCGCTGCGGCTGTCGGTCTTGTAGAAGCCGGATCCCTTGAGCACGATGCCCGCCGGCGAGAGCACCTTGTTGAGCTTCCCGCCGCACTCCTCGTGCTTGGTGAGCGGGTCCTCCGTGAACGACTGGTACACGTCGAAATGCCGGCCGCACTTCGCACACCGGTATTCGTAGGTCGGCATGGTCGGGCTCCGTCAGGCGTCTCAGGGTCTGGCACTCGCTGCCTTCGAGTGCTAATCGTACTCCGGCCGCGACGGGGGTCGTCCACTGCGCCAAAATGGCGGAACATGGTGGTCGTCGCGCTCCTCGTCCCGCTCGCGTGGCTGCTCGGGACGTTCCCGACCGCAGTGCTCGTCGCCCGCGCCAAGGGCCGCGACGTGCTGCGAGAGGGCTCGGGAAATCCGGGTGCATCCAACGTCGGACGCGTCCTGGGATGGCGGTGGGGCGCGGTCGTGCTGATCTCGGACTTTGCGAAGGGCACGCTCGCGACCGGCGTCGGCCTCTGGGTCGGTGGCCGGCCCGGCGCGTATGTCCTCGGTTTCGCGGCGGTGCTCGGCCACACCTTCCCGCTGTACCGAAAGGGCGGTAAGGGCGTGGCGGCCGCGGGCGGCACGCTCGTCGTGCTGTATCCGCTGATCACACTCGGCCTTCTCCTCGTGTGGCTGCTCGTCGCCCGCGTGTTGCACAAGGCGTCGCTCGCGTCGCTACTCATCACGATCGCGTTCCCGATCGCGGTGGCGCTGACGAGCCACGAGGTATGGGAGGACGTCGTGGTGGCAGCGCTCGCCCTGCTCATCGTCGCCCGGCACGCGCCGAACATCCGGCGACTATTGAGGCGCCAGGAGATCGATATCGACACAAGGAGAACCTGATGGCGGCAGTGCGCAAAGCGGTGATCCCCGCCGCCGGCTTGGGTACGCGCTTCCTCCCGGCGACCAAGAGCTCGCCGAAGGAGATGCTGCCGGTCGTCGACAAGCCCGCGATCCAGTACGTCGTCGAGGAAGCTGTGCGCGCGGGTCTCACCGACATCTTGTTCATCACGGGTCGCGGGAAGCGCGCGGTCGAAGACCACTTCGACCGGAACTTCGAGCTCGAGCACTATTTGGAGCAGAGCGGCCGGCACGACCTGCTGAAGGAGGTGCAGTTCGCGTCCGATCTCGCGGACATCCACTTCGTGCGCCAGCGTGACCCGCTCGGACTCGGCCACGCAGTTTCGGTGGCGCGCCATCACGTCGGTGACGAGCCGTTCGCAGTGTTGCTGGCCGACGACATCATGGTCGACGACGGCGCACTGTTACGGTCGATGCTCGACATCTACGAGCGACACGGCCGTTCTGTGATCGCGCTCGAGGAAGTGTCGCCTGACGAGATCTCGTCCTACGGCTGCGTCGAGCCGATCGAAATAGACGACGATCTGGTCGAGATCCGGAGCGTCGTCGAGAAGCCGCCGCGCGAACAGGCACCTTCCAACCTCGCGATCATCGGGCGCTATGTGTTCACGCCGCAGATCTTCACGATGCTCGATCGCATCCAGCCGGGCAGTGGTGGTGAGCTGCAGCTGACAGACGCGATCGCGCTGCTGCTCGACGAGCAGAGTGTGTTCGGGTGGATCTGTCGAGGCGGTCGTTATGACGTCGGCAAGAAGCTCGATTTCCTGCGCGCGAATGTCGAGATCGCGTTGCAGCGTCCCGACCTCGGTCCGCCGTTCGGCGCCTGGCTACGTGAGCTGTTGGACAAACGCGGCCTCAGTTGATTCCGCTCGAACACGCGCAGGCACTGATTCTCGACGCCGTCGCGCCGCTCGAGCCGCGCACGTTCGATACGCGTGACGCACGCGGCCTCGTGCTCGCGCAGCGGGTCGTCGCCGCCGAGCCCGTGCCCCCGTTCGCGAATACCGCGATGGACGGCTATGCCGTGCGCGCGGCGGACACCCCCGGCCGGTTGCGCCTCGTCGGCGACCTGCCGGCGGGCCGCGCACCGACAATTCCGGTCGGTCCCGGCGAGGCGATCCGCATCATGACCGGCGCGCCGATGCCGCATGGCGCCGACGCGGTGGTGATGGTCGAGCGAACCCGCCCGGACGATGACGGCGACCCCGGCCGGGTGATCGTCGAAGCGGCGAAGCTGGGGGAGCATGTGCGCCCGGCCGGCGGTGACGTCGAGGCAGGTGTCGTGGTCTTCGCGCCGGGCACGGTGCTCACGCCGGCGCACGTCGGCGTGCTCGCAAGCTTGGACGTGCACGAGGTGGTGTGCCACCCGCGACCGCGCGTACATGTGATCTCCACCGGCGACGAGCTGGCCGGCACTCGCGGTGCGCTCGAACCGGGGCGTATCCGCGACTCGAACCGGCCGATGCTGCTCGCCCTGCTCGCGGAGGTCGGCTGTGAGGCCGTGGACGGCGGGATCGTCGGCGACGACGAAGCCGCGATCACCGCGGCCGTGATGCACGCGGCGGATACGAGCGACGTCCTGCTGACGAGCGGCGCGGTGTCGGTCGGCGACTACGACTTCGTCAAGGTCGTGCTCGAGCGGCTCGCCAAGGAACGGGGCGGCACGTACGCGTGGTCGCAGGTCGCGATCAAACCCGCCAAGCCGCTGGCGTTCGCGATGCTCGGATCGGTTCCGGCATTCGGCCTGCCGGGCAATCCGGTCTCCTCTCGTGTCAGCTTCGAGCTGTTCGCCCGCCCGGCATTGCGCAAGCTCGCGGGTCGGGCCGACGTCCTCCCGGAGCCCGTCCTCGCGACGGCGCTGACCGCGATGCCACGCAGCCCCGACGGCAAGCTCTACCTCGACCGGGTGCGCGTCCGGGTGCGAAGCGGCCGGTACGTCTGCGAGCGCGAGGGTGCCCAGGGCAGCAACGTGCTGTCGGGCATGGCCGCCGCCAACGGCCTGGCGCTGCTGGAAGACGGCCCGGGGGTACGGGCCGGCGACGAGGTGCCGGTCATCCTGCTGTGACCCTGTCGCGCCCGGGCCCGGGCGCGACAGCCGGCGGATCTCCGCCCGAAGACCCGCCGTGTGCCGCCCACTGAGGTGCGGGTCGTCCCCGGAAGGGGCATGCACAGACCTGGGAGCTCGCCGTTGAGCTCCACCCGTCCCGCTCTTGGAGCGATCCGCTGTTCGCAGTATTCGGCGCGGAATGTGGCCGGAACAAGCCCTTGTTCGCTCGAGTGGCGAACGTCACCGGTGGGGAAAGGGTCTTGGCAGTTGCCACGGAGAGTGGTAGAACTAGTACGTCACGGGGTCGCCGTGGCGGGCGAACAGCAATTGGGAGACTGCAACCAAACGTGGCAACGGTGGAATGGCGCGACGGGCTGGCGCGACGTTGCACACCCGGAGAGGCAAAGAGCCGTCGGCTGAAGTTGGTCGCTGCGCCGGCGGGGAGCCAGAGCGAACCCGACTCCGGGGCGCCACAGTGGCGCACCCCTAGCCTGCAGGAGTGATGCCGCAGGCCGCGCCGACTCCTCTCATCGACCCTTTCGCGCGCCGGGTCAAGGATCTGCGGGTCTCGATCACCGATCGGTGCAACTTCCGCTGCGCGTACTGCATGCCGGAAGAGGGCATGCAATGGCTGCCCCGGGACGAGCTGCTCACCTACGAAGAGATTGCGCGTGTTGCTCGCGTCTGCGTGGAACGGTTCGGGTTCGAGTCGGTGCGCATCACGGGTGGCGAACCTCTGGTCCGCGCCCATGTCACGCGTCTCGTACAGATGCTCGCGCCGCTCGACGTCGACATCGCGATGACGACCAACGGTGTGAAGCTTCCGGAGCTCGCGCACGAGCTCGTCGCGGCAGGGCTGCGCCGGATCAACGTTTCCCTCGACTCCTTGCAACGAGAGCGATTCTTCGCATTGACGAAGCGCGATGAGCTCCGAAAGGTGCTCGCGGGAATCGACGCCGCGCTCGACGCGGGATTGTCACCGGTGAAAGTCAACGCGGTTGTGATGCGCGGTGTGAACGACGACGAGGTCGTGGATCTCGCACGCTTCGGTCGCGAACGCGGTGTCGGAATGCGATTCATCGAGTTCATGCCGCTCGACGCGCAAGGGGAGTGGAGCCAGGACAAGGTCGTGCCGGCGCACGAGATCATCGAGCGCATCGGCGAGGTGTTCCCGCTCGATCTCTCGCGGAGCGTCGAGGGCGGCGAACTTCACGAGCATGTCGAGCCCGCCGAACGGTTCGTGTATCGCGACGGCATCGGCGACGTCGGCGTGATCGCCAGCGTGACGGAGCCGTTCTGCGATCACTGCGACCGCGTACGCCTCACCGCCGAAGGCGAATTCCGCACGTGTCTGTTCGCACTCGACGAAACGGATCTGCGCAGCCTGCTGCGCGCCGACGGCGGTCTCGACGCGGCGGGCCTCGACGATCGACTCGCAGACGCCATCACGCGCGCGGTCGGCACCAAGTGGGCCGGCCATCGCATCGGGCAGGTCGATTTCGTGCGGCCCGGACGATCGATGAGCCAGATCGGCGGCTGAGATCGCGGCCGGCCGGCGCGATCCGCCCGCCGCGCATTGTCGCTGTCAGTGAGCATGCACCCGCCTATAGGTCGCGGAACCGGGTGTCGGTCACGGTCATCCGCGGGCGCATCTACACTTGCCGCCCGTGGCCTCCGAGTTCACCCACCTCGACCCCCTCGGCCGGGCTCGCATGGTCGACGTCTCCGCCAAGGAGCCCAGTCACCGCCGTGCGTCGGCCCGCTGCCGGGTGTACATGGAGCCCGACACGTCCTCAAAGATCGCGTCGGGTGCGATCACCAAGGGTGACGTGCTGGCGGTCGCCCGGGTGGCGGGGATCCAGGCCGCCAAGCAGACGCCGAACCTCCTCCCGCTGTGCCATCCACTGCTCGTCGGTGCGGTCCTCGTCAACTTCCGGATCGAGGACCGGTACGTGGAAGTCGAAGCGAATGTCGACACCGTCGATCGGACCGGCGTCGAGATGGAGGCGCTGACCGCCGCCGCAATTGCCGCGCTGACCATCTACGACATGTGCAAGTCGGTCGACCGCTCGATGACGATCGGCGAGTTGCAGTTGTGGGAGAAGACCGGTGGTCGGTCGGGCACGTGGCGTCGTCCCGGTGACACGGCCGAACCGTTCGGTCTCTAGCGCGCGAAGCGGACATCACGAGAACACGCGTGCTCCAGTTTGAGATCGGTCGACCTGCGTCATAAGACTGTGGCGAATCGCGGTGTCCACCACTTGGACCTCACGCGTTGTTACGGTCTTCGAGAACAAAGGCGGTCGAGAGGTCTTGACGCTGGTGGTCTTGGTCATACTCGCTGCGTTGTGGGCGGTCGTCCTGTTGCCGCCTCTTCTGCGGTCGCGTACTGAGCGAACGAACGACTCGATCGGTGATTTCAATTTCCGGCTCGACGCGCTCGGACGAACGAATGGCGCGCTCCATCTCGACGCCGTACGTGCAAACCCCGGTGAACACGCCGCCAAGCGCCGGCGCGACGTGACGCGGGCGTTGCTGGTCGCCGTCGGCGTGAGCGGTCTGCTGGCGCTCGCCACGAACCTCGCCGTGGTGTGGGCGCTGCACGCGCTCGCCGACGTCGCGCTGATCGCGTTCGGATCGCTGTGGGCGTGGGCCCGCTCCGTGCAGGTCGAACGTGCCCTCAAGGTGCGACCGATCCCGCCGCGACCGGTTCCGGCGCGACGGGCCGAACGTCCTCTCCGTCGCGTCGCGTCTTCGTAGTGTCATAGCATCGAGGCGTGGACCGAGCCGCCGAGATCGCATCCCTGGGCGAGCTCGCGCGAGCAGCATTCGACGACAAGCACCATGCGCGCGAGATCACGATCGCCGCGTCCCGTAAGGCCATACAGGCGTGTGCCGCGTCGATCCGCGCCACGCACCGGCGCGAGTACGACAGCGCCGAGCAGCTCGCGCGAGAAGCGCGTGATCACATCGCGGAAGCGGACGAGGCGCTGGTCGGTCATCCCGATGTCCGCACCACCGGTCCGTTGCACGACGCCAAGAAAGAGCTCGCGGAGGCGTGGCTCACGCTCGCGCTCGTGCGCGATCAGCAGCTTCCCGGTCCCGACGAGCTGAAGATCGACATCGCCCCGTACTGCAACGGTCTCGCGGAAGCCGCGAGCGAACTACGCCGGCAACTCCTCGATCAGTTGCGTGCCGGCGATCTGTCGCGCGCCGAGTCCCTGATGGGCGCGATGGACGACATCTATTCGCTGCTCGTCACCATCGACTATCCCGACGGGGTCACCGGCGGCCTTCGCCGCACCACCGATGCCCTGCGCGCCGTGCTCGAGCGCACCCGCGGTGACATCACCACGGCCACCGTCGCCTCCCGTCTGCAGGGCGCGATCACCTCCGCGCAACAGGCCACCGGCGCATAAGCGCGCGGCCGCCCGGCGGCCTTTGATCTCTCGCTTGACCAGTCGGGTGTCGGTCAGCTGGCGATCGATGCGGCTCGGGCGCCGAGCGCGGCAGGCAACTGCGAGCGCGATTTGACGTCGAGCTTCATGTACACGTGGGACAGGTGCCCCTCGACCGTTTTCTCGGTAACGAACAGTGCCTGCGCGATCTCCCGGTTGGTCAAGCCGTCGGCCGCGAGGTCGGCGACGCGGCGTTCGCTCGCGGTCAGTGCTTCGACACCACTGACAACCAGTCGGCGCGGGCGCGCGCCGGCTGCGACCAGCTCGTCGTGCGCCCGTCGAGAGAGCGCTGTCGCACCACAACGCTGCGCAAATTCCACGCCGAGCCGCAAGGGTTCGCGCGCGTCCTGGCGGCGACCTTCGCGCCGCAGCGCCGCGCCAAGATCGGTCAGTGCGCGCGCGTGCTCGAGGCGGGCCGGGCTGCGCTCGAGCA
>JBBRXX010000039.1:0-44961 GCA_038238245.1 Acidimicrobiia bacterium
AAACCGGCTCACCGGGTCGCCGCTCAGGATCTCCAGCGTCGTCGCCTACTTCGACGGCATCCACGCCAAGGATCCGTCCACGTTCCGTCGCCACAACTACCAGTTCATCGGCAACCACAGCGACACCGCGAACGCCACCGGTAGCTGCCCCGACGGCAGCTACGCCATACGACTCTTCGGGATCGACGGCGTCGTCCTCCAGGACAACACCCAACCCTTCCCCAAGAGTCGCTGCATGCACCTCCTCGATGCGGCGAAGCTCCGCAACGCTCGCGTCACAGGGAACGTGGCGTTGAACGCCCAGTCGATCGCGAAGCGGTACTACAAATCCGCCAACGTCTGCGAGCGCAACAACTACATCGGTCGACGGCTGACGCGGCAACGCCACCAAGTCGTGAGCGGTTGTCGCTAGGTGCCCTACTCGAGTAATCGTCCTTCGACGTCGGCGTCCCACGGTCGACTCATCCACTCCTCCAGCTCGGCGCGCACCGTCGGTACCGGTACTGGCTCCGGCTCGGAGAGCGCGCCGTCCTCGAGACGCATATGAAAGTTCACACGAAGCGCGGGATCGAGGTCGGGGTAATCCGATCGGTTGTGGCACCCGCGGCTCTCGCGTCGGACGAGCGCGCCCTTCATCGTGGCTTCCGCAATGGTCAGACCGGCACGGAGGTCGAGGACATGCGCGAGATCATTCCAACCCTCTTCGCTCGGTCGGACGTCCACGTCGCCGATCCGGCTCCGGAGCTCGGCGAGCCGCGCGAGTCCCCTTTTCAGCGAAGGATCGTCGCGAACGACTCCACACTCCTCCCACATCAAGTCGCGTAGCTCGCGTTGGAGCGCGCGGGCGAGCTCGGTGCCCTGACGCACCAGGTCATCGAGTTCCTCCGAGGCAGCTCGAATGGCCGCCCGCGGGTGCATGCCGATGTCTGCGGACGTCGCGGTCTCGGCCGCGGCGACTCCGGCGCGGCGCCCGTACACGATGGTCTCGGTCAATGAGTTCCCGCCCAAGCGGTTCGCGCCGTGGAGACCGGCCGCGCATTCGCCCGCGGCGAAAAGCGCTTCGACGTCGGTGCCGTGCGTCGCGGGATTCACCACGAGCCCACCCATCGTGTAGTGCGCCGTGGGTGCCACCTCCATGGCCGTCGTCGAAATATCGAGCAGTTGGTACTCGATGAACTGCCGATACATGCGTGGAAGCCGCTCGAGGATGAAGTCCTTGTCACGGTGCGAGATATCGAGGTAGACGCCGCCGTGGGGGCCGCCGCGTCCGGCCATGATCTCGGTGTAGTTGGCGAGCGCGACGCGGTCACGGGTCGAGAGCTCCATGCGCTGCGCGTCGTATGCCGTCATGAACCGATCGCCGTCGGCGTTCAGCAACCGACCACCCTCGCCGCGGACGGCTTCGGTCACCAGCGTGCCCGCGGCCTCCTCGGGAGCGACCATGCCGGTCGGATGGAACTGCACGAGCTCGAGGTCCTGTACGCGCCCGCCGGCCCGAAGCCCGAGCACGATGCCGTCCCCGAAGTTCTCGTCGCGACGCGAAGAAGACCGTCGCCACAACCGCGTATGCCCTCCCCCACACAGCACCACTGCGTCGGCGATCAGCGCGGTGCGGGATCCGTCGTGCAGGTCGAACGTCAACGCGCCGAAGCAACACCCGCCCGCGACGAGGAGCTGGGCGACGTACTGGTTCTCGATCACCAGAATCCCCAACTGCTGGACCCGGCGTGCGAGGGTGTTGAGGATCGCGCGTCCCGTCCAGTCGCCCGCGTAACACGTGCGCCGCCAGCGGTGCGCGCCGAAGAAACGCTGATCGATCTCACCTTCGGGGGTCCGAGCAAACGGACAGCCCCACTCGACGAGCTCCTCGATCGCCTGCGGCGCTTCACGCACCACGGTCTCGACGATGTCGGGATGACCGAGGAGGTAGCCCTCGCGCATCGTGTCGGCGAAGTGCTGCTCCCACGAGTCTTGCGGGTCCCGGGTCCGGAGCGCCGCGTTGATGCCTCCCGACGCCAGCACGGTGTGCGCGTCGAAACGCGACCGCTTGCTCACGACCGCGACCTCACAACCGGCCTCGTGTGCCGCGATTGCGGCCCGCAGGCCCGCGCCCCCGGCCCCGATCACGAGGACGTCGACGGGATGGCTCCGAATGTCGGTCAACCTTCCTCCACTTGTCCGGCGCGACCTGCGCAACGGCCTGAGCTCCGAGATCTTCGCGAATCAGCGCGCCTTGGTGCCGATCCGGTCAGAAACGACCGTCAGTGGTGGAACGCCTCTCCCCGTTCCGCCGGCAATGGAGCTTCCAGGCGCTCGAGGTACGCCACCACATGCTTCAGATCGTCGAGCAAGAAATCGGCGAGGTCACGAGTGAAGCCGTTGCGCACCACGATGCGCAGTGCTGCGAGGTCCTCGCGGTTCGCCGGAAAACGGTATGCGGGAACCAGCCACCCGTACGCGCGGAGCTGACGGGAGACGTCGAACACCGTGTAGTGCCGTACATCGGCCTTCAGCGAGAATGCGAACACGGGGAGCTCCGAGCCATCCGTCAGCAGCTCGAACGGTCCCATCTCGGCCACGCGCCCGGCGATGTACGTGGCGACCCCACGCGCCGCTTGCTGCACACGCTCGTAGCCTTCGAAGCCGAGGCGCAAGAAGTTGTAGTACTGCGCCACGATCTGATTGCCGGGACGTGAGAAGTTGAGCGAGAACGTCGGCATCTCACCCCCGAGGTAGTTCACCCTGAACACGAGGTCCTCGGGAAGCGCTTCGGTGTTGCGCCATACGACCCAGCCGACGCCGGGATACACGAGGCCGTATTTGTGGCCCGACGTGTTGATCGACTGGACGCGGGGCAGGCGGAAGTCCCACACGACGTCGGGATCAAGGAAGGGCGCGATGAACCCGCCCGAAGCGCCATCGACGTGCACGGGAATGTCGAGATCGGTATCGGCCTGCAGCTGATCGAGTGCCGCACAAATCTCCGCGACCGGTTCGTAGCTGCCGTCGAACGTCGATCCGAGCACCGGAACAACGCCGATCGTGTTGTCGTCGCAATGCTTCACCGCCTCCACGGCGTCGAGGTGCAGGCGGTCTCCGTCCATGGGGACGAGACGCATCTCGACATCCCAGTAGCGGCAGAACTTCTCCCAACACACCTGCACGTTGATGCCCATCACCAGGTTCGGGCGATCGGTCGGCTTCTTCTGCGTGCGTCGGCGGTCGCGCCAGCGCCACTTCAGCGCCAGCCCTCCGAGCATCGCCGCTTCGCTCGACCCGGTCGTCGAGGTTCCCGTCGCATCTTCCCCCGAGGGCGAGTTCCAGAGATTGGCGAGGATGTTCACGCAGCGCATCTCGATGTCTGCCGTGCGCGGATACTCGTCCTTGTCGATCATGTTCTTGTCGAACGTTTCCGACATCAGGGCTTCCGCCTGTGGCTCCATCCACGTGGTCACGAATGTCGCGAGGTTGAGACGGGCGTTCCCGTCCAGCATCAACTCGTCATGGACGACTTGATAGGCCGTGTCGGCCCTCATCCCATGTTGCGGCAAGCGCCGCTGTGGCACGACGCCGAGCTCACCGGCACGCGCAAAGATCGGATCGACCAGCTCCTGCAAGGGCGAATCGTGCCGGGGGTGCGAGTCGGAAGACTTCTTGTGCAGCGCCATCAAGCTCCCCGGGTGAGATCGAAGAAAATCGTACTCAGTGACTCAGTCGCCGCTGGGTCAGGTGCACTAGTCGAAGACGCCGCACACGCGCCTGCCCTCGGATCACACGCCTGTCGAAGCTCCAAGTACGCACGCGGACTCGCCGCGGCAAGCGTAGGAGGAGCACATCATGCGCAAGAGCATTCTCTCCGCATCGATCGCGTTGATCGTTCTCGCCGGCTGTGGCGCGTCGAGCTCCTCCACCACCCGTAAGCCGGCCTTCCAACAGGAAGTGACCGCGAGCACGCGTCGCGCTGTCGATGCGACAACAACGAGTGCAAGCCTCAAGGCGAAGGCCGCGCACAAGAAGGCGGCACACAAGAATGCCGCGCTACAGAGGGCCGCCTTCACGAAGGCCGCGCTCATGGCCGCGGTGCCGACGACAGTTCCCTATGTCGCGCCGCCGGTTGTGCGAGCCGTCGTCGTCGCTCCCATGCCTCCGCCGACGCCCGCACCGGCCGCGGCTCCCGCAGCTGTCACGTCGAGTGGCGCCGAAGGTGAGCTCGTCGCGGACATCAACAGCTTCCGAGCCTCGCACGGTCTGTCGGCCCTCACGACGCATGCCGACCTCGTGCGCAAGGCCGAGGGCTGGGCTCGCTACATGGCGAACGGTGGTTGCGGTCTCGGTGGCAACGGTCTTCCGAACATCTGCCACTCGACACTCACTGATGGCATCACCGTGCAATGGACGGGGCTTGCCGAGAACGTCGGCATGGTCAGCCCGAGCACCAACGTCTCGGAAATGCACAATGCGTACGTGAACTCACCGGCCCATGCCGCCAACATGTTGAACGGCAAGATGACCTATGTCGGTGTCGGTATCGCCATCGTCGGCAACTACATGTACAGCGCCGAAGTGTTCATGTCGACGTGACGCGCCGTACGCACTACCAGTCGAGCTCGAGGACCTGCCGCATGGCTGCCTCGAATTCGTCGTAGCTCATGCCTTGACGGGCGGCAGCGACCATCTCGGCGTCGTTGCCCACCGGCCACCGCAACTGGCGGCGGTTCGACTCGAGCGCATCTGCGATCACCGAGGCGACCAGCTCCGGCCCGGGAGCCGGCTGGTCGCCGCTGAGCTTGGTCTCCGCGCTCTGCCAGAGCCGGGCAAGCTCTTCGTACGCGCCAGGCTCGTCGCGGTGGTCCAACACGTTGGCGCCGAACTGCGTCTCGATGACGCCGGGCTCGATCACGAGCACCCGAACGCCGAAGTGTCCGACCTCGAGGTGGAGCGCCTCTGACAGCGCCTCGAGCGCGAACTTCGAAGCCGCGTAGTAACCACCGAGCGGCGGCGCGGCGATGCCGGCGGTCGATGTCACGTTGACCACGGCGCCGGTGCCACGTTCCCGCATCGCCGGAACGAACGCCTGGATCATGCGCGCCGCGCCGAGCACGTTCGTCTCGAACATTCGGCGAACCTCACCGAGCGGCACGGTTTCGATGGCGCCTTCCACACCGAAGCCGGCGTTGTTGACGAGGACGTCCACGGGCCCCACGGCCGCCATCGCCGACGCGACGGACGCGTCGCTGTCGACGTCGAGCTCCAACGTCTCTGCGACCTTGAGATCGTCAAGCGTCTCTCGACGCCGGGCCGTCGCGATGACGTCGTAGCCCCTCGCGGTCAGCTCGATCGCAGTTGCCCGGCCGATGCCGGTGGAACACCCGGTGATGATGGCGCGTTTCGTGGTCATGCCCGCACCGTACCGGTGGGCGAGGGCCGACGCACGGTTGGCCCTCGCCCGCTCGTCACTGATCAGCGCTTGGCGAAGAACGCCTGTGGCGTCCCGTGGCGGCCATCGGCCCATGAGATCGCGACCGTCCCGTCGACGTATGGCGCGTTGGGCGTCGCGAGCACGTAGTTGTCGGTGTAGTCGCCGAAGTTGGGCGTGATGTCCGACGACACCGCGCTCCAGTCGGTGGCGACGTTCGTGATCAAGGTGCTCGGCGGCGTGGCAGTCGCGCGCGGCGAGACGCCCGGCGCTTCGTACACGTTCGTGACCGTCGTATTTGCGGTCGCCCTCTCGTACCAGCTGACGTTCAGCCTGCCCGCGCTGTCGGGATTGCGCAGCGCCGGCAGGAAGTGCAACCCGCCCGTGTGCTGGTTCAGCCGCAGAAGGCCGGACGCCGGGCTGAGCGCGCCCAGCGTGTACGACTGCATCAGGATGTCGCCCATTGGGTGGTACCGCGAGTCGTTCCAGACAATCGACACCGTGCCCGAGGGACGGGACACCGCGATGCGGGGAAAGTCATTGGCCGGGAACCGGTCGTAGCCCGGGATGAATGCACTGTCCATCGATGTCACATTGACCGCAGCGGTGTTGCTCGCACCACCCGATGCCGTCGGCAAGGTCAGATGTGAGAACGGGATCCGCTTCACGATGTTGCGTACCGGATCGCTCGCGCACGGCCCACCGAAGGAGAACACGTTCGTCCCCGCGTTGTGCTCGAACGCCACGTACACATCTCCGCTGCCGACGTCTACCGCGGGGTAGGCGCCTTCGTTCTCGCAGCCGTTCGACGGACTGGGCTGCACGACCATGTACGGCGGTCGCGTTCCCGGCCCGGCTCCGCCGTTGTGACATGCGGGCACCGACGGATTGCTGATGTTGCAGACCGCAAGTTCGATGCTGTTGGGCTGCGCGGTGAAGCCGAACTCCGTGTAGCTCATGTACAGGCGCTGACGTACCGGGTCGACGGTCAGGAAATCCTTGTCCAGGAAGGCACAGGCCCGGAAACCGTCGAAGGAAGTGCATTCGCTGCTCCGCGCGACCACGATGGGTTGTCCGCAAGCGAGGTTCGCGCTCGCGCCCGAACCCGTGACCGTGCACGCCGACATCGCGAGCTCGCTCGGTCCTGTCCCGTTCACTGCGTTGAACAAGCTCCCGATGTAGAAGTACCGCACTCCGCCGATCGTCACCGTCTCGACCGTTGGATCGCCTCCGTACACGTACCCCGTTTCGAAGCTGCAGTCGTTGTTCGGAAGGCCACCGAGATCGGTGAACGTCTTGCCACCGTCACGCGAAAAGGCAAACCCCGTGCCCTCCTCCTTGTGCTGCGGTGATCCGCACGGCGCGAAGAACGAGGTCGCGTCATTCCACGCCTCGACCACATAAGGCCCGTTGGCCGCGACCGAAGTCTCCGACTGGCCGTAGCCTCGCGTGCCGTTCGGTGCAACATCTTCGGCGAGGTTGGACGCCGCGACATTCGCCGGCGCAGCCGCTCCGGTCGCCGCGCTCGCAGCGCGGGCATCGCCCGAGCTTGGTTGCGGACCGAAGCAGTACATGTGTGCACCCTGCGACGCAAAGATCCTGTTGTTCTTGACCTTGTTACAGAAATCCGGGTTCGGGCGCCTGGTCTGCGCATCCGCAGGTTGGCCCGCCGCCACGATGCCGAGCGTGAGCACGGTGAGCACGAGAAACGCGCGGCGCGCCCTCGACGCGCCCGAGTGACGGTTCCTTGCATGCGTGCGAAAGGAGAATGCGGAAGAGAATGAGTGTCGCAACGTCTTCCCCCCAAGTCACGAGCGGCTGTACCCGTGCCACCTCCGCCGGTCCGCGTGGCATTTCGGAGTCTCGTGTCGTCGCCGCGGTGAGTCAACGGGCGGCTTCCTTAGGATGGCGCGCAAACCGAACCGCTGTTGGACAACTGCGCAAAGTCGTACGAGAAAGCCCAGTACTGCGGCGTCATTCATGGATATGACGTCCGCCCGAACGCCTCATAAGTCCGTACGAATGACACAGCCGCTGCACGTTCGCCGCGCCGCACCGCGGGACTCGGCATTGTCTAAGAAATACCAATAGCGCAGTATCGGGGGTTAGTGCTTCACTTGGGGAACTGGGGGTGGGCGGAGGCTGCCGATCTCGGGAGGGGCGTCTCCTGCCCGTCCGGGACTGGCCGCCCACCCCCATCGAGCTTTCGAAGGGGGCATCGTGCTGGGGCGGATGTTGAGATGGGTGATGGAGCGCTGCGTGCCCGATCGCGCGTTGAGGATCACCGTCTGACGACGACGGATCACCTCCTCGGACGACGATGAGCGGCGCGCCCATCGAGCTCGGTCACGGCAGAATCTTGGCGTGACAGGCCGCGGGTCGGAACCGCCGGGCGAGCATGAGGAGAACCCGGATGCGAGCGAACGCGCGCCGGACAAAAGTGAGCTCCCGGAGGGGCCGGAAGCACCAGCCGACGACGTCTACGAGCTGTTTCGAAGACTCGGGCGACTGATCGACCCCCGCCAAGCACGCATCGACCCTCGGGGCGCGGTGCGCGGCATCCAGGAGTACGCCGGCGCCGCATGGAGCGGCGTGACGCGCGAGGAACCGCGCGTCCAGGTCACCATCGCCATCGTTGTCGCGATCGGTCTGATACTCGCGCTGCCCGAGCGGGTGACGAATCACCCCCGTTGGGTGCTGCCGACGGCCGCGGGGCTGTTGCTGATCGGTGTGTTCGTCGCGAAGTCGTCGCGGCTCGAACGGCGAGCACGCACGTTGCGAGTCGCGAGCCTCGCCCTCATCGCGGTGATGAGCCTTGCGAACGCGGCGTCTGCGGGCCGCTTGATCGTCGACCTCGTCCGCGGCGACGGAATCAAGGACCCGGCGGAGCTGCTGCTCACCGGCGCCGCGATCTGGTTCACGAACGTGATCGTGTTCGGGTTGTGGTACTGGGAGTTCGACCGGGGTGGTTCGGTCGAACGTGCGGCCGGGACGCAACCGTACCCGGACTTCCTGTTCCCCCAGATGACGAGCCCGGAGCTGGCCCCACCCGACTGGGAACCCGGTTTCGTCGACTATCTGTACGTGTCGTTCACGAACGCGACGGCGTTCAGCCCTACCGACGTGCTGCCCATGACGAGATGGGCGAAGCTGACGATGCTGACACAATCCGCGATCTCGGTGATCACGGTCGTCCTTGTCATCGCCCGCGCGGTCAACATCTTGAAATAGGTGCTCGCAGACGCCGTGACCAGCGCGCTCTCTACTCAGACGGTGCGACCGCGTAGAACCATGATGAGCAACACGACGAGGAGGACAAGGACGAGCGTGCCGATGCCGATGGTCATGCACCCCGATTACCCATCGCCCGCTCATCTCACGCACCGAGCCAAGCCCCCTGTTGGTCTGGGCCCAAGGAGGTGTTGGAGCGCCGAATCGACACCTCCCCCTCCGGCACGACGATGCGACAGTCTGGTGACGGCGCGATGGTGGCGTAGTTTCGAACGCGCGTGCTTCGGCTCCTTCTGATCGCGGCCGGCGTCCTGATTGCATCGTGGGCCGTCCTCGCGGTACTCGCCCGCCGACTCCCACCTGGTACGGCAAAGGACCTGGCGACGGTGCTCCCGGCTTGCGTCGTGACAGCGCGAAAGCTCCGTCGAGATCCACGGGTGCCGCGCCGAGCGAAGCTCGCGCTTGGCTTCGCCGGGCTGTGGGTGTTGTCGCCCATCGACCTGATCCCCGAGTTCGTGCCGATCATCGGTCCACTCGACGATGTCATCGTCGTCGCGTTGGCATTCCGCTATGCCGCCCGTCAGGTTGCTCGCGACGTACTGCTCGACGCGTGGCCGGCGGAACCGCGCGTCTTGGAGCGGCTTCTCGGAGGCGATCCGAAGGCGCGGTGATCCCCGGACCGAGGGACGGAGAGACAGTCACAAAGGGATGGGGAGGCCCTTTTCAAGCTGGGCTCAGCGTCGCGCGAATGTGAGCTGCGTTGACGGGATCGCCACCGCGGGCTAGACGTGCGGCATGGCTTCGAACGGCGGACGTCGCGGCAAGTGGTTGGTGGGGATCGTCTTGGCGACGATCGCGTCGATATGTGGGGCGGTGACGGCGGCCGTAGGTTCGTCGGCCGCGGCGACACGCCCTATCGACAAGATCAACCACATCGTCGTGGCGATGCAGGAGAACCGCTCCTACGACTCGTACTTCGCGCGGTTGCACTACCAGGGCCAGTCAGGATCCGAGGTCGAACCGCTCGGTGGGAATCCCGACCCCAACGGCGGCCGGACCATCCATCCATTCCTCAAGACCGCTGAGTGCGAGGTCGCTGACCTGAACCACTCCTGGAACGGAACGCACCAGGAGTGGAGTGGCGGCTCGATGAAGGGCTTCACCAAGGCGAACGTCAATCCGGCGGACCCGAGCGGAAGCCGCACGATGGGCTACTACGCGAAGGGCATCTTGCAGTTCTACACCGGCATCGCGAACCAGTTCGCGATCGCCGATCGTTACTTCGCCTCGGCGCTGACGCAGACGTTCCCCAACCGCTTCTATCTGTACGCGGGCACCTCGTTCGGGCACATCCGCAACGACTTACCGCCCCATGGTGGGTACACCCAGCCGACGGTCTTTCGGCTGTTGGACGCGGCCCACGTCAGCTGGAAGCTCTACAAGACCGACTTCTCGGAAGCCCTGCTGTTTGCCGACGTGCTGAATGATCCGAGTCACGTCGTGCCGATCTCGCAGTACTACACGGACGCGCAGAACGGTGCCCTGCCTCAGGTCGCATTGGTCGAGTCCAGCCCATTCGGCGGCGTCAACGAGGAGAGCGACGAACACCCGAACGCGAATGTGCAAGTCGGGCAGCGGTTCACCCACGACGTCGCCCAGGCGCTCGTGCACAGCCCGAACTGGCCCTCGTCAGCGATGTTCCTCACCTACGACGAGCACGGTGGTTTCTACGACCATGTGTCGCCACCATCGGCGCCCAAGCCCGACAACATCGCTCCGATGCTGCAACCCGGGGACACCCCGGGAGCATTCGACCGCTACGGCATTAGGGTGCCGGCACTGGTGATCTCACCATGGGTGAAGGCACACTCCGTGTCCCACACCGTGTACGACCACACGTCGATACTGAAGTTCATCGAGACCCGCTTCCAACTCCCGTCGCTTACGAATCGCGACGCTCACGCCGATCCGATGCTCGGGATGTTCGACTTCACCAAGATGAGCCGCCCGCATCCGATACTTCCTCCGTCACCCATCGACCAAGACGGCGTCGACGCCTGCGCAGCACTGCATCCATGATGCGCGCCGCCCCTGGCGGCAGGAATCAACTGGGACTCGTCGCTCCAAGCTCATTATGGTGAGCGGTTGGGACGCGATTGCCCGCCACCCCGAACGTACGAGAACCCCCACGGACCCGGCCGCCACGTCCTGGGGGTGAGCTGGGGACCGGTACCGTGGTTCTCCCATGTCTGCCGATCGCGAGCTCTATCGTTGGCAACTCGACGCGCTCGTCAGCTGGCTGCATTGCGGCCGGCGTGGCGTGGTCGAAGCGGTCACGGGCTCGGGAAAGACCGACGTCGCGATCGCGGCGGCAGCCGACGCGTTGCGCCGGGGACTTTTCGTCCTCGTCCTCGTTCCTTCCCGGGTGCTCATGGAGCAGTGGCACGCCCGGCTGACGGCGGCGATGCCCGAACGTCGGATCGGCCGGCTGGGCGACGCCGGGAAGGATGTCCCGACCGAATGTGACGTGCTCGTCGCGACCCGCCACTCCGCGGCGGCGCACAAGCCGGTGCCGCCCGGCGCGGCCGGAGGGCTGCTCATCGCGGACGAGTGTCACGGTCTCGGCGGCAAAATCCTGCGACGCGCGCTGCTCGTGCAGTACAAGGAACGGCTCGGCCTCACGGCGACGCTGGAACGCAGCGACGACGCAGTGACCGAGCTGCTGGTGCCGTACTTCGGGGGCGTCTGCTTTCGCTACGGCTTCGAGCAGGCCATCGCGGATGGCGTGTGCGCGCCCCCTCGCGTCGCCTTCGTCGGGGTGCCGCTCTCGGCCGACGAACGGGCGGAATATGCCGCGGTCGAGCAGCGTCTCGTGAGCGCGCGTCATCACCTCCGCCTGATGAGAGACATGCCGCTCGAGCCCTTCGGGGACTTTCTCGCCGCGGTTGCACACCTCGCCGAACGCGACGCCGGCGCCGACGGCCGGGCCGCGCGCGACTACCTCGACGCCTTTTCCAAGCGGCGCCAGATCGTCGCGCAGACCAGCGGCAAGTACGAGCTCCTCGGCAGCCTGGCGGCGGAGATCAAGGCCGCCCACGGCGCATTGGTGTTCACCGAGACCGTGCGCGCCGCGAACCATGCCATCAACCGGCTGGATCCGCTGGTGTCGATCGACGTGATCACCGGGACGACGGCGCGCGGCCAACGTCGCGAGATCCTCGATGATCTCCGTGATCGAAAGCTCGATGCGGTTGCCGCGCCAAGGGTGCTCGACGAAGGCATCGACGTACCGGACGCCAACCTCGGCGTCGTCATGAGCGCGAGCCGCACGCGGCGCCAGATGATCCAGCGCATGGGCCGTATCCTGCGCCGCAAACGCGCCGGAGTCGCGGCGCGCTTCGTGATCATGTTCGCCAAGGACACCTTGGAAGACCCCGCCCAACGCTTCGAGCGCGACGGATTTCTCGACGAGATCGAGCGCATCGCGGACGCAACCGGAATCTTCGACAGCACGAATCTCCCCCAGCTCGACGCGTTCCTCGCCGAGCCGGGGCCGCAGATCGTTCCCGATCCCGAGCATCTCGAGAGTTACGACCGCGCGGCGGCTGCCGCCGGCGTCCGATCCGGCATGCCGGCCGACGACACGTTGGTCGACTCGCTGGCAGGGGCGCTCGGCGTCGAGGTCGCCTACGCGCTGTTGACCTTTGCCCGACGCGATCGGGCATCGTCGCAATACGAACCCGCGATCCGACGCCTCGCCGCGCGACTTCCCGAACCCAGCACCACGGCGACATACCTCGAGGTCGAGCTCGGCGATCTGCCGCGCATCACCAAGCCGAGGGTGAAACCCAAGCAGTTGTCGACCGGGCAGGTCGCGCTCGAGATCGCGCGCATCGGCGACGCGTGGCGCATCAGCTGCACCGGTTGCGGCGAAGGATCGCCACCCGTCCAGTTCCGGTGGCAGGTGCTGGACCAAACAGTGCCGTGCAAGTGCGCGTGAGCGTCGCGGGTGACGTCCGCGTCGGCGCACGACGCGTAGTGTCGCGACGTGGGCCGCGAGATCCTGATCCGTCACCTTGAAAGCACCGGCCTCGAGCTCGGCCCGGTCATCAGCCGTTTTCGCTTCCGAGCAACGTCAAGGTCCGTTACGTCGATCGGTGGGATCCCGAGCACAGCCATGAGCTCTATCCGGAGCTCGGTCCCGAGGTGCCGTTCCTCGCCCCCGACATCGTCGCCAACTTCGACGTCGACCGGCTCGCCATGGTCGAGGACGGAAGTGAGGACTTCGTCGTCTGTAGTCACGTACTGGAACACGTCGCCGATCCGATCGGCTTCCTCGACGAGATCCAACGGGTGTTGCGGCCGGGAGGCGTGATGATCCTGGTGTTGCCCGATCGGACGCCGTACGTTCGACCGGGACCACCCGCCGACCAGCCTCGAGCACCTCGTTGCGGAGCACGATGCGCGCGTCACTGTGGTCGACGATGCCCATGTCGCCGAGTTCTTGACGCTCGCGGGGCCGGAGGCCGCGTATCTCGAACAGCCCGCGGGTACCGATCGCGCCGAGTTCTTCGAATGGCATCGCCGCCGTTCCATCCACGTGCATTGCTGGACCGAAGACGAATTCCCCGAGGTGTTGCAGTATTGCGTCACAACGCTGGCGCACCACTGGGAGCTCCTCGAGCGGTACCCACTCGACAAGGACGACATCGAGTTCGGCTACGTGCTGCGCAAGTCCCGCCCGCCGTTCTGGCGACGCCGGCGTCGGTCGTTTTGATGGTCGAGGCCTCACGATGGCCAAACTGATCTACTCGTCGATCACATCACTCGACGGCTATGTCGCCGACGAGCACGGCAACTTCGACTGGGCGGCACCGGACGAGGAGGTGCATGCGTTCGTCAACGACCTGGAGCGGCCGGTCGGGACGTACCTCTACGGCCGCCGGATGTACGAGACGATGGTCTATTGGGAGACGGCGCACACCCTTGCCGACCAGTCGCCCGTCGAGCAGGACTTCGCCCGCGTCTGGCAGGCCGCCGAGAAGATCGTCTACTCCAGGACGCTGGCCACCGTCTCCAGCGCCAGGACACGGATCGAGCGGGACCTCGACCCTTCCGCTATCCGGCAGATGAAGGCGCAAGCCGCACGTGACATCGGCGTGGGCGGTCCCGACCTCGCCGCGCAGGCGATCACGGCGGGGTTGGTCGACGAATACCACCTGTTCCTCACGCCCGTCGTGGTGGGACGCGGCAAGCCGTCCCTCCCGAAGGATGTCCGCGTGAACCTCGAGCTGCTCGCCGAACGTCGTTTTTCCGGCGGCGTCGTGTACCTCCACTACCGCACCGCAAGATGAGGCGCACGCGGGTGACACTCGCCGCGCGAACCGTCACTCTGCCTCCAGCTCGGACCAGAGGATCTCGGGGATCGCCGCGGACGCGAACCCCGCGTCGAACTCGATCTCGGCGGCTGAACGGGCGCCGACGACCACCGTGGTGACCGCGGGATGACGGCGCGCGAATTGCAGTGCGGCCGCAGGCAGCGCGACGCCGTACGCCGCGCAGCGAGCCCGTAGGTCGCGGGCGCGGGCAAGGACGTCGGCCGCGGCCGGCGCGTAGTTGTAGGAAGCGGGGCCGTCGGGATCCGCGAGGACGCCGCTGTTGAACACCCCGCCCAGGATCACGCCCACGCTGCGTTCGGCGCACATCGCCAGCAGTTCGCCGCCGCGGCGGTCGAGCAGGGAGTAACGCCCGGCGATCAGCACACAGTCGAGGTCGATGTCGGCGACGAACCGTTCGAGCATCGGCGCCTGGTTCATGCCGCACCCGACCGCCCCGACGACTCCCTCGTCGCGCAGGCGCAGAAGGGCCGGGAACGTCTCCCGCCGCGCAACGTCTTCATGGTCATCGGGATCGTGTACCAGCACGACGTCGACGCGGTCGGTCCCCAACCGGGCAAGGCTGTCGTCGAGAGATCGCAGCACGCCGTCGCGCGAGAAATCGAAGTATGGGACGAGCTCGTCGACGTCGGCGAAGATCGTCGACGGCGGCGTGCCTCCCCCGCGAGGCTGCAGCGAGACGCCCACTTTGGTCGATAGCACGTAGTCGCCGCGCGGTCGCGCAGCGAGCGCCGCTCCGAGACGACGTTCCGAGAGCCCGTGGCCGTAAAGCGGCGCGGTATCGAAGTAGCGGATCCCGGCACGCCATGCCGCGTCGACGGTGGCACGGGCGTCGTCGTCGGACACCGCGGTGAACATGTTGCCGATCGGCGCGCATCCGAGGCCGAAGCCGGTGACGGCGGGCCCGCGCGCGCCGAGCGACCGACGCGCGGCGGGACTCACCGTCGCCACACGCCACCTCCCGGGTACGCGAGCTCGGCGTAGGACTCGGCATGCATGTCGATGGAGTAGCCGGGCGCGCTCGGCATGACGTAGTGCGCGTTCCGGATCACGGCAGGGTTGACGAAGTGCTCGTGCAGATGATCCGCAAACTCGGCAGTGCGGTCGTCGAGACTGCCACTCACACACACGTAGTCGATCGCGGCGAGGTGCTGCACGTACTCGCACAGGCCGAGCCCGCCGGCATGCGGGCACACCGGCACGCCGAATTCGGCAGCCAGCAACAACACGGCCAGCACCTCGTTGACACCGCCCAGCCGGCACGCGTCGATTTGGCAGTAGTCGATCGCGCCGGCCTGCATCAGCTGCTTGAACACCACCTTGTTGGGAGCGTGCTCACCTGTGGCAACGCCGACCGGTGCGACCGCCCGGCGGATGGCGGCGTGGCCGAGCACGTCGTCGGGGCTGGTCGGTTCCTCGATCCAGCGGAGCCCGAACGGTTCGAGGTGCCGCATCCACTCGATCGCTTCCCCGACATCCCACACCTGATTGGCGTCGGCCATCAGGGTGGCGTCACCGATCTCCTCGCGCATCAAGGCGCATCGCCGCACGTCGGCGGCGACATCGACACCGACTTTCGTCTTGAAGTGCTGCCAGCCGTCGGCCAGTGCGGCGCGGCAGAGTGCGCGCACCGTTTCGTCGTCGTATCCCAACCAGCCCGCAGAGGTGATGTACGCGGGATAGCCGTCCCGTTCGAGCTCGGCGATCCGCTCCGGGCGAGTGGACGCCCGCGCGCGCAAGAGATCGAGCGCCTGGTCGCGGTCCAGCACGTCAGTGAGGTAGCGGAAGTCGACCGCGTCGACGAACTGCTCGGGGGTGAGGTCGCTGACCAGCCGCCACAGCGGCTTGCGCTCGACCTTCGCCCACAGATCCCAGACCGCGTTCACGATCGCCGCCGTGGCCAGGTGCATCACGCCCTTCTCCGGGCCGAGCCAGCGCAGCTGCGAATCGTTGGTGAGCCGGCGCCAGAGCGCGGCGGTGTCAGTGGCAAGCTCCTCGAGATCGCGGCCGACCACCAGCGGCGCGAGCTGCTCGATCGCCGCGCAACACAGGTCATTGCCGCGCCCGAGGGTGAACGTCATGCCGACACCCTCGTGAGGTCCGTCGGTGGCGAGGAACACGTACGCGCCCGAGTAGTCAGGGTCTTGGTGCACCGCGTCAGAACCCGCGAGCGTACGCGACGTCGGCGCGCGCACGTCGAGCGTGCGGGCCGCCATGATGCGGGTCATCACGCAGTGTGCAACACGCGGGACATCGATCGGGATCTTAGACACGCGTTCCGGCGGTGCGTCATGATGCGCCGATGACGGAGCGAGTGGTTGTCGTCACCGGCTCGCGCGGGGGGATCGGCACCGCGCTCGTCGAGCGCTTCACTGCGAACGGCGACATCGTCGTCGGTCTCGATCTCCTCGATGGCTTCGACGTCACCGATGCGGAGGCATGCGCGGTGACGACGGAAACCGTTGTCGCCGATCACGGGCGCATCGACGTGTTGTGCAACAACGCCGGCGTGGGCGCAGTCGGCAACGCGGTGACCGCAACCGCTGATGAATGGCACCGCGTGTTCGCGGTCAACGTGTTCGGGGTCGCCAACATGTGTCGCGCCGTCCTCCCCGTGATGCGGACCGCCGGTAAGGGTGTCGTCGTCAACACCTGCTCGGTCGTCGCCTCGGTAGGTCTCGTGGATCGCGCCGTCTACTCGGCGTCCAAGGGCGCGGTGCTCGCGCTGACGCGCGCGCTGGCCGCCGACGAGGTCGCGTACGGGATCCGCGTCAACTGCGTGTCACCCGGCACCGTCTCGAGCCCGTGGGTCGAACGTCTCGCCGCCGC
Source organism: Acidimicrobiia bacterium (assembly GCA_038238245.1). GTDB lineage: Bacteria > Actinomycetota > Acidimicrobiia > IMCC26256 > PALSA-610 > DASQHW01. The sequence goes on from JBBRXX010000039.1 coordinate 16,873, forward strand.
GCAAGACGATCCCGCCGCGACGCTCGAGGCGTTGCGCCGTCGTCAGCCGTTGGGACGGATGGTTTCGTGTGAGGAGGTCGCGGCCGCGGTGCTCTACCTGGCGGACGGCACGACGTTCACGACCGGCGCCGACTTCCTTCTCGACGGCGGTATCACCGGCATGCGCCTGGTCGACTGAACATGGAACGCACCTGGTTCGACGAGGCCCGATTCGGGATGTTCATCCATTGGGATCACGCGAGCCAACGCGGTCTCGAAGTGTCGTGGCCGCTGGTGGGCGGTGTGTTCACACTCCCCCACTGCCAGTCGGTGACGCCCGACGAATACCACGGTCTCGCCGCCACCTTCTCACCCGACGCGTGGAACCCTGCCGAGCTCGCCGCGCGCGCACGCGCCGCCGGGATGCGCTACCTGGTGTTCACGACCCGGCACCACAGTGGCTTCTCGATGTTCGCCACCAGGTGGAGCGACCACAACGTGATGCGCGCGCCGTACGGGCGCGACCTCGTGCGCGAAGTCGTCGAAGCCTTTCGCGAGGAGGGGCTGCGCATCGGGTTCTACTACTCCCTGTCCGACTGGCATCACCCGGACTATCCGCCGTTTCGCGAGGAGGACAAGCCATACCGCGTCGGCCTCACACCGCCACGACCGACACCCGAGCAGGCCGATCGTTACCGTGCGTATCTGTTCGGCCAGCTGCGTGAACTGCTCACCGGCTACGGACAGATCGACGTGTTGTGGTTCGACGGGCAGTGGGAACGCCCGGCCGACTGGTGGCGACCCGACGAGATCGCGGCGTTGGCGCGTCAACTGCAACCGGGGATCCTGCTGAACGACCGGCTGCCCGGCCAGGGCGACTTCCTCACGCCGGAGCAGTTCGTCCCCGCGACACCACCCGACGGCCGGTGGGAGTCCTGTTACACGATGAACGACAGTTGGGGATGGAACCCCGCCGACACCGCGTACAAGAGCCCGCGCGCCATCGTGCACGCGTTGTGCGAGACGGCCGGGCGGGGCGGAAACCTGTTGTTGAACGTCAGCCCGCGCGGCGACGGGTCCCTGCCGCCCGAGCAGAACGAACGGCTCGACGCGGTGGCTTCCTGGATGGCGCAGCACCACGAGGCGATCCACGACACGGAGGCGGGGCTCGCGCCGTGGCAGTTCTACGGCCCGTCGACGCGCCGCGACGCGCGTATCAACCTGTTCCTGTTGGCTCGACCGTACGACACCGTCACCGTGCGCGGCATCCCGGTCCGGCGGATCGAGCGCGTGCGCGTGCTCGGCACGGGCGCGGCGCTCGCGTTCTCGACCCGAACCGGCGTGATCGAACAGCTCGCGCCGGACCCCGACGGCGAGGTCACCATCACGGTGCCCGAACGCGACCTCGACCCGTTTGCCACTGTGCTCACGATCGACGTCGCATCCGCGCCCATCCAAGGCCGGCGCCCGGTTGATCGCGTCGACCCCGCTCGCGGACCCGAGCCCGACGTCGGCGGGTCATGACCCTGCGCGTTGCGCTCGTGGGCGGCCCGATGTACGACCACCTCTACGAGCTGTTCGCGCCCGGTGAGGTCGAGGTCGTAGTTCACGCCGACCATCCGACGCTCAACCGCCGGGTCGCGGCGCTCCTTGCCGCAGGCGAGCGCATCGACGTGCTCGCCACTCACGCCAAGTACGCCCCGTCGCAGGCCGCGTGGCTCCGGCCGCTCGACGAGCTCGTCGATGCAACCGCGGTCGCCCCGCTCGCACCGCGCGCAGTGGAGCTGTGCCGCTTCGACGGCACGCTCTTGTGCGTGCCTCGACTCATCGACGTACGCGTGCTGTGGGCGCGCACCGATCGCGTCGAAAAGGTGCCCGATTCGTGGGCCGCGCTGGTGGACTCGGACGTGGTCTACGGGTTCCCCGGCCGCGAGTCGGGGTTGTTCGGCACGTTCTTCGAGCTGGTCGTCGGGCTCGGTGGGAAGTTGTTCGACGAAGACCTCCGCCCGACGATGGCCACACCCGAAGCCCGGCACGCCGTCGAAACGTTGTGCACGCTGGCGGCACGGGCCCCTACCGATCTCGTCGATTGGCACTACGACGGCGTCGACGCGGCGTTGCTCGACGGCCGCGTCGACGCGGCCGCGGCGTGGCCGGGCGGCTTCGGCGCGATCCGCGCGTCCGCGGTGGCCGGGCACCTGCAACCACACCTCTACCCCGCGGGTCCGGTGCATCGCGTCTCGTACTCGGGCTGCCACGCCTGGGCGATCCCGCGCACGTGCGGCGATCTCGACGGCGCGGTCGCGTTGCTCACGCGACTGATCGGCGCCGACGCACAGGGCAAGGACGCGGCCGACGGCAACATCTGCGCACACCGGCATGCGCTCGAGGTGGCCGAGCCGCAGGGCGAGCTCGACCGCCGTCGTCTCGCCATCACCCGCGAGATGATCGACGATGCGATGATCAGTTATCCACCGCTCGCGCGCTTCCCGGAGATCGAAGACGCGGGATGGGCGGCGATCCGTGACGCGTTGCGCGGCCGGTACTCCGCCGCCGAAGCCGTCTCCGCAATCCAGATCGCCGCCGAAGCGCTCTTGGCGTAACCCACCTGCAGGTCGACAAGAGGAGCCGCCGTGACCGTCACGTTCCCCGGAGAGACGGACGCATATCGTGCCGCGCGCAACGAACTGCTCGATCGCGAGGCCGCGCTTCGACGCGCGATGGAGGACGTCGCGGCCGCCCGGCGAGCGCTCCCGCCGGGCGGAGTGGTTCCGCGCGACTATGTCTTCCAGGGGCTCGGCCCCGACGGTATGGCGTCCGACGTCCGCTTGTCGGAGCTCTTCGCACCCGGTCGTGACTCACTCGTGATCTACAACTTCATGTTCCCGCGCGCCGCCGACGATGATCGTCCGGGACCCACCACGGGTGCGTCGGCCTCCCTGGAGCTCGCGAAGAGCCCGTGTCCGTCGTGCACATCGCTGCTCGACCAGCTCGACGGCGCGGCTGAGCACGTCACGGCGCGCGTGAACCTCGTAGCCGTCGCCAAGGCACCGTTCGATCACGTGCACACCTTCGCGACGGAGCGCGGTTGGCGACGACTACGCGTGCTTTCGTCCGCGGCCAACACGTACAACCGCGAATACCTCGGCGAGACCGAGGACGGCGACCAGATGCCGATGCTCAATGTGTTCCACCGCGATCGCGACGCCGTCCGTCACTTCTGGGGCGCCGAGCTGCTCTACGCGCCGACCGAACCCGGACAAGACCCCCGCCACGTCGGAACCATCGAGCCGCTGTGGAACATCTTCGACCTCACACCCGAAGGCCGGAGCGAAGACTGGAACGAACAACTCGAGTACGACCGGTAGGGGCGTCACACAAGCGTGCGGGCAGCCACGGCTTCACTTCGTGGGAACCGTGATCGTGGAGAGATCGATGTGCACCGGCACGTCCACGTCGGCGGGTTGCGCGGGAGCGTTCGCGGCATTCGGCATGTCTTCGAGCGACGGCGGCGTAGGCAACCGAACGACCTTGTAGTCCTTGCCCTTCGGTTTCTCGGCCGTGAACACTGTCGCAAACCGGGCGATGTCGGCGGTGAACAACCGCGAGGCGGACGACCCGCACGGCACCAGCTTCTCGAGGTTCGTCGGCAGCGAGGTCTGGAATTGATTTCCCGAGAAGCAGTTCCCGCCGGCATCCTTCGCGTCGGTCAAGGTCGTGACGAGCAGGAGATCAGCAACGCGGTCGTCGCGCAGGACGTTGTCACGCACAGTGTTTCGCCGCGCATCGAAGTTCTGCGCCTTCTTGTCGTCGGGTGACAGCACCTTTTCGGGCAGCGTGATCACACCGATGCCCGCGATGTCGTGGTCGTAGACGCGGTTCCGCTCGACGATGTCGTCGACGCCGCCCGCGACGAGAATGCCGTTGCCGATCGCGGTTTGCGCGATGTCGATGGCTGCCGACTTGGCATTGTTGTTGCCATACACGGTGTTGCCCACGATGGTCGCTTCCCGTTGAGGAGGATCCGCCTCCTCAGTACCGCTGTTCGGCGCGATGCCGACGCGGTTGTTGCGCCAGATCGAATTCACGACGAGGAGATTGCCGCCCGCATTCGTGCCGCTGTAACCGATGCCGTTCCATTCGGAGATCGAATCGGTGATCACCGCATTGCACGGGTAGCACTGGCCTATGTAGAAGCCGGCGTCCGGACTCCCGGCGCCGTAGTCGTGGTCGAACTGACCGTTGACTGCGTCGAACGCGTAGATGCCGTAATCGCCATTGCGGATCGCGGTGAGGTACGAGCCCCGATAGCCCTTCACACCCGTCCAGAAGAATCCGTTCTTGGTGAAATTGCGTGCAGTCACGTTCTCGATCGCAACGCCGTCGGCGACGACCTTGAAACCGTTGTCGCGCGTGAACTCACCGTCGAGAATCGTGGTCGCACGTTCTTCCCCGCGGATCACGATGCCGGGATTCGAGACGGTGACGGCTTCCCGGTACACACCGGGCGCCACGAGCACAAGGCTTCCGGGCTTCGCCGCGTTCACTGCCTCTTGAATGGTCCGGTAATCGGAGGGAACTCGCAACGTCCCGCTCGTCGTGCCGGCTCCCCGGCTGGTGTCGAGATGGCCGTCGAACTGCACGTCTCCGACGACGATCGCACCGGTCATGCCGGCAGCGGGGGTGCCGTGCAAGGAGCAGTAGATCGGGTACACACCCGGCTTCGTGAATGTGTAAGAGTACGACGCGCCGGGTCCGAACCTGTCCGGCTTCACGCCGACGCTCGTCGCGTACGCCGGCCCGGGATCACCGAGCAGGATGTCGTGCGCCGACCGGCCGCCGTTGACGAACGTCACCCGCGTCCCGCCATCGATCCGGATGCCACGCGGCTCGAACACATTGTCCTTCACCGAGACCGTGACCGACCCGCTCCCCCGGAGGTCCGTGAGCACGATCGTGGAATCGGCGCTCTTCGACGAGCTCGAGCAACCGGCGAGCACGCAGCCGATCGCGACGACCAGCGTGAAGAGTGCGCGTCTCACACGCCACTCTTGCACGGACGCCGATGCCAGCGCGCGGATCGAACCCGTGGTCACCAGACCCGACACATGCCTCGGGTCTCGTGACCACGACGTTCGGCCGTCGAGATTATGGTCCGAAGCCCACGAGACGCGACCGGACGGAGTGTGCGTGCAGTCGACCCAGGGAAGTCCGCCGGCGAGTGGCCTCGCCGCGCTGCTCGACCTCGAAGTCCTCGACCGCGATCTCTTCCGCGGCGCGAACGAGGAGGGGGCGGGCGCTCGCATGTCTCTCTACGGCGGCCAGGTCGCGGCGCAGGCCCTGCGCGCGGCGGGCGCGACAGTCCCGGCCGAGCGGTTGCCGCATTCGCTCCACGGCTACTTCCTGAGACCAGGGCGAGTCGACCTGCCGGTGATCCTTCATGTCGATCGCGACCGCGACGGCGGTTCGTTCTCCGCCCGGCACGTGCGAGCAGTGCAGGATGGTGAGGTCATCTTCTCGATGGTCGCATCGTTTCACGCGCGCGAAGAGAGTGCGACGTTCGACGCCGTTCCGACGCGCGGCGGAGTAGATCCGTCGACGCTCACGCCGCGTCCGTCACCGTTCCTCGTCGACGTCCGGGAAGTCACGCCGACACGCATCGGCGGCGGCCAGGTTCGCCACTCCGATTCTCTGTGGGTGCGCGCCTCCGGGCCGCTTCCCGACGACCCGCTGGTGCACGCCTGCGCGGTTGCCTACGTCTCGGACCTCGGCTCCGGCTTCGGGCAGGTCGATGTCCCAGGCCTGCCCGCCGGCGGACCGAGCATCGACCACAGCCTGTGGTTCCACGAACCGATCCGCGCCGATGAATGGATGCTGCTCGAGCTCTGGCCATTGATGGCCAGCAGTTCGCGCGGCGTCTACAGCGGTTCGCTTCGGAGCGAGGACGGCCTCCTGGGCGTGCTCCTCACCCAGGAGATGCTGCTACGCAATCAGGAGCTGAAGCCTGCGATGCTTCGTCGCATCGCCGAGTACCTGGGCGTCACGCCGGAGTAGCAACTTTTCCGTTTCTTGATCTCCTCAAAGCTTGGGCTCATGCAGGTTCACGAGACTCGTCGTAACGAGCGAACAAGGAACGCACCATGGACTCACCCGCCGAACAGCTCTCTGTGTCTCCCGTCGAAGCGACAATCGACGTCGTCGTGCTCGTCGCCCCCACCCGGAGCACTGTGCGCGACCAGTTCCTGCGCACCGTTGCCGAGCTGGAATCGGCCGGACCTCTGCGTCGTCGCACCGACATCCGATGACCTCTTTGCTTGCATCGAACGAGCGCGATCGGTCCACCGCCTCGCGCGACGCGACCGCACGCTGAGCACCCGTCGCCAGCGCTGCCGCCGAAACGACGAGCTCCTCGACACCCTCTGGAGGAAACGATCTCATCGCAGTCAGTCGTAATCCCCCGACGGTCGTGTCGCGTCGGCGGGTCGGATGTCGCCGCGCGGTGCCTGGATCCGGGTCAACCGTGCATTAGACGTCAATCCGCCGCGCGGTGGAAGCTGGTACCCGGTACGAGCGAACGAGGAGCAGCGATGGAAGCGGTGCGCTATCTCACTGATGAGGAACGGATTCGGCTCCTCGCACGCGCGGAGTCGCACTCCTATGCGCCCAACGAGGTGATCCTCGCCGAAGGTGACTACAACGAGGACATTTATGTCCTCATCGGCGGATCCGCCCGCGTCGAGAAGCACACGGCGCAGAGCCACACCACGGTCGGTCACATCGGCGCCGGCGAGGCGTTCGGCGAGATGTCGCTCCTCGACGGTTCACCGACGCACTTGAGCGTCGTTGCCGACGAACCGGCCGAAGCGTTCGTGCTGCCCCTCGCGAGCGTCGCCGATCTTCTGGAGGAGGACCCGACGCTCGCGAGCCACTTGTATCACTCGCTCGCCGTGATGCTCGCCCGCCGGTTGCGCGACCGCACGAGCGAAGTCCTGAGCTCCCTCGGCTGAGGGAAGCCCGACGTCGCGGTCCGTCAGTCGTACGCCGAGACGCCGGCGGCTTCGACGTGCCGCCGGAGTGTCGCCAGGAGGCGCGCCCGAGTCGGGCCGATGCTGCCGATCGGCATCTCGAGGGCGATCGCGATGTCGTTGTATGCGATCCGCGGCTCGGTCAGCAGCATCGACAGCAACGTGCGAGACCGTTCAGGGAGGAGTTCGAGGCAACGCAAGAGTGCAGCGTCGCGTTCCTCGATGACCACGGCCGATTCCGCGGAAGCGTCGGCCGTGAGATGACGTTCGACGTGCTTGTCCTCGAGGAAGATGTGCCGCCCCTGCAGTCGTAGCTCACGCAGACATTCGCGGCGCGTGGTCGTCACCAACCATGCGGCGACCCGCTCGGGACTCTCGATTCGGTCGATATGTTCGGCGAGACGCAGCCACACTGTTTGGCTGATCTCCGCGGCATCGGTTCTCGACACGCCGAACCCGCGGGCAACCGACCAGATCAATCGGCTGAACCTTTCGACGAGAACGTCCCAGCAGCCCTCATCGCCGTTCGCGGCACCCTGCACGAGTTCCGTGAGGTCGGTGGTTACAGACCCGAGATTCGCCACGCCCTACGCACTCCCACGCCCCTTGCCCGCATCCCGGATGCGACCGCTCGCAGTTGCGGGCAACTGTCAGTGCGAGCAGGCGCGTCTTCGCAGGTTAGGGCGGTCTTCCGCGCGATCGCTAGCGCAAATCCCCACGTTCACACACGTGTGAATATGGACCTGTGTCGCAGAACGCGCGTTGACGCACGTTTTGTCGAACGCGATTCGGACGTCACGGGAACAATGCCCCGCGATGTGTACGTGGACCATGCAATGCCGTCGATTGGTGCAAGGTGCGCGCGCTCAGCAGTTGAACCAGCTGCTGTGGAAGTGCCGCGGCGTGCCGTCGATGTCGATCTCGATGTGCAGTCTGACGGGACCGTGTGAAAGATCGCGCGCGCGAAATGTCCCGTCCGGTTCCACGGCAAGCATCGTCAAAGAGTTCTCGGTATGCAGATCGACGGTTCTTGCTCGCACCGGTGCAATCGATCCCAAGAGCGTCGATCCCGCCTCACCGCCTTCGAGCCGCGCGTCGAGCCGCACACCGTCGCCCGTGAACGACACGACACGCACCGACTCGCCGGATCGGGACACGCCGAGGGGGATATCGAGGAGTGAATCGTTCACCAGCTCGAGGAGACGGGAATCAGCGGGGGCGCGGCCCTCAGCGGCTCGCCGCGCTTGCTCGGTGACGTGCTCAGGAACTGGGTCGAACCGCGTCATGAGGCTACGGAGCTCGTCCTCGAGCGCTCGGCTCTGGTCATCCGGTCGGTCCGCTGACAACGTGCGCACCTCGAAACTTCGTGGCGCGGGCACGGCGCACCCGTGGTCACCGCCTGCTGCACACGATGTTAGGCAAGATCTGCCAACTACGGGGAAACTTCACCGGTACTTGGACTGCGCGCGTATCAGATGGGCCGCCTCGTGCTCTGTTCCTCCGCAGGGGCAGAGTCGCGGGCATGAACGCGCCCGCGCTGAGTACACGGAGGTGTCGCCGTCACAGTCACCGCGCGCTCGCGTGCCCCTCGCTGCTCTTTCCGCGCGCGCCGGTTCGAGCGCCCCGCCCGGACGTGGGCGCTGGTTGCAACGGTCGCGCTCCTGACGACGGGTCTCGCCGCATTCGAAGTGGCGGCGCCGACCACGTCAGCTGCCGCGGCAACCGACCAGGACTGGCCGACGTTCCTCCAGAACGTCTCGCGCACGGCCGCGACCACGGACGCGAACCTCGCGATATCAAACGCCGCGCTGCTGAAGCGGAAGTGGGCGTTCGCGACCGGAGGTCCGATCGCGACATCGGCGTCGATCGTCGGCACGACCGCGTACATCGGTTCATGGGACGGCTACGAGTACGCCGTCAACACCGGAACCGGGACGTTGATCTGGAAACGGTTTCTCGGCATCACCGACTACCCACCTTGCTTCCCGGCGAGGCTCGGCGTCACCTCGGCGGCCACAGTCGTCAACGGCGTGGTGTACGTCGGCGGTGGTGACCACTACTGGTACGCGCTCAACGCGTCGACCGGCGCGGTGTTGTGGAGGGTCTACGTCGGAGGTACGGATCGGACCGACGCCCACTACAACTGGGCGAGCCCGCTCGTCGTCAACGGCGCCGCCTACATCGGAATCGCAAGCAACTGCGACAACCCCCTCGTACACGGCGAGTTGCTGAAGGTCGACATCGCGACGCATCAGGTGGTGGCGACCTACGACTTCGTCCCACTCGATCAGGTCGGCGGCGGCGTGTGGACGACGCCGGCGTATGACGCCTCCACCAAGACCGTGTTCGTGTCGACGGGGACGATCAACGACTACACGCAGACGGACTCGATGGCGATCATCGCCCTCGACGCGACGACACTGCAACGCAAGAGCTCATGGCAGCTCCCGTTCTCGGCGGCCGTGTTCGACTCCGATTGGGGAACCTCGACCACGCTCACGACCGGGGCGAACGGAAGGAAGCTTCTCTCGGTCGCGAACAAGAACGGCGTCGTGTACACGTTCGACCGCAACAACCTTGCGGCGGGACCGGTCTGGCAGCAGCGCATCGCGATCGGTGGCGATTGCCCGATCTGCGGCGACGGAACGATCGCGTCGGGCAGCTTCGCCAATGGTGTCCTCTACTACGCAGGAGCGAAGGCGGTCTTCAACGGACGCGGCTCCGCGGGATCGATCAGCGCGTTGGACGCCGGGACGGGGCAGATCTTGTGGACGCGCCAGACCGACGGTTCCGTCTTCGGGTCGCCGGCGTACGTCAACGGCATGATCGCGGAGGCGGCCGGCTCGACCTTCGAGGTGCTTAACGCGTCGACTGGAGCGCTCCTCTACTCGTACGACCTGCCCGACATCGCCTACGGCGCCGTCTCGGTGTCCCGCGGACAGTTTTACGTCGGTGCGTTGGACGGCACGCTGTATGCGTTCGGACTCGGCACCGTACCGCCTGCGCCGCCCACGGACCTGCGCTGCCCTTCCGGATTCACGTGCCGCGATATCGGCACCTCGGGGGGAAGTGAGCAAACAACGAGCGGAACACTCACGGTCACCGCCAAAGGAGCGAAGATCGGCGGCCCGCTCGACCAGTTCCGGTTCATCTCGAAATCGGTGACCGGCGACGCGCAGTCGAGTGTCCGGATCGTCGCCCAGAGCACGCAGAACACGCGGCCACAGGCGGGCCTCATCGTTCGTCAGCGGTATGGGACGAGCACGGACCCCGACGCACCGTACTTCGCGGTTCTCGCATCCCCGAAGAACACCGCCGCGGGGATTGCCCAGCCGCAGCTCGTGATCTCCTACCGGTCGCGCTTCGGGCAGAACGCGGTCGAGCTCGCGACGCGCTCCCCCGCGATACCGCCCGTCTCGGTGATGATCCAACGCACCGGGAACCTGTTCAGCGCGGGCGTCTCGTCCGACGGGGTCAACTTCCAGCGCGTGCCGGGCACGTCGGTGTTCGTGGATCTGCCTGCAACCACTGTGCAGGGTCTCGCGGTGAACTCGGGTGCCTCGGGCAATGCGGGCACGGCGTCGTTCCGGAACCTCTCGATCGGCGGAGCGGTCACCACTCCGATGACCGCGCCACCGGCCGCTCACCCGTGCCCGACCAATTGGATCTGTGCCGACGTCGGCAACCCGGCACCCGTCGGCGACACCACGTCGGCAGGCAGTGCGATCGCGCTCGCGGGAACGGGGACCGGCATCGGCGGGGCGCGCGACTCGATGCACTTCGTGTACCGCTCGGTGTCGGGCAATTGGACCATCGCGGCGCAGGTCACGACCGCGCCGACGGCGTCGAACGCGCAAGCCGGGCTGGTGATGCGCGCGAGCGCGGCGCCGACCGCGCCCATGTATGCGGTCACCCTCAATCCCGGCGGCACCGCAACGGTGACGTGGAGGCTGTACGACGGTATCGATTCGCGCGCGACCGTCCCCCTCCCCACCATCACGTCTCCCGCGTATCTCTCGCTCGACCGCTACCAGGACACGCGCTTCAACCCGCCGGTCACTTTCTTCAGCGCGTCGACTTCGCCGGACGGCACCCACTGGAGTCCTGTGCTCGGCTCGACGGTCGCGATCGACATGGGCACGGGCTCGTACCTCGCGGGTCTCGCGGCGACGACGGGAACCGCGGGCGCGACCACGCCCGCGACGTTCGACAGCGTGCGGTTCAGTGTTCCCGGCGCGCCGCCTCCGGGCGTGTGCCCGAGCGAGTTCACCTGCACTGACATCGGCACGGACGGCCGTCCCGGCAACCAGGTTGTCGACGGCAACACATGGACGATGCGGGCGAGCGGAGGCGACATCTGGGGTGTGTACGACGTCTTCCGCTTCGCGTACGACGACTTCCCATCCGACCCCGCCAACTCGACCAACGGCGACGGGACGGTCAGCGCGCGGGTCGTGTCGCAGACCGAGGTCGGCGGGCCGTGGATGAAGTCGGGGGTCATGATCCGTGCCGGCGCCGACCCGCAGGCGCCGTACTACGGCGTGTTCGTCACACCCAACAACGGCGTCGCGGTCCAATGGCGCTCGACGCAGGCCGGCGCGACCTCGAGCGCCTCGCTCCCGGCCACGACGGCACCGATATGGCTGCTCGCATCGCGCTACACCGACACCGCGCGCAACCTCGTCTACTACAGCGCGTTCACGTCGCCCGATGGAGTGAACTTCACGTTCGTTCCGGGCTCGACGGTCATCTTGAACCTGCCCGGTCCCCTGATCGCCGGCATCGCCGCCGACTCCAACTACTCGGGAGGCACGGCGGTCACGACGTTCGAGGACGTCGCGCAGCTCCCCGGCTCGCAACCACCGCCGTACATCTGTCCATCGGCGTGGAACTGCTCGGACATCGGCGGTGCGCTGCCCCGCGGCCAGGACCAGCTCACCCCGAACGGAACGTGGAACGAGATCGGCGGCGGCGGCGACATCTGGGCGACGTCCGACGCATTCCACTACGTGTGGCAGCCGCAGGCCGCGGACGGGACCGTGACCGCGCACATCACGTCGCAGCAGCCGACCGACCCGTGGGCCAAGGCGGGACCCATGATCCGTGCGTCGACGGCGCCGGGCTCCCCCTACTACGCCGCGCTGGTCACCCCCGCCAACGGAATCGTCGTGCAGTGGCGCACGGCCACGGACGCGACCACGAAAGCGCTGCCGATCGCCGGTGCGGCTCCCGCCTACCTTCGGGTCGGCCGGTTCACCACCGCCGGCAGCAACCCGCAGACGTTCTACACCGCGTACTCGTCGACCGACGGCGCGACCTGGACAGCCGTGCCCGGCTCGACGGTCCCGCTCGACATGACCGGCGCCCTGCTCGCCGGCTTTGCGATCACGTCGCATCACGACGGCGTCGGCTCGGCCGTCGCCCTGGACTCCGTGGCGGTGACCGCAGGTGGCATTCCACCGCCGGGCATCTGTCCCATCGATTGGCGGTGTGACGACGTTGGTGGCGCAACGCCGCCCGGTACACAGAGCGAGTCGGCGGGGGCATGGACCTTGAGTGGCGGCGGCGGCGACATCTGGAACGTCGCCGACGAGTTCCATTTCGTCTCTCGACCGATGGCGGGCGACGGAGTGTTCAGCGCGCGGGTTGCATCGCAGACGAACACCGATGCGTGGGCGAAGGCCGGCGCGATGGTCCGGGCCACGACCGACGAGGACGCGCCATACTACGCGATCTTCGTTTCGCCGACCAACGGCATCGTCGTGCAATGGCGCACCGCGCAAGGGGCGACCACGAGTCAAGCGGGTGTGGCCGGCGGCACCCCGACGTACCTGCGCATCAATCGGACGGGGACGACGTTCAGTGCGGCGACGTCGGCCGACGGCGGAACGTGGACGACCGTGCCAGGCTCCAACATCTCCTTGCCGAGCCTCTCCGGGTCGCTCCTCGCCGGGATGGCGGTCACCTCCCACGATGTCAACGCGAGCTCCACCGTGGTCATGGATTCGGTGGTGTCGACGCCCTGATGGCAGCGGAGATCGAACCCCACAACCAAGAACGCAGTGTCGACGAGCGCGCGCAACGCATGCGCGCCTGGTCCCGTGTGCGCGCCGGGGGCGAGGTCGCGTCGCCTGCACCGTCGATTGACGCACCGCCGGTCGAAGCGCCGCCGGTGATGTCGCGGTCGCAGGTGACGTTCGCGCTCGTCCTGCTGACGATGGTCGGCGGCGCGTTCGCGGTCGCGCCGCTCGCCACGGCCGTGCTGGTGAATTGCGTCATGCTCATGTTCTTCGCCGCCGCGAACGCCATGAAACTCGTACTCATGAACCGCGCGTGGAAGAACAACGCGGCCATCGTCGTCGACCGCGTTCGGTTGCAGCAACTCCGCGACGACGAGCTCCCGATGTACACGATTCTCCTCCCCGTGTTCAAGGAAGCGTCGATGATCGATCAGCTCGTTGCCGGGATCGTCGCGCTCGACTACCCGCAGGACCGGCTCGACGTGAAGCTGCTGCTCGAGGAGGACGACACCGAGACCCGGCGAGCCGTCGACGGCAGGGACCTCCCGCCGTGCTTCGAGGTCGTCGTTGTCGCCGACATCGGTCCTCGTGGAAAGCCCCGCGCGTGCAACGCGGGCCTCGCCCGCGCCAAAGGGGAGTTCCTCGTCATCTACGACGCCGAGGATCGCCCGGAACGCGACCAGTTGCGCAAGTCGGTGTGCGCGTTTCGGGAAGTGGATCCGAACGTCGTGTGCCTCCAGGCGAAGCTGAACTACTTCAACCGAGGACACAACGTGTTGACGCGCTGGTTCACGGCCGAGTATTCGATCTGGTTCGACCAACTGCTGCCCGGACTTCAGGCCGTCGACGCGGCGATCCCGCTCGGCGGCACTTCGAACCACTTCGTCACCGCGTCACTGGTCGCGCTCGATGGCTGGGAGGCGCACAACGTCACCGAAGACGCCGAGCTCGGCTTGCGCATCTTCCTCGGAGGCTGGAAGACCGCGGTGCTCGACACGACGACGTACGAGGAGGCGACCAGCCGGTACGGGAACTGGATCCGGCAACGCAGCCGCTGGGTGAAGGGATACATGCAGACGTGGTTGGCGCACATGCGCCATCCGCTCGCACTGATGCGCAGCATGGGCGCAAAGGCATTCTTGGTGTTCAACCTGTTCTTCGGTGCGTGCACGATCTGCCTGCTGCTGAACCCGTTCTATTGGTTTCTCACCGCGGTGTGGTTCATGACCCGATTGCACTGGATCGAGGCGATCTTCCCCCGCCCCGTGCTGTATGTCGGCTTGGTCGGCCTGTTCATCGGCAATGCCGCGTGTGTGCTGTTCACCGTCGGCGGCGCGTTCACTCGACGCAACTACGCCGACGTCAAGTGGGCGTTCCTCGCCCCGTTGTATTGGCTGTTCATGTCGATCGCCGCATACAAGGCACTCGTGCAGCTGTTCTCCAAACCGTCGTACTGGGAGAAAACCGAACACGGCTTCTGTCGGTACGAGGACGCGCCGGACGCGCGGCCATCCGAGGTCGCGCCGATCCTCCGACCGGTGGATTAGCACGCATGTCGTACGCGCGACTTCCTCTCCCGGACCGGGCCGTTCCGGTAAGTGTCGCCGCGGTGCCCGCGGGTGCGGAGCCACGCGCGCCGAGGGCACGACCGGCGTTCGAACGTGCCCTCGGCGTTCCCCCCGCCGTCGTCGCCCTGGCGGTCGCGGCCGCGGCCGCGGCGCTCATCTGGTCGGCCGCGACGCACTCGATGCTCATCTACGGGGACGCGCGCGCCCACCTCAGCGTCGCTCGCCGCGTCACCGACGGCCTCCAGCCGGGTCCGACCCAACTCGGCAGTGTGTGGCTCCCGATGCCGCACATCCTCATGGTGCCGTTCACCGCGGTTCGCGTGTTGTGGCACAGCGGGGCGGCGGGGGCGATCGTCGGCGGGCTGGGCTACCTCTACGCCACAACTCGCGTGTACAAGCTGGTCGAGGAGATCACGGAGGACCGCGCCGCGGCCTGGGTCGGATTCGTGCTCTTCGCAGCCAATCTCAACCTCCTCTACCTGCAGACCACCGCGTTGACGGAGCCGGTGCTGCTCGCGTTCCTCGTGGGCGCCACGCTGCATCTCGCCCGGTGGATGCGCACGCTCTCGGTGCGCGAGCTGCTGTGGGCCGCGATCCTGACCATGCTCTCGACGCTCACACGGTACGAAGGCTGGGCGTTCCTCGTCGCAGGCGCTGCGCTCGTTCTCGTATGGGGAAGCCGCGTCGATCGCCGGCGTCACTCGAGCGAGGCGAACGTCGTGCTGTACGCAGTGGTCGGCGGTTACGGCATCGCGCTGTGGTTCCTCTACAACCTGACGATCTTTCACGACGCGCTGTACTTCATGCGGAGCCCGTACAGCGCCTCCGTCCAGCAGGGCGGTCAGGTGCAGTTCGGTCTGCTCGGAACGAAGGGAAGCGTTGTCGAGAGCGTGCTGACCTACGGATGGGACATGGTCGACATCATTGGTCTTGCGGCGTTGATAGGCGCGGCCGTTTCGACGGTGCTCATCCTGGTGCTCCGCCATCGGCGCCGCCTGCTCACTCTGTTGGTGCTCGGGCTGTTGCTCGCGCCCGCCTTGTTCGAGGTTGTGTCGCTGTACGTCGGTCAGACCACGATCCGCGTCCCGCAAAGGCCGCCGTATGAGATGTACAACGTGCGATACGGACTCATGGCATTGCCGTTCTGCGCCGTGGCGATCGCGGTCGTCGTCAGTCGCCGTCGATGGCTCGGCGTGCTCCTCGCCGGCGGCGCGGCCGCCGGCCTCGTCGTGGCATCGTTCGGGACGCCACTCACGCTCGCCGACGGTCGAACCGGGATCTCGAGCGCGGCCGCCGGCCACCCCGAGCTCGTTGCCGAGTATCTGCGCTCGCACTATCGCGGCGGCCGTGTGCTCGCCGACGACTCGGCTTCGTCGAACGTCATCTTCGCGGCCGACCTGAACCTGCGGGAGTTCGTCACGCCAGGAGCTCATCCCTTCTGGGAACACACGATCCGCACACCGTCGCGATACGCCCGCTGGGCGATCGCCGTTGACGGAGACGCGATCTCGACGGATATTGCGGAGCATCCGGACCGCTTTGCCGATTTCGTGGTCGTGGTCGCCGATCGCGGCGTCCAGCTCTACGGGCGGATCGGCGCGTGAAGCCGGCGGGTGTCTCGTCCGGGACCGCCGTCACGGGTGCGGAGTCCGCGGCTCGCGGGCAAGAGAGGCGTTCGCTCGTCATAAACGCCGACGATTTCGGTTTCACACCGCCGATCAATCGGGGCGTCATCGACGCCTTCGAGCGAGGTGTCGTGACTGCGGTGTCGATGATGGTGCGCCAGCCGGGGTGGCGGGACGCCGTGCACTACGCGAGCTCCGTCGGTCCCGCGCTCGACGTCGGCTTACACATCAACGTGAGCGTCGGCGCGCCGATCACCCGCGCCCGCTCGCTGATCGATGACGGTACCGGTGGGTTCTTGCCCGTACGCGCGCTCGTCACCCGCTCGCTGGCGCGACGCGTGCGAGCCGACGACGTGTACGTCGAATGTGTCGCGCAGGCGGAGCAGATCGCCCAGGCCGGGCTGACCGTCACCCACCTCGACGGGCATCGGCATCTGCATCTGCTCCCCGGCGTGTGGGAGGGCGTGGTCATGGCGGCGGAGGCGCTCGGCAACATCCCAATTCGTGTGCCGCGGGAACGCACACGGACCCGCGAGGGCGTCGCCCGCCACGTCAAGAGGCTCACGCTCAACGGCCTCGCGGCGTCCGCGGTGCGGCGTCTGGCGCCGCCGGTCGAGCCCCTCGATTTCGCCGGCGGCACACTGCACGGAGACCACCGGTATCTCGCTCGCGTCCGATCGATCGTCGCGGCGCTTCCGGCCGGAATCTCGGAGCTGATGACGCACCCCGGCTACGCGAGCGGATCACTGCCCGGAGGTGACGTATACGACACGCCCCGCGAGCTCGAGCTGCGCGCGCTCACGTCAACCGAGCTACGCGAGTGCCTGGTCGCCGAAGGCGTGGTACTGACCAACTTCTGCGCGCATGCAACGAACACTTCACACGACTGACTGTGCCCGATTCGCTATTCGACCGCCACGGCCACGGCCGGCAACGCCATGTCTGCGCAAAGCGGTGATCGCAGATGACGGCGGATGCGGACGAGCGCGCGCAGCATGTCGGTTCCGTCGCGTGCGACACGCACCCGCGATCCACGCTCGTGCCGCCACTCGACACCGACTTCCTGCACGGGGACGCCGAGTCGCATCGCGACCGCGATCAGCTCGACGTCCCACGCGAAGCCGTCCTCGCGGCAGAACGGCAGCGCCGCCTGCCACAGCTCGGATCGGGCCACCTTGGCGCCGCACTGCGTATCGACCACTCCCGGGACGAGCGTGAGTTGCACCACTGTGTTGAACGCCCGACCGAGCAGGTGCCTCATCCAGCTCTGGTCTCGGGTGACACGCGCGGCGGCGACGTGGCGCGAGGCGATGACCAACGTACGCGCCCGACTCGCGACGTCGATGAGTCGATCGAAGTCCGGCAGCGACGTCGCAAGATCGAGATCGCAGAACCCAGCGAGTGGAGTGGCCGCGGTCTCCAGCCCACTCCGCACCGCGCTTCCCTTCCCGCGATGCGGGCAACGCAAAGAGCGAACCCGGCCCTCGACGCCCACGTCCCGTTCGAAGGCGGCGATCAACTCGGACGTGCCGTCTGTGCTGCCGTCATCGACGAACACCAACTCGCTGCCAGCCGGCTGGGTTTGCGTGAACTGCATGAGTGGCCGAGCGAAGTGCACGAACCGGTGGCTCTCGTTGTACACCGGTACGACGATGGTGACCGCGTTCCCCGACCCGTGCCGCGACCGTGCGGGATCGACCAGACGACGCGAACCCACGGGCGCTCGGATGCCGATCACCGACAGCGGGGTCGACGCAGACCCCCGGCCGTTCGGTATCCGACCGTTTCCGCCCAGACCCGGGTCGGACGAGAGGCCATCAGGACGGTCGTGTTTCGAGACCACGGTAAATGGAGGCCGGAAAGGTGCCGCTGATACGACGAATCAGCGTTGCGCCGACAGCCTCGTCGTGGCAGGTGTACCCGATCGGGCAGTCTGTGCGCCTTGCCTTGGGAAGGAGCGCCTGACAATGCGGCTGACTGAAGACATCGCCGAAGTCATCTCCCGCCGGCCGGGAGTGTTCGGCATCTATGCAAGAAACCTCGGCACAAATGCGGACGTCGCGATCAACGCAGACCGAATCTTCCCGGCCGAGAGCACGGCAAAGACGTTCATCCTCGTGCACTACGCACAACTCGTCGCGTCGGGGATGGCCGATCCGGGATCTCGCGTTCGGCTCGACGCAAGCAGTCGCTACATCGGAACCGGGGTTCTGCGCTTCCTCGCCGATGGGCTCGAGCCGACTCTCGACGACCTCGCGTGGCTCATGATCATCGTCTCGGACAACACGGCCACGGCGATGTTGCTGCAGGCGATCGGCGGTCCCGCCGATGTCAACGCCACGATGCGTGAGCTGGGTTATCCGACCGCACGGCTCAACGAATCAATCACGTTCGAAGCGGCGCTCGCGGGCGAGCCGTTTTCCACTTCTTCGCCGCGTGATCTCGCCGGGGTCTATACACAGCTCGACGAGGGCAGCCGGGAGGTGTTGTTCCGTCAGCAACACCTCATCGGGCTGCCTCGTCGCCTGCCTCATGTCTCACACGCGGTCGATGTCGGTTTCACGATGCCGGTGCGGGTCTACAACAAGACCGGGAACGGGCTCGGGAACTTCATCGACTCCGGCCTCTTCGAGACTGACAAGGCGGCTTGGGTCGTTGCGGCCATGGCGACGGAACAGACCGACTTCGCCAGCAGACCGGACGACAATGCACCAACGGCGTTCGGTGAGATCGGCGAGATGCTGTACGAGGCGTGGGGCCAAACTGAAGGGACCGTTGGATGATTCTCATCGTCGCCAAGAACCCGGTTCGTCCTGAGCACGCCGACGACTGGCCGTCGCTCATGGAAGAGTTCACCGCTGCGACCCGCGCCGAACCGGGCAACATCTGCTTCGATTGGTACCGCAGCGTCGAGGATCCCAACGTCTACGTGCTCGTCGAGGCGTTCGTTGACGGCGCCGCCGGTGAGGCCCACGTCAACTCGACCCACTTCAAGGCCGCGATGGTGCGGCTGTCCGAGCTGCTCGCCGACGTACCGGAGATCGTGAACGTCGAGGTTGCCACCGGCTGGTCACGCATGGCTGAGGTGCAGGTCCGCGGCGCCGGCGCCTGATCGCACGTGCAACCGTGACGCCGCGCGATCAGGCCACCATTCTGGTCAGCCGTCGAGTGGCTCCGGCTCCCGGTGTTCACCGAGACGTTCGGCCGGTGTCTTGCCGGAATCGGTGGCGTTGTAGGTCCAGTCCGGTTGTTTCGCGAGGTGGTGGTCATCGATGCGCGCGACGCCGTCGTCGATCTCAACGAGCTCGGCGACGAGTGCGGACTGGCTCGGCGGTGTCGTGCCGTTGAGGTGTGCGTTGACGTCGTCCGGAAAGCGGTCGAGGAGGCTCGCGACCACAGTTTGTTGTTGGGTGGCGAGCGAACAGCGTGCGCCGTCCGCGACGGTAGCGATCCTCTTCCGGAGCTCGTCGAGATCGCCCGAGCCGACCTCGGACCGGAGCATGCCGCCGAGCAGCTCGGAGATGCGCAGCCCGTCGAGCTTGCACGGCGAGCATTGCCCGCACGATTCGACCGCCAGGAATCGCGCGACGCCCGCCGTGACCGCCACGAGATCGTCGCTGTCGTCGAAGACCATGAAGCCACCTGAGCCGAGCCCGCTGCCGATCGCGGCGAGCGCCTCGTAGCTCGCTGGGGTGTCGAGCGCGCTCGCGGGGATGAAGGCGTTCGAGACGCCGGGAAGAACCGCCCGGATCTGACGGCCCGGGCGCGCACCGCCACCGATCAGCTCGATCACCTCCCGCAACGGTGTGCCCATGGCGACCTCGCCGACTCCGTGCCGGCGCGTCGAACCGATCACGGTGCACACGATCGTGCCGGGAGACTCGGTGGTTCCAAGGTTCCGGAACCATGTCGCGCCACGCGCAAGGATCTGCGCGACATTTGCGAGCGTCTCCACGTTGTCGACCAACGTCGGAGGTACGTCGGTCTCATCACTCGGCCCGGCCATCTCGACGTGCGCCGAGAGCCCGCTGTCCGAGTTGAGATCAGCCGATGTCTCCACGACCTCACGCACACCTCGCCGGTACGGTGGCGCGATTCGCGGGAAGGGGTAGCGCCCGTCGATCGTTTCCAGCAGCGCGGTCTCCTCACCGTAGAGATACTCGTGAGGGCCCCGCACCACGTCGATGTCGATCCCTTCGGACCATCCGGCGCGCTCGATCTCGGCGATCGCGGCGCGCAGCCGGTCGACCTCGACCGTGAATGCCTCCTTGGTCCCCACGATGATCTGATCCGCGCCGACCGCACGTGCCGCGATTACCGCGCCTTCGAGGACCCGGTACGGATTGTTCCGCAGGATCGTACGGTCCTTGAAGGTGCCCGGTTCACCCTCGGCCGCGTTCACGACGACCGACGTCCGTTCGGCGTGCGCCGCGTTGTCGCGCACCGTGCGCCATTTGCGTCCGGTCGGGAACCCGGCGCCACCTCGGCCGCGCAGTCCCGATGCGGAGACCTCCGCGATGATCTCATCGGCGCTGAGCCCTCGCGCGGCCTCGAGGCCGAGACCACCGCGCGAATCGACGTACTCCTCGAGCGAGCCGATCGGCGTGGGATGTAGCACCCGATGCACCAGCGTCATGTGCGCACTCTCCTTGGAAGCCGTCGGACGGTATACCCGGACGGCGTGCTCGCGCGCGCGACCACGTAGACGCGTGATATCCGCGCTCGCTCGATGCCGTCAATATCGGAGCGACATCCATCGAGCCCCCCTCCGGGGGCCTGCTCCCCGATTTGCCGTGGTGCACCGAGATGCAGCAAGACCACACGCTGAGCGCGCCGTACGACGCGGACGACTGGGTCGACGAGTTGCGGGAGAGACTCGTCGATGACGGACACGACCAACGACGAGTCGATCGGGCGATCGACACGTCACTCACCCGCTTTCGTGGGGCGCGAGTGCGCAGCTTCCTGCCGCTGCTCGTCGAGCGCGCGGACGAGCAAGCGCTACGAGCCGAATAAAGGCGCGGAATTGACGCACCCCGGCCTTGCGGCGGAGACCCGAGGAGTTCATGCTCGCCGTGCTCACCTGTTGCGACGACATCAACCTCGCAGCGTTCGAGATCCGCGACCAGCACCGAGTCATCACGGCCGGTGTTGGACACTCGGTTCCCAGGTTTCGAGAGGACTGAACCAATGACCGACATGACCGGCGACACGCTCGGCACTTCCTTCGGTCTCGGCGGTGACCTGCCCGTACGTCGTTCTCGGCTTCGGCGCAATGCGGATCACAGGACCCGGCATCTGGGGCGAACCGCGCGACCGCGACGAAGCCATCGCCGTACTTCGACGAGCAGTCGAGCAGGGCGTCAACCTCATCGACACGGCCGACTCCTACGGTCCGTTCGTCAGCGAGCGGCTGATCGCCGAGGCACTGCATCCGTACCCGACCGACCTCGTCATAGCGACCAAGGGCGGCCTGGTCCGCGATGGGCCCGGACAGTGGCGCGCCGACGGGCGACCCCAGCACCTGTGCGCCGCATGTGAGGAGAGCCTGCAACGCCTGAAGCTGGAACAGATTCCGCTCTATCAGCTACATCGCGTCGACCCCGCGGTTCCACTCGACGAGTCGTTGGGCATGCTCGTCGCGCTCAAGAACGAAGGAAAGATCCTTCACATCGGGTTGTCGAACGTCAGCGAGGACCAACTCGATCAATCCCTCACGATGACGCCGATTGTTTCTGTGCAGAATCGCTATGGGCCGGGCGCGCGTGACTCCGAAGCAGTTGTCGACCGTTGCGAACAGGAGGGCTTCGCGTTTCTCCCGTGGGCGCCGCTCGACCAAGGCGGCGTCGCCGAGGACACGACCATCGAAGCAATCGCGATCGCCCGCGGCGCAACGTCGAGGCAGGTCGCGCTCGCGTGGTTGCTCGCACGATCGCCGGTGATCCTTCCGATTCCCGGCACCGGCTCCTTGTCGCACCTCGACGAGAACCTTGCAGCGCGGTCACTCACGCTGACGCCCGACGAGATCGCTGTCCTCAACCGCTCGTAACGTCATGGCGGCGGGCGTCGTCCTTCAGTCGAGCGAGCGGTCGACGGCGGCGGCCCGAAGGCACTTGAGGCTGGTCGCAAGGAGCCGGGACACTTGCATCTGACTCACGCCGAGCTGTTTGCCGATGACCGACTGTGTGAGTCCGTCGACAAAGCGCATCTTGACGACCTCTCGCTCGCGAGAGCCGAGCTCATCGAGCAGTTCGCCGATGACATGTCGATCCTCGACGCCGGAGAAACGCTCGTCGATCGTTCCCGGCTCGGCATGATCACCATGGTCGGACTCGCCCCAGTACTCCAAGCGTCGATGACCGCCTACGCGCCCCAACCGTTGACGCGTGACGGAGGGTTGCTTCGGTTCGCATCACTCCACAATCGTCTGACGGACGGGCGCGTACCTCACGCGATCGCGTAGACGAATGGGACGATGCAACCTCTACGCGGGTTCCGCACACCGGGCGGTACCAACCGCCCGGATAACCCCGACAGTGGCAGGATGCATGCATCGAGCGATGGACGCCCGGTTCAGGCATGCGGTAACACTCTGAACGAATGATGCCGCTGTCGTGGGGGCGAGCAACTCGTTCGCGACTTTCCAGTGATCCTCGGGCCGCACTGTGGGCATTCGTCGTCATCGCGTTCATCGCGTCTGCGTATTACTTCGCGCTCGCGCGCCGACAGTGGTTCTACGCTGATGAGTGGGACTTCCTCGCCCGCCGCACACTGAGTCCCCACTTTCTCGTGGCGCCGCACTTCGGCCATTGGGCTGCGGTACCGATCGTGGTCTACCGCGTGTTGTGGGAGCTCGTCGGGCTACGCAGCTACCTGCCGTATGTCGGATTGACGATTGTCCTGCACCTGATCGGCGCTGCGCTTCTGCGAGCGATCATGAGACGGTCTGGCGTCGGACCGTGGATCGCGACCGCCGGTGCGTCGGTGTTCGTGTTGTTCGGCGGGGGCGCGGAGGACATCTTCTGGGCGTTGCAGATCACATACGCGGGCTCACTCGTCTTCGGGCTGACCCAGATCCTTCTCCTCGATCATGCCGGCGGTGTCGATCGCCGTGATTGGTACGGACTCGCAGCGGGTGTGCTCGGCCTCATGTGTTCCGGCGTGTACGTCACGATGGCGATCGTCGTCGGCATCACCGCGCTCCTGCGACGAGGCTGGCGGATCGCCGCACTGCACACTGTTCCCCTCGGGCTGCTCTACATCTGTTGGTGGGCGCTCTTCTTGAGGCGTCCCTCGACATGGCGGAGCTCGTCTGACACCTCGCCGCGGCAGGTCGCCGAGTGGTCGCGGCGGGGCGCCACCAGTCTCTTCACGGCGCTGGGCCACGTCCCGATCTTCGGTCTCGCCTTGTTCGTCGTGTTTGTGATCGGAAGCATTCTTGTTGCGCGCCGGCTGGGACCGCATGGGCTCCGTGAACATGCGGCAGCGCCTGTGGCCCTCGCGCTCGGCGTGCCCGTGTTCCTCGCAACCACCGGAATCAACCGCGGGCAGGTCGGCGCGGGCACGGCCGCGTCGAGTCGCTACCAAGATGTCCTGGTCGCCCTCCTCATCCCTGCACTCGTGCTCGCGGTCGACGCGCTCGTACGACCGGGGCGGCTTTTCGGATCGCTCGCACTCGTGGTGCTCCTCGCCGGTGTCCCCGGCAACATCGCCGACGCGTCGCGCGTCGCCCGAGACCAGAGACTCCTCACCGCGGGCCTCCGGCACACCATGCTGTCGATCGCGCGAGAACCGCTCGCGGCGAAGCTCCCGCCGGCACTCCGCCCGGAGCCTGACGTCTCGGGCGACGTCACGTTGGCATGGCTGCGCGCCGGAGTCTCTTCCGGGCGAATCCCGAAGACACGGGCATCAACACCCGCGGAGGAGAGCACCAACCGTCTGCGGCTGTCCCTCATGGAGCTCAACCATGCCAGCGGCCTTCCCTGTCGACGGCTCGGCCGCCCGACCGCGCTGACTCTTCGCGATGGCGAGTCGATCGGCGTCGGCGGCACGGTCCACATCGTGCTGATGTCGACCGCGACCGCTCCCGCGTCCGCAGCGCTGACCTTTGGTACGGCGCTCCTCAACCGGTCGCTCGTGCACACACTCGTCGCGGTCGCCGGACCCCTGGTCATCCAGATCATCCCGGCACCACTGGAAGTGCCGGCACCACTCCTCACTCAGGC
This sequence comes from Acidimicrobiia bacterium, assembly GCA_038238245.1. Classification (GTDB taxonomy): domain Bacteria; phylum Actinomycetota; class Acidimicrobiia; order IMCC26256; family PALSA-610; genus DASQHW01. The sequence continues at coordinate 41,315 of JBBRXX010000039.1, forward strand.
GGACAAGGCATCGAAGCAGACCACCTCGCTGTGCAGGCAGCTCTGATTCCGAAAGGACCGACGCAGGGAGCTACGTGCCGAGTTGCGCGGCGACCTGGGCGAGGATCTCGGGCGGCACGAAGTTGTTCTCCGTGGTCGCGTCTGCCTCGGTGAGCTCGACCATGCGCGTCACGACCTCAGCGGGATCCATCTGGCCCGTTGTGACGAACTCCCCCATCATCTTGAACATGGGCGTCGCCGGCGCGTTCAGCGACGCGTCGCCGAACCATTCCCACATCGAGTCCGCCATCCGGTCGTTGAACCCGGTCTGATACGGACCGGGGTTGAGCAGCGTGACGTCGATGCCCTGCGGCGCCAGCTCGGCGCGCATGGCCTTGCCCATCGCTTCCAACGCGTGCTTGGTCATCGAATACGGACCGAACGACGGACCAACCATCACTCCGGCGATCGAAGACACGATGATGATCCGCCCCGCGCCCTTGGCCACCATGCGCGGCAACACGTGCTGGGTGACGGCGAGCGTGCCGAACACGTTGACGTCGAAGAGGTGCCGCAGCCGATCCATCGGTACATCGGCCATCGGCCCGCTCTGTCCGACGCCCGCGTTGTTGATCAGCACATCGACATCCCAGTCGGCGGCCTTAGCGACGTCGCTCGATGCGATGTCGAGCTTTTCGACCGTCAGCTGCGGTGCCTCGGCGCGAAGTGCCGCGGCCTGGGTGTCGCTTTCGGTGGTGGCGATGACCCGGTGACCGCGTGCCGCCAGCGCCAGACTCGCGCCCTTTCCGAACCCGGAACCTGCACCGGTGATCATTACCGTCTTGGTGACCATGGTGCCTCCGGTCGCGTCGTAGCCCAAGCGTGAGTGTATTCAGGACCGCGGCGCAGCGGGTTCGTGCGCGACCGTTTCGACAGCCTCGGTGTAGCGAGCGAGGAACAGGGAAGCGCCGAGGGTGAGGCCGAAGCCGATCACTGCGATGAGCTCGAAGCGGGGACGGGTCCGATCACCGAGCGCAATGAGACCGACGATTGCCGGGACGATGGTCTGCACGGCGAACATCATCGCCGACGTTCCCGTGATCGATCCGCGCTGCAGCGCGCTCGCGAACATCAGCATGCCGCACGCGCCATAGAGAACCAGCGCGATCGCTGCGGGCTGGCCGACGACGTGCCAGGCCGGCGTGGGGAGATGAACTGCTCGTCCGGCAATGGCGGTCCCGGCAAAGCCCAAGCCTGCACACGCAGCCAGAGCCACTCCCGCGTGGGAATCGCGGCGACGGGCCGCGACGACACCGCCGGCGGCGACCACGACGACGCCGAGGAGCAGCAGTCGTCCCGCGAAGGGTGTGAGATGCGCGGCGCGCTGGCCGCGTGCGGAGACGCACAGCAGACCGAGGCCGAAGATCAACGCCCCGATCGCGAGCTTGTCCGGTGCGCGCAATCGGAACCCGAAGACCCGCACCGCGGTGAGGGCGGTCACCCCGATGCTTGCCGCGACGGCGGCTTGCACGACGAACAGCGGCAGCGTGCGGAGCGCCACGAGCGCGGCGATGAACGCGACCGCATCGAGGGCCAGTCCGCCGAGGTACGACAACTGCCGAGCGAGACGTGCCATCAGCATGACGTCGAGGTGCTCGGCAACCGCCGCCCGGCGCGCCCCCGCCGCCTGCAACACCGTGCCCAACCCATACCCGACAGCGGCAACGAGAGCGCAAGCCAGGGCAAGAATCATCGTCCGGACAGCCTATTGAAGCGAGGCGCGGTCTCCGCGCAGCACACCCCGCAGCCCCGAGTTGTATCGCGCGGGCAGATTGACTAGGAGTACGGAGGTGTCCGACTACGTCATCCCCGAACCGGAGCCCAAGGAGATCGACGAACAGACGTCGATGGAGCTGCGGCACCTCGCGGCGAACGCGGTGCTCAAGGGCAAGCCATCGGGCGAGGAGAAGTGCGAGAACTGTCGCTACTACCTCGAGCCGTATGCCGAACTGTCGTATTGCTGGCACCCGAAGCTCCGCATCCTCGTCGGCGCCGAGTGGTGGTGCCAGTGGTGGGATGCGATCCCCGAGGACTCGTAGGTCGCTCACTCGCCGGGCGTCGTCGAGCTCGATCACACTCGGAGCACACAACCTCGGACGGTGTTGAACCGGGCAACCACGGTTTCCGTACCACCGCCCATGCAACTCTTCCTTCCACGCCGTCTCGGTGCCGCCGTCGCCGTCGTCGGACTCGCCGTCGGGCTCTCCGCGTGCGACCCGGTCGTGAACATCGTCTCGATGTCTTCGTGCACGAACGGGAAGCCGTCGTGCTACCAGCCGGCGACGGCCTCGGTCCCTTCGGGCTCGAGAGTCGTCTTCAAGAACAAGGACGGCGTCGCCCACACCGTGACCCGGTGCATGATGCCGGCCTGTCCGGTGTCGGGAGGGACGGGACACGACACCGGATTCGGCAGCGCCACGATCCCCGCCGGCGGGACCTACACCTTCGTGTTCCATGGCAAAGGCACCTACGTATACTTCTGCCGGATCCACGGCTACGCCACCATGCACGGCACCATCACCGTGACCTGATCCGGGTATCGGGGCACACCGCGGGAGCGGACGGGTGCACTCGCACAACGACTGTCGAACGGGCAATGTGAGCGCATGCAGCTCAGCGCGTGGCCATCGGACTTCTTCGAGCGCAAAGCGGGTGTCGGATGCCCGCAGTGTGAGGAAGGTCGAGCGCCGGAAAATGCACACGGCGTCAGATACTTCGAAGGAACCACAACCGACGCGTACCTCCAGCGACGCGGACCGGCTCTCGGCTACTCCGTCGTCGTGTTTCGTGGCCGCCACGTCGGCGACGCGCAATCGATGACCCCGCAGGAGCACGCAGCGTTCTGGACCGAGGTCTCGATCGTCGCCAAAGCAATCGAACTTGCATTCGGTGCCGTGCACCTGAACTTTCAACTCCTCGGCAACGCCGACCCGCATGTTCACGTTCACATCGTGCCTCGGTACGACCCCGACCCGGCACCGTGTTGGCCATTGCCCGCGAAAGCCTGGGAAGCGAGTCGTGAACTCACGAGCGACGAACTGCACGCGCAGGTAGGCACGCTGCGAGAAGCACTCGCCAACATCCCTGCGTAGCAGCTCGGCGACCACGAATGCGGGTCACCGTGCTCACCTAGGGGAGCGGCCGTGCGAGAAGGACGGCAGCGACGTAGGCCCGGGTCGAGGACGTCGAAAATCACTGGCGGTTGCAGGTGTGGAAGCCGGCGGCGTAAAGAGCGGTCGAAGCCGTCGCATGACCGTTCCCGATCGGGCATTATGCGCTCGGACTTTCGAGGCTCGGCGGCGGCGAGAGCAAGGAGACGGGGAAGCGCATGCGCGGCTTACGACGCCTGACCGGCGTGAGCGGCATTGTGTCTGCCGTACTTCTCTCGACCGCATTCTTCGGTGGCACCCCGCCCGCGATCGATGACTCGGGTCGAGCGGTATTGGCTTACGCGGCCGATCATCGAACCTTCGTACTCGTCTTCTTCTTCTGGACGGAATAGCTACTTGTCTCATGCTCCTGTTCTTCGCAGGATTGCGACGCCTTCTCGCCGTACCGCAGCAACCCGAACGGGACGTGTGGTCCTCCGCGATGTGCGCGTCTGCTGT
>JBBRXX010000040.1:0-44518 GCA_038238245.1 Acidimicrobiia bacterium
AGGTCGGCGAGACGCTGTACGTCTGGCTCGACGGTCGGATGTTCCTGCACATAGGCGTTCAACGTGTCGGTGTCGCTGCGTTCGAGCGCGACCGCCATCGCGGCGCGGGCCTGCAACTGGTCGTCGGTCCGTACCGCCCGCTCCAGCAATGTCTGCAGGGCGTGCGGATCCCTCGCCGGGTCGGTCGCGGATGCCCGTTCAAAGGCGTCGCGATAGGAGGCGTCGCGGGCGATCCTGTCGGATGCGCTCGTCATGAGCTGGGGTGTTGGCGAGAACAGTTTGCGTTCGAGCATCTTCCGTTCGTCTGCTTCGCGTTGGGCGATGCCGTCTCGGATCGCGGCTGCGGCGCTCGAAGCAGCGTGGTACGCGGAGGCGATGCGCGCTTGTTTGCCTTCTGCGCTGAGCATCTGGTCGCCGCGGAGCTTGCGTACCGCGTTATCGCACTGCGCAACGATTCGCTGAACCTTCGACTCCGTCTGTTCGGCATTGCTCATCGTGATGGCCTCCTCCGCGCGGCCCACGCCGCGACGTCTTCGATCGCGTACCACCAGTAGCCGCCGACCGACCGGACACCAGTCAGCCGACCCTGCTTGGCCGCGAGCCGCACCGTTCGGGGATCACAGCCGACGGCGTCCGCGACCTGCGTGGTACTCATGCCTGTTGGTTGCGAGCATGTGGCCACTTCCGGAGTCGCCGCCACCGCGATTCCGAAGTCGGAAGCGACTTGGTCGGCGTGCATCAACGCGACGGTGTGCCAGTCGCTCAACACCGCATCGAGCAGCCGGTTCCGGCCGCGTACCTCGAGCCGTAGTGCGTTCAGCTTGAGTTCGCGCTCGAGCACCAGCGCGATCGCGCCAGGGACGACGACTGCCGCGCCCTCAACCGCGAAGCGACCCATGAGAACACTTCGCATCGCGAGTCGGAAAATCTGTTGGACCGTGCACGCCGAGGATGCGAAGCCTGCCCTCGAGCAAGTACCGCTCACCCTTGATTCGTGCACTCTCGCGACCGCTGGCACGGGCCACCACCCCTATTAAAGGGGTGGGTGGTGTCCGTTGCTCTTGCGTGTCCGTTGCGTCCGTTGCTCTGTCCGTTGCTCTGACCTGCGGTTCTGCGACTGTCTGTCCGTTGCGGCGGTGTTGCGGTGTTGCGTTGTTCGGGAGAGGGGCCGTCCGTTGCTCGTGTCCGTAGACAAAGTGGGTCATTTCTGCTCCGCCACGACTGCGCTGTAGCGGGCCGGCGCACTGCCGCCGGCCCCACCCTTCGAGCCGTTCTCGCGATGCGCGAGCCCGCGCGCAACGAGCCTGTCGAGTTGCCGTTCGGCCTTCTTGCGGTCGTTGTCGTTCGGTTCGGCCTTCTCTGCGACGAGCACCGCGAGGTCGCGTGCCGTCAGCCCGCGGCGGTTCGTGTTGCGCAGCACGACGAGCGGATCGACCGCGCCGCGGGAGATCGTGCTGTGGCCCGAGCCGTGATCGTGCTCGACGCGCAGCGGTCCGATCTCCCCGGCCGGTTGCTTCAGATGGCGGAGTTCGACGATCGGGTCGCCCGCCGCACCCCACAAGAGCACGACCGAGCCGGCGCCCGCGGTGATCCAGGTCGAGCCGTACACGTCCTCGAGACTCTTGGGCTTCGTGCCGTTCTGACCCTTGCGTTGGTGGTGCAGGCCGCACACGTCGACGCCCTCGGCGAGCGCCAGCTGGATCGCACAGTTGAGCCCTGCACCGACCTCGTCGTCGGAGATCCCGAGTGCGACGTCCTTCAGGGAGTCGACGAACACGCGGTCGGCGCCGACGTCTCGGGCGAGCGAGAGCAGCGATTCGGGATGCCGGGCGAAGTCGCGCGACGGTGGGCCTTGCCAGACGACGAGCCGTTCATCCAGTAGTTCACGGTCGGCGTCGCCGAGCACCCGGCGCAACGCACGGCGGAACTGCGCCGGGCGGTCGCATGCCAGGTACAGCGTCCGGCGCGATTGCTCGACGGGCATGTCGAGCACGTCGTCGAGGGCGCCGATACCGGCCGCGACGAGCTGCACCGCGACTGTGGTCTTGCCGACGCCGGCCGGGCCGACGATGAGCAGCGATTCGCCTTTCGCCCACATCGGCGCGTCGTCACTGCCGCAGATGATCGGCGCATGATCGGGAGCGTCGTGCACGAAGGTTCCGCCCGACGCCATCCGAGCCCGGACGTCAGCGGCAGTCGCGGTGATCGCAAGCCTGGCCGCGAGCGTCGAAGTGTCCGAACCCGCGCGCGCGGCGTCCTGCAATTCGCTCGCGAGGCCGATGACGGCACGTCGCTTCGCTCGGTCCCGCACGATCGCCGCATATGCCGGCGCATTCGCCGATGCGGGAGTACGAGCCTGAATCTCGCGCAGCCGCTGGGTGCCGCCGATCGTGTCGAGTTGAACGCCGAGGCGAGCGGCGAGAACGACGACATCGGGATGTTCGCCTGCCGCGTGCGTCGCGATAAGCGCGTCGAAGATCGGACCGTGCGCCGGGTTGTAGAAGTCGGCCGTGATGACGCCTGCGGCGATCGCCGCGTGGGTCGCGCCATCCGACAGGATCATCGCGCCGATCAGGGACTCTTCGGCCTCGAGGTCATGCGGGATGTCAACGGTCTCTTGATGTCCGAGCGCGGTCACGGCAGAACCTCGGCGAGCTCGAGGAGCCGGTCGGCCTTCGCGACCATCACGACCGTGTGCTCGGCGGCGTCGGCCGTAGTGAACGAATCCCCGAATACGAGCGCGTTCTCAGCCACTCGGCTCGCTGAATTGATGATGCGCCGCACTTCGCGCAAGACGGCTGTACGCTCCGATTCCGAAGCGCTATGGCAAGCGGTTCCGAGGCCGGGGGTGTGGTCGGCACCCCCGGCTCTCTGCTTGTGAGGTGCCGTCACCCGTCATCACCACGCAAGAAGCGCGCGCGATCCTCTCCGCCGCGGCGTCATCCTCGAGGTGTTCACGTACACCGGATGCCGCGGTGGTGCGACGTACGAACTCGCGAACGACGTCGTCATCTGCGGGGCGCCCCGGCTTCCGGGGCTGGGCGGCGGCGGTCATGCTGCCACCCCGTCGCCGGTGTAGAGGTCAGCAACCGAGCAACCGAGCACGTCGGCGAGCGCGCCGACAACATTGCCCGGCGGGGTGATCCGTCCGAGCTCGTAGAACCTGACGGTGGGATAGCTCTTTCCGGCCCCGGCTGCGAGTTCCGTCTGGCTCAAGCCAGCGGCCAGCCGCAGCTCGCGGAGACGGACAGGATCGAATCGGTGCACGGGCGCGCCTCCTCAACTCGATCCGCTCTGTCCGCCTGCCGAACCCGCAGGGTTCCGGCCGGATGAGGGAATGAGGAGGGCGCTATGAGGCCCACACCAGATGTCGCTATGGAGAGTATCGCAGCGCGAGCACGCCCGTGCGCATATGGTCGTCGTCGTGTCGGAAGCCGATCGACAACGCATATACGAAGACCGCGATGGCCTCCACGCTATGCCGAAACAAGGCCCGAACGCGGGGACGTCGTACGCCTGGGGCGTGCAAGTTCGTTGCGAGCAATGCGAGTCGACGCTTGCCCTACTCCAGCAAAACGAAGGCATCTGGGAGTTGCTCGTCCGGTACCGGATTCGTCCAGCCAAGACGGCATCTAACGGGTCACTCATCCGCAGAATCGACACGGCCGCACCGCGAAAGTCGACGTTCGTGAGCAGTTCCAATCCGCGCGCGGCGGTTCCATTGACCTGCACGCGGTGCGATCGCCACCTGCCGCCGGTGAAGGCAAGAAACCTGGGCAAGCGGGTGAAGAACTACAACCCGGTGGCCGGCCAGGTGATCTACATCTAGACGCGCCAGTCAATGTCGATGCGGTCGGGATCGAACTGACGGTTGCCGGGCGTGTTCGGCCGGATCGTGATGCTGTCGATCAACTCGCCGAGCACCTTGCGTTTCTGATCGACGTCAAGTTTCCGCCACGCCTTCCCAACGTCGGGCGCGTCCGCGATCGTCTTCGCGGCGGACGGCCGGTCATCGGCATCGGCGGCCAGGGCACGCGCACGCCCGAGCCGTTCCTCGAGCCCTTTGCGGACCCGTAACCATTCGCGGGTGGGGAGTTCGCCTCGGCCCGCGAGGTCGGCGAGTTCGTCAAGCTCCCGCGCCAGTACGTCGGGGTCTTCGCCCTTCCGTGACCGCTTCCGTTTCGGCGCGCGCAGCGCCTTCGCCAGCGAGCGTGACGACAACCGATAGACGACCGCGGCTTCGACGAGTTCGTCGACAGGTACCGCACGGATATTGCAGCGGCCGCAACGGTCGACCACGGCCGGTCCCTTGCGGCACATCCACAGGCGACTTCCGTCACCCGCGACGCCAGAATGCATCTTGCCGCCACAACGGGCGCAACGCGCCAGCCCCGTCAGCAAGTGGTGGGCGGGACGGCCACCGCGGCTGTTACGCGCGAGTCGCGCGACGATCGCATCATGGTCGATGATGGCTGGCCACGCGGCCGTGCCGATCGTCTCACCCTGATAGCGGCGCAAACCCGCGATCTTCGGGCCGGCGAGCATCTCCCGGAACGACGGCACCGACCAGCGGGGCGCGATCGTCGGCGCGATCTTGCGCGCATTCCAGTCCTTGACGATCCCGGTCATCGACTCGCCGGCCAAGAAACGGTCGCGCGCCTCACGAATGAGTTTCGCTTCGGTCTCGATGATCGTGCTGCCCTTCGCGGTGTATCCGAACGCGCGCCGTCCACCATGCGCGGTACCGGCCGTCGCCGCGTCGGCGCCGGCGCGCTTCACACGGGTACTGATGTTCTGACTTTCCTGTTCGCCGAGCGACGCGAGCAAACCCGCGACGCCCTGCAAGATCGGCGACGATGTGTCGATCGGGTCGACGACCGACACGAGCCGCACCCGCGCCTGCTCGCAGGCGTCGACGACACGGTTCCAGTCGCGGCGGCGGCGGACCAGGCGGTCGGTTTTCCAGAACACGAGCGCGTCGTAACGGTCGATCTCGGCGAGCATCTGCTCGAAATCGGGGCGGGTTTTCCCGTTGTACGCGCTGGCATCGTCGTCAACGTAGACGTGCGCGACCGTCAGGCCCTCACGCCGGCATAACGCCTTGCAGTCTTTTGGCTTGCCGCTCGGTGCCGCCCTTGTCGCCGTTGCGGTCCTGCGACAGACGTGTGTAGATGCATGCCTTTGTGGTCATCCCGGTCAGCGTATACGTAAAGATGAAGATGGGTGAGCCGTACTTCACGATGTTGTGGAACGAAGACCTTCCGCGACACGTCGTCACCGACGACGAGGGGCGCGTCACGGAGATCACGATCATCTCCGGCGAGCTCGCCGGATTGCGCCCGCCCGCGCCGCCCCCCGATTCGTGGGCGTCACGACCCGAGGCCGAGGTCGCGATATGGCACGCCGTGCTTGCGCCGGGGGCAGCCTGGGACCTGCCCCCCGTCGCCGGGCCCGACACCGTCCGCACGTTGTACGTGTTCGAAGGCGGCGTGCGCGTCGGTGCGCACGATCTCGAAGCCTCGACGGGCGCGGCCCTGCGCGCCGACGACACCGTGCGCATCACCGGCGGTCCCTACGGTGCCGAAGCCCTGGTGCTCCAGGGTCGTCCGCTCGCGGAACCGGTCGCGCAATACGGACCGTTCGTCATGAACGACAAGGCCGGCATCGAGCAGGCGTTCGCCGACTACCGCGCCACGGGGTTCGGCGGTTGGCCGTGGCCGACCGACGACCCGGTGCATGCCCGGGACACGGGCCGCTTCGCGCGTCGACCCGACGGGCGGATCGAGACTCCCGGCACGCACGCACATCTGCACACCCAGGACGTGTAGCTGTCGCGACGACGGGGTACGTCGCGCTCGGTCTTCGGCCTGAACTCCCGGGAGTGCCCTTGCCGTTCCGCCGTCTCACAACCGTCGCGGCCGCCGCGACGGTTGTCTGCCTCGCCGTGCCCGTGCACGCACAACCCGGCGTCGCCGCGCCGAGCGCAACGCCCACGCCGCAGGGGATGCCGGGCGGCGTCCCGCCCGCGGCACTGCGTGCGGAGCCAGCACTGCCGGTCCCGTCGGCGTGGCCGTTCCCCGATCGCTTCCCCCGGACCTCGGGCACCAGTCGCTATGCCCAAGGTGCGTTCGAGTGGACCGACTTCCTCTACGACGATCACGGCGCGCTCGGTGCCACCGTCAGCCCGCCGATCACGGGACTCGCACCGCCGAGGGGAACCTACGTCTATCCCGCCGGTGCTGCGCACAACAACGGCGCGGACATCTTCCGTCTCGGTGTCGCCGCGGACGGCAACCGGTCGCTGTGGCGTGTCGACTGGACGACACTCGACAACCCGAACCTCCCGGTCATCGCGTTTGCCATCGACCGCGACGGCAACGCCGCGACGGGTGCGTCGTCCTGGGGCGCCGGCACCGGTGTGACGTCGGCCGGCATCGATCATGTAATCGTCGTGTCGAGCCGGGGCGCCTGGGTCACCGACACCGTGACGCAACAGACGAAGGCCCTCGGCGCGACCGCGGTCACGGTCACCCACGACCCCGCTCGCGCGATGGGTTCGTTCGTCGCGCGTGTGCCCATCACCGCGCTGGGCCCGTTGACCGGCCGGTGGACGATCCGCGCCGCTGCGGGTCTCGCATCCGCCGACGGTCGCAACTTCGCGCCGGTGCCGGCCACCAACGGCGCGCTCCCGGTGCAACCCGCGGTCTACGACCTCGGGTTCGACCCGAGGGCGAACGAACCACCGTCCCAGAACTTCTGGATGGAGAACACCCAGGCGCAGGCACTTGCAACCGGGAACGCGAACGCGTTCGCCACGGTCGTCGACTGGGGCGCGCTCTCCCGCCGCGCGAACACGCCGGAGCCGCTCGTCACCGGAACGTCCAACCGCTGGTACGTGTCGTCGATCGAATTGGGCAAGGGTGTCGTGCCCGACGCCAGCCCCGCCCAAGACCTTCGACCGAATTTCCTCGCGCGCGTGCAGCCCTACTCGGTCTACGTCCCACGCGGCTACGACCCCGCAAGGGCGACGCCACTGACGTGGGTGCTGCATTCCCTCGGCGTCCAGCACAACCAGTACGTCGCCCTCAACCCGAAGTTCATGCAACAAGCCTGCGAGACGCGCGGTTCCATCTGCGCGACGACGCTCGGGCGCGGGCCCGACGGCTGGTACTACGACGAGGCGGAGCTCGACTTCTGGCAGGTCTGGCACGCGCTCGCGACCGCGTATCACCTCGATCCCGACCGCACGGTGCTCTCCGGCTATTCCATGGGTGGCTGGGCGACCTACAAGCTCGGGCTCTCGTACCCCGACCTGTTCGCGAAGGCGGTCGTCATGGCCGGTCCGCAGGTGTGCGGGATCCGGATCGAAGGCACGATCGCGGGGTACAGCGGCCCCGGTCCGTGCACGGACGAGGGCAAGAGCGCGCCGTTGCTCGGGAACGCGACCAACCTGCCGTACTACATCGCCCAAGGCGGCGCCGACGAGCTCGTGCCCGTGGCGGGTGCGCTCCAGCAGGCGCACGACATGATGGCGCTCGGCCTGCGCGTGCGCTTCGAGCTCTTCCCGACGCAGGACCACCTGGCCTGGGCCGCGTCAGATCTGTTCGCGTCGCCCGCGGCCAACATGAACCTGCTGTCGCGCACGCGTTCGCCGCACGCGGTCTCCCTCACCTGGTATCCCGCGCTTGCCCGGGCCGACTACGGCATCGGAACGAGCGGTGCGTACTGGGTCCGCGGGCTCACTGCTCGACACTCGGGCGCGGGAGTCACCGCGCGGGTCGACGCGACCTCGGACGCGATCCCGTCGACGCGCACCGGATTGGTCGACACGCAGGGACCCGTGCTCACGCACGACACGCCACCATTGGCAGGCACCTTCGAGCAGCAGGCGTGGAAGACCGGACCCCCGGCCCCGAGAGTGGCACGCGTCGGTATGCGCCTCGTCAATGTCGCATCCGCGGCGCTGCAGCTGGCGCGCGCCGGGATGCACCTCGGAGAACCGGGAACGGTGACCCTGCAGACCGATGGAACGACGACGCTCACGCTCACCAACCTGGCCCCGAACGAGGCGGTGAAGATCGGCGGTCGGGTCGTCGCACGCGGCAACCCGACCGGTGTCGCCGTCATCACGCTCCACACGGGACCGACGACGCTCACATTGGGCTGAAGGGCGTCCCCAACCGGGTGCACACGTGTGCGAACGGGCGTACGCTCCATGTATGCCACCTCGGGGGAACCGCAAGATCCTCACTGCCTGCGGAGCGGTCGCCTTCACGATGCTCGTTGCCTCGTGCGGGGGAAGCGGCAAGCCGGTGAGCGTGAACTCCGACGCGACGAGCACTTCGACCGTCGCGACCCAGAGCGAGCAGTCGAGCAAGCATTCGACGCCGACCACGAGCCGGTCGTCGAAAACCAAGCACACCTCCAAGGCCAAGACCAAGGCCAAGGGAAGTTCGGCGGTGTCGCCTGCGGGGACATCGTGGTCACCGGGCTCGCCGGGGACCTCCGGGCCGGGCGTCGTCATCGTTCCCGCCGGCGGCCAACCGGGTGGTGGTTCGCCGGCAGCGAATACCGGTCCGCCGACGACCGTGTACCGCCCGCGGCCCTACGACCCTTCGAAGCCCATCGATCTCGGTGGCTACCCCGGTGTCACACCCGCAGAACAGGCGCGGGCGGAGAAGTTGGTGCGGGACACATTGCGGGATCTTCCCAAGTACGCCGATGTGAACGTTGCCTATGCCGACGGGTATCGCTCGATCGGGGACGCGTTGACCGGCGATGAGCACTACGTGAAGTGGGCGTATGCCAACGACGGCCGCATCCTCGACACGAAGCACCCGGAGTCGCTCGTCTACGAGATGCGCAACGGAAAGAAGACATTGGTCGCGGCGATGTTCTCGATGCCGTTCGGGAGTCGCTTCACCGACGTTCCTGATGTGGGTGGCCCACTGACGCAATGGCACGTCCACAACGACCTGTGCCTGGCCGACAGTCCGAGAGACCCGCTGCAAAAGGTGTTGTCCGGAGCGACGACGATCAACGGTCCCTGTCCCCCCGGCTCCTCAAAGGCAGGCGCGGCACCGATGCTCCACGTCTGGATCGTGCCGAACAAGTGCGGTCCGTTCGCGGCACTCGATGGCGTCGGCGGCGGCCAGATTCCTCCGGGCCAGGAACGTCTCTGCGACACGATTCACGGCGGCTGACGCACCCGTTCGCGTGTCGGCTACCGAGGTTGCTGGCGGTCCGGGGTTGTCGCGAGCACGTCAATGCCGACCAGGAAGACGTCGTAGAGCATTCCGAACGCGGCCGCGGTATCCATTTGCGCGGGACCGATCGGTTCGCCGAAAACACCGTCGAGCACAACCGCCGATGCCATGCGCAGTCCGCGCGCGCGGGCGACGGCGAACAGCGCGGCGGCCTCCATCTCGACAGTGCGCACGCCACGTCGACGGAACTCCGAGATCTCCTCGACCGTCTGGCGATACGGCGCGTCGGTCGTCCACGTCCATCCCGACGTGCACGGGATTCCCGCGCGTTCGAGGCTCTCGGTCAGCTCGCCGCTGAGGTCGACATCGGGCGTGACCTCTTCGCCGGGATCGACATAGTGGTAAGAGGTGCCTTCATCGCGTACCGCGCCCGTGAGGACGACGACGTCTCCCGGCGTTTGCCCGGGCTCGAGGCCGCCGGCAGTACCCAAGCTGAGAAACGTACGCACGCCGAGTGAAGCCAGCACTTCCAGTTGAGCAACGACCGCGGGTGCGCCGATGCCCATACAGCACACACCGACGCGTCCCTTGGTGGAGTTCACGAGGAAGAACCGACCCGGGCCGGGACCGAGCATCGGGTTCATCGAATAGATGTCGGGCTGCGCGGCACACAACAGATCGAAGCCGCCGTAGGTGAAGATCACGCCGTCGGGCAATGGACCGGGATCCCAGTTGTTCTGCCGGAGATGCGCAACGAAGTCGTCCGCGCGGTACACCGAAGCGAAGGCATGTTTCCCAACGATGTTCGGTACGGCCACGTTGCCTCCGCGCACGAAACGTGATCGACGATACTGTCCGGTGATGTCCGACGGCATCATCGCCGAGACCACCACGATCACCGGTGACGGTGGTGACGCGATCGAGGCGTACTTGGCCCGGCCGATCGACGGCACGGACCAACCGAACGTCGTGGTGCTCCACCACATGCCCGGCTATGACCGCGCGACGAAAGAGCTCGTCCGTACATTCGCCGTCTACGGCTACGCGACGCTGATGCCGAACCTCCACTACCGATACGCGCCGGGCGCGAAGGCCGCAGATGCCGCAGCGGCGGCGCGGGAGGCCGGCGGTGTCCCGGACGAGCAGTGCCTCGGCGACGTGCAGGGAGCCATCGACACTCTGCGGGCGCGGCCGGAATCGAAGGGGAAGGTTGGCGTGATCGGCTACTGCTCGGGCGGACGGCAGGCATTCCTCGTCGCGTGCACGCTCGACGTCGACGCCGCCGTCGACTGCTACGGCGGGCGGCCGAACATCGATCTCGCGCCCCAGCTGCGCTGCCCGCTGCTCGGATTGTTCGGTGCCGACGATCAGAATCCCTCACCCGCGGACGTCGCCGCGCTGGCCCGGGCGCTCGAGGCGAACGGCAAGACGTTCGACTTCCACTCCTACGAGGGCGCGGGCCACGCGTTCTTCTCGGTCGACCGCCCTTCTTACCGGATCGACACAGTGAAGGACGGGTGGAAGCAGATTTGGCCGTTCTTCGGCAACCACCTGCGCGGCGCGTGAGCCGGCTCGTTGACTCACGGCCGCGGCGCACGCCCACGGATGTGCCGTGCGGAACGGACGAGATAGCGTCTCGACATGCCTGGTTGTGACTTCACCCGCCGGGATCTGCTGCGTTGGTCAGCGGTTGCCATGGCGTCTCCCGTGGTGCTCCGCAGCAATCTCCTCACGAGCGTCGCGGGCGCGTCGACCCGCCGCGATGACGTGTCGCCGGTCAATCTCGAGCTGGTGACGCTGACCGAAGACAAGGCCATCATCACCTGGTACACGGGCTACACGGGAAGTGACGACGGGCTCGGCCGGATGAAGCCCGCTCCCTCCGACGGGGAGGTCCATTGGGGGACCCACCCCCGGCGCCTGAAGCGCGTGGCGGGCAGCTGGTCGCGTGACACGCCGTATCACTACGTCGAGCTCACCGATCTCGAGCCGGGACAGACGTACTACTACCAGGCGTGGTCGAACGGGAAGCTGGCCCCGCCGACCGAGTTCACGCTCATCAGTGGCAACGCGGTCGGCACTTCGGACTTCGGGCTCGCAACCGGCGGCCCGTACCGCTTCACGACTCCGCAGCCACCACCCGGCCGGTTTCTCTTCTCGATCGCGCTGTGCAACGACCTGCACATGGGCGAGACCCAAGCGGGACTCGTCGGCGGCATACCGGAGTTCATCGGGATCGAACAGATTCCGGGCCGGCCGCCGTACCCCGAGGTGATGCTCGAATCACTCGTCCACGACGCGAGCAAGCTCGGCGCGGAGTTCCTGCTCGCGGCCGGCGACATCTCCGCGGAAGCCGTTCCGGTCGATCTGAGCAAGGCCGGCCGGCTGCTCAAGCGGTTCGGGAAGTACCGCCGCGACTACTTCGTCACACGCGGGAACCACGATCGGGCGCACAGCGGTGACGCATGGGCGACGTGCCGGATCGGCCAGTGGCAGGGCAACGACTGCTTCCACGACCAGTTCTTCCCGGGCGACGAGCCGACGTACTTCACGCGCGAGCTGCACGGCCTTCGGGTCATCGGCATCGACACCTACGACAAGCCGGGCGGTGGCGGCGACGCAGGTGCGCTCTCGACCGACCAGTTCGCATGGTTCCGAGGCGAGCTCGCCAAACATCGGGAACAACCCACGCTCGTGTTCGGACATCATCCGCTCGTGGTCCAGGACTCGCCGTTCCCCATCACGCCGAGCAACTCGCTCGACGCCTCGCAGGCGGCGACGATCCTGCAGGATTACGCCCGGAATCCCGGGCTGTTCCTGCATCACGCCGGGCACACGCACCGCAACAAGCGCACGATCAGCTCCGTCGCGCCGAATGTCACGCATCAGGAGATCGCGGCCGGCAAGGAGTATCCCGGCGGCTTCTCACTTCTGCGTTTGCACACGGGTGGCTACGCGTTGAACTTCTACAAGACGCGCAGCAACCTCGCCCGGGAGTGGAGCGAACGAAGCCGCCAGGAGATCCTTGGATTCTGGCCGCAGTTCTCGCTCGGCAGCAGCGTGTCCGACCGCAACACCGTCGTCGCGCACGACCTCTCCGGCTTGCGACGCGCGCATCACGGCCATCACGGCCACCACCACGAGCACACCCCGCGACGACCACTCGAGAGGAGCAAGACGTGAAGCGCACCCCGGTCAACCCGTGGAGTTGGTCGCTCAACTTCGGCTTCAACCAAGCCGAGCTGCTCGAAGGCCGCACGCGCGAGCTGATCTGCGCCGGTCAGACCGCCTCCGACGCCGAGGGGCGGCCACAACATCCTCGCGACATGGCCGCGCAACTGGGTCTTGCGCTCGACAACCTCGAAGCCGTGCTCGCCGGGGCAGGCATGACGCTGGCAAACGTCGTTCGCCTCAACATGTACACCACCGATGTCGACGCGTTCCTGGCGAACGCAGGCGTGCTCGGCCAGCGGCTCGGTGCCGCGGGCGTGATGCCGCCCGGCACTCTTCTCGGCGTCGCACGCCTGGCATTTCCGGAGCTCCTCGTCGAGCTGGAGGCGACGGCCGCCGACTGAAGGGGAGATGACCGTGGAATCCATGGAGCACGAGGTGTGGCTCGACGCAGAGACCGAGAAGGTCTTCGAAGCGCTCACCACGGCGAAAGGCTTGGACGCTTGGTGGGGAAAGGTCGTGAACGCAGAACCGCGCATCGGTGAGGTGGTGGAGTTCGACCATGGGCTCGGAGCCCCACTGCGAATGGAGATCACCGACCTGGTGCCGAACGAACGACTTGCGTGGAGGTGTGTCTTCAGCGATCCGAGCAATCCGGCATCGGAATGGAGCGGCCAGACGTTTCTCTTCGAGCTCACCGCGCGTCGCGACGTTGACCTTCTCGGCGGCACACAACACGTGACCGTTCTGCGTTTTCACAACACCGGCTGGTCCCCGACATCTCGATGGTACGGATTCTGCAACACGGCTTGGGGACACACACTGAGCGGCAACTTCAAGAGCTCGTGCGAGAGCGCGGCATAGAGGTGCGACGCATCTCCGCGACGATCACGATCGGTGCGGCCCTGATGATCTCCGGCGCATGCTCGAGCTCGTCACACTCGTCGACGCCTTCGGCGCCAAGTGTGACGAGTGCCGGACCATCAACTTCGTCATCCATCGCGATCCGTCGGTCCAACACCGTATGGCTGTGCCGCCCGGGGTTGGCCGACGACCCCTGCACGAGCCCCGAGGACGCGACGGTGCTTGCGGCCGACGGCGCATCGACCGTCGAGCACGCGGCGGTCGCGCAGGATCCGCCGATCGACTGCTTCTACGTCTATCCAACCGTGAGCGCGCAGACGACGCCGATTGCGACCCTGCGCGTCGATCCCGAGGAAAAGGCAGTCGCGGTGAATCAGGCGTCGCGGTTCTCGCAGGTCTGCCGCGTCTTCGCACCGATGTACCGCCAAGCGACGATCGCCGCGATCACCGGGTCGGCCAAGGCGGGAAGCGGGGCCGAGGTGCCGAGAGACGCGGGCTACCAGGACGTCGTCACTGCGTGGCGCGACTACCTCGCGCACGACAACAACGGCCGCGGCGTGGTGCTGATCGGACACTCCCAAGGCTCGGCGTGTTGACGCGCCTCGTGCGATCCGAGATCGACGGGAACGACGAGGTGCGCGCGCGGCTCGTGTCCGCGTTGCTCCTGGGCGGCAACGTCACTGTGCCGGTCGGCCGTGACGTCGGCGGCGACTTCGAACATATCCCCGTCTGTCGGTCCGCGTCACAGAACGGGTGTGTGGTTGCGTACTCGACCTTCCTGGAACCTCCTCCGGTCGGGTCGCTGTTCGGACGTCCCGGCACCGGTCCGCGCGCGGGTCAAGCCGCGGGCACGAACCTGGAGGTGGTGTGCGTGAACCCTGCGGCCATCACCGGTGGTGCAGGCTCGTTGCACGCGTACTTCACGACGGCGAAGTTTCCCGGGCCACTCGGCGCGGTTTCGGGCTCGGGCCCGTCGGCACCGACTCCGTGGGTCGCGTATCCAGACCGGTACACCGCCCGGTGCCAGACCGCGAATGGCGCGACATGGCTCCAGGTGACTCCGAGCACGAATCCCGGCGACAAGCGACCGACGGTCACCCAGACGCTGGGGCCGGCCTGGGGCCTGCACCTCTACGACGTCAACATCGCGTTGGGCGACCTCGTCGCGCTGGTTCGTCAGCAGGCCGCCGCCCATCACTGACTTCGAGATAACGCGAACGGGGTGGTGGACGCAAAGGTTGCGCTCGCGACCCGTTCGAGTTGTGCGAGTCGTTCGGCCACGATGCCGTCAAGGCATCGCCACGCGGTGGAAGCGATACCGAGTCCCCTGAGCGCGCCGAACTCGCTGCGACTCAGCACGAGCAAGGTCATGTCCGTCGCCGCGGTCACGGTCGCCGTGCGCACACCGTCTCCGAGCAGCGCGATCTCACCGATCACCGACCCGTCGACGATGTGTCCGACGATGACACCGTCCCGTTCGACGACCGCTTGACCTTGCATCACCACAAAGCATTCACGGCCGTCCGCGCCTTGTTCGGTGAGCACGCGGCCCGCCCGGACCTCGATCGGCGTGCAGAACGACGCGATCGCGCGCAACTCGCGTTGCGAGCACTCGGAGAAGAACTCCACACTGCCCAGTCGGTCGAGGTACTTACGGTTTGCCCGCTTGTTGCGACTCATTGGAACCTCCGGCACATGGCGGCGGATGGATGAGCCCAGCATGCTCGGCAACCGACCGCTGCGCAGCGTCCGGATGCGCACCTCTCGTGGGTATTGGTACACGACGCACGATCCGCGTCGCGTCAGGCAGTCGACACTGCGTGTTTCCGTCTCGACCCCGGTTCGATACCGGATTTCTCGAGAAGGCGCGTGAGGTCCTGGCTGGTCATGGGCCGCGCGAACAGGTTTCCCTGGCCGTACTGGCAGCCGAACTGGCGCATGAGCGACAGCTCTTCTTCTCGCCGTATGCCGTCGGCGATCGTGTGCAGCTTCAGACCGTGGCCGAGGTCTGTGAGCGCGTGCACGATGGCGTTCCCGCCTTCATCTGCGGCGATTCCGCTGTTCAAGTTCGCGACAAAGCTCTGCCCGATCTTGAGGAAGTCGATGGGAAGGTGCTGGAGAGTCGTCGGTGACGCGTTGCCGGCGCCGAAGTCGTCCAGGCCGAGGTGCACGCCAAGTGCGGCAACCTCGGCGAGCTCGACCGAGGCGGAGTGCCCGGCGCGCATCAATGCGGTCTCGCCCAGAATGAGCGACAGGCAGTCCGGCTCGAGATCCGCGGCCGACAGCGTCTCACGCACCATCGCGGCGAGCCCGGGCTCGACGACCTGTCGAACCGACATGTTGACCGATATCCAGTGCGGACCACCGAACTCCTGTTTCCAGCGATGAGCCTGTGCGCATGCCTCGGCGAGGACCCACTCGCCGATTGAGACGATGAGGCCGGTCTGTTCGGCGACGGCGATGAACTGACCCGGGAACAGCAGCCCACGGGTCGGATGGTTCCAACGTATGAGGGCTTCGGCGCCGACGATCTTCCGCTGATCGAGGTCGAAGATGGGCTGGTAGTGCAGCGTGAACTCCCGCCGCTCGAGGGCAGGTCGTAGCTCGGACTCGAGCTCGGTCCGGTGCGTGCCCTCCTCGATCAGCGTGTCGTCGAACACGTGCCAGCGCGCCTTGCCTTGCACCTTGGCGCGGTACATCGCGGCATCGGCGTTGCGGAGCAGCATCGACGGCTCCATGCCCTTCGCGGCGACGCCCTGGACGGTCACGATCCCGATGCTGACCGAGACGGAGGTCGACGTCTCGTCGAGCTCGAGAGGCTGTTCGACCGCGTCACGTATTTGCGCGGCAATGTCGGTTGCGTCCTGCACTCCGGTGAGCCCGTCGCACACGACGACGAATTCGTCGCCACCGGTTCGCGCGACCGTGTCGGACTTGCGGCGCAGATGCTTGAGCCGCCGGCCGACTTCTTTCAGGAGCTGATCACCAGTCTCGTGCCCGAGCGTGTCGTTGATGACCTTGAACTCATCCAGGTCGCAGAACATCACCGCGAGTACCGAATCGCTGCGTGCCGTACGCGCCAACGCAATGTCGAGTCGGTCCATCAGCACCATGCGGTTGGGAAGGGCCGTGAGCGGGTCGTGCATGCTGAGGTCGATGAGTTCTTCGGCGGCCGCCCTGCGCACATTGATGTCGCGCGCCGTCGTCACGATCGCATGAACGGCCGGATCATTCAGGAGATCGCTGTCGGTGACCTCGAACCAGCCAAAGGAGCCGTCACGCTTCCGCAGTCGCAGGTCCACCGGGGGCTGCGGCTCGTTGGTGGCAACGAGCTGCTCGAGCACCGCGTGCCGAGCAGCGAGATCGAACGGATGGATGAGGTCGACTTCGTTCTTGTCCTGCAGCTCTTCCGGCGAATAGCCCAAGACTGCACCTGCCGCCGGGCTGCAATACGTGAGGGTGCCATCGACGTCGTGGACCCACACCACGTCACGCAGGCTTTCCATCACGGCGCGCGTCCACGCGTCACCCGAGCGTTTCGAAGTACTACGAGGGCTGCCCATGTTCACCGTCACTACGTCGCCAGCGCTCGCTCCACCTGCGGAACTGAGCTCCAATGGACGAAGTCCAGGGACCAGGGACTCCATATCACTGCGGCGCCCACAGCCTGCCGCCTCACATGCCACGACAACTTTACCACTAATGCACGAAAAAGATTACATGTATCGTGCGTCTATCTACGTTGTGTTTCCGTAGCGCGACTGCAGCATTCATTTGCTCGCGTGCAGCTGCGGTAACCACGGTCCGCGGTCATCACACCGGTGCGAGGAGCGTTTCGATCGCGTCCGGTGACTGCGGTCGTGCGAAGTAGTAGCCCTGTCCCAGCTGCCATCCGGCAGATCTCAGACATTCGAGTTGTTCGAGTGTCTCGATGCCTTCGGCTTCCGCCGACGCGCCGAGATCCTGCGCGAGCTGTCCCACCGCGGCGGCGAAGACCAGCGCGCGACTCCCCGGAAGCTCCTGCGTGAAGGCCTTGTCGAGCTTGATGATGTCGATCGGCAGGCGGCGCAGGTAGTCAAGCGATGCGTACCCCGCACCGAAGTCATCGAGCGCAATCCGAACACCGAGCGCTCTGACCTCGTCGAGCGTCCGCGCCGCGGCCGCGTTGTCGTCAACGAGGAAGGTCTCCGTCAGTTCGACAACAAGCAGATGGGGATCAAGCGCGGCGCGTTCGAGCGCGACGCCGAGTCGAGCGGCGAGGTTGGTACGTGCGAGGTCCCGGCCCGACACGTTCACGCTGACGAAGCGTTCATGCTCATCGGCGTACCGGGTGGACCAGATCGCGGCCTGGAGACACGCCTGCCTCCAGACGTGGTCGTCGATCTCGGTGATGAGACTTGTCTGCTCCGCGAGTGGAATGAAATCGTCCGGGAAGACGAGGCCGCGCTGCGGATGGTTCCACCGCACGAGCGCTTCGAAGCCGACGATGTCTGTCGTCGCGAGGTCGACGATCGGCTGGTAGTGCACAGTGAGCTGGTCACATGAGGGAAGGACTGTGGACACCGCCGGCACCGACAACCGCCCCGCGAAGGCTTCGCGGATCAGCCCGGTTAGATCCCCGAACGCTTTCGTCTTGTCCAGGAAGCCGACGCAGCCCGCCCGCGCGGCCTCGACCCGCGCGACCTCGGTGTCGGCGCCGCTGAGGACGATGACCTTGGTCGCGGGACGTGACGCGATGATCTGCCGCGCGGCATCGGTTCCTACGCCGTCCGGCAAGCCGTAGTCGATGACGGCCACGTCGGGCGCTTCGCGGGTTGCGGTCCGGACGGCGTGGTTCGCCGTTGCGGCGACCCCGATCACCTCGATGTCGGGTTGCTCGCTCAGGAGCCGGACGAGACTCTCCAACAGCATCTCGTGATCGTCCACGAGCAGCACACGGATACACCGTTCCGCCGTAGCGAGCTCGATCACGAGTCGAGCACCTCGCGCACGCGCGCGAGCAGCGATCGCTCGGTGAACGGTTTCTCGAGCAGGACGATCCCGGCACCGCGTGTCGCCTGGGACGCGAGGAAGGGATGCGCGTATCCCGACATGTAGAGGATGCGCAACGCCGGACGGCGCCGACGCGCCTCGATCGCAAGCTCCGTGCCCTGCAATCCCGGCATCACGACGTCGGTCAGGAGCAGGTGGATCTCGCCGACGTATGTGTCGAGCACCTCGAGGGCGCTCGCACCATCCTCGGCGAACAGCACCTCATGGCCGTGGCGGGTGAGAATACGGCGCACGATCTCGCGGATCGCGTCATCGTCCTCGGTGACCAGGATCGTCTCGCCGCCGCGGTCGACGGTTGTCGGCTCGGCCTCGTGGTTGGTGCAGATTGCCGACGAGGTCGCGGGGAGCAACGCACAGAAAGTCGTCCCGATGCCCGGCGTCGAGTCGAGCGTCGATTGCCCGCCGGCCTGGGTGATGATGCCGTACACGGTCGCGAGGCCGAGCCCGGTGCCCTCGCCCTTGGGCTTGGTGCTGAAGAACGGTTCGAACGCATGGTGCTGCGTGTGCACCTCCATGCCGATGCCCGTGTCGCCGACGCGTATCCGTACATGCCTGCCGGGCTCCAGACCCGGATGTGCGCCCGCGTATGCGGCGTCGGCGTTGACATTGCGCGTCTCGATCGTGAGCGTTCCGCCGAGGGTCATTGCATCGCGCGCGTTCACGGCAAGGTTCACGAGGACCTGTTCGATACGACCGGGATCGGCGACGATCGGCCAGAGATCGGACTCGAGATCAGTGACGAGCTCGACATGCTCGCCGATCGTGTGTCGCAACAACTGCTCGGTCTCGGCGACGACGGCATTGAGGCTGATCACGCGCGGTTGCACGACTTCGCGGCGAGCGAATGCGAGGAGCTGGTGCGTCAATCGAGAGGCGCGCTCCGCGGCTCGTGTCACCTGCGCGATGTCGCGCTGCACGGCGACCCACCGCTCACCCCCGGGCTCGGAGGATGCACGCCCGACCTCCTCGTCGACGAACGAGGCGTAGTTGATGATTGCGGCGAGCAGGTTGTTGAAGTCATGCGCGACTCCGCCGGCGAGCTGACCGAGGCTTTCGAGGCGCTGGACGTGCTGGACGTGGCCCTCGTGGCGCTCTCGCTCGGCGTCGGATCGCGGATCAGCCCGAGCGATGGTCACGTCTTCTCGTCGGTCGAGGCAACAGAATGCAACGGTTCGTGCACGCCCAAGCACTGTACGACACCAATTGCGGACCGATTACCACAGTGCCCGCCCTGTCCGGCCAACCACTTGCGACCGTGGCCCTACCAGCGCCTGCTGACATTGCTGACCGGACCGTGGTCATGGCACCGATACCCACACCAACGTCGCACGCACAATCGCCAATATGCGATGTGCGACACTTGAACGCCCGCGCGCAGCGCAAAGGGGGCACACGTGGTCGATCGGGCAGACGCTCGAGAGGCGAACGACACCGACCGGATCAACGTCATCGTCATCGACGACCACGAGATGTTCGCCGACAGCCTTGCTCGGGTGCTCGGGCAGGTCGACGACATCGTGGTGCTCGCGATCGCGCTGACCTGCGAGGACGGATTGGCCGCGGCAGTTCGTCATCATCCCGACGTCGCGGTCGTCGACTACCAACTTCCGGACGGCGACGGCACCGCGCTCGCGACCCGGATCCGCGCGGTAAGCCCGCAGACC
Source organism: Acidimicrobiia bacterium (assembly GCA_038238245.1). Taxonomy (GTDB): domain Bacteria; phylum Actinomycetota; class Acidimicrobiia; order IMCC26256; family PALSA-610; genus DASQHW01. Next base: position 19,958 of record JBBRXX010000040.1, read on the forward strand.
CAGATCGTCATCCTGACGGCGATCACCGACGACCGGGTCGCACTCGCCGCCATCGAAGCCGGTTGCGGCGGCTTCCTCACCAAGGACAAAGCCTTTGATGAGCTGGTGCTGGCGGTACGCACCGTGCACACAGGCGAGACCTATGTGCCTCAATCGACGCTCACCGAGCTGCTGCCTCGTCTCCGCTCGTCGTTCCGGCCCGTCGGATGGGATCTCACGAAACGAGAGCGTGAAGTGCTGCAGCTACTGGCGGAGGGCAAGAGCAACGAAGCCGTTGCCAGCGAGCTGGTGCTGAGCAAGCACACGGTTCGCAATCACGTCCAGAACCTCCTCGGCAAGCTCCAGGCCCATTCGAAGCTCGAGGCCGTCGCGATCGCAGTGCGCGAAGGTCTGGTGACGCGCAACGGCTGACGCGCAATCGCGACGATCGCGAGCGCATGGGTCACCTGCACTAGCCGAAGATGCCATGCCCGCCTCTGCGCACAGAGGTACGCGTTTCCCGATGCCATAAGTACACGCAGCGGCCGAGCCGCAGCAGTTGGCAGAGGGCACATCATGACGAAGAACGCACTGCTTCACTTCGTTCAACGCGGTCTCGTGACGGGAACAGTGGTCGCGCTCGCCATGAGTGTGGCGTCTCCGGCCGGGGCAACTGACCCCTCGCTCGCACGGCGCTGGGCCCTCACCCGCACGTCGGACGGCCACCTCCAGGTCGTGCGCGGCATCAAGGTCGCCATCGCGCAGAGCGACGCCGACCTCGGCCGCACCTCGACCAAGGTGCTTTCCGTGGAGGACGACGCGCAGGTCGGCGTGCTCGGCGATCCCATGCGGTCCGATCAGTGGGCGCTCGACAAGGTCTCCTACGAAGCGACGTGGGGCACGAGCAACGGAAGCGGCGTCATCGTCGCGGTGGTCGACACCGGCATCGCGGCGGCTCACCAGGATCTCGCCGGCTCGGTGATTGCCGGCACGGATCTCGCCTCCGACGCCGCAAGCGTTGATCCCGACCGCAACGGGATGGTCGATCCGGGCGCGCACGGCACGCACGTCGCCGGCATCATCGCCGCACACGCGAACAACAGCATCGGCATCTCGGGTGCGGCACCGGGCGTTCGGCTCATGCCCGTGCGTGTCCTCGACGCGCACGGCACCGGCTCCGCCTCGACACTCGTGCAGGGCATCATCTGGGCTGCCGATCGCGGCGCCCGGGTGATCAACCTGAGCGTCGGCGGTGGTCCGTCGTCCGGCGAGCAACTGGCGATCCAATACGCCATGTCGAAGAAGGCGGTCGTGGTGGCGGCCGCGGGTAACTCGAAATTGCAGGGGAACAGTCCGACGTACCCGGCTGCGTATCCCGAGGCGATCGCGGTCGCATCGGTGAACAGCTCGCTCCGGCATTCGTCCTTCTCCAACACCGGTCCGTACGTCGACATCGCGGCGCCGGGTGAGATGATTCTCTCGACGTACGGCGGGTCGAAGCCGAACGACTACGCGTGGATGAGCGGAACCTCGATGGCCACGCCATACGTGTCGGCCGCAGCTGCACTCGTCATCTCCGCGAAGCCGTCACTCGGCCGTGGAGGTCTCGCACGCCCTGAGGGCGAACGCGACGCCTCTCGGGACACCCGGGCGCGACCACACGTTCGGTGACGGGCTGGTCAACCCGCGCGCCGCGGTCACCGGAGGCTCCTCCAGCCACACCATCGCGACGAAGGGCGACGGCTACTGGATCGTGAAGGCCGACGGCCGGGTGCAGAGCTTCGGGAGCGCCGCGTTCTACGGCGACCTCGGCGGGGCACCCCGCACACAGGAATCATCGTGGCCGGAGCGCGTACGCACAGCGGTCACGGCTATTGGCTCGCCGGTTCGGACGGCGCGGTCTACGCCTTCGGCGACGCGCGTTACCACGGTTCGATGTACGGCACCCGCCTGAACGGCTCGATCGTCGGGATGGCGGCGACGCCCAGCGGCAAGGGTTACGTGCTCCTGGGCCAGGACGGCGGCATCTTCACGTTCGGCAGTGCGCACTTCTACGGGTCGACCGGCGGGCTGCGACTCAACGCACCGGTGCTCGACATGACGATGACCTCGAACGGCCACGGGTACTGGTTCGTCGCCGCCGACGGCGGGGTGTTTTCGTTCGGCAATGCACGCTTTCACGGTTCGACAGGCAACATGCGGCTCGCGGCGCCGATGCGGTCGATGACCGCGGCGGCGAACGGCAACGGCTACTGGCTGGTCGCGGCCGACGGAGGGATCTTCGCCTTCAACGTCCCGTTCAAGGGCAGCCTGCCCGGGGTGCGCGCCAGTTCCGGTGCCCCGTACGTGCCGACGGTTCGTATGCGAGGGCTTCGGAGCAGCGACGGCTACTACCTGCTGACTGCCAACGGTGGGGTGTTCGCGTTCGGTGCGGCGAAGTCGTTCGGCTCTTCGTCGGGACCGGCGGTCGACGCGATGCTTGCACGCTGATTTCGCTCGGGGGGAGCGCAAACGCGATGACCATGCCGGCGGGCAGCCGGCGTGGTCATCGCTGTTTCTGCCTCAGTTCTTGCGGTGTCGTGCCGACAATGGAGCGATTGGGCGTCGACATCCCGCCTCGTCGCCGGCCTCCCCCGGTGCCGCCGGACATCTTCGGCAGGTGATGCCTCACCTTCGACGGACGGGTGCGCTGATGCCTTCTCGCGTTGCGGCAACGCGAGCGCTCGCACCGGTCGGGCTCCATCTCCTGATCCTGCTGACCGCGGCGCTGTTCCTAGTGGGTTCGGGGCCCGCAGAGAAGACGCAGCCTCCGGCCGCGCTCGTGCCGGCAGCGCCGAGCGAGCCGCGCATCACCACGCGGCACCCGCGTCCGGGCGCAGCGCCGGCGGTGCCCGCAGCACTCACCGGCGCGGGTCTCGACTTGCACGCCGGACCGGTGCCTGTCCCGCTCGAGCTGGCGATGCCGTCCCTCGGCACCCGCGCGCCCGTGATAGGGGTCGGGATCACCTCGAACAATGTCATGGACGCGCCGATGGGCGACGCAGAAGATCCTGTGTGGCAGGAAGCGTTCTGGTATCGCGGGAGTGCGATCCCGGGCGCGCGCAGCACGGCCCTGATCGCCGGCCACATCGACGACCCCCTCGGACGTCCGGGGGTCTTCGCGTACATCGACAAGCTGCGACCCGGCGATCCGGTCGTCGTCCACGACACGCGGCGCGCCCTCGACATCCGCTTCGTGGTCACGGACTCGGAGACGTTTCCGCTCGACCAAACGACCGATCCCATTGTCCTGGACCAGATCTACGGCGTCGGGCCGGTCGCGGGCACGAAGCCTCAGCCCTCGGCCGACGGCCTCGCCCACTTGACCCTCATCACCTGCGCCGGGACCTTCAGGAACGGCACGCACGATCACCGCCTTGTCGTCCACGCGACGCGGATCTCGTAGCGGCGGCCCCGGCCCTAGATTGCGCCGACCACCTGAAGCGCCGGCCGATGTATCTCGTCCGGATACAACGCGCTCGATCGCGCCTGCTCGTACGACACGATGCCCGCGACCACGAGGTCGTTGAGACCGCTCTCCAGGGTCTGCATGCCTGCCGCACGTGAGCCGTGCATGACGTTGCGCAGCTGATGAGTGTTGCCCTCGCGGACGAGATTGCGCACGGCCGGTGTCGCCAACAGCACTTCGAACGCCGCGACGTCGCCCCCGCACACCTTCGGGACCAGCCGTTGCGACACCACTACCACGAGACAGGCCGCGAGCTGCGCTCTGATCTGAGTCTGGCGCTCGGGAAGGAAGACGTCGGAGATGCGATCAACTGCCTGCGAGGCAGTGTTCGTGTGCACGGTCGCGAACACGAGATGACCCGTCTCGGCGAGCGTGAGGGCACACTGAATGGCTGCGGGATCGCGCATCTCACCGACGAGGATGACGTCCGGATCCTCGCGGATCGCGGACCGCAACGCGCGCTCGAACGAGGTGGTGTCCAGGCCGACCTCGCGCTGGCATATCGCCGCCATCCTGTGGTTATGCACGTACTCGATCGGATCCTCAATAGTGAGAATGTGCACGGGCCGGCGCCGATTGATGCGATCGATGAGGGACGCGAGCGTCGTCGACTTTCCCGAACCGGGCGCACCGGTGACCAGCATCAACCCCTGCTCGAGATCGCAGATCTCGGGAACCGCGTCCGGCAGGAGCAACTCCTCGGGCGTTGGGATGGTCATCGGGATGGCGCGCAACGAAAGTGCGAGCGCCCCTTTTTGGACGAAGCAAATCCCGCGGAACCGGTGCGAGTCCTTGTACGAGAACGCGAAGTCGACTTCGTTGTTCGCGCGCAACTCCTCGCGGAGGGCGCCTGGGAGGATCGCAAGGAGCATCGCATCGAGCTGACCGGACTCGAGCACGCCTGTGTCCGGGAGCGCACGCAAGTTCCCGTCGACGCGAGCGCGCGGCGGTGAATTCGCGACGAGGAGCAAGTCGGTCGCACCGAGTCGCACCACCTCTGCGACGAATGATGCAATCGGATCGATGACGAGATGATTGCGTCCCATTGCGTCCGATCAGCCGTCGACAGTCCTGCCTCGCCCGTATCGGCTGCATCGACAGCGCAACTCGTCACTTGACGATGAGGGAAACAATTGCGGGAAACTGCTTACTGGAAATCTGGTTCGATATTCATTGCTCAATGCACGTGTTGGTTCTTCGATATTTGCCAATCACGACCGAGCCTTCTCCAGTGAGCCGTTCGTGCGGCGCGCGGCCCCGTGCACCCGATGAAACCAGCCGACCGGCCCGAGGAACATCAGCGGGCACGCGCCCGCGACCACCTCAATCCCATGTTGCGCGCACGCCTCCAGCGCGTCGTCCGAGACGGCTCCCGGACTCCCCAAACCCCTGAACAGCCACACACGGGTGATACCGCGTGCTGCCGCAGCGCGCACCACATCGGCTGCGCGATCCCGGGGCACCATGACGACGACACCGTCGACGTGCCCCGGCACACCCGCAAGGTCGGCATGGCACGGATCGCCGGCGACCGTCTCGTAGCTGGGATTCACCGCGACGACCTCGTAGCCGCGATCACGCAGCGCGCAGTACACCGTGCGTCCGAAGTTCTTGGGTTCGTCGGACGCGCCGACGATCGCCAGCCGCCGTTGGGCCAGAAAGTCCTCCGCCACCGTGGGGTCGATCATCGTGATCTCCTCCCTTTCACTGCGCCGACTCTGCGCGCGTGTGGACCGGCAAAACAGGGCCGAACGCGCCAAGCGCCCGGGGACAAACGGCTCTGGCCGCCTTCTCTGCGTCTTGCGATGCTCAGTGGGAACACGGCAACGAGGAGGAGCTCGGTGACAGAGGGCAATGTCGGAGACGAGATCATCATCGAGGGACGACACCTCGGCGATCTGCGCCGAATGGGCGAGGTTCTCGAGGTGCTCGAAACGGGGGGCATCCCCCACTACCGGGTGCGCTGGGACGATGGCACGGACTGCATCTTCTTTCCGAGCTCGGACGCCCACTTCGTGCGGCCCGGCGCGCGCAAGAACTAGGAGGGTTGGGTCATGAGCAGCTACGGCCTCGCCGAATTGGATCCTGACGAGTGTGTGCAACTGTTACGGACGCAGCGCGTCGGACGCGTTGCGGTCTGGGCTGATCGGCCGGCCGTGTTCCCCGTGGTGTTCGCAATGCTCGATCGCGACGTGGTGTTCCGGACGGCGCCGGGCGAGAAGCTCATCGCGGCCGCGCTTCACAGAACGACCGCGTTCGAGGTCGATGCGTACGACGGCGAGCAGCAAACTGGATGGAGCGTCAATCTCGTCGGACCGGCCGAGGAGATCGTGCATCCCGATGACATCGCACGCGCCCTCGCGCTCGACCTGCCGGCGTGGGCCGGCGAGGTGCGAGACCGCTTCGTACGCATCCGCGCCGAGGATGTCACCGGCCGGCGTATCAACGCCGCGCCCTGAGCGAGCTCAATCGGCGCGGGCGCGCGCGATCACTTCGGCCCACTGTTCGAGATGACGATCGGCGAGGAAGAACATGCGCGCCCTGAGAGAGCCGTTCTCCCCCATTCGCTCGGCCTCGGCGCGGTCCGCGAGCAGCCGCCCGAGCGCACGGGCAAACTGTTCGAGGTCGCCCGGATCGTCGAGAAGCCATCCGGTCTCGCCCGAGATGATCTGATCTGTGATGCCACCGACCGCGCTGCCGATCACAGGTCGGCTCTTCCACATCGCTTCGGCCACCGTGAGCCCGAAGCCTTCGGCGAAGCTCTTCTGCACGACGACCGTTGCGTAACGCTGGAGCGCGTTCACGATCGCGGCGGCTTCGTCGGCATCGGTCATCGGCACACACGCGAGATGAATTCTCTCGCGGGCCCGTGCCGGGAGCTTTCCCCAGTGCGCGCGGCATTCGGCGAGAACCAGTGCTGCTTCGGGGTCGTCGGCAACGCCGATCGCCTCGGGACCCGCGAGGATCAAGTGGGCGTCACCGAGGTCGGCGAGATGCTCGGCGAAGCCCTTCATCACGCCTGACATGTCCTTCAAGGCGTCCCAACGCGACGCCTGCAACACGATCGGTACGTCAGCCGGTGGCGCCGGCCCCGTTCCCACCAGATCGACCGCTCGGTGCGCAAAGCCCTTGGTACCGTCGCGGCGTGTGAATTGCGCGTGTGGCTCGGCTCCGTCGCTCGCGAGGAGCCCGATCCTTCGCAATGTTCTGAGCACGTCGGCCGGTTCGATCTGCTCGTTCTTCGCGGAGAACGGGTCAATCGAGGGCGCGACGACCGAGAGTCGATCGTGCGGCACCCACTCCGGCGCGAACCGCGCGCACGAGAACACATAGGCGTCGATCCCGTCGACATAGGGCCGGAGGAAGGCCCACGCCTGCTCGGAATACTCGTTCGGAACGTCCACCCCGACGTGGCACCGCCACACGACACGTGCGCCGCGGCTGCGAACGGTCGGCACGAGCCCCGCCGTCTGGGGATCGTGCAGCACGACGACATCTTCGGGCCGGACCAACGCCGCGAGCTCGTCGGCGTTGCGCGCGCTCGTCTCCTCGTAGTCCCGACGCTCCGCCGCGCCGAGCGGTCCACCGTCGCCGGGTGTCCCGTACAGATGGTTGTGAATCCGTTTCGTGATCTCGAAGAACCGGGGATTGCCCTTGATCACCGCCCAGCGTGCATCCACGCCCGCGCCGCGGGCGTACGCGAGCAACGTCTGCAGGAGCTCGGCGACACCACCGCCCGTCGCCGTGGAGTTGACGTTCAGCACGGTCCGACCGTCGAGCAGTGCACGCGCTTCGGCGGCGATCGAGACGAACGTTGCAGCTCGCTCGGCTCCGATCAAGGGCTCGAGTCGCTCCGGTGCAACACCTCGAACATGTACCTGCTCGAGCGCCATACGATTTGACGCTAGCCCCGTCTCACGATCGTCCATCTCACGACGGCATCGTGATGGGTCCGAGACCGCGCCGAGGACAGGAGCGATGATGCTCGTCATCAAGACCGTGAGCGGCGGAGAGTTCCGCATCCCGCTCGACGACATCGAGACCATCACCGAGATCGAACCCGTCTCCGGAATGGAGCGAGAACCACCCCCGCACCCGTATCTGCACCGCGAGGGCGTCAATCGGTGCTCGGGATGTTGGCGACCACGAACGCATCCGTCGCACACCGACCAGGCGGTGCACAGCTGAGGTCAGCGGGGAAAGACCGCCGAGCGGATCGCGGCCACCGCGCCGTCGAGCTCCTCGATCGCCTGCCACACGCGAGCCTGCAATGCCTCGGGCATCTCGGCCTGGAGCATCGCGTGGAGCGTGAGCGAGGCACCGGAGACCCGGCTCACGACCGTGTCCCGCATCGCGGCCGCCACCCGGTCGCGGTCTTCGAGCACACGCAGCGCTCGGAGCGCGTCCTGGCGACGCGAGTCCGCAAGTGCCAGCGCCGCTTGCGCGGCGAACGTGTTCATCAGCAACACGTCGTTCGCGCGAAACATGGGTCGCCCGCGCCGTTTGGCGACGATCAGGCTGCCGAGCGTGTTGTCGCGCGCGTGGAGCGGAACGAACAGCGCCGGGCCCATGTTGTCGGGCCACGCCGCGGGGCGGTGGAAGCGCGAGTCGGTGCTTGCGTCGGCCAGCAACGCCGGCTCGCGTTCGCGCATCACCGCACCTGACAACGAGGCATCGGCGCGTACAGTGCTTCCCTCGAGCGCGTCAGCACCGTCACCGTCGCACACGCGGAACATCAGGGTCTCGACATCGTCGGTGGCCAGGGCAAGAGTTGCCAGGTCAGCGTCGAGGAGGCGACGAGCGTGACCGCTGATGGTGCGCAGTGTCTCGTCGATCGTGCCGCCGCGGAGAACTGCGGCGGAGATCGAGTGAATCGCAGTGCTGAAGGCGCGTTCCTGCTCGACCTCGAGGGCGGCCCGCCGCCTCACCGACGCATCCCACACTGCTCGATCGGCTCATCGACGAGCACCGAACGGCTGTGCCCCGAGATCGCGCAGAGTTGACTGTCGACAGCAACGATCTGCGAGTCGATCAATTCATCGAAGGTCGTGGCCGTTGCGCCGCGGTTCTCATCCAGCACCGCCGTCCATGCTCGCGCGCCCCGGTTGCCCGGCGGCACACCTGCTCCTCCCGCGGCCTCGGCGGGAGATCGCGACGTAGGGTCCAACGGTCGAGTCACTTGGGGACTTCTGTCCCTGCCGACGACAACGGCCATCGATGAGACTGCACCTCTCGGAACCCATTGGAGGCGACGATGCAGCTGGCCGAGTTCTTCGCATACCTGCGAGCCCGTCCAACGACAAGGCAGCTCGCGACCGAACTGGACGAACTGCTCGTGCTCCGGAGGCGACGCACCGCAGCGTGAGTCGTCCGTGGGCCACCGCCTTCGGGACGACGAGTAGCCTCGTTGAGGCTGTGGAACACGTAGCGGGACACCACGAGCTGACCGATGAGCTGCTGATCAGCGTCATCGACGCGGCCCCTGACGGCATGGTGGTCGTCGACGACGAAGGCACCATTCAGTTTGCGAATCCAATGGCGGCGCAGCTCTTCGGTTACCCGGTGCATGAGCTCGTCGGCCGGCCGATAGAGATCCTCATCCACGAATCCCTACGGCTCGGACACGTCACGGACCGCGAGGGCTATACGAGCCACCCCCGCACGCGTGCGATGGGCTCGGGGCTCGATCTGCGTGGTCTCCGACGATCGGGTGAAGAGTTCCCGATCGAGATTGCCTTGAGCCCCGTGTCGTCGGGGACGCGCACCTTCGTCATCGCCATCGTTCGCGACGTCAGCGAACGTCGAACCATCGCCGACGAGCTCATGCGCGCGCACGAGCAACTCGCGCTCGTCGATGACCGCGAACGGATCGCGCGTGATCTGCACGACACCGTGATCCAGCGGTTGTTCGCGGTAGGCCTCTCACTCCAGGGGGCAATCGGTGGGGTCTCGGAGCCCAAGACGGTCGATCGCCTCGAGAGCGCAATCGACGAGATCGATGGCACCATTCGGGACATCCGGACATCGATCTTCAGCTTGCACGCGCGTCGCATGCCGACGGCTGGCCTACGAGACGACGTCCTCGGCACTGCTCGCGAATCGGGCCGTGCGTTGGGCTTCGAACCACATGTGCGTTTCGACGGCCCGGTGGACTCCGCGACTCCGGACACAGTGCGCCAGCAACTCGTGCCGACGCTGCGCGAGGCGCTTTCCAACGTGGTGAAGCACGCGTCGGCGAGCCATGTGACGATCTCCGTCAGCCTCATCGGCAACGAAGTGACGCTCCAGGTCGTCGACGACGGCATCGGGATGCAAACCGGTGGTGCGCACGGTGGCCGCGGCCTCGGGAACATGACCGAACGTGCGCTGGATCTCGGTGGCCATTGCGAGATAGGTCCGGGTGACCGCGGTGGCACGGTGGTCGAATGGCAAGTGCCACTGAAGCCGCGCCCCTGACGACGACGTGCGCCGGACGAGGACGCGCGGTCAGGCGCACGAGCGTGAGCCCGGGTGTCAGTCCCTACCTGCGTGGCTGAGCCGCCGGCCGGTAATCGCACCGTTGCCGATGCAGATCCAGTGCACCTTCGGACCCGACGCCCACGGGCTGAGCGGAAGGCGGGCGAACTCACGCAGGCGGACTTGGTCCTTCTCCTCATGGGCCCGGCCGACGACGAGCACGCTCCAGCCGTCGTGGTACAGCGGGTCGGCGCCGTCGATCTCGAACGCGACCTGATGACCCGCCGCGGCGAACAGCTTGGCCCCGGGATCGCTACGAAAGACGATCTGACGACCCGAGAGCGCGTAATTCACCGGGTACACCAGCGGCTGGCCGTCGACGACGACCGCGAGCCGACCGAGATGGTGGTCGGCCAACAACCGCAGACATTCGTCGAGCTCGATCGGGTCGAGTCGGGTGCGTACTCCAACAACCATCACGTTCTCCCTTCGAGGTGCAACGCGACGCGCATTGCCCCCATCCACGACGTCCCGGACCACATGACGGTCGCCACGCACGAAAGCGTGATGACGCCAAGTGGGTGCTCTCCGTCGACGACGACGAGGGACCTCCGGCCTATCGTGACCATGATCGTCGCGGCGAGTTCAGCTGGTGTGCCGGGATACACGAACTGCGGCGCCGCCCGCGCGATGTCCGAGATCAGCGTTTCGCCGGTGGCGCCGTTCGCGAGGCCGGCAACAAGATCGCGTTCGGTCACCTCAGCGAGCGGGTCGGTATCCACCACCACGGTCTCCGCGCCGGTTTCGGTGAGGATGCGCGCGACCTCGGTGAGCGAAAGGGCCGGCTGAACGCGCACCATCGGCTGGATGTCGAGATCTCCGACAAACGTGTGCGTGGTCTCCATGACACGATCGTCACCCACACGGACGGCTCGCGGGCAGGGTCGAAGGTCACGACGCGTCAGGGCATGACGATGAACGTAGTGACCATGCCGAACATCCCGTCGTCACCTTCTGCGTGGTTGAGGATGTGGCAGTGGAAGGCCCACACTCCGGGCTTGCCGTTCGCGCCCAGGAAGTCCGAGGTCGCGTGTACCAACACCGTGTACCGCTCCCCCGGCGCGACCGCGACGGTGTCGGCCTGGTACGGCTGCGGCAGCGCGAACCCGTCCTTGCCGATCACGAGCTGCGGGAGCCCGTGGAGGTGCATCGGGTGTATCTGCAGGCCCTCGTTGAGGTAGGTGATCTCGACCCACTCACCGACGTGCGCAATGACCGGCGCGGTTGCGGGGAACGACTTTCCGTTCAGTGTCAGGCCGATCACGCCCGCGTCGTTCAACACCATTGGCACCTGCTGGGTCACCGGACCGACACCGGCCGGCAGCGGCGGATCACCGATCTGAATGACACCGGCGAGACCGTCGGGGACTTGATGCTCGGCATGATGATGCGAGTGGTACATCCCGAAGGCCGGTCCCTTCGCCACGAACTCGTACGTGAACTTCGCGCCCGGCTTGACCGGGGGCTGGGTCACGTCGGGAACGCCGTCCATCGCGTTCGGCAGCTCGATCCCATGGAAGTGGATCACCGTCGATTGCGGCAGCGCGTTGTCCAGCACGACACGGACCTTGTCGCCGACGTCGACCTTGAGCCACGGGCCGGGAACCTGTCCGTTGTACGCCCATGCCTTCACCGTCTTGCCGGGCGCGACCTCCCAGTCGATTACAGACGCAGTCAAGTCGAATTCCTTGGTGCCGTCGGCGCGCACCTTCGGTGCCAGCTTCTTGTTTCCCACGCCTTTGGTGTTCGCCCCCTTGGTCAGCTGCGCGACGTAGGCGTCGACCGGCTTCTTCATCGCTGCGTCCGACGCGTCGTTTCCGGCGGCCAGATCGCTCGTTGCGCCGCTCGCGTCACCGCTGCCGACGTGCAGCATCGCCTTCATCCCGGCTGACTCGTGCCCGGCCACGCCGCAGAACACCTCGTAGGTGCCCGCCTTCAGGCTCTTGAGATCGATCGTGTCGGCCTCACCGGCCTTGAGCTGCTTCGTCTTCAACGAGGTGCCCTTGATCGTGAGGTTGTGCTCGACGGCACCGGTGTTGCTCACGACCAGCGTGCCGCCCACCGGCGCGCTGATCATCTCGGGGGTGATCGCGAACTCGCGCAACGAGACCTGCACACCCGCGACCGGGAGCGCCGCGCTCGTCTTGGAGTCTGCGTGCGCGGCGACGACCAGGGCCCCGAATGCGAGGATCGCAGCCAGCAACGCGAAGACCGCGTTGGCGGCTCCCAGCGCTTCTCGATCCTCTCGCTTGAACAACGACATGCGCGCGCCTCCTCGAACAGCTGCAGCAACGCGCTTGAGGATCGACGAGTGCGCGAGTCGTGATCAGAGCCGCAAGTGCTCAGTGGGCAGGGTCCTCCGACCCTGACCGGTGCACCGAACCGCGGTCATGCTCGGGGTATGACCGACGAAGGCATAGACGTCCTCGATCGAAGCGCTTGCTACACGCTTCTTGGCGACCAGCAGCTGGGCCGCGTCGGGCTCAAGCTCGGCGACGAGCTCGCGATCCTGCCGGTGTACTACGCCGTGCTCGAGGGCGACATCGTCTTCCGTACGAGCCCGGGAATGAAGCTGGACGCCGCCGTGCTTCGCACCAAGGTTGCCTTCGAGGTCGACAACGAAGTGCCGGCGCCGGGGTGGAGTGTGCTGATCGTCGGCCACGTGCAAGAACTGCGTGGCGCGCGGGAGGACGAAGCAGCTCGAACCTTGCTCGGATTCGCCTGGCCCGCGGGCAAGCGTGAGCGCATCGTGCGACTCCGGGCCGAAAAGGTCACCGGGCGACGTCTGCGAGCGATCAACCCGTCGTGATTCGACGGCCTGTGATCAGCTCCGGCCGCAACCGCACGTAGTTATTCCGGGTTCCACCCGCCCACGGTGTGATCTCGTAGTCGTCGAGATGCGCAAGCTCCGTCGGGTCTGTGACGACCGATGAACGACCGATGACGAGCACCGACCACCCCGCAGCAGAGCCCGGGTCGTACGCGTCGACCTCGAACGCCACCACCGCTCGAGCCGTCGCGGCATTCAGCTTCGTCCCCTCGCCCGTACGGAATACGACTTCGCCGTCCACGTACGCGTAATTGACAGGCATGATCACGGGCAGGCCAGCGAACGTGACCCCGACCCGGCCCACTCCCCCCGGTGCGAGCAGATCGAGACATTCCTCGGTGGTGAGGAGCTCGAAACCCTCGTCGATCAGCACCATGTGATCATCGACGTCACACGCGGTGGCGGCGAGAGTCGGACGGCCCTGTCCGGGCCCCCTGTCCGACCCGCATCCCTACAAGCGCACTACTCCCGCGATTTGTCGGCCTGAAGGCGCGTCGCGAAGACGGCGGCTTCGGTCCGTCGTTCCATGCCGAGCTTCGCGAGCAGATGCGACACGTAGTTCTTCACCGTCTTCTCGGCAAGGAACATGCGCTCGGCGATCTGACGATTGGTGAGCCCCTCGGCGATCAAGTCGAGGATCTTGCGCTCCTGCTCGGTCAGACGACTCAGGCGTGCGTCCTCTTCGGGACCCTTGCGTAGTCGTTCGAGCACCTGCGCCGTCACCTCGGGTGCGAGCAGCGACTGGCCCGCGGCGACGCGGCGGACCGCATCGACGAAATCCGTGCCCTTGACCTGTTTCAGGAGGTAGCCGGCGGCGCCGGCCATGATGGCGTCGAACAACGCTTCGTCGTCGGCGAACGACGTCAAGATGAGGCAGTTGATGCTCGCGTCGTTCGAGCGGACCTCGCGGCAGACCTCCACCCCGTTGCCGTCGGGGAGGCGCATGTCGATCACGGCAACATCCGGGCGCGTGGGCGGGATGCGCGAGAGCGCCTCTTCGGCCGTTCCGGCCTCACCGACGACCTCGATGTCATCGGACTGCTCGAGGAGGTCACGCACTCCCCGCCGTACGACCTCGTGGTCGTCGACGAGGAAGACTCGGATCGACATCGTCATCCCTCTCTTCGGTAGACCGCCGCAACGTGCATAGCACGGCGCTCATCTCCTCATCGTGACGGTTCCACCTCGCGGGGGTCAGGGCCAAAGGTCCCTGCCCTGGGGCGGCAGAGCTCTCTCAGGACCCGACAAGGGCAGGTCGGAGGTCCCGCGAGATCCGGGCTGATCGGCTCTGCCACCACGCACCCGCGGCACCCACCATGGGACGAACCAGTGCGACGACGCACCGGAACAACACAAGAGGGAGCCAACATGCGAGCCAGCAACTGGTTCAAGACCGTGCCCGCGCTCGTGATCATCGGGTCGATGCTGTGCCTCGTCCTGGCGGTCGGTGGCGGCCTCCTGCTCTGGGGATCGAACTTCGCGAGCAACATGGTGCACAACCAGCTGTCGGAGCAGAAGATCTCCTTCCCGCCCAAGGGCCCCGCGCTCGACGCGAAGGAGTTCCCGGGTCTGCAGAAGTACGCCGGGCAAACCGTCGACAACGGATCGAAGGCCAAGGCCTACGCCGACCAATACATCAAGAAGCATCTCTCAGAGGTTGCGGGCGGCAAGACGTACTCCGAGGCGAGTGCGGCGTCGCGGGCAAACCCGAATGACCAGGCGCTCAAGGGCCAGGTCGACACTCTCTTCCGCGGTGAGACGCTGCGCGGTCTGCTGCTCAACGTCTGGGGCTGGTCAACGGTCGGCGCCATCGCCTACTGGGTCGGCATCGCGGCGCTGCTCGGTGCGATCGCAGTGTTCGGCGCCCTCGTGCTCGGCTTCATGATGCACGAGCGTCAGATCAAGCACGCGGTGCGCAGGCTCGACGATGAGCGTGTCCCCGTGTCCGTCTAGTCCACGTCTTCGTAGGAACGTGCTTGTGGCCCCCTCTCTCGGAGGGGCGCCACAAGCTGTGATCGAATATGCGCCGTGTGGCGTGCGGTCGGGTTCGTAGCCGGGTGTGACCTCCGGCGGCGATGGCGGAGGGTCATCCTCGTTGCGGTGTTGGCCGGAGCCACCGGCGCGCTCACCCTGGCCATGGCTGCAGGCGCGCGACGAACGAGCTCGGCCCTCGACCGGTTCCAGCACGACACCCGCTCGGCGGACATCGAGCTGGACGGCGAACCGACGGCGGCACAGCTCCGGGCGCTGACGCAGGTCCGCGGTGTTGCGGCGGTGGGGACCTTGCGCGCCTTCGCGCTACAGGTGCCCGGCGCGCCGGATTTTCAGGCGATCGGCACGCCGGGCGACACGAGCTTCGGCACCGTCGTGGACCGAGACCGGATCATCTCCGGTCGAGCACCGAATCCAGCAGCGGCCGACGAGATCACGATCGGCGAAGGCCTCGCGGCACGTCTGCACCTCGGTATCGGGGATCATCTCGACGCCGAATCGTTCTCGCCGAAGCAGGTCGCGTCCATCCTGCGCGGCGTCGCCGATGTGGGACCGACTTCGGGCCCTCGGGTCCGGTTGCGCGTCGTCGGCATCGTGCGGCGGCCACTCGACCTCGGCGATCGCGGCGCATCCGGGGGGCTGCTCGTCCTGACGCCCGCGTTCGATCGCGCGTACGTCGATCACATCGGGATCTTCGGCGCGCGGATCCGCGTCCGCACGGTCGACGGGGCGGCCGATGTGCCCGGGGTGCTGGAGGCGTCACGGCGCATCTTCAGCGAGTCGCTGTTCAATGCCCAGGGGCTCGCCGTCGAGACACAGGGTGCGCGCAACGCGATCGATCTGCTCGCGCTCGCGTTGTGGATCGGCGCGGGCGTATTGGCGCTGGCGGGCTCCGTTGCGTTCGGCATCGTGCTGACCCGCGAGATCTCGCTCGTGAGCACTGATCGGAAGGCGCTGCGGGACCTCGGTTGTACTCGACTTCAGCGCGTCGCGATGAGCGGGCCGTCGACGTTGCTCATTGCCGGGGCGAGTGCGCTCCTCGCGGTGCTTGTGGCGGTGGGTCTCTCACCGCTCTTCCCGTTCGGCGTCGCGCGCCGCGCCGACCCCGACATCGGTCTACATGCGGACTGGATCGTGCTGCTGCTCGGTGCCGCCGCAATCGCCGGGGTCGTGCTCGGCGTCGCGTGCGTCGCGGCGTATCGAGCCTCGCGTAGTTCGGCGGACGACGCCTCGGCCGCAGGAAGCGCGCGGGGCTCGAAGGTGGTCGAACGCGCCGCGTCGGCCGGTCTGTCTCCGGCTGTCACGAACGGGTTGTGCATGGCGTTGGAGCCGGGCACGGGGAAGACGGCCGTGCCCGTTCGTTCAGCACTGTTCGGTGCGGTTGTCGGCGTCCTCGCAGTGACCGCCATGCTGGTGTTCGCGTCGAGCCTCGATCGCCTCGTGGCGACACCGCGCCTTTACGGGTCGACATGGGACTTCAAGGCGATGGATGTCACGGCCAACACACCATGCGGCGCCGGGGACTACGGGCTCACGCAAGAGCCGGGGATCGCAGCACTCGCCGAGGTCTGTTCCCAGAACGTGCAGCTCGATGGCCGCCCGTTCGCGGGCATGGCGTTCACCCAGCTCCGCGGCGCACCCATCGGCCCCGAGGTCACCGCCGGCCGCGGCCCGCAAGGTCCTCGTGAGGTCGCGCTCGGAGCGAAGACCTTGCACGCGCTCGGAAAGCGCATTGGCGACACGGTCGGCGTCACCGGCCTCGCCACGAAGCTCGACTACCAGATCGTCGGGCGGGTCCTGTTCCCCACGCTTGGTCCCGCGCAACCCTTGGCCGATGGCGCCGCCTTCACCGGCGCGGGGTACTCGCCGCTGTTCGATCAGAACATCTTTTTCCGATACTTCGTGGGTCGCTTCGCCCGCGGCGCCGACCGGTCGGCAGTCGAGCGGCGCGTCGACGCCGTCCCGCAACTCGGGAGCCCAACGGGGCCGACGGTCCCCGTCGAAGTCGACCGTCTCCGTCAGATCGGCTGGCTTCCCGTGACCTTGGCCGCCATGCTCGGGACCTTGGCCTTGCTGGCCGTGGGCCACGCGCTCGTCACGGCGGTACGCCGCCGCCGACACGACCTCGCGCTCCTCAAGACCCTCGGATTCAACCCCCACCAGGTGCGGACAACGGTCGCGTGGCAGGCAACGACGCTCGCGGCCGCGGGACTAATCGTCGGCATCCCGACCGGTGTGATCGCCGGCGAGCTCCTGTGGCGTCTCGTCGCCGACGGGCTCGGCGTGGCGACAGCTGCGGCGATCCCCGCCGTTGCCGTCCTGCTCACGATCCCGTGCGCGATCGCGCTCGTGAACCTCGTCGCGTTCTTTCCCGCACGGGCCGCAGCCCGCACCCGACCGGCAATTGCGCTGCGATCGGAATGAGCACGTTCGAGGTTCGCCCGCGGACGGCCGCCGTGGGCGGGGGGCGGTGTAGCCCCAGGGGTCAGCCCGGGGCTACCGCGCGGTCTGCTTTCAGCGCCACTTGTTTCCCGCGCCGGTAGCCGCAACGAGCGTGACGAGCGACCCAACCGAAACGGCCCACCTAACAAAGCGAATCTTCACGACCCAGTCCTTTCACACGTTGCTGAGACGGGGCGAATCCCCGTATGGCAGTTTCGGGCGCCAAAGGCACGGGCTGAACTGCGCCGGACAAATGTCACATCAGGCGAGCTAAAGATCCGTCGATACACCCTTGACCCTCGAATCTCGGGAGATGGGCGCCGACCGTGTTCCTCGTCGCCGTCGTGGCGCTCAGCTTGATCACCGTGCCGCTGACCGGCGGAAGCCTCTCGAGGCTCTCCGAGATGCGGTTGCGCTGGACGCCGGTCATCCTCGCCGCGCTCGCCATCCAGGTCGTGATCGTCTCCGTGGCCCCGGGCGGGGATCACTGGCTCCATCGTGCGCTGCACCTCGTGTCGTACGGCCTCGCCGGGGCATTCCTCTGGGTCAACCGCCGAGAAGCCGGAATCCCGATGGTTGCCCTCGGGACGCTGCTCAACGCCACCGCGATCGTCGCCAACAACGGCGTGATGCCGGCCTCGGCCAGTGCCCTGCGGATCGCGGGCGTGGCCTCGCGCACAGGGGGCTTCGCGAATTCGACGGGGGTCGCGCACCCGAGATTGCTCGTGCTCGGCGACATCTTCGCGATTCCCAAGTCTTGGCCCCTTCACAACGTCTTCAGCATCGGCGACGTCTGTATCGCGATCGGCGCCGCGCTTGCGATCCACGCGGTCTGCGGGTCGCACGTCGGAAGGCGCCGGCCGCGACGTTCCGCGGCCGACGACCAGGCGGTCAGCTCGGAGACACCGGTACGCACAAGATCGTGACGAGCAGCCGGTCACAGCCGGCGGGCGTGATGGCGGAGCGGATGCGCGGCAGGCACAATTGGGGCCTTGGGAGGCCGTCAGCGCACGCCGCACCTGATCGGACGCGAGCAACCGCTCCGTGCCCTGTTCGACGCGCTCGACGGGTTGGACGGCAACACGGGGATGCTCGTGCTCGTGAGCGGCGAGGCCGGCATCGGCAAGACGCGCCTCCTCGACGAGTTCGCAGCTCGCGCTGACCAGGCCGACGTCGCCCGGGGCGCGTGCATCGAGGGCGTGCCCTACGCGCCGTGGACAGATGCGCTCTGGTGGCTGTTCCGCGGTGACGGCCTGGTCACGATCCACGATCTCCCCGAAGGTGTGCGGTCCCAGCTCCCCCAGCTGCTGCCGCGGCTCGGCGTCGCTCCGGCGAGCACAGACGACGGCCAGCAGTTGCTGTTCGAAGCCGTCCTCGACGTGCTCGCGCACGCCGCCGCGCGCACCAAGCTCGTGCTCGTCGTCGACGACGTGCATTGGATCGACCCCGCGAGCCGTGAGCTCTTGCGTTACGTCACGAGCAACCTTCGGCGTGTGCCGATGCTCGTCGTCGTCGCGTATCGGCCGGAAGACTCAACGGATGACCGCGAGCTCATCGCTCAGCTCGGGCGCTTCGGCAGCCATCGAATCGCGCTCGAGCCACTGTCGCCGGACGCGACCACCGAGCTCGCGACGTTCCTCACCGGAGACGATGGCGACAAGAGCGACATCGAGCGAATCGCCCGTGACGCAGACGGCAATCCCCTTTTCGTCGAGGAGCTCGTCGCGGCCCGCGATGACGGGCGCATCCCACCGACGCTGCGCGACCTCATGTCCGTGCGGTTCAATTCCCTCGACCGCGATGCTCGCCAGCTCGTACGCACCGCCGCGCTCATCGGCCTGCGGGCGCCGCGTGCGTGGCTCGCTGCCGCCTCCGGGCTCGACGCCGATCAAGCGCGCGCATCGACACGCGCGGCCGTCGATGCCGGCGTCCTGCTCGCCGAGAACGGCGCATGGGGCTACGTCTTCCGGCACGCGTTGCTGCGCCAGGCGGTCCTCGAAGACATCCTCCCCGACGAACGCATCGCGCTGCACGGGGCCATCGCGGCAGCGCTCACGGACCACCCGGAACGGGCAGTCGACGTGGATCAGGCCGCCGAGCTCGCGCGCCACTGGGACGCGGCCGAAGAAGCGACGCCCGCGCTCCGATGGCTCGTGGCAGCCGCCCAGCAGGCGGAGGCGAGATACGCGTTCGATGCTGCGTTCGAAGCATACGAACGGGGCCTCTTCTGGTGGGGTGCCGTCGACGAACCGTCAGCCGTCGCGGGGATCGACCACGCCGCGCTGGTCCTCGCAGCCGCGGACGCCGCCGGTTTCGCGGGTCACGTCGAACGCGCGGCAGATCTCGGACGCGCCGGCCTGGAAGAGGCATGCGTCATCGACCCCGAACGCGGTGTCGAAGCGGCCAGCCGCGTGTCCGCAATCATGTGGTCGGCGGACCGGGCTCCGGAGCTCCACGAGTTCGCGACACGCACCCTGCTGCCGGTCATAGATCGCGTCAACCCACGTGCCCGCGCTCGTTTCCTCGTGAGCACGGTCGAGCATCTCCTGACGCATGCCTCTCCCGAAGAATGGCGCGAGCCCGCAGCGCGCATGCTCGAGGCGATCCAAGGCATTGAGGATCCTGCGCTCGAGTCACGCGCCCACATGGTCATGTCCCACTGCCATGAGCTCCTCGGCGAAGTCGACCTCGTCGAGGCGGAGGCCGAACAAGCGGTGACGATCGCGCGTGACGGAGGCGCGCACGCGATGCACACGCTCGCGCTGTTCAACTATGCGGCGTTCCACCAGTCCGTGCCGAACTTCGACCGCTGCGTGAACTGTCTCGACGAGGTCGACGAACTTGTCGAGCGATACGGCCTGCGGCGCTACCTTCTGCCCTCGCGCTACTTTCGTGCGCTCGTGACCGCGCTCCAGGGCGAGCTCGAGGAGGCGAACGCGATGATCGCCGAAGTCGCGCATTTGTCCGCGGAAGGGTACGACGCCTGGTTCCGAGCGACCGTTCGATCGCTCGTCCACCTCTTCGCCGGCGACTACGAGCGCGGCCTCGCGGTGTTGGACCCGGCCGCGGTCGGTGCCGCCATCCCGAACGACCCCGACCGCGTCATCTATCTCGCGATGCTGCAGGCCGATGCCCGCATCTGGACGGCGGACATCGAACGCGCACGTCAAGCCGTCGACGGCGGTGAAGCGGCGGTCGCGCGCAATCACGAGACCTATTGGCACGGCTGGCTCGCGATGATCGCCATGCGTGTCGAGGCCGACGCCGCGGTGCAGGCGTCCGCATCACGAAGACTCGATTTGATCGAGCTCGCCAAGACACGCGCCGATGCAATCCTTGGGACATGGAACGCGGCCGTCTCCAGTCTTCGCGCTCTCCTCCCGCTCGAACAGGCGTACTCGGCGGCGCTCGGGGCCGAGATGGCACGGCTTACCGGCGACGACGTCATCGAACGGGCGCGGGCCGCGGCCGCGGCCTTCGACAAGATCTCGATGCCGTACTACGCGACGTACTTCCGGTGGCGCGAGGCAGAAGCAATGCTGGCGGACGGCCGCATCCCGCCCGCGACGGAGCTCCTCCGACGCGCCCGTGGCGAGACGCGTTCGCACGGTTTCGCGGGTCTCGACACGGCGATCACCCAGCTCGCCCGCATCCATCAGCTCCGGCTCGGGGTCGGTCGTACGACCATCGACGGCGACGAGCCGTTGTCGGCGCGTGAGCTCGAGGTCCTGCATCTGATGGTCGACGGAAGAACGAATCCCGAGATTGCCGGAGCGCTCTTCATCACGCGACGCACCGCCGCCGCGCACGTCTCCAGCATCATGCGAAAGCTTGGGACGACGTCCCGCGTCGAGGCAGTATCGGAGGCGCACCGTCGCGGCGTCGCCTGAGTCGATCGGACCGAGCGAGAAGGTTTCAGCAGGGAGTAGGTGACGTGAGCGCGGTATGGATGCTTGCGACGGCGGATGTGCGGCGCCGTTGGCGTGGTGTCGTCATCCTCGTATTGTTGGTCGGCATCGTGGGCGCCATCACGCTTTCGACGATTGCGGGCGCGCGCCGCAGCGACGCCGCGCTCGGGCGCTTCATCGGGTACAGCCGTGCGTCCAGCATGGAGCTCGACGTCCAGGATCCCACGCCGGCACAGCTCGCCGCGTTTCGTCGTGTGCCAGGTGTCGCGGACGTTGCTGTCCTGCACGCGTACGCTCTCAGTCCCGAGGGCCGGCCCAACCTGGCCATCGCCGCGTCCGTCGACGGGAAGCTCGGCACTGAGGTCGATCGGGCTCGAGTCGTGGCGGGGCGCCGCGCGAATCCGGCAGTCGCCGACGAGATCACGATCGGCGAAGGACTCGCCGCGCAGTCCCACCTCCGGTTGGGAGGTCATCTCGATTCCGCATCGATGACGCCCACACAACTCGACCAGGCAATCGCGGGCCACGATCCGGGCGCGCCGTCCGGGCCCCGCCTGCAGCTGCGAATCGTCGGGATCGTCCGGCGCCCGCTCGACCTCGGTGATCGCGCGGCCTCGGGCGGCGTCGTGGTGCTGACGCCGGCGTTCGACCGGGTGTATCGCAATCGCATCGGGCGCTGGGACACCGTGCTGCGGGTCCAGACGCGCCACGGCGCGGCCGACGTCGCGCGCGTCACGGCGGCGGCGCGCCAGTTGTGGGGGAAGTCATCGTTCTTCACGGCGCACGACGTCTCTTCGGAGAGCCACGGCGCGGCGGGCGCGATCAACGTGCTCACGATGGCACTGTGGATCTTCGCCGGAGTGGCCGCGCTCGCCGGCGCGGTCGCGATTGCGATCGTGCTCTCGCGTGAGATCGAACAGGTGAGCGTCGACCAATCGACCTTGCGCTCCCTCGGCCTCACACACCGCCAGCGCCTTGCGACGAGCGGACACCGCGCGTTGGTCGTCGCCATCGGGGGCGCGCTCGTCGCGATACTCGGTGCTGTCGCCGCGTCACCGTTGTTCCCATTCGGCATTGCCCGCCGCGCCGACCTCGACCCCGGCGTGCACGTCGATTGGACGGTGTTCGCACTGGGCATTGCCGGCATCGTCGCGTTCGTGCTGCTGGTCGCGTTTCTCTCGGCGGTTCGCGCGACGCCAGCGTCGTCACTGGATCGGCCGCGGGAAGCGCGCCGGCGCGGCGCGACGATCGTCGACGTGGCGGGCGGCATCGGACTGCGTCCGCCGGTCACGAACGGGCTGCGGATGGCGCTCCAGCCGGGAAACGGCGAGACGGCAGTCCCTGTCCGCTCGGCGTTCCTCGGCGCGATGTTCGGCGTCACGGGAGTCATCGCCGTCCTCGTGTTCGCGGCAAGCCTCAACCACGTCGTCTCGACCCCTCGGCTGTACGGCTGGACCTGGGACTTCAAAGCCCCCGATGACAGCTTCACGACGCCGTGCAACCGGTCCGACTTCGGGCTCGGCGCCGTACCCGGAGTCGCGGACGTCGCGGCGGTGTGTTACCAGGACATGCAGATCAATGGACGCCCGGTCGTCGGATGGGGGTTCACGCAGGTGCGCGGCACGATCGACCCCGAGGTCGTTGCCGGGCGCGCGCCGCGCGGCCCGGCAGAGGTCGCGCTCGGCGCCGTCACCCTGCGTGCGTTGGACGCGCACATCGGCGACGTCGTGCACGGCACCGGACCGAATGAGACGCACGACTACCGCATCGTCGGTCGCATCGTGCTCCCCCAGCTCCAGGACGGCGATGTGCAGGCACTGGCCGACGGCGCGGCCTTCAGTGGCGAAGGCCTCGCGCTGATCTCGAGTCGGGACAGCACGACGCGATATCTCCTCGGACGCTTCGCCCCGGGCAGCAACCACGTTGCGGTCGAGCGTCGAATCAACGCGATCCCGCAATTCGAACCGCTGTCCGATTCGACGGCATTCACGACTGATCACGGCGTTGCCGGACCGACACTTCCACCCGAGGTCGACCGCCTCCGCAAGATCGACTGGTTCCCGCTCGCCCTCGGCGCGCTCCTCGCCACCCTCGCAACCATCGCGGTTGGACACGCGCTCCTCACGGGCGCGCGACGCCGACGTCGCGAGCTGGCACTCCTGAAGACACTCGGGTTCGACCGTCGACAAGTGCGAGCGACGGTCGCGTGGCAGGCAATGACACTCGCCACCGTCGGTCTCATCGTCGGCATCCCGGTCGGTCTGGTCGTCGGGAGCCTGGTGTGGCGCGCGGTCGCGAACGGCCTCGGAGTCACGACGACACCGTTCGTGCCCGCACTGGGGTTCGTGCTCACAATCCCTGCCGTGCTGGCAGTCGTGAACATCATCGGATTCTTCCCCGGTCGCACCGCGGCCCGGACGCGCCCGGCGGTCGCGCTCGCGACAGAGTGAATTGGAGGCATCGTGGCGGCATACGTCATCTATCAGGGCGAGGTGCTCGACCCCGAGCGTTACGACGAGTACAAGACCAAGGCTGCGGCATCTATCATCGCCGCGGGGGGCAGGTACGTCGTGCGCGGCGGCGACGTGGAGGTGCTCGAAGGCGATGCGCCGGCGGGCCGAACCGTGGTGCTGGAATTTCCGACACGACAAGCGGCGATCGATTGGTATCGAAGCGACGAATACACCGAGATCCGCAAGATCCGCGAAGGCGCGGCCCGCGCCCGGATGTACGTCGTAGACGGTATCGCCTGACAAGCCTGAATCGCGCATGAGTCACCGGATCGTGTGACTGCTCGTCTCCGGACGTTCACCGCGCGTTCGCGCCCGCGCCGCCCAATCCTTCACCACATGAGTCGTCGCGCGCGTACTGTCGACACTGCACGTTCTCGGGCCGCACAGAGGGCGCGAACCGGACGGCGCCCATGGCGGAGTGCTGCGTCTGAAGCGGATATCTGTGCGCGTCCAGTCGGGGGAGGAACCCATGACTTCGCGCAAACGTCTCTTGGTCGGCGCAACGGTGCTGGTGATAATTGCGGGGTTCCCGGTCGCGGCGGCGAACGCGCGGCGCCCCGCGCGGACGGTTCGGGTCATTCCTGGAACGATCGCGCACCACAAGCGCTGCACCAGGTCGCAGCCCGATGTCAGTGCGAAAGTGCAGAAGTGGCTGGATGCGCTTCCGAACAACTCCGTGGCGGAACTCGGCGTCAATCAGTGTTACCGCCTGGAAAGGCCCGTCACGATCGCCGCAAAGACCAACGTCCTCTTCGACGGTCGCGGATCGACGTTCGCGTCACTCACCGACGGTTGCGACGGCACACGCGTCGGCGACAAACGTTTCCGGAACTGCCGGTTCGCCGCACCGGACTGGCGCACCGTGCAGGATTG
>JBBRXX010000041.1:0-42317 GCA_038238245.1 Acidimicrobiia bacterium
ACGCATCACGCCGGCCCGCGCCGCCGACGAGCTCGCGCGCCGTCGCATCGCCGCCGCAGGACGCGGGCCGTACCGGCCGGGCGAGCCATCGGCGATGCGCGACGCGCTCGTCGCCCGCCACGATGTGTTCAAGGACTAGGCGTTCGGTGTGTCCCCGCTCTTCGCGGCACTCTCCATCGCCTTGAGCCGCTCCAGGATCGGCATCGGTTCCTGGCCGACCTCCCCGAAACGGGCCGCGATCTCGTCGACCGTCCAGCGGCCGTCCTTGCGTACCTCGCGGACTTCGACGGGTTGATTCCACACCGCGATGCGGCCCGCGTTCGCCGTGTAGATCTGGCCCGTGACGTCGCGCGCGTGGTCGGACAGCAAGAAGCACACCATCGGAGCGACGTCCTCCGGCTCACCCATCTCGAGCCCGAACGGCACCTGTCCCGACATGCGCGACTTCGCGACCGGTGCGATGCAGTTGGCGGTGACGCCGTACTTGTGCATCCCGGCTGCCGCGCTGCGCACCAGTGACACGATGCCGCCCTTCGCGGCCGCGTAGTTCGCCTGCGCGACGCTCGCGGCAAATGCCCCCGACGTGAAGCCGATCATCGTGCCGCTGCGCTGCTCACGGAACACCGGTGCCGCCGCACGGAGCACGGTGAACGTTCCCTTGAGGTGCGTCTCGATGACCGGATCCCACTCGTCCTCGGACATGTTGAACAACATCCGCTCGCGGAGGATCCCCGCGACGCACACGACGCCATCGATGCGACCGAAGCTGTCGATCGCCTGCTGCACGATCGAGGCCCCGCCGTCCATTGTCGTGACGGAGTTCGCATTCGCGGCCGCGCGCCCGCCTGCCGCGGTGATCTCGCCGACGACCTCGTTCGCGACCTCGCTCGCCGGTTCCTTGCCGTCGACCGATACGCCGTAGTCGTTCACGACGACCGCCGCGCCCTCGGCCGCGGACGCGAGCGCGACGGCCCGCCCGATCCCGCGTCCGGCACCTGTCACCGCGATCACCTTGCCGTCGAGTGCACCCACCAGTACCTCCGTGCGTCGTTCAGGAACCGAAGAAGGATTCCATGGCGTCGGCGTGTTCGTAGGATCGGCGCTCCAAATTTGCGACCGCAGCCGTCACGTCGACCCTCGGTACCGGCTGCGGGTCGCGGGCGTAGACGAAGGCGGTGCCGCAGTAGTCGTCGACGCGCTCGCAGATGGCGAACGTGCCGACGCCGGGCAGCGCGTTGCGCAGCACCCCGCGGCCGGCCGGCGGGTTGGTCGAGAAGTACTCATCGGCGCGGTTGTCGGCGCCGGGCGGGAAGCTCGCGGCGCCGATCTGTTGGATCGTGACGCGCAGGTCGCCGGCGAAGACGACCGGATCGGGCAGGTGCCAGCGGTAGAAGCCGACGAAGTCGGGGATCGCGGCCGACGAGGTACCGGGTGCGCGTACGTCGAGCGGCGCGCCCGCGTACGGTCCCGCGTGCGGTCCCATGCCCCATGCGCTTCCGACGTAGTCCTCGAGCCCCGTGCCACAGATCGTCGGCAGCTCCGCATCCCCGTCGCGGAACATCTTCACCTCGCCCTCGCCGTACCACATGCCGCCGTCGATCGGTCTGATGCCGATCACGCAGCCGAGGAATCTTCCCGGCCCGACCAGTCCGTCGGCGATGACGAAATCGCGTCGCATCGTCGTCGGGTTCTCCCGGCGAAATGTTGCGTGCAACAGCCCGGCGTCGTCGGGCAGTGCAGGCTCGCGCGTGAAATCCAGTTGGAAGTAGCACTCCACATGACGGGTCGAATTGTTGTGGAGCTCGACGCGGATGCGCGTCCGGAACGGCATCGGAAAGTACGCGTTGAAGCCGCGTGCTTCCGCGACGGCCGTCAGCGCCGACGGCGTACGGCACCGGACGGCCGAGCGGCGCGCCGAAGAAGTCGAGGAGCGGCACCGAGATGCTCGGGCCGTCGGCGTCGTCGTAGAACACCTCGAGCACGATCGCGCGGAGCGACTCGGGCGGCGCGGGCGGGACCGTGCACCAGAAGTGCCGGATCGTTCCGGGGCCCTCGA
The DNA here is from genome assembly GCA_038238245.1 of Acidimicrobiia bacterium. GTDB lineage: Bacteria > Actinomycetota > Acidimicrobiia > IMCC26256 > PALSA-610 > DASQHW01. Next base: position 2,057 of record JBBRXX010000041.1, read on the forward strand.
GGTCCGCGAGCGTCACCCGCTCGCCCGGCCGTATCCCCCGCGATGGCGCGCCCTTCCGACCATCGTACGACGCTCCGCCGGCGCCGCGCGCACCCGTCGGGTTCTCGAAGGTGACGGCCCGGCTGTCGAGCGAGAGGTCGACGCGCGACGGGTCTGGCCACAGCACGGCTGGTGAACCTACTCTGCGGTGCGATGAAACCCAGCGGGATCCATCACGTCGCGATCTGCGTGCGCGACGAAGACGAAGCGCTCGCGTTCTACCGGGATGCGCTCGGATGCTCGGTCCTGCCGCGGCCGGACTTCGGCTTCGGCGGCCACTGGCTCGACGCCGGTGGTCAGCAGGTGCACCTCATGCAATCCGACGACCCCGCGACCGGCAGACACCACTTCGCGATCCGCGTCGACGACCTCGACGCCGCCGTCGCCGATCTGCGCGCCCACGGCGTCGAGGTGCACCCGGTACCGCACATGGAGGGCGCCGGACACCAAGCCTTCCTCCACGATCCGTCCGGCAACTTCGTCGAGCTGAACCAGCCGGACGGCGCCTGAGCTCCTGTTCAGCTCGTCGCCGCGGTGTACGCGAGGAACGACTGGCCGATCCACTTCTCTGGCAGGTCCTCGATCGACGGCGTGTGCCATTCCTCGTACGGGATGTCGCGGTCCGGGCGGCGTACGAAGCCCATTCGCTCGTACATGCGGCGCGCGGTCTCCATCCACGGTGTCGTGTGGATGATCACCGGTTGTGCCGTCGCCCGTGCCCGATCGAGGCACGCGCGCACGAGCACCTCGCCCACACCGCGGCCGCGTGCCGCGGCATCGACCGCGAGCAGGCGGAAATGTGCTTCGCCGGGAAGCGTCGACTCACTCCATGGTGACGTGTGCTCGCTGACGTACGTGACGGACCCGACGACGCGGCCGTCGATCTCGGCAACGAGGATCTGGGAACCCTTCGCGCGTGTCGCGGTGTCCATGATCTCGTGTTCGTAACCACCCCAGAGGTGGTCGACGGCCAAGCCGCGATACGCCGCGACTGTCAGCTCACCGACGAGCGCGTACTCGTCCGGCCGGGCCGCGCGAACGACGATCACCGCGAGACACTACGGTCACTCGACCTCGACCCGAAATCCCTCGGCTTCGAGCCTCTTCACGATCTCCTCGGCGTGGGGCTGATCACGCGTCTCGATCGACACCTCCAGCAGCGCGCGTTTCACGGCGACGCCCGGTTGGTCACGCCGATGCTCGACATCGACGATGTTGCCGCGGGCAGAAGCGATGAGCTGCGCGACGGTCGCCAAGACTCCCGGACGGTCGGGCACCTCGATGTGCAGACGCACGACGCGACCCGACCGCGCGAGTGCCCGCAGCAAGACCGACGTCAGCATGCGCGCGTCGATGTTGCCGCCGCTGAGCACCACACCGACGCGCTTGGCGCGGAAGAGCTCCGGATGCTCCAGCACCGCCGCGAGGCCGGCGGCACCCGCACCCTCGAGTACGGTCTTCTCGATCTCGAGCGCAAGCGCGATCGTTTCCTCGATGCGCTGCTCGGACACGATGACCAGGTCGTCCACGAGCTCGCGCACGATGCCGCGCGTCAACACCCCCGGCTCCGTGACCGCGATGCCTTCCGCGATCGTGACACCACCGGTCGGCACCGGTGCTTGGCCGAGCGCGTGGAGCATTCCCGCGTAGCCCTCCACCTGGGCACCGATGACGCGGATGTCCGGGTTTTCCGCCTTCACGGCAACGGCGATGCCCGCGATGAGTCCGCCGCCGCCGACCGGCACGACGATCGCGTCGAGATCTTCGACCTGGGTGACGATCTCGAGGCCGGTGGTTCCCTGGCCGGCGACGATCAGCGGGTCGTCGAACGCAGGGACGAGCGTGGCGCCCGTAGCGTGCGCGATCCTCTGCGCCTCCGCGAGCGCGGCGGCGTAGTCCTCGCCCTCCAGCACGACGTGCGCGCCGTGGTGCGCGGTGTTCGCGACCTTGGTGAACGGCGCGTGCGCCGGCATCACGATCGTCGCCGGGATGTCCAGCAGGTGCGCGTGGTACGCGACCCCTTGCGCGTGGTTGCCGGCCGATGCCGCAACCACGCCGCGCGCCCGCGTCGCGGGGGAGAGGTGCACGAGGAAGTTCCGGGCGCCCCGCTCCTTGAACGAGCCGGTGAACTGCAGATTCTCGAACTTCAAGAACAGCTCTGCGCCCGCGATCGCCGAGAGCGTGCGGGCCTGGCTCATGGGCGTCTCGGCGACGGCATCGCCGATCGCGGCCGCCGCGTCCCGGATGTCGGCGAGGGTGACCGGCGGTGCCATCGCCGACATCTTCGCTCCCGGCGGCTTCCAGCGGCAGATAATGATCGTTATCATGCCCGCTGTGGCTGCCGTCCCCACCGTGTCGTCCCGTGACCGCCTGCTCGCCGCGGCCGTGGAGGTGTTCGTCGAGCAGGGCTACGAGGGGGCGCGCGTGCAGGACATCGCCCGGGCCGCCGGGCTCACCACCGGCGCCATCTATGCCAACTTCCGCGGCAAGTCCGAGTTGCTGTTCGACGCGATCGGTGTGCGCGCCGACGCCGAGATGGACCAGATCCTCACCGAGGCCCGCCGTCGTGACGTGCGCGAGCTGCTGGAGCTGCTCGGCGACCAGCTCGTGCGCCCGCGTGAGGGGGTCCCCCTGCTGATCGACGCGGTCGCGGCGGCGCGCCGCGACGACGAGTTGGCGGGAGCGCTGCGCGACCGGCTGGACGCGCGCGAGCGCGTGATCGTGGAGTTGGTGGAGCGCGCGAAAGCCGATGGTTCGATCGACCCGACACTCGACACCGAGGCGTTCGCCCGGTTCAGTCTCACCCTCGCAATGGGCGCGCTCGTGATGCGCACCCTGCAGGCCCCGCCGCCCGATGGCGACGCGTGGCACCAGTTGATCTCGCGTCTGCTCGACGCCGTCTCCCTGGAGGAGCAATGAACGACGAGCTCGAAACGATCCACGCAGTGGAATCGAAGTTCGATGCGATCTTCACGTGGGACTACGCGCGTAGCCGTCCCGCGCTCGTGAAGCTCTACGAGAAGGCCAAGACGTCGCAGTGGAACGCGTCGACGGACCTCGACTGGTCGGTCGACGTCGACCCGGAGAAGGTGAGGGAGGAGCTCGGCGCAGGCGGTCCGATGCGCTTCCAGGCGCTCACCGAGATCGAAGACTCCCCGGTGAAGCACTTCGGCGAAAAGGAGTGGCGCCAGGTTGGTGTCGAGCTCCAGAACTCATTGCTGTCCCAGTTCATGCACGGGGAACAGGGTGCGCTGCTGTGCACCGCGCGGATCGTGGAGACCGTGCCGTGGATCGACGCGAAGTACTACGCGTCGACCCAGGTCGTCGACGAAGCGCGTCATGTCGAGGTGTTCGCGCGCTATTTGGACGAGAAGCTCGGCAACCAGTACGGCATCAACCAGACCCTCAAGAGCATCCTCGACGACATCCTCGCCGACCCGCGCTGGGACATCGCGTACCTCGGGATGCAGATCATGGTCGAGGGACTCGCGCTGGCCGCCTTCGGCATGATGCACGGGATCACCACCGAACCGCTGCTCAAGAAGATGCTGCGATACGTGATGAGCGATGAAGCACGTCACGTCGCGTTCGGTGTGCTGTCGTTGCAGGAGTACTACAAGGAGCTGACCGACGCGGAGATGCGCGAACGTCAGGAGTTCACGTTCGACGTGGCCTGCCGGCTCAAGCGCCGTTTCGCGCACGCCGAGATGTGGGAACGCATGGGCGTCGATTCCGATGCCCTGTATCGCATGATGGACCGTGTGAATCCGCCGGCGCAGCAGATGTTCCAGCAACTGCTGTTCAGCAAGATCGTTCCGAACTGCAAGAAGCTCGGCTTGCTCGACACATCGGGCGGCTGGCTCCGCGAGCGCTTCACCGAGATCGGAGTGATCCAGTTCGAGGACTGGGTCGACACCGGCGAGGAGTACGCCACGCTGGACGAGGTCGCGAAGGACCGCCAAACTGCCTGACCGTGCGGAGCCTATGAGCGTGCGGACGCAGCGAAGCCAGGGACGGCGCAGCGAGGGAGCCATGTGAGCGTGCGGACGCAGCGAAGCCAGGGACGGCGCAGCGAGGGAGCCATATAGACGTGCCGCCTCCGGATCTCGACGCGATCAATGCCGCGGCCGATCGAGGGATGCTCCCGGCGTACTGGGCGGCCCAGCGGGGCGACGCGCCCGCCCTGATCTCCGACGCCGGGAGCCGCACGTTCGACGAGGTGAACGCCAACGCCAACCGTCTCGTGCGCGCCCTGTGGGCACGCGGTGTACGCGCCGGCGACGGCGTGGCACTCATGTGTGCGAATCGCCCCGAGTTCGCAGAAACCGTTGCGGCGGCCCAGCGCGCGGGGCTGCGGTTGACGACGATCAACTGGCACCTGACCGGCGACGAGGCCGGATACATCCTCGATGACTGCGAGGCGACCGCGTTCGTTGCGCACGAACGCTTCGCAGGCGCTGCGCGGCGCGCCGCCGATCTCGCGCCCCGCTTGCGAACGTGCATCGCGGTCGGTGGTGAGATCGACGGCTTCGACGCGTGGGAGAAGGTGCTCGCGTCCGAAGACGGCAGTGACATCGACGACCCGATCCCGGGCGGCACGATGCTCTACACGTCCGGCACCACCGGTCGCCCGAAGGGCGTGCGCCGTCCGCCCGACCCGCGCGCGTCACTCGGCGTCGCGCGGCTGACCGACTACCGCCCGCACCGGCATCTCCATCTGTGTACCGGCCCGCTGTATCACGCGGCACCGCTCGCGTTCTCGCTCGCCGCGCCGGCGGCGATGGGCGTGCCGATCGTGTTCATGGACGGCTGGTCGGCGGATCAAACGCTCGTGCTGATCGAACAGCACGGCGTGACCCACACGCACATGGTCCCCACGATGTTCCACCGTCTGCTCTCCCTGCCCGACGACGCGCGAGCGCGCCACGACATCTCGACGCTCGCATTCGTGCTGCACGGTGCGGCGCCATGCCCGGTCGACGTGAAGCGACGCCTGATCGAATGGCTCGGACCGATCGTGTGGGAGTACTACGCCGCCACTGAAGGATCCGGCACGTTGGTCGGCTCCGAGGAGTGGCTCGCGCGCCCCGGCACCGTCGGCAAGGTCAACCCGCCGGACCACGTGCGCATCCTCGACGACGGCGGCGACGACGTCTCCCCCGGCACGGTGGGCACCGTCTACCTGAAAGCCCCCGACGATCCCTTCGAGTATTTCAAGGCGCCCGAGAAGACCGCGGGCGCATATCGGGGGACGCATTTCACGCTCGGCGACGTCGGCTACGTCGACGACGAGGGCTACCTCTTCCTCACGGATCGGAGCGCGCACCTCATCATCACCGGCGGCGTGAACGTCTATCCGGCGGAGGTTGAAGCCGCGCTGCTCGGCCACCCGGCGGTCGGCGACGTCGGCGTCGTGGGTCAGCCCGACGAGGCCTGGGGTGAGATCGTGGTTGCCGCCATCGAGCTGCAACCCGGCGTGGAGCCGACGCCCGACCTCGCCGCCGAGCTCATCGAGTGGTGCCGGGACCGCATCGCGCACTACAAGTGTCCCCGGCGCGTCGTGTTCCTCGCGGAGCTGCCGCGCCACGACAACGGCAAGCTCTACAAGCACCAGCTGCGAGAGCAGCTCCGATCTGAAGGAACCACCTAATGGGGATCTGCGACGGCCGAGTGGTCATCGTGACGGGCTCGGGACGCGGGATCGGGCGTGAGCACGCGCTGGCGTTCGCGGCCGAGGGCGCCAAGGTCGTGGTGAACGACCTGGGCGGCGACATGCACGGCGACGGCGGCTCGCTCAGCCCCGCGATGGAGGTCGTCGAGGAGATCAAGGCGATGGGCGGTGAGGCCGTCGCCGACGGCGAGAACGTCGCCGACTTCGCGGGCGCGGGCCGCATGGTGCAGCGCGCGATCGACACGTTCGGACACCTCGACACGCTCGTCAACAACGCCGGCATCCTGCGCGACCGCATGCTCGTGAACATGGAAGAGGGGGAGTGGGACGCCGTGATCGGCGTGCACCTCAAGGGCGCGTTCGCACCGACCCGGCACGCGGCCGCCTACTGGCGTGATCAGGCCAAGGCGGGGACGCCGCTCCAGGCGCGCGTCGTCAACACGTCGTCACCGTCGGGCGTGTTCGGCAACGCCGGACAGACCAACTACGGCGCGGCCAAGGCGGGGATCGCCGCGTTCACGATCATCTGCGGGCTCGAGCTGAACCGATACGGCGTCGCGGCAAACGCGATCGCGCCGGTCGCGCGCACACGGATGACCGAGAACCTCGGGATGGGCCCCGCGAAGGAAGGCACCTTCGACGCGCTCGATCCCGCGAACATCTCCCCGCTGGTCGTGTGGCTGGGATCGAACGACAACGAGAACGTGAACGGCCGCGTCTTCCTCGTCGACGGTGACCGCGTGTCGGTCGCCGAAGGCTGGCGCCGCGGACCGACCGCGCGGAACGACGGCATGCGTTGGGAGCCGGCACAGCTGACGAAGGTGATTCCCGATCTGGTCGCCAAGGCCGCCGAACCGTCGAACATGCTTTCCTGAGGACGACCCTGAACCGCGAACACCGCCGATCAGCGACGCAAAGACGACAAGGAGAATTTCGACATGCCGATGAATCTGGACGCAGTGGGCGCGGTGTCCCAGCCCGGGAAGAGCTCGTGGACCTCGAAGGATGCATTGCTCTACGCGCTCGGCGTCGGTTCCGGACAGGTCGACCCGACCGGCTTCGAGCTCGAGTTCACGACCGAGAATTCACAGCACATCACCCAGCGCGTGCTCCCGACGATGCCGGTCGTCATCGCGATGGGCGGCGGCCCCGGGCTGCCGAGCTGGGGTGACTTCGACTTCCGCATGTTGCTCCACGGGGAGCAGGGCGTGACACTGCACGGACCGATCCCGCCCGAGGGCGAGGTGGAGACGGTGAGCAAGATCGTCGGCATCTACGACAAGGGCAAGGCTGCGGTCGTACGGCTCGAGAACGAGGCGACCTACACCGGGAGCGGCAAGCCCGCGTTCACCACGCGCTTCGCCGCGTTCATCCGGGGCGAAGGAGGCTTCGGAGAGAACCGCGGGCCGGAGATCCCCGACCCGCCGAAGATGCCGGATCGCAACCCCGATCACGAAGTCACCTACGCGACGCGCGCCGACCAGGCGTTGCTGTACCGGCTGAACGGCGACCGCAACCCGCTGCACTCCGATCCCGAGATCGCGAAGTTCGCAGGCTTCGAGAAGCCGATCCTGCACGGCCTGTGCACCTACGGCTTCACGGGTCGCGCGCTGCTGCACGAGCTCTGCGGCTCTGATGTCGCCAAGTTCGGCTCGATGGACGCCCGCTTCTCCAAGCCCGTGATGCCCGGCGACACGCTCACCGTGCGCATGTGGGACGACGGGAAGGGCAAAGCGATCTTCCAGACGGTCAACCAGAACGGCGTCGTCGTCATCGACGGCGGCAGGTTCACATCCGCCTGAGCGCGACGCGCGCGGCACCGATCAATGGTCCGTCGGCGCCCAAGGCGCCGGGGACCACGCGCGTGCCACGCGAGAAGTCCAGGCACGCGCGCGTCTCGATCTCGGCCTGGGCGGCGGCGAAGAACGGTGCGCCGAAGCCGAGGGCGACCGAACCGCTCACGACCGCAAGGCGCAGGTCGAGCAGGTTCGCGGCCGACGCGATCGCGCGCCCGACGAGCGCGCCCGTCCGAGCGATCAGCGCCGGGGGCGCGTCACGAGGATGCCGCCCGGTGATGCTCGCGATCGCCGACCCCGAGGCCTCCGCCTCCAGGCAGCCGCGCCCGCCGCACACACACCTTCGTCCCTCGCGTTCGACGACGACGTGACCGATGTGGCCGGCGTTGCCGAGGGCGCCGTCCAGGAGACGACCGCCCGACACGATGCCGCCGCCCACACCGGTAGATACGACCATGCCGATGTAGTCGTCGAGGCCCCGGGCCGCGCCCGTCCAGCCTTCGCCCAGCGCGAGTGCCTTGGCGTCGTTGTCGACGAACACCGGCAGCCGCAACCGCTCGGCCAGGCGCGCCCGCAACGAGAACCCGCGCCAGGCCGGGATGTTGAGCGGCGAGACGTGTTCGCCGTCGCGCGTCATCGGGCCGCCGCATCCCACACCAACGGCGCTCGCTCCCCGTGCCGCCTCGTCGAGCTGGTCGATGACGGCGGCGAGCACGCCGAAGACCTCCTCGGCGTCGGTGGTCGCCGGTGTCGGCGCATCGCATCGCACGAGCAGCGTGCCGTCGTCGCGCACGACTCCCGCCGCGAGCTTCGTCCCTCCGATGTCGATGGCGAGGACGTGGCTCACGTCACGCGGAGTCCGTGCGCATCGCGAGAACGCAGATGTCATCCGGCGACGGGTGCGGGACGAACGGGTCGTCGACGAGCTTGTTGCAGAGCGTGTCGATGTCGTCGTCCACGTACCCGCGAACCCGCTGCTGCAGCCAGTCGAGCCCGTCGTCAATGATGCGGTCGCGGCGCTCGATCAATCCGTCGGTGTAGCAAACGAGCAATGAGCCCGCCTGCATCGGGGTCACTGCCGACCTGTACTCGCTCACCATAGTTCCGAGAGGCGGACCGTTGATCTCGTCGAGGAAGAGCGCGGCACCGCCCGGACCGACGAGCAACGGCGGCGGATGGCCCGCGCGTGACCATGTCATCGTGTTGCGCGCGGGGTCATAGCGCGCGACGAACGCGGTCACCATCTCCAACGAGTCATGGGCCCGCAGCAACTTGTGCAGACGAATCAGGATCGACGCAGGCCCCGTGTCTTCGATCGCGTAGGCGCGCAGCGCGTTGCGTACTCGCCCCATGAGGCTCGCGGCTTGTACGCCGTGACCGGCGACGTCGCCGACGACGATGATGATCGAGTCGTCGGGCGCGACGAACGCGTCGAACCAGTCGCCGCCGACATCGACCTCCACCTCCGCGGGGCGGTACGCCGCCGCGACCCGTACTCCGGGAAGTGCGGGCAGTCGATCCGGGATGATCGTTCGCTGCAAGAGTTCGACGATGCGCTGCTCCGCCTCCAACTGCTTCTGGCTCGCCTGCCACAGCTGCGCACGTTCGAGCGCAGACGCGCCCCGCCGCCCGAGGTCGACCGCGAGCTCGACGTCGCTCGGTCCCAGGCGGATCGGGGCCGAAGCACCGATCGAAAGCACTGCGAGTCGGCGGCCGGCGATCGTGATCGGCACCAGCAGGTACGACTCGAAGCCGATCGCTTCGAGCTTGGCGCGGAGCGCGTCGTCGTCCGCGATGGCGTCTGCGAGATCCGGAAGCCCCTTGCACAGCATCGGCTCGCCGGTGTCGATCACGCGTTGGAGCGACGCATGGTCTTCGGGCAACTGCGTCATCACCTCTTGGGTGAGAGGTGTCAACGCGGGATCACGGTGCGCGACGACGGTGCGCTCGAGTGTGTTGTCGGGCAGGATCCTGACGACCGTCGCCCATACGCCGATGCGTGTCGCGCCAAGCGAGGCGATTGTCTCCACCACGCGGTCGGGATCGTCGAGCGCGCCGAGCTGTTCCGAGCTGTCGAGCAGCGTCCGCAACCGGCTCAGCGCCGCGAGCTGCGCCTCGTGGGCCGTGGCCCGCTGGAGCGCCTGGGCGCAGGCTTCCACCACGGCGGCGATATAGCTCCGGTCGTCGTCGTCGAACCGCCTCGGTTCCGCGAACCCGAATGCAAGCACCGCCCGCGCACCGGCGAGCGGTGCGAGCGGGAGCACGACGAACGCGTCGTGCGTCGGGTCGTCTGCGTACTGGGGATAGCGCTCCCGGCGGTGTTCGGGGGACTCGATGAAGATCGGCTCGCCCGTGCTGATCGCCTCGACGCCGGGCACCGGCGCCTCGAGGCTGACGCGCGCGTAGTCGCGGACGATCCAGTCGGGGTAACCCGACTGCGCGCGCATGACCAGCTCGTTGGTCTGTGTGTCGACGGTCGCGAAGTAGCCCGACCGGGCATGCAACGTTCGCACCGCGCGGTCGACGATCACCTCGGCGACCTCGTCGACCGTTGTTGCGTCGGCGAGCGCGGTCGAGGTCTCGGCCAGGCTCTGCACGGCGTCCGACGATCGTTCGGCGGCCTCTCTCGCACGCGTCTCGACGTCGAGCAGCGCGTGGCGCGCATCGATGTTGATCGTCACGCCGGACGCGCCGACGATTGCGCCCGATCGGTCGTACACCGGCTCGCCGCGGCCCTCGAGCCAGTGGACCGAACCGTCTGGCCACACCACGCGATGGTCGAAGCGCCACGGCACGTTGCGCTGCATGCCGCTGCGCACGGACCCGAGCACCAGCTCGCGGTCTTCGGGATGCAGCAGTGACTCGTACATCGTGAACGAGCTGTCGAAGGCACCAGCGGCGAGGCCATACAACCCTTCGAGCCGTTCGTCCCACATGATGCGTCCGGTGCGCAGGTCCCAGCGCCACGTCCCCATCTTCCCGGCGTCGAGGGCGAGGCGCAGCCGTTGCGCGTCGGCCGCCTGGGGACGGGTGATCTCGAGCTCGTCGTCGCGTCGTTGACGCAGCCGCGCCGAGGCGATCGCGATGCCACCGCCGAGGATCACCACCACGAGGCGCACGACGTGATCGCCTTCGAGGAAGATGTCGTGCGCGGCGCCGAGCAAGAGCGCGACCGCGACCGCGTAGACAGCCAGGATCGTCACGCCCAGCACGGACGCGCCTATCGCCGCCAGCAGCGGTCCGATGACGACTGCGGTCAGCATCACCTCGCGGGATCGGCCCAGGTCGATGAGTGCGACCAGGCTGCTCGCGACGGCACCCGCGATGAACCATGCTCGCGGTCGAGGTGAAGCACCTCGTCCCGGCCAGCGCATGCGCGCATGGTACTGCCGGCCGGGTGTATCTCAGCCTGCCGATCGCGTCCTGTCGGCATCTGGCTGCGCTCTGTAGCATCGGTGCTCGTGGCCTCGTTGCAGCTCGCGCCCGACCACACCGCAGCGGCGCGCGCTCGGCAATTCGTGGCGGGGACGATGCGGGCATGGGGCTGCAACGACGCGATCGAAGACGCTGAGCTGCTCGTGTCCGAGCTCGTCACGAACGCGATCCTCCACGCCCGGTCACCGGCGACAGTGACGATCGATCGCGACGGACCTCAACTCCGGGTCGCGGTCTGTGACTCGAGCCCTGCACCGCCGCGGCTTCGTGACTACGGACCGGACGCGGTGACGGGGCGCGGGCTCTTGCTGGTCGACCGGATCGCCCGACGCTGGGGCGTCGAGATGAACGGCGACGGCAAGTGCGTGTGGTTCGAGGTGGACACTGCCGATCAGGACCGGGTCGGGGCCGGGGGCGGAGCACCATGACCGCAGACAACAACGTCGAGCTCAGAACGGTGACGATGCAGGGCTGCCCGCTCGAGCTGTTGCACCGAGCGCGTCAGCACGGCGAGGCCTTGGTGCGTGAGCTCGCGTTCATCGTCGACGGTGGCGGGGACAACACCGAGCTCCCGAAGCAGTTGCTCCGCGTCGTCGAACGCGTCCGAGTCAGCGCCGGGGGACTCAATACAGGCGCCGAGCGGGCGATCGACGAGGCACTGGCCCGCGGTGACGACTCGATCGACTTCCAGGTCGTGATGCCGACCGCACTCGGGCGGGGCGCGTCCGCGTTCGCGGCCCTCCTGGACGAGATCGACGCCTATTGCCGATCGGGCGACCTGCTCACGCTCGAGACGCCGGCTGACGTGCGTGCGTTCCAACGCTGGTATCTCGACGAGATGGCGCGTCAACTCGACGGCGCGCCGCCCACCCCCTGGGAAGAGTGGCGGCAGGCGGACCGGGCCCGCGGCCCTACTCGATCGTGAACAGCTCCGCGAGACCCGAGATCTCGAGCACGCGTCGTACGCGCTCGGTCGGGTTGCGGAGCACGAAACGGTGACCCTGTGACTCGATCCGCTGCTTGGCCTGCACCAGCAGGCTCAGGCCGGTCGAGTCGATGAAATCCAGCGAGGCCAGGTCGACGATCAGCGGATCGCATCCCTGATGCGCGAGATCGATGAGCGCGCTGCGCAACGACGCGGCAGTGCCGAACTCCAGGTCGCCGCCGACGGTCACGACGGCCCCCGCCTCGCCGTGCTCGACGGAGAGTGCGATGGTGGGTTCCACCGCCGGATCCTCCGTGGTCACGAGACGCGAGCGTACCGAATCTCGGGCGTGTCGGCACGGTTCGTGTCAAGGGTAGGTTGCCGGGGTGACGACAGACAGCTTCGGCGCCAAGGCGCGGCTCTCCGTCGGAGACCGCGATTACGACGTGTTTCGGCTCGACGCGGTGATCGACGACCCGCGCCGGCTGCCGTATTCGCTGCGCATCCTCCTCGAGAATCTGCTGCGGCACGAGGACGGGCGCAATGTGACCGCGGACGACATCGGTGCGCTCGCCGACCGCTCGCGAGCGGCCGAGGAAGCGGGCCATCGGGAGCTGCAGTTCATGCCCGCGCGGGTCCTGATGCAGGACTTCACCGGTGTCCCGGCCATCGTGGATCTTGCCGCGATGCGCGACGCGATGATCGCGTTGGGCGGCGACCCTCGAGCGGTGGAGCCGGGCATCCCCGTCGATCTGGTCATCGACCACTCGATCATCGCCGACGTCGCCGGTGTGCCTGACGCATTCGCGCGCAATGCCGAGCTGGAGTTCTCGCGCAATCGCGAGCGTTACACGTTCCTTCGCTGGGCGCAGTCGGCGTTCCGCACGTTGCGCGTCTTTCCGCCGAACCGCGGGATCTGCCACCAGGTCAACCTCGAATATCTCGCCCAGGTGGTGTTCCGGGACGACGCCGGCGCCGCGTATCCCGACACCCTCGTCGGCACCGACTCGCACACCCCGATGGTCAACGGCCTCGGCGTGCTCGGGTGGGGCGTCGGCGGCATCGAGGCCGAGGCGGCGATGCTCGGCCAGCCCCTGTCGATGTTGCTGCCGCGCGCGGTCGGCATCGAGCTCGTCGGCGCGCTGCCGGCCGGTTCGACCGCCACCGACCTCGTGCTCACGGTCGCCGAGATGCTGCGCCACCACGGCGTGGTCGGAAAATTCGTCGAGTTCTACGGTGAGGGCGTCGCGCGCGTGCCGCTGGAGAACCGCGCCACGATCGGCAACATGTCGCCGGAGTACGGCTCGACGTGCACGATCTTTCCGATCGACGACGAGACCCTCCGGTATCTCCGCGCGACGGGCCGGCCCGACGATCTGGTGGCGCTCGTCGAGACCTATGCGAAGGAACAGGGTCTTTGGCACGAGGCCGCCACCGTGCCCGTCTACGACGAGACGCTCGTGCTCGACCTTTCCACGGTCGAACCGTCACTCGCCGGACCGGCGCGCCCGCAAGACCGCGTGTCCCTGTCGCGGGCGAAGATCGAGTTCGAGAAGGCACTGCTCGCGTTTCGCCGCGAGAGCGAGGCGCAAGCGGTGGGTGTTGCGCCGGCGAGCACCGACGAGGCGTCGCTCGAGTCGTTCCCCGCGAGTGACCCGCCCTCGCTCGACCCGAACGTGGAGGAGCTCGAGCAGCCGCGCGTCGGCGCGTCGGAGCGGCCGGTCCTCGTCGTACGACGCCACTGTCCGGTGACACTTGCCGACGGGCGATCGTTCGAGCTCGCCGACGGCCACGTGGTCATCGCCGCGATCACCTCGTGCACGAACACGTCGAACCCCTCGGTGATGATCGCGGCCGGTCTGCTCGCCCGCAACGCGGTCGAGCGCGGCCTGATCGTGCCGCCGTGGGTGAAGACGTCGCTCGCGCCGGGATCGCTCGTGGTCACCGAGTACTACGAACGGTCGAACCTGATGGCGCCGCTCGCCAAGCTCGGCTTCGATGTCGTCGGCTACGGATGCACCACGTGCATCGGGAACTCCGGACCGTTGGCTCCCGAGATCTCCGAGGCGATCACGAACGGCGACCTCTCCGTCGCGTCCGTGCTGTCCGGCAATCGGAACTTCGAGGGCCGGATCCATCCCGACTGCCGCATGAACTATCTCGCGTCGCCGCCGCTCGTCGTCGCATACGCGCTGGCCGGTTCCATGGATGTGGACCTGGTGAACGAGCCGCTCGGACACGACGAGAAGGGCACGCCCGTGTTCCTGCGCGATGTCTGGCCCTCCGAGGACGAGATCTCGAGCGTCGTCACGTCGGTGCTCGACACCGAGATGTTCCGTTCGAGCTACGCAACCATCCTCGAAGGCGACGACCGCTGGCGCGCGCTCGACGCGCCGACCGGCGATCGCTACGCGTGGGACCCGGTCTCGACGTACATTCGCCGGCCGCCGTTCCTGGAGGGCATCGGTCCCGATCCCGCGCCGCTGCACGACGTCGACGGCGCCCGTGTGCTGGCGCTGCTCGGTGACAGCGTCACCACCGATCACATCTCGCCCGCGGGCTCGATCCGGCCCGACAGCCCGGCCGGCCGGTGGCTCGTCGACCACGGCGTCCAGCCGCGCGACTTCAACTCCTACGGCGCGCGACGCGGCAACCACGAGGTGATGATGCGCGGCACGTTCGCGAACGTGCGTCTCCGAAACCGGCTCGCGCCCGGGACCGAAGGCGGGTTCACGCTCCACCTTCCGGACGGCGAGGAAACCACGATCTTCGACGCGTCGGTGCGCTACGTCTCGGACGGTGTGCCGCTCGTCGTGCTCGCGGGCAAGGAGTACGGCTCGGGCTCGTCGCGTGACTGGGCGGCGAAAGGATCACAGCTCCTCGGGATCCGCGCGGTGCTCGTCGAGAGCTTCGAGCGCATCCATCGATCGAACCTCGTCGGGATGGGCGTGCTCCCACTCGAGTTCCTCGACGGCGCCTCGGTGGCGGCGCTCGGTCTCAGCGGACGCGAGGTGTTCCGTATCGACGGCCTCGAAGCCCTCGCCGACGAAGGTCCGCTTCCTCGCGAAGTGACGGTGCACGCGGACGAGCACGAGTTCCGGATGCGCGCCCGCATCGATACGCCCTTCGAACGCGACGTGTTCGTCGCGGGCGGCATCTTGCCGTACACCCTTCGGTCACTGACGCGTCCCCGCTGACGCGCCGCCCATCTCATTTGTCGACGACCAGTAGGCGCCGCGCCGCTATCTGCCGTGTCGCGCGCAGTTCGTCCGGTCCGGTCGCCGAAGGCGCACCCATCCGTGCCATCTGCCATTGCTTTCCAGGTCGAGAGCGGGGTAGGAACGGGGAGATGGTGGATCACCTGGACCATGAAATCCGTATAGACGTCGATGACTCCGTGGACGGCGATCGGCTTGCCCGGGTCCGCGGTGTGCTCGACGTGTTCTCCAGCCCCGCGCTCGCGGCGCGTGCCCTGGCGAATCTGCCCGACAAGACGCGTGACCTGATCATCGACCTGCGCGAGGTGTCGTTCGTCGATTCCGCAGGAGTGAGCGCGTTGGTTCGACTCCAGCAGGAGGCGAAGGGCCGCGCCGTCGAGGTGCGCGCCCGGTTCGGCGGTGCCCAGCACACGATCAACGCAACGGTCGTCGACCTACTGCGTCGCGTGCTCTCCGTCGACGACTAAGCGCGCACCGTCGCAGGCCCTCCGGAAGCGACCGATCGGTACGCGGCGTCCACGAGGGCGTGCGCGGCCAGCGCATCGGCGAATCCCGGTGCCGCCGGCCGCCGGGCCTGCGCGGCGCGCACGAAGGCGCGCGCCGCGGGATAGAGATACACGAAGAAGTCGCGCCTCGTGATGCCGTCCGCGGCAAAATGCGCGTCGCGCATTGCCTCGACATCGAGGCGCTCGGGTTCGCCGTCCGGCCGCTGGATCAAGAAGCTGTCTTCCCGTGCACCGACGAGGAAGTCGGTGGTCACTTCGACGGCGCCGCGCTCGAAGAACACTTCGAGGCGACGTTCCTCGCGACCGCGCACGCCGTTGAAGATCGAGATCAGCGTTCCGATGACACCTGTTGTGTGTTCGATCGTGCACACCGCGGTGTCCTCGACGTCGTAGCCGAACACGTTGCGCGTACGTGCGAAGACATTCGTCGCCGGACCGAACAGCCAGCTCAGGATGTCGGCACTGTGGATGGAGTGTTCGAGCAGCGCGCCACCACCCGCGTGCGCGAACTGTGAGCGCCACGAGCTGTGCCCGGGCACGACGTCGCCGGTCGGCCAGTACTGGTCGTCCCGCAGCGTGTAGCCCATCGGCGCGCCGAGCTCGCCGCTCGCGTTCAGCCGTACGAGCTCGTTGATCAGAGGATGAAAGCGAGAATGGAACCCGACCTGCGCGGTGAGGCCCGACGCCATGACCGTGTCACACATCTCGGTGACGACGTCGAAGGTTGTCGCGAGCGGCTTCTCGCACAGCAACGGCTTACCTGCACGCACCACCGCGTGCACGAGGTCGCGGTGCGTCGTGGTGGGTGTGACGACGACCACTGCATCGACGTCGGGGTCGTCGATGACCGACTGCGCGTCGGTCGCGACGCGCTCGAAGGGACAGATCACGCGTGCCGCGTCGACGGCATCCGACGAAAAGTCGGTCACCGCGACGGGACGAACTTCGCCGTCCTCGGCGAGGAGTCGCAGCGCGTACGCGTGACCCTGTCCGATCATGCCGGCACCGATCAGGCCGACTCCGAGCGCATTGGCCATCACCGGGATCCTTGCATAGGGTCCGGAGCGGAGGCGGTCGTGTCACGGCTCGCGAGGAGGGTTCGATGCGTCGATCGGTTGTGAGTCTCACCGTCGCGGCGTTGCTGGTCGCAGGCGCGACCGTGGCGTCGGTTGCACCGGCGCAGAGCAAGCAGGCAAGCACGCCGAGCATCCCGGTGTGCGACCCGATCGACCTGCGGCAGTGCAACATGCCGTTCCCGAGCAACTTCAACACCAGGCTGGACGCAAAGTCGCCGACCGGCCTGCGGTTGAACTTCCTCCGCGAGGCGATGCCGGAGAACGTCCACGGTGTGACGCTCGATCCCACCGACTGGAACGCGAGTGACGGCTTCAGCCCGGGCTCCGCGATCCTCGCGCAGGCCCCGCACCTCGACGTGAAGAAATCCGGCATCGTCGATCTCACCGACATCGCCGGATCACTCGCACCGAACGCGCCGATCGTGTTGCTCGACACGACCACCGGCAAGCGCGTGCCGTACTGGGCCGAGCTCGACACCTGGAACACCGATCCGAACACGCGCGCGCTCGTGATCCGGCCCGCGATCAACCTCCTCGAGGGCCACCACATCGCCGTCGGCTTGCGCAACCTGAAGGACGCCGACGGCAACCGGCTCCGCGCGCCACACGGCTTCAAGCTGATCCGCAATCGCAGCCACATCGACGATCCGGCGCTGCGCGCGCGCCGCCCGGCGATCAACGAGGTGATCCGCGAGCTCGCGACCACCGGTGTGAAGCGCAAGCGTCTTTACCTCGCGTGGGACTTCACGGTTGCGAGCGAGCAAGGTCTCGCCGGCCGCATGCTGCACATGCGCGACGACGCGTACGCACAACTCGGCACTGGTGTCCCGGCGTTCCACGTGACGAGCGTGACGAACAACGTGGACGCCGACACGCTCCGGCGAGTCGACGGCACATTCGACGTGCCGATGTACCTCTCCGGTACCGGCCAGCCCGGTTCCCGGCTCGTGCTCGGTCCGGACGGCCTTCCCGTACGCACGGGCGTCTTCCACGCCGACTTCCACTGTGTGATCCCGCCATCGGTCGTCGGCGCGGGTGGTGTCGCCAACCCGGCGCGCGGGGTGGTGTACGGCCACGGCCTGTTGGGCGGGACCAGCGAGATCAACGGCTACGCGCCGTTCCTCAATCAGTACAACATGGTGCTGTGCGCGACGCCGGAGATCGGCATGGCGAGCGACGACATCGGCAATGTCGTCAACGTCCTCGCCGACCTGTCGACGTTCGGGTCGATTCCCGACCGGCTGCAACAAGGAATGCTGAACATGCAGTGGCTCGCGCGGCTGTTGAAGGACGGGCGCGGGTTCGGCACCGACCCGGCGTTCCGCGTCGGCGCGCCGGCCAAATCGGTGATCGTGCCGAATCAGGTGTTCTACAACGGCAACAGCCAAGGCGGCATCTTCGGAGGCGGCGCGACCGCGATCTCGAAGGAGTGGGGCCGCGCGGTGTTGGGCGTGCCGGCGATGAACTACAGCACCTTGCTGCCGCGCAGCGTGGACTTCGACGAGTTCCTGCCGCTGCTGTCGGGCTCGTATCCCGATCCGCGCCTGCACACGCTCGGCGTGGCGTTCAACCAGATCCTCTGGGACCGGGGAGAACCCGACGGGTACGCGCAACACATGGTGAGGGACCCGTATCCCGGGACGCCGGCGCACAAGGTCTTGCTCATCGAGGCGTTCGGCGACCACCAGGTTGCGAACATCGGCACCGAAACCGAAGCGCGCACGATCGGTGCGTTCGTGCACCGGCCCGCGCTCGGACCCGGTCGCAGCACGATCAAGCAGAACGTGTGGAACGTCCCGGCCGTCCCGTCGTCGCCGTTCGCCGGATCCGTCCTCGAGATCTGGGACTTCGGCACACCGGCGCCCCCGGTCGAGAGCGTGCCGAACCGGGCCGGCGACGACCCGCACGGCGCAGCACGCAACGTCGCGGCGGTGCGCGAGCAGGTGTCGGAGTTCCTCAAGGCGGGCGGCGCTTTCGTCAACGTGTGCGGCGCGTCGCCCTGTCGGTTCCCCTAGCGGGAAGCGCCGCTACCGGTGACGGGTGCGGCGCGACAGGAAGAGCGCAACCGCGAAGGCAACCACGAGCATGAGCATGAACGGCGTGCGCCTCGGGTGACCCTCGGCGTCGCGCGGCGGCGCGTCGTCGCTCATCCGGTACTGGGGACCGACCGGCTGGTGGGGGTTCTCCGCCGGCTGAGGACTCTCCGGCTGGACGGTCGGCGCTTCTGCCACGGCGGTTGGTTCCACGACCACGGGGCCGATCCCCGCCTCCGCAACCGGAGCGGACTCGGTGTGAATGATGCCGGAATCTGTGGGGATGATCCGCCGTGCACCGATCTCGCGAGCCAGATCGGCGTCGGCCCAGCTGAATGTCACGCCGAACGACGCGAAGTCCGCGCGGCGGTCGTCTTCGGGGGTGCCGACCGACGCCGCCACTTCCACGGTGTCTGCGGTTTCTCCGACCGCGATTGCGGCGACCGCTTCGTTCCGGCGGTGACGAATCTGGACCGACAGCGCGCGGCCGCCCGGTTTCACCAAGACCTGCGTGATGGTGCCGGGGTGCACACGCACCAACGGCCGGTAACCCGCGACGGTGGACGGCGCGTGCGGGGCAAGAGGTGTGGTTGCGGTCGGAGCCTCGGTCGGGGTCGGGGTCGGGATCGGCACGGCCACCGGAGGCGTCGTGGGAGCTCTCGTCTCGGCGACGGGCGGAAGCGGGCCCTGGCTGGGCGGTATCCGCAGCCATTCGACCGCGGTGACTTCGTACTCGTCGAAGCCGAGGCGCTGTGCGAGCACGTCGGTGACCCCGTGCACGTCCGTGCCGGGGTCGACGTCGAGGTACGCCTCCACGGTTTTCGCGTCCAAGAAGCCTGCGACCACCAGGACGCCGGAGGGAGCCGCGTCACGCAGCAGCCGCCCCCAATCCCCGGCTTCGCGAAGACTCTCGGTCAGACGAAACGAAGCACGAAACACCCGCGCGACGATACCCGATGACCTTGTCGGGCGATAGACCCGCGCCCTTCATGGCTCCGTGCGGCCTTTGTAAAGATTCGGCGTCCGTCCACGAGGTACCAAATTCTGGCAGTTCTGTCAGTCCAGCGAGCCGTGGGTGAACGCGTAGAGCACCGCGGTGAGGGACAGCCCATCGAGCATCTCCTCGTCGCGGGTGATCCGCCGGAGCTCGGCGACGCTGACCCACTCCAGCCGTTCGGCCTCTCCCGGATCGGACGGCTCGCCGAGAAGGGTCGCGCTGTCGGCGTAGAAGCAATGGAACACTTGATCGCTCAAGCCGTTCGTCGGCTGATAGCGCACGAGAGGGCGGAGGGGTCCCGGCTCCCATCCGGTCTCCTCGATGGTCTCGCGCCGGGCCGCTTCCTCCGGGGTCTCGCCGGCGTCGATGCGTCCGGCCGGGATCTCCCAACCCCACGTGTCGGTGATGAAGCGATGCCGCCAGAGCAGAAGCACCCCGCGATCACGGTCGTGCACGACCGTCCCCGCGGCCTTGTCCGGCATTCGAACGACGTGGTGGTCGAATCGCGCGCCGCCCGGGATCTCGACATCCGTCAGTGCGAGGCAGAGCCACTCGCTTTCATAGATCGTCCGCTCACCGTGCACCGTCCATCGCATCGGGCAAACGTACTGCCGCCCGCCGATGAGACCTTTGGCGGTGTGAAACCTAGGCTTCGGACTGGCCCGCGGAGATTGGTGCACAAGATGACGCGGACACGAACAGGCCCCTTGACCCATGGTCGGGGGCCTGTTCCATGCGCGCGTCCAGACCGAACAAGGCCGGCGCGTTCAGAACTCGCTGTTCAGGAAACCGACGACCGGTGTGGCGGCCGGGAAGGACTCGGTGATACCGGAGCTGACGTAGCCGGCGTCGGTGATGACGGTGACGCCGTTGACGTACGACGCGCCGTCGCTGCACAGGAACACGAGCGGGTACGCCTGCTCCATCGGGGTCGACGGTTCGATGCCGGTCTCCGCGCGATAGTCGGTCGCGAAGCCGAGCCATTGATCCTTGTTGGCCTGCGCCAGCGGCGTGTCGGTCGGGCCGGGCAGGATCGCGTTGATGCGAATCCCACGCTTCAGGAAATCGATCGCGGAACGCGCGACGTACGCATTGATCGCGAGCTTGCTCCACATGTAGTCGGTCTTCATGTTGGCCTCGGTCCAGCGCGTGGCGTCGTCGAAGTCCGTGATGTCGAGGAACTCCTTCAAGCGTGGCAGATTGTTCTGCCACCCCAACCCCGCGGCCGAGGAGATCAAACCAATTGCGGCACCGCGCGGGAGCATCTCCCTGTCGACCATGCGGTCGATGAGGTGCCGGTGCCCGATGAAGTTGATGCGCTCGATGCCCGGCGTGCCGTCCGCGACGCCTGCACACGAGAACAACGCGTGGACCGGCCCGCCGCACTCGTCGACGGCCGCGTCGATCGATGCCTTCTCGGAGAGGTCCAGCTGGATGGCCTTGGCGCCCGCGAGCGTGACCGGGGCGCGGTCCATCACCACGACGTCGGCGCCCGCGTCCTGCACGAGCTCCGCGACCGCCGCGCCCATGCCTGTCGCGCCGCCGACGACCAGGGCTCGCTTGCCGTCATACCGGAATGCTTCGAAGAGCGACATCGCTTGGACTCCTTCTGCGCGGAAGTGACGCGGACATTCGAATCGGCAGGCCGCGCCGCTGATTGGTCGTGTTCGGTTGTGTCGTCATGGCGCGCGGCCTCGACGACCCAAGGTGAGCGTAGAGTCGTGGCGCGGACATCGGCGCGCCCGAGCTGCTCATCATTCTTGCGGTGGTGCTTCTCGTCTTCGGCTCCAAGAAGGTGCCCGAACTCGCGCGCGGTATTGGCCAAGCCGCGCGGGAGTTTCGCCGTGGCCAACAGGGCGACGACGAGCACACCGAAGAGCACCCGCACCCGCGCAGCGATTGAGCAAGATCGACATCCCGGCGATTGCTGCGCGTCCTCCGGAGATGACGATGCCTCCCCACGCGACGCGCGGCGGGGAGGGCGTGCGTGGGGAGGCATCGTGGGTCTGCCACGGGCAAGCAGACTGATGTCGGTGTACCAGCGGTCTTCGTGAAGAGCAAACGACGAGGTGAGAGCGTCGCGCGGCTCGTCGACGCGACACCGACAATCCGCTCAGCTCGACATTTACGTTGACATTTCGCGGACCGCCGAGACGGGAATGCGCGCGTACCGCTCGCTCGATGCGTCGGCGCCGAACGGGTTGCACTCGCGTGTGGGGCAACCAGAATGGGGAGGCCCGCCAGGGCGGAGTCACGCGGTGACGTTTCGCGGCAGTTCACTACTAGGAAGGTGATGTGGCCCGAGAAGATCTGGACGATCTCGTCCTCGGGGCGCGCGCTCGCGACCCGGGGACATGGACCGAGATTTACCGAAACACGTATCCGCGCTTGTACGCGTACGCGCGACGGCGTCTCCCGAATGAAGAGACCGCAGAGGACGCCGTGAGCGAGACGATGAGCCGGGCGGTCGCAGGGATTGGTCGATATCGCGGCGACGGCGCCGGCCTCATGGCATGGCTGTACGGGATCCTTCGCAATGTCGTGCTCGACGCGCAACGCGCGGGCCGGCGATTCTCGCGGGACACGGCGCCCGACGTGGTCGCGGACGGCGCCGATCCCATCGATCATCTGCTGCGGGACGAAGACGCCGTTCGCGTCCGTCAGGCGTTCGCGACCTTGAGTCCCGCAGAACAGGAGATCGTCGAACTGCGCGTGGTGAGCGGCTTGCGCGCGGATGCTGTCGGCAGCATCGTCGGCCGACGTAGCGGGGCGATACGCATGGTGCAGAACCGTGCGCTCGCAAAGTTGCGCACCCTTCTCGACGGCGAGGTTCACCGTGCAGGATGAACGCGCGCTCGCCGAGGCGCTGCGCCGGGCGCTCGAGCCCGCGCCGCGTGAGCCTGCTCCCGAACGCATCGCTGCCCTGCAACGGCAGCTCAGGCACCAGCGCCGTCAGCGGCCGCTCCGTCGCGCCGCCGTAGCCGCAGCGGCCGCCTTGATCGCGCTCATGGGCGCGGCGCTTGCGGTCCGGAACGACGGCCAGAAGGATCAGCGGTCTGCCGATGCGGTCGCGATCAGCAACACCCGTGCGGCGATCGACCAGGTCCGTTTCGCGATCGCGGCCGGCAACCCCGTACAGATCGCGCGGTCGGCAAACGTGCTGGAGTCGGAGCTGGGCCGTCTCGAGCCCGCCGAGAAGGCGGCGGTCGGTGCCGATGCGAGCGTGGTGCTCGCCGAGGCGCGTCGCGTACTCGCGCCGCGGCAGGCGTCGACGCCGACCGTTCCGACCATTGCGTCGACCACGACGTCCTCGTCGACCACGACGTCCTCGTCGACCACGACGTCGACGACGTCGTCGTCGACCACGACGACATCGACGCCGACACCGACGACGATCCCGGACACCTCGACAACGACGCCGTAGCCCTCAGCCCCGCGGCGCGTTCCACCGTCACCGAGTGTCCGCGCAAAACGGAGAAAGCGCTCCTCTTCGGCGTGGAGGCGACGACGGAACAACAGTGCGTCCGACCGGTGTGACATTCGGCCGCGTCGTCCTACAAGGAGACAGATCATCGCGCCTGCATGGCGCCTTCGTCCTGATCGGGCAAGGGCGGCAAGGAGGCGACGGTGGTGATCGACGATGAGGTGTCTCGGGACGTGCGTACGATCGGTGGGGTTCGTACGCCCGGCTCGATGACGATTCGCAATGCTGCGATCGCGGGTTACATCGACGAGTCACCACCGTCGCCTTCGGTGTCGGCAAGATCAGTCGGGCAGACCGGCGCCGGGCGGGCGCCGCGACCAGCCTCTTTGCTGCGCCCTCGGCAGGATTCGAACCTGCGACACACGGTTTAGGAAACCGTTCTCGACGCGCTCGTTACCAGGGGAGAAGCAAGCTGACCTGCGAAAACAGTCCTTCTCACCTCGCGCCGTTTCCGTTCGTTTCTCGACGTCTCGCGGCCTGGCCGCGGCCTGGAAGCGCGACGGCTGGCTACGTCTGCACGCCGCAGTAGTTGCAGCCGGCGAGCGACCAGACCCAACATCGGACCGGGTCTCCTTCGTGGCGGAGATCACGTCCCCGGCAGCCGTCCTCGTCGTCGATCGTGCAGCGAGCGATCGTGCCGTCCGCAGTTATGTGTGGTCGCCAGGCTGCGCTCCACCGCCGCGGGTTCGATAGAGCGCCACCATCTCCAGGGCGACAACCACCTCGTCGTCCTGGTTCACGATTTCCCAGCTGCTCTTGACGGTTCCGCGGTCTCCCTTTCTCCCTAGCTGCTTCGAGACGATCGTCATCCGAACGCGCAGGCGGTCGTCGGGAAGCACTGCCTTGCGAAAGCGCACTCGTTCCCATTCGAGCGCACCAAGAAACGCGTCACGTCTTGAATCGCGATTGACGGGAAGCGTGTGGACGGCTCGGAAGAAGAGCGAAACGACGTAGCCGAACGAGGCTGTGATATCGCCGAAGACCGTTTCAGTCGCGAACGCTTCATCCATGTGGATCGGCCAGGGATCGTTGGCAGCCGCATATGTGATCATCTCAGTTCGGTCCGCGATGAATTCATCGCTCTCCTCGACGTGCCCCTCCGCGATGTCCTCGAAGAACTGCTCCGTCACCGCCAACCCCCAAGGAACAAGCGGCCCGCGACAGAATGCCCGCTCATGGCGTGTTATTGCGAGCCTCTAGCCAGCCTGCGCGCCGCAATAGTTGCAGCCGGCGAGCACCGCGCTGACTCAGCTTGGGTGCTCTTCGACGTGCTCGAGGAGGCGCTCTGCGCGGGCCATGGTGAGCAGCCGTCGCGCCGCTTCGGACGGGTTCCGCAGGATCAGCGATCCGCCGTCGGCGGTGAGCGTCCCACGCGCCTGTTCCAGCACGCGAAGGGAGGACGAGTCCATGAACCGAACCTCGGAGAGATCTAGCACGATCGTCTGCTTCGGACCGAGGTGGGGTTCGACGGCGTCTCGTAGTCGTTCACAGGTCGCCATGTCGATCTCGCCGCGAACATGGATGACCGTCGCGCCTTCCACCTCTGAAATTTCAGTCGAGAAGTCGTCGTCCACCCTTCGACGATAAACGGCCGTCAGCGCATCATTCAACGTCAACGACCAGGGATGTCACTGGACGCCGCAGTAGTTGCAGCCGGCGAGCGACCAGATCGGCAGTTGTGCGTGGTCTCAAAAGGTGTCGGCGGTCCACCTTGAACCTCGACGACTCCGGGCTCCGCACCGCCCGCATACGTCAGGATTGCGTCGACCTGTTCGCCGGACGGAAACCGCAATCGAACCAGTTGCCGTTGCTCGACCAAAGTCACCCAGTCGACTTCGTCAGCGCGAAGTTGTCCCTTCCATTCAGGCCGTCCAACGAGTGCGTAACCGTCCCAGTGCGGAAGAGTCGTCCCTTCGCGGCTCGACGCAACGAAAGAGGCTTCGGCACGCGTCAACTCCGTGCCGCGTTCATCGAGCACGACTACGTCACCACGGAAGGTTCGCGACGCCACGCGCACAGATTGCCCGCTCTGGCGTGTTAGTGCGAGCGCCGCTGTCCAGCCCGCACGCCGCAGTAGTTGCAGCCGGCGAACGCGATGAGAGACCGCCCAAACGTGAACGGTCTCCCATCGGGATCGCTATAGGGGGACAGGAGAATGCGCCAACAAAAACCTGTCTCCGCCGGGCAACGTAACGTCCAAGCCCCACGAGAACAATGAACCTCGTACACGGTGTAAGGACACCCCGTAATAGCGGCAGGCAACACGCTAGGTGACGCTTCCGATCCGCGGGTACGTCCTAGGACACACATGGGCGAAGGCGTCGTCAGTCGTGCTTGCCGTCGGGGTCGGGGGACACAGCCTCGGGAAGGTTCAACGCGAACGCGGTATCGCGTTCGATGCGTTTGACTGCGGTGCGGATCGAGCGCCGTGCGGCGACGGGTTGGTCGCCGAAGCCGACGAACAGGTTGCAGCCGATCGCCGGAGCCTGCGCCAGCAGATCTTCGTAGCTGAACACGCCGGTGAAGCCGATCATGGACAGTCCGTGCATCAAGCCCCAGCTGTGCAACGAAAGGGGCCACGGGTCGCCTGTGAACCGTCCGGCATCAATACAGCGCGTGATGCCGTTGAGGAGATGTCCCAGCGCGTCCCGTTCCATCTCGGCGCCGGCAATGCGCTCGATGAACATCACCTTGTACAAATGCTCATTTTCGAGCGCGAACACCGTGTACTTGCGGGCCATGAGATAGAGGTCAGCCACTGGGTCCCGGGTCTGCGGAGTTTCCGCGAGCCGCGCCGCGAAGCGCGCGAAGCCCTCCTTCCGGACCTCGCGTTTCAACTCGTCCATCGAACCGAAGCGCGTGTACACCGCCATCGGCGACGCGCCCACCGCGGCGGCCAGGCGGCGTGTGCTCAGCGGTTCCTGGTTCGCCAGCGCCTGCGCGGCCGCCTCGATCAACGCGACACGGACGGCCGGGTCAGCTTTCCGAGGGCTCACGACCGACAGTCTGACAGATTCCGTCGATATATAACGGCGCGCCAGGTTTTGCTTGACGGGACCGTATCGTCGTTATAAGACGACGATACGAAACGTTGCTATAGAACACCGATATGCAACAAGTGAACGGGTCTGCGCGGGCCGGACGTTGTCACGAATTGCCGCTCGCCGGTGTGAGTGCTGGCAGTAGGACACAGACGCCTGCGCAAAAGGACGTCGTTCAAGGGGGAAGTGCGATGGCTCCGATCGGCCATGTTTCACGGGTCCGCAAGATCGCCGGGTTCGCGGCCGTACTTGCGTTGCTCGCCGGTTGCACCGCCCACACCGATCCGGCCACGAATATCACGGCGACCACTGCCACCCTGAACGGCACGGTGACGATCGGTGCCAACGACCAGGGCGGCGAGTACTGGTTCGAGTGGTCGAGCGATGCCGGGGCGATCTGGACGCAAGAGCGCAACCACCACAAATGGGGAAGCCAGACCTGCACGTATCGCGGCTCGGGCGCCGAAGGCCGGCCCCAGGCGATCCACGAGGACATCTCGGGGCTGTCGCCCGACACCAGGTACATCTTCCGGATTGCGGGCAGGATCTGCGACAGCCCGGTCGTCTATGCCGACTCGAACTGGAGCAGCAAACAAGAGCCTGATCCTCCCTATGAATACGACGACTTCACGACCCAGCTGAACGTGACGGCGCCGACAATCTTGAGTCCACGCGCCGGTGATGCCAGCGCGCGCCGGTTCCTGCTGCAGGCCCAGGCGCAGAGTTCGTTGGCCTCAGCGAGCTTCGAATTCCGCCGCGCCGATACCGACCCGTGGCGCACGATCCCCCTCGCCGACATCTACACCGGTGCTGGCCAGCAACTGCAGGCATGGCCGGCCCAACTGGATCAGAACGGCAAGACTCCGCTGCTGACCTGGGACGCCTGGAAGACCCTCGGCTCCGAAGGCCTTGTACAACTCCGCGCGCGCTTCAACGACGGCACCGGCGGCTGGGTCGCCTCTGAGGTCGTCAAGGTGACGCTGACTCGCAGCAACTCCGATGTGAACGACGCGACCGCGCCCATCGGTCCCGGCACTGTCGACCTCCTCACCGGGAACCTTTCGCTGACCTCGACCGATGTCTCGATCGACGCGCCTTCGACCGACCTGACCGCGACCCGCACGTATCTGTCCCGGCAGGCGAACAAGAACGCGAATGGCCCACTCGGACCGGGATGGCGGCTCAGCGTGCCGGTGCCGTCCGCGGCGTCGGCCTATGAGAACTTGATCGGTGGGGCCGTCAGCGGCCCGCGCGCGGCTGGGAGCGCGGTTGATGACGCGTCGACGGGATCGATCGCATGGCAGGGCGCGGGCAATGCGAGCGGTGGGCAGGACGGCGGCATGGCGGCGACCAACGCGCACAATGAGTACAGCCACTACCTGAAGGCGACCAACTTCGGTTTTTCGATTCCGTCGGGGGCGACGATCAAGGGCATCAAGGTCGAGGTTGCCAAGACCCAAGACGGCGACGGTACGGTCATCGACTTCGCGAACGCCGGCAGCGACGCCACCACGAACATTCAGGCGGGCGCGCGGATCGTCAAAGGCGGAGCGGTGAGCGGCGACGGAAAGGGCCGCATCGAGGGGTGGCCGACCGGTCCGACTGCGACCTGGGTCGGTTATGGAAGCAAGTCGGATACGTGGGGTCTGAGCTGGACGCCGGCCGACATCAACTCGAGCGATTTTGGTTTTGCGCTCTCGGTCTTGGGTTGGGGCAAGACCTTCGGCTGGGCCTACGTCGATAGCCTGCGCGCCACCGTGTACTACAGTCCGCCCGGCTCGGACGCTAGCGTCGTGCTCACGCAGACCGATGGGATGCAAGAGCACTTCAAGCGCAACGCGCTTGACGGCTCCTACACGCCGGAGACCGGACTGCCGAAAATGACGCTGAGCGACAGCGGCGACGACTACGTCCTTGACGACAACCTCGGCGACAAGACGACGTTCAGCAGCCTCACCGGTGATGGCAGCTACGTTCCCGTCAAGGTCGATCAGCCCGGCTCGGCAAACGAGACAACTATGCGGTGGGCCGCGGTCAACGGCGTCGCGCGGATCACGAACGTGGTCGCACCACCCCCGACTGGCGTCTCCTGCGACGGCACGCACCTTCAGAGCACCCCGGGCTGTCGCTCGCTCGGTTTCGACTACGCGAACGCAACCACCGCGACCGGCGGCGCCGCGAATCAATGGGGCGACTACGCCGGACGCCTCAAAGACATCAACTTCGTGGCGTATGACCCGGCCGGCAACGTCATGCGAACGGTCCCGGTGCAGCAGTATTCCTACGACAACACCGGACGTCTCCGCGCCGCGTGGGACCCGCGCGTCTCGCCTGCGCTGAGAACGACGTACGCCTACGACGCAAGCGGTGTCCTCAACCAGATGACACCGCCCGGCCTCGCGCCATGGAGCTTCGCGTACGCCACCACGCCCGATGACGCGGGTCTGGGACGGCTGAAGTCGATCACACGCGCGGCCGTCGGCCTGCCGACCGAGACGACGACGCTCGCGTACGACGTACCGCTGTCGGGCGGTGCCGCGCCTTACCAGATGAACCCGCAAGCCGTCGGGACGTGGGGTCAGCAAGACGATCCCACTGACGGCACTGCGATCTTCCCGCCGAATCATGTGCCGGCGAGCCCGCCGAGCAGTTTTGCGTCGGCGCTCGTGGTCTACATGAACGCGAAAGCCCAGCAGGTCAACGTAGCGGCCCCGGGGGGGCGCATCGGTATGACCGAACACAACACCACAGGACAGGTTGTGCGCGAGTTGGACGCGGCGAATCGGTATCGCGCGCTGCAAAGCAGCGACCCGCTCGCTCGTGCGCAGCAACTCGATACCGAGAACACGTACAACGCGGACGGGTTGCAACTGTTGCAAACACTCGAGCCGCTTCACGCGGTCGTGCTCGACGACGGCACCAGCGTGCAGGCGCGGCAGAAGACCGTCATGTCCTACGACAAAGACGCTCCCGGCGGCGGCCCGTTCAATCTCGTCACGACGAGCACCGAGGGGGCCTACATCCCGTCGTCCGGCGGTGCGTTCGTCGACCAGCGCGTCACGAGCTATGGATACGACACGTGGGGCGACGCCCAGGGTTGGGTACTCCGGCAACCGACCACAACCACCGTCGACCCCGGCGGTCTGAACATCATTCGCATCGCGCGCTATGACACCGCTACCGGGATGCCCGTCTGGGAAACGCAGCCCAACGTGCAAGGAGCAAGCCGAGCCGGCGCGGGCTGGACCGTGATCGACTACTACACCGCGGACGGGAGCGGTCAATGTCCGGGGAAGCCATGGTTTGCGAACCTGCCGTGTCGGCGCTCCCCGGCCGAGCAACCGAGCTCGGGTCCGACGGTGCCGAGCTCGACGTTCGACTACAACATGTTGGATCAGGCGACGGTGCGCAGCGACGTGAGCGGCTCGACGACCCGCATGACAAGCTCGACGTACGACGCGGCCGGCCGATCCACCGGGTCAACGGTTGCCGGGCCCGGAGCCTCGGTGCCGAACGTCGTGGTCAGCTACAACGCGGGGACCGGTCTGCTCGAGAAGTCGTCGGCGTCCATCGACGGAACGCCGCGCGACATCGTGCGGGAGTTCGACGCTTACGGACATCCGTCGTTCTATCTCGACGCCGACGGCGCGGTGACCACGGCGAAGTACGACGCGCTCGATCGTGCGACCTCGGTTAGCGACAAGAAGGGCACGCGAACCTTCACTTATGACGACCTGACGGGCGACCTGAATGCGCTCAACGCATCGGGCGTCGGTGTGTTCACCGGTAGCTACGACGCCGACGGTCGACTCGTCACTGAACGTCTTCCGGACGGCGTCCGGGCAACGACGACCTACGACGAAAGTGGCATGCGAACTGGCTTGGCGTATGACAATTGCTCCGCAGCATGTCGCGCCATGTTGAGCTTCACCTCGTCGGATTCCGTGCACGATCAGATGGTGACTGAGAACACCACCGGCACCATGCAGGGCTCGCGCCAGCAGAGCTTCGGCTACGACCGCGCCGGGCGCCTGACGTTTGCGAAGGAGGTGTTGGGCGCAAGCTGCACGGTCGACAGCTACGGCTACGACGTTGACTCCAACCGCACCGCCAGCGCGCACGTGACCTACACCGACAGCGCGTGCACGGCAGGCGGTGCCACGACGAACAAGCAGTTCAGCCACGACGACGCGGACCGGATCAACAATGCGGGCTATCAATACGACGAGCTCGGCCGCACGCTCACCGTCCCGGGTGCCGACGCCGGCAAGGACCTCGCCGCGACCTACTACGCGAACGACCTCGCGCGCGGCATCACTCAAGATGGGGTGACCAGAACTTTCGGGCTCGACCCTGATATGCGCACGCGGCTTCGCTCCACGACCGCGGCCGCCGATGAAGTGCAGCATTTCTCCGATGACACCAATGGACCGAGATGGACCGAAACGCCGAGCAACGGAGGATGGACGCGACTCATCGCAGGGATCTCCGGCCTCCTCGAAGCCACACAGCAAGGAACTGCAACCGGTCCAACGAGCACGACGTTCCAACTGAGCGACTTGCAAGGCAGTGTCGTCGGCCAGGTCAACGCAACTGGAACGCCGCAACTGCAACAGACGCCGCTGTACGACGAGTTCGGCACGCCACGCATGCCGCCCAACGCCAGTCGATACGGGTGGCTGGGCGGTCACGACGTTGCGGCGGAAACATCTTCCGGCGTGGTCGCCATGGGCGCTCGCCTCTACATGCCCACGCTCGGCCGCTTCCTGCAAATGGATCCCGTGCCGGGCGGCTCCGCCAACGCCTACGACTACGCCAATCAGGATCCTCTGAACCAGTTCGACCTCGCGGGTACGAAGCCCCACAAACATAACGCACACGGAAGGAGCCTCGGGGACACGCTTGGCGACCTCGGCGGGTGGGTCAAAGGCAACGTGAAGAAGGGTGTGAAAGCGGCGTGCGCCACCGTCGCACGCCCTCAGTGCAACGTCGCTAGCGACGCTGCGAAGGCCGGGAAGTGGGCATACAAACACGTCCCGGGCATCGCCAAGAACGGCATCAATTGGGTCAAGAATCTGTGGCACGGAGCACCCAAGCCGGTAAAGGCCTGTCTTATCGGTGTGGGCGAACATCTCGCCGGTCTCGGATTGGTTGCGATCCTCGGCGGCGAGGTCGGAGCGGGCGAGATCGCCCAGCAAGTCGTCGACGGATGCGTTCAGGGCGCGGGCGACCAGATCGAACACGGCGGATCGGACGGCGGAGACAGCGGGCCGATAATCATCATCTAGCCCGGGACGCCGTACTTTCATCGCCCGGTAGTGGCCTAGTTTGATTCGAGGACGTCGGCGAGCTGGCTGACGGACCACGGGTAGCGCTCGACCCCAGCCGCCATTGCGGGCGTGACCTTGCCCTGCCCCTTGCCCGAGAGCGTCTCTTCGGACGGCAAAGGTTGTAGTAGGCGGAGTGCAACGCGACGGAAGCGGCGTGCTGCTCGACCCGCTTGCTGAATGCGTTGGTGAGCTGCGTGAACCGCGCAGGGCACGGGCGTCCCGCGTCTCGCTTCGTCACGCACCGGCGCGTCGTCGAGGTCACGGTTCAAGCACGGCTGCTTTGCCACTTGTAGGAGGCCTGAGGACTGAAGCCGAGCACCCCGCAGGTCAACCGCACGGGGAACCCCGCCTCGGCCAGGTCACGGACCAACGGGAACTTCATTTTGGGAGCGCGTCCTTGGCGAAGTATGCGGCCGCGCGACGCAAGATCTCGTTCTCCATCTCGAGCCGACGAGCCTTACGGCGCAGCTGCACGATCTCGGCCTGCTCCGCGTCGTGAGCCCGTCCTTGACGCCATCGTGATGTCGGCCTGGCGCATCCATCGGTTCACCGACTCGATCGAGATGTCGAAATCGGCTGCGACCTCAGCTCGGGTCAGATCACCCCGACGAGCGACCGCGACCACATCACGGGTGAACTCCGGCAGGAACTTCTTCGGCATGGCGACATCCTCTCCATGCGGGCAAACCCCACACAAGAAGTGTCAACCAATCCCGCGGCTTGGATCTTGCCGTCGTCCACGCCGGGCCAAACAACCGGGGGCGGACAGATCTGGAACGCGACGCACACCGACAAGATCGCGTTCGGATTCACCGCCAAGAGCACCAGCACAGGGGTCAAGGGTGAATGTAGCGTGGTCGACCCTCGGCGAACGTCAAGATCAAGTGCACCGATGCCACGGCGCTCGTGCAGGGTGCAACACACGCGACGTTCTTCGGAAACGCCACGGTGAACGGTGTTGCAACGACCTACCGAATCGACGTGGACGACCTCGGGTGAGCCAGGCGCCGGCCGTGACACATTCAGCGTTCAGACCACGATCGGCTACACCGCGGGCGGCGTGCTCACAAACGGCAACGTGCAAGTCCATCCGTAAGACCCCCTGCGCCCGGGCATCTGAGTGCCGCATCTACGATGCGTCTCAGATGCGCGGTCCCGTGCAGGTAGCGGTGGGATGCGTGTCGTGGTGGACCTGACGGGCTTCCGGGTTCGTCGCGGTGCGGGGGTGAGCGAGCCAGGACTGGTACTCCCGGCGGGGTGAGCCGGTCGGCCTATTGCCCGGAAACTGGAAAGCCTCATACTGGGCTCACGCTTCGTAGCTATCTGTGTCGCAGAACGTGACACTGGCGGGCGAGTTGTAAAAGCAGCCCCCCTTGGGAGGCGATGATCCGCAGACGTGACTGGTCGCTTAGGGCGTCGGCGGGGAGCCAAGCGAAACCGGCCCGGGGATTGATCGCGGCCCGAGCCGCAGGAAGTCCTGGGTCAGATGTCTCGCATCTTCGCTCGTACAAACGCGGGCCGGCGCCGCCGTCCCGCCCGAATCCTGAGCGGCATGGTCACGACCGTGCTCGTCGCTCTCGCGGGCGTGGTGCTCACCGCCACCCCCGCGTTCGCGCACCACCCCGAAGTCACCGCGACCGTCCAGTGTGGCGGCCAGGTCTCGTTCACCTCCACCGCGTGGAGCACGACCGACCTCGACCGGCGCATCAACGCGTCAATCGGCGTCTCGTACGCGACCAACGGTGGCAGCAGCTTCACCGACCTGCCTCTCAAGGCGACGTACCACTACAACGCCGCGAACGACTACAGCTTCTCCGACACATTCCAGCTCACGAGCCCGTTGCCCGCGACCGTGATCGTGAGGGTGAAGGCGCTCGCCGGCTGGGGTCCGTCCGGCAACCTCGCCGGTCCGGGCGATACCCGCCAGACGCTGGCGCTCACCCGGCCCACCTGCCCGGCTGCGCCCCACGCAACCATCGCCGATGTCGACTGCGCCACCACTGGCGTGAGCCTGACACTCGCGAACGGAGGCGAGGACTCGGTGACCTTCACCGTCGCCAAGGACAATGACACGATCGACACCGTCACCGTCGCCGGGGGCGCAACGATCGACAAGACCTACCCGCTCGACGAGGACCAGACGGCGACGATCAAGGTCACCGCGCCGGGCATGAACGACGTCGCGCGCACCCTCACGCGCAACTGCGAGCAGCCGCACGCGGACGCGACCGTGAGTTGTGCCGCCGGCGGCGCGTACGTGACGTTCGACAACCAGGGAGATACCTCCACCACGTTCACCGTGTACAAGGGACAGACCCAAATCGATCACTTCTCTGTGGCCGGACATGGCGACGCGGTGCGCACCTACACGATGCACGAAGACGAGACCGCCACCATCACCGTCACCTCGACCGCCGGGATGAGCGACATCGTCACCGAGCTGACCTTCGACTGTCAGCGCCCGAGCGCGACGCTCTCCGACGTCGACTGCTCGGCGAACGGCGTGACCGCCGCCCTCACCAACGACGGTCAGCTGCCGGTGACATTCACCATTCGGAAGGGCGACGCGGTCATCGACACCGTCGAGGTCGCAGGCGGCACCACCACGACGCGCATCTACCACCTCAACGAGGACGAGACGGGCACGTTCACCATCTCGGCGCCCGGCATGCACGACGTCGGCCGTGAGGTCACCCGCAACTGCGAGCATCCGAGCGCAAACATCGCGGCGAGCTGCCGCGCCGGCGGGGCAGTGGTCAGCTTCGCCAACGACGGCGAGTCGTCCACCACATTCACCGTCGCCAAGAACGGTCACCTGATCGACACCGTCCACGTCGCCGGCCACGCCACCGATACGCGCGCCTACTCCATGAACGAGGACGAGACCGCCACGTTCACGGTCAGCTCCACCGCAGGGATGGCCCCCGTCCGCGCGACCGTTACACACGACTGCCAGCCGCCGGTGGAACCACCGACCACGCCGTCGGACGTGACCCAAGCGCTCGGCGCCAACTTCACCGCGGCTGCAGCCGGCAACGAGCAGACACTCCCGTTCACCGGCGGCGAGCCAATGCCCCTCGCAGTAGCGGGCCTAGGCCTCCTCCTCTTCGGCGGCCTTCTCCTACGCCGCAACCGCACCCGCTGAAAATTCCTTGGGGGCGCAAGGGGAGCCACGGGAAACCGTGGCTCCCTTCGCGCGTGTTTCCGCCACTCCGATGCCGAGTTCTAGTCACCGCGGCGGATCTTGTCCATCAACGCGTGACCGCGGGAGACGCACGCGGTCGGGTCGCGTTTAGTCCGCGCATCGATCCTGCAGTGGTCAGCCTCGATCCGATGTTGGCATATGGGTCCGTATTGTGGAACGCGCCGGCACGAAGCTCGTGAATCGCTCGTGCCAGCGTCGGTGCTCGATCAGTCACGACCTCGCCTGGTTCGTCATGTGCGTAGAGCGCCGCGTGGGGGCGATTCTGCGACCGCGGAAAGGACCAGGCCTGGTCATGCGGAAGGAGGGGCGGCGCCGTCGTCGTGTGTGATCGGTTGTTCGTCGACTCCGACGCTGAAGACGTCCTTGATCGTTCCTTGTCGAGTGTCCCATACGTCGCGTGCGAGTACCTGCAGCGCGCCCGCGACCGGGATTGCGAGGAGCGCGCCGAGGAGTCCGGCGAGCTGCACGCCGATGAGCACGGCGATTAGTACGGTAAGTGGGTTGAGATTCACCGTCTTCGCCATGACTACCGGTTGCAGGACGTGATTTTCGAATAGTTGGTACACGACGAAGAAGATGAGTGTCGCGATGCCTTGACCGGGCGACTGGAGCAACGCAACGAATACCGACGGAATGGCGCCGAGCGTTGCACCGACGAGAGGGAGAAGGTCGGCGAACGCGACCCACAGAGCCAGGATGAAAGCGAATGGGACGCCGAGGATCCGCAACCACGCGTACGTGAAGGACCCCGCGATCAGCGAGATGACGAGATTGCCGGTCACGTAGCCGGTCACTGCACGCGCCGCGTCGCCGCCGACGCGGCGCACCCGTTCCGCTCGCTGTTCTGGCAGGAGCGCAAGGATCGACGCGCTGAGCTGTGGCGCCCGCAAGAGCATCAGGAACGTGAGCACGCCGATCGTAAGGATCGCGAGAGTCCCCGTCACGACCGCACGGCCGGTCGTCAACAAGGGTCCGCTGCTGCTGCTCAGCGACTCTCGTATCTTTGGCAGGTTCTTACGGGCCCAGTCCTGTGCGCCGATGTCGCGCAGCCAGCGGCCGATGTCGCCTCGACCCTGCTCTGCGTCCTTGATCGTGTTCGGAAGGTCCCGGGCGAATGACGATGATGCTTCGTACACGGGACGGGCGAACGCGTAGCCGAGCGCGCCGACAAGGCCCGCGCCCACGATGAATACGACAGTTGTCGCGAGGCCTCGCCTGAGGTGCAGCCGGTGTTCGAAGAAGTCGACCGCGGGAGCGAGCACGACTGTAAAAAAGGCCGCGACGGCGATGAGGCTGAGCACGGTGACGAGCGCGACCAGCAGGTTCCAGACCAGCACGGCCGCGCCGACAACTGCCACACCGATTCCCCAGAAGGCAAGATACCTCCGCACCGGTACGCGGTCGTCGGCGGCCGAGCGGTCGGAACCCATTTAGGGTTCATCCCCCTCAAGGTGACGGTGCAACCTGCTTTCGCACTCGACACGTCTGCGGAGCACGCGCTTGTTCCATCCAGTGCAGTGCCTCGACGTCGGCCTCAAAGAGTTCGGTTTGGCCTGCCATTCCGGCCGCGTTCCAGGCCCGGGCCGCGAAGACGGGGTCGACCTCCAGGGTGGCCAACGCGTCGTCGCGCGGCTGGCTTTCGCGCTTGCCGGTGGTCTGCATCAGCAAGTCGATGAAGGTGGCGAGGACGTCGCCTTGGTGCCTGCTGACCTCAGCGCTGTCGTCGGGCGCGATACCGCGCCGCCGAGCAAACGGGATCAGGCGGACGCGTTCGGAGTCGCTGCCGAGTTCG
Organism: Acidimicrobiia bacterium; assembly: GCA_038238245.1. Classification (GTDB taxonomy): domain Bacteria; phylum Actinomycetota; class Acidimicrobiia; order IMCC26256; family PALSA-610; genus DASQHW01. Next base: position 38,605 of record JBBRXX010000041.1, read on the forward strand.
TCGTCACCGCCGATCAGACCGAGAACTTGCAAGTGCCGACGCTGTTCGACTGACTCACCGGTCCTGCGGGAAAGGTCCTCGAGACTCACGACGGATCGCCGGGGTAGGCCGGTCCTACCGGCTGACCGCTCGGCCCTCATAGGTGTAGCCCATCGGCTTCGGCTCTCCCTTGAAGTAGTAGGTCTCGAGCTTCTCAATGTTAAACCGGCTCGTTCGATGCACCCGACGACCATCCCGGGTCTCGGACTCGTCTATGGCCGTACCGGAGGCGCTGCGGTGCGCGGTAGCCGCTCGCGGGGTCGACCAGCACCTCAACGGTGCCGTTCGAGTCGTGTCGTCGGGTACGAATGCCGGGGTCGTCAAGGTCAGGTCGTCGAGCGGGCGCGAGGACGATCATCGAGTCCGCCGCGGCACGTTCAGTCGTCGCGGGGTCATGCTGTTCGGTGCGCGTCTACCCCGCGGCCTCGTTCGCCGTTTTCCAACAGACGAGCGATCTCTCGTACCTCTTGTTCGACTCCCTGCGCGAACCATCGTCCGGCGATGACGTCATAGAGATGGCCGAACAGTCCGTGGCCGAAGTCCATCTCCTCGACATGGCGAACCCGGGTCCCACCCTCTTCGGGCTCGATCTCGAACCAAGCGTGCAGCGACCGCGGCACTCCATGTTCGAGCGTCACATCGATGTGGTCGGGCACCTGCCATCGGTACCGGGTCACCACCGAACCTCGGAACCGTCCGAGGAAGCGACCGTCCTCCCGGGCGATCATGCCGTCGTCGGTGTCGGCCAACTTCGTCACCCAGATCATCTTGGTGTCGGCTTTGGTGTACTGCCGGGGATCGAGGACGAAGTCGAAGACGTCCTGCGCGGTCACCCCATGCACAAACGCGTTGCCCTCACCGCGGATCGTCATCGGCACACTCATACCCGGGCCATACCGCAGTAGTCGCAGCCGGCCAGCGACCAGATCGGCAGTTATGCGCTCCATTGGAGCTTCGTTAGCTGATCTTGCCGCTCGAACGACCCAGCAGGTCGGGGAAGAATCGCGAACGGTGATCGCTGTAGCAAGCGCGTAGACGATAAGCGCGAAACCGAGCGCCATCTGGACGGTTACCGCAAGCCGCGCCAACTGCGAGAGGTGTAGAGCAACACGACGGCGGCCGCTGCTACGACGGTCCAGATGCCGTTGCTAGCGACTTGTGAGGGGTGGGTCACGACCGCTATTGGAAGCCACGCCGCGATTAGCCCTACCACGCACGCCCGATCGAAGTGGGTGGGGCGTTGTGTGGGTTTGCGCGTGCCTTGCAGTAGCTGAGGTGGCCATCAGTCTGAAGCAACAGCCTCCGAAAAGACCTGGTGAAGCTATATCGCCAATAGCAATTGTGCTCGATAGAGTGGTCGAATGCGCAACGACTCGGGCGACGAGGAGCCCGACCAGATCGCTCATCGCCGCGAAGAGGCTGCAGAGGAGCGCGCAGGGGCTGCAGAGGAGCGCGTAGGGGCTGCAGCGGATCGCGAAGGGGATGCCTGGGAGCGTGGGGGGGATGCTGGGGAGCGCGAAGCGGCTGCAGAGGAGCGCGAAGGGGCTGCAGCGGATCGCGACCAGATCGCTGGCGAGCGCGACCAGATCGCTGACGAGCGCGACCAGATGGCTAACGACCGCGAACTGGCTGCTGATGAGCGCGACCAGATCGCTGGCGAGCGCGACCAGATCGCTGACGAGCGCGACCAGATCGCTGACGAGCGCGACCAGATCGCTGACGATTCAACCACCTAACCTCCAGGTCGAAGCGACCAACAGGACAGATAGAGGCCAGCCAGTCGAACAGCGAGGCGGCGCATGACTCAGGTCCCGTCCTCACGGATGGGCAAGTGCCGACAGCAACAGTCGGCTCTTCCGCATGGGACGACCCGAACTCCCGCGTCAACAATGCACCCGCAATCAGCGCATCCGATTTCCGCGCCCGAACGGTAGCCACGCTCGACCCGGATGTCCCCGCAGGCATCGGCCACGGAAGTCGAAGAGGTTTAAGCGGCCAGCCCTGCATTCGGCGGGCGAGATGAGCGTCCCGAGCCACCGTGGTGAGTGCCCGTAGGCGACCAGGCCCGCCGCCGATGTGACGACAGTGCCGTGATCAAGATCGGATCGGCGCCGCCCATCGCTTACCTATGGGCAGTTGAAGGGCGACCAGATGAGCGAAACGAGTGTGGCCGTTCGACCTTTTACGATTGGGCATGATGGCCAACGAGCAACAACTCAGCCGCAAGGCGGAGTATGGATTCGACTCGGTGTACGTCCTGCTCTTGTTGTGGGGCTGGGCAGCCGTGTTGATCGTGATCGCGGCCTTCACGTTGGCGGCTACCGATTCATGGCTCGCGATCCCGGTGCTAGCTGGTGGATTGTTCGCGCTGGTCAGCGGAGTGAGTTTCGTGTACACGACCCGACGCGGAAAGTTCCGGCTTCGCATCTGCAACTGGTCGCCGCGCACCGAACGCACGCGCTCATCTTGACTGCTCTGGCGCACTTGTGCGAGCGCCGAGCGGCAGTTGGCGCGCTACGCGAGCAGCGTGTCGATGATCTCGCCGAAGTGGCTGTAGATGAGCCAGTGGCCCTCGTGTGGAAGGCGATGCAGCGTTGCGTGCGGTATCTGGTTGGCTTGGTAGAGCCCGCTGTCGAGGACGACGTTGCGGTCCAGGTCGCCGTGCCAAACGTCTACAGGCAGCGCGATGTCTCGCAGATGAAATCCCCAAGGGCGCAGCTCCAGTCTGAGGTCCTGAATCGCGGCCCGGCCCGTCGTTGCGGACAACGGACGCAGGAGTTCATCACGTACCGCAGCACGAAACTCAGGTTGCTCGATGACCGCAGCGTCGCAAGTGGGCAGCGTGCGGAGCATCCACGCCAGCGCCTTGTCGGGGTCACGTTGCCCTTGACGTAGCCCGGCCTGGGCCGCCCAGCCCATGAGCCGGGGAGCAACTCGCGACACCCGTTGCGCATACCGGTTCATGCGCAGCATCGCATCCTTCGATACGTTCGCCTCAGGCGGCGCGACACCGCTCACGATCGCACAGCCGACCAGTCGATCGCCGAGGAACCTCGCGCATCCCGCAGCGTTCGGTCCGCCGCTCGAATGCCCGATCACGGCGAAGCGATCGATGCCAACGTGATCAGCCAACTGCGCGACATCATCGGCCCACGACTCGTACGTCCGGCGCGGGTTGTATGTGCTGTGCCCGTAGCCCGGCCGATCGGGAGCTATCAGCCGCACACCCTTGCGAAGCGCGATCTCCTGCTGAGGGTCAAAGAAGTACCGAGATCCCGGAGACCCGTGGAACGCAACCACCGGCGTGCTATCTCGCATGCCGAACTCGACCCATGCCAGGTCGCGACCGTCTGCAAGCTCAAACAGCCGGGTCTCGCCCACGGCGCATATTGCCCGCTCTGGAGCGATTGTGCGAGCGCCGAACGGCAGATATGGCGCGCGTCCGTCTATCCGCGGGCGCTGTGAACGACACACGTTGAGAATGTCACGACGAGCTTGCCGTCTTCCTCCGCCGGTTCGAAGCCTGTCGGCAGTCCTTGCCCGCTGAGCTCGGCGCGCAACAGGTCAAGAACAGCGTCGCGATCGGATTGTTCGCTGAAGACGATGTCGATGGGAAGGCGCCCCGTCGATGTTTCAGCATGCGTGAGGGCTTCGATGCCTCCGGGGAGAAGCTG
>JBBRXX010000042.1:0-40227 GCA_038238245.1 Acidimicrobiia bacterium
CATTGGCGGCCGCTTCGGCAGCCTTGAACTCCAGCTGCGGATCCAGACTCGAGATCCCCGCGGTACGGCCACCGGCCCGCGTCGCATGCGCGACGTTCGAGTTGGCGTTGAACACGAGCGCGAACTCGATGATCCCGAACGTCAACAGCAACAGCAACGGCAGCACCAACGCGAACTCGACCATCGTCGCGCCGCGCTCAGACGTTCCACTACGACGTCGAACTCCCGCCCGGAACACTGCAGCCCCCCGCCCCAAACCCACTAATAGCCCGAAAGCCGACTCAGGGGACAAATCCTGCCTTATTTGGGCGAAATATGCAACCAGAATCCCATGGTCTGCCAGCCAGATCTTGGGGCGTCCCCCGCCGGGCGCCGGCGAGCACGGCGGGATGCCCGGGGGCGCCCAAACTAACGTCGGAAGCCGATGGCCGGACGTGGCATGTGAGGAATCCGTTCGGCCACAGCACCACGAGCTCCGAATCGGCGGGCCGATGGACGGTCGCGCGCCAAGTCGGCCAATTCACGCTGGTGGGCGTCGTCGCGGTGGTGATCGTGGGGCTGGCAACCTCGATCGCGAGTCGCCGGGTCGGTGAGCGCGAGGCGATCGTCGACGCTCGCACGAAGACGTTGGTGAAAGCCCAGGGTTTCGTCGAACCCGTCGTGACCGACGGCCTCCTCACCGGAGATCCCGCGGCGATTCGCAAGGTCGCGGCCACGGTGGAGCAGCACGTGCTCGACGATTCCCTCGTGCGCGTGAAGGTCTGGAACCGCGACGGAACGATCGTCTACTCCGACGAACCCGCCTGATCGGCACGCGTTACACGCTCGCCGCCGACGAGCTGGCCGCGCTCGACTCGGGCGTCATCGAGGCGGATACGAGCGACCTCTCCAAGCCCGAGAACCGTTTCGAACAGTCCCGGGGGAAGTTGCTCGAGGTCTACCTTCCGATCCGCGCACCCAACGGCCAGCGGCTCCTGTTCGAGGCATACTTCCGCTACGCCGCGGTGTCGGCGGCGGGCGGGCGGATCTGGCGGAGCTTCGCGCCGATCACACTCGGTGCGCTGCTGGCGTTGGAGCTCGTGCAGATACCGCTCGCATGGTCGCTTGCGCGTCGGCTCCGCCAACGTCAACGCGAACGCGAGCGACTTCTGCAACAGGCGCTCGACGCCTCGGACGTCGAGCGCCGTCGCATCGCCAGCGACCTCCACGACGGCGTCGTCCAGGATCTCGTCGGCGTCGCGTACGCGTTGGGCGACGCGGCGCGCCGCGGTGACATCACCAAAGACTCTTCGCAACTCTTCGAGCACTCGGCCGAAGACGTGCGGGTGAGCATCAAAGCCTTGCGCTCGCTGCTCGTCGAGATCTACCCGCCGAACTTGTTCGAGGAGGGACTCGTCGCTGCACTCGCCGATTTGCTCGCCCGCGCGAACGGGAGGGGCCTTGCCACGACCCTCGACGCCGACGGGTTGAAGAGTTCACTCCCTCCGACGGTCTCCGGCCTGTTGTACCGCGCCGCGCAGGAAGCACTGCGCAACGTGTTGTCCCATGCCCAGGCGACCGAGGTGACCGTGCGCGTCACCGACGACGACCGGGTGGCGACCCTCGAGGTGGTCGACGACGGCGTCGGGTTCGAACCCGAGCGAAACGAGCGCAGTGCCAGGGAGGGTCACTTCGGGCTGTACGGCCTGAACGATCTCGTCAGCAACGCCGGTGGACGGTTCGCCGTGCACTCCTCACCCGGCGGGGGCACCAGATTGCAGGTGGAGGTCCCGCTCACATGATCCGAGTGCTCATCGTCGACGACCATTCGGTGGTGCGCCGCGGACTCGAACAAGTGCTCGCCACGGCGGAGGGCATCGAAGTGATCGGGAGCGCGAGCAACGGCGAAGAAGCGGTCACGCGCGGCGCCGAGCTAGGTCCCGACGTCGTGCTGATGGACCTCTCGATGCCCGTGCTCGACGGCATCGGAGCCACGCGGCAGCTGCTCGCCACCGCATCCGCCGAGGAGCGCGTTCTCCGCGTCATCGTGCTGACCTCGTTCACGGAGCAACGGCGCGTGCTCGACGCGCTGCAAGCCGGGGCAAGTGGCTACATTCTCAAGGACGCCACCCCGGACGAGGTCATTGCGGCGATTCGGGCCGCGCACGGCGGCGGCGCACCACTCGACCCCGCGGCCGCACGTGTGCTCCTCGACGCGCAACGCGCCCAGCAGCCGGCCCGGAACCTGAGCCGCCGCGAGACCGAGGTGCTGGGTCTCGTGGCGACGGGCCTGGCCAACAAACAGATCGCGCGCCGCCTCGGAATCAGCGAACGCACCGTCAAGGCGCACCTCACCGCCGTGTTCCAACAACTCGGCGTGACGGACCGCACCCAGGCCGCACTGTGGGCCAAGGAGCACCTGCCGCCCGGCGAACCGTCTTGAGAGGATCAGCCGTCGCTGCCGTGGCCGCTGGACCCCGAGCGGCCACTCCCACGTGTGCCGCCGTGGTCATCCACGCTCGTCGGTGTGGTCGACTTCGTCGATGTGGTCGGCGTGACGTCGTTCCCGCCCTTGTCGTCGTTCGCGTCGTGGCCGGCAGGAGCAACCGTCCCGACGGTCGCGCCGCCCCGGTCGTCGTTGACGTCGTGGCCGGCAGGGTCGTCCGCACCTGACTGGTTGGCGCCGCCCTTGTCGTCGTTGACGTCGTGGCCTGCGGGGTCGTCCGCGCCCGACTGCTTGGCGCCACCCTTGTCGTCGTTGACGTCGTGGCCCACGGGGTCGTTCGCGCCCGACTGCTTGGCGCCGTGGTTGTCGGTCGTGGGAGTTCGGGGGATCACGACCTGCGGCGCCGGCTTCGTGCTCACCTGGGCGGCGGCGTAGGTCGCGGACCCGCCGGACAGGGCGATCGCCAAGGTGGCGATTGCCACCTTGGCGGTGCGCGCAGAGAGCTTGTACATGAGGGACTCCGATGTGGGAGGGGTGGAACTTCCACAGCATCGGCCCCCGCCGGTCACACCTTCTAGTGGTCGATGGTGCTACTACCCTCGACGGATGTCCCGTTCTCGGGGTTGGAGGCACTTCTTGTGCCGTTCGGCCCTGGCCGATGGTCGAGCTCTGGGCGCAGGCTCACTGTGGCCAACGGACGCGGGCGGCGTATCGGCGCGCCGTGTCAAAAGCCAGATGGGAAGACGATGAGGTGCGTATTCTGCGACGACAGGGTCGATCTGAACGACCCGGAGGTGTTCTCCCTCGTTGCGCGGTGGGACAACAACGCGCCGCCGCGGTATGAGGATGCGATCCACCGCGAATGCCTGTCGATCGGGCGGAAGGCGTTCCGTCGAACAGATGGTCGAACGGCGATCTCTCTCGTACGTCCGTAGCTCGCGCTAGCGGCGCGGCTGACGCGCCGTCACCATGAACGAGATCATGATGGCGACCACTACTGCAATGATGAAGGGCAGTGGGCTGTCGACCTGTACCAACCACGACATCAGTGGTTCCTTTCCGCCCCCAAGTCTTGCAGAAACCTGATCCACGCTGTCCGTCGGGTCAGCCTGGTCACGCCGTGGCGAAGAAGTCGAGCAGGTGGGCGACGACCGCGTCGGGATGAGTGAACGGCCCGAGATGGCTCGCATCCTCGATCTCGACGAAGCGCGCGCCCGGGATCATCGCCGCGGCCTCCCGTGCGCGTGCCGGCGGCGAGTCGATGTCGTGCTCGAACGCCATCACCATGCACGGCACGGTGATCGACGGCCACGCCCGAGGCGGTGAGGGGTCGAGCGACCAGCCCAGGCACGCCTCGTACTGTCCTTGTCGGCCCGGATTGTGCCACGGCTCGTTGTCGGCGAGCAACGCGAGCCATGTCTCGACCATGTCGTCGTCCTGCAGATCGCGATTCGGCAGGTACCGCAGCGTCTCGACCGCGAAGAACAACGGTGGCAGATCGAGATCGCGACGCGCGAGCTCGACCTCCACAGTGGTGATCGCCTTCTCCCACGCCGTCGCGACGTTGCAGCTTCCCATGAAGACCGCGGCACGCACGCGATCCGGGTGGTTGACCGCCAGGCACTCGGCGACCCACCCGCCCATCGAATGACCGGCGAAGCGCGCCCGTTCGATACCGAGGTGATCGCAGAGTCCCAACGTGTCGGCGACGAGATCGGCCATCGAATACGGCGCGGGTGGCGAAGACGACGGCGGCATGCCCCGATTGTCGAACGTGACGACTCGATAGCCCGCGTCCACGAGCGGCGGCACGACGGCGAACCATCCCAATGCGGGACCACCGCACCCGCAGACCAAGACGACCGGTTCACCGTCATCGGGTCCGGCGATGTCATACGCGATCGTGACGTCGCCGAGGTTCACCGTCGGCATCAGCTCACCTCTCGGCCTGTGCAATCGTCCGCGCGAGCTCGGCGCTGCCGTTCGCGACCCACGCCCGATCCGCCGGTACGGGCGCGGTCACGCCGTACAGGATCTGCGCGTTGGTGCTCAAGATGCGTTCCTTCGTCGCGTGCGTCAGCGGCGGGTAGCCGTAGCGCTCTTGCAATGCCGGCGGGATCGTGAACGCGCGGAACGCATCGATCAGCGGCTGCGGCGATCCGTACCATGCGCAATCGGTGCCCCACACGATCCGCTCGGGACCGAGGGCGCAGAGCAGCTTTCCGAGCACGTGTGCGGCAACGAGTGGCCGGCGCAACATCAAGAACCACGTGGTGCCGAGCTCCGCATACACGTTGCCGCCCGGGCCGATGCCCACGCCGGCGAGGCTCTGCACCAGCCGGTCGACGCCGCGCGAGTCGTCGTCGTCGGGAGCATCGAGGTCGTAGCCGGAGTGGTAGACGACGAACGTCAGATCCGGGAACGCGGCCGCCGCCGGGCCGATGTCGCGGGGTGAGGACGCCGGCATGCCGCCTCCGATGCCCTTGTGCGTCGCGACGACACTCGGTCCGAGCGCGCGCACGCGTTCGAGGAACGGAAACCCGACCTCGTCGTCATCGAGGAACCAACCGCCCGCGGGCGACGCCTTCGTCGGCGGGCCCCACAGCGTGTAGCACTTCCACCCCGACGGCCGGAGCTGCGCCGTCCACTCCTCCATCGCGTCGAGCTCGGCCGGACCGAGGTTCGGGTGCACGATCGTGTGCGTCAGCAGACGTCCGGTGCCGGCATAGCGGTCGACGACTTCGCGCGCCGCGGCGATCTGGGTGTTGGTGAGCACGTTGTCGTCCGCCGTCCCGGGCGTCGAGGTCAACAGCGCGACCGACGTCTCCGACGCGCCGAACACGAGCGCCGCCCACGCGGCGGCGTCGATGAGCCCGGGATCGACGCCGCCCGACCAACGATCGGGATCGGCCGCCTGCAAGAACGCGCCGAGCGCCTGTGCGCCGGGGCCGTGCCAGCGGCCGGGATCGACGAGATGCGTCTGCACATCGACGACGGGCGCATCACCGCGGAACACCGCGTCGGCCGCGTCGACGTCGCGCGCCGCGTCCTCGGGCACGTCGTAGAAACCGCCGCCGTGTACGGCGTCGATCGCGCGCAGTGTCGCTGCGGTCGCCCGCCGGTCGAGCGCTTCTCCCGGGGACGCGAACGCCAACCGGGCCAACGCCGCGTGGTCACGCGTTGACCAGGGCGGCGGCGCATACTCGTCGCTCGCGCGGCGCTGGAGCAACGGCGGCACGATCACGGGCCGCAACCTAACCTCTCGGCCGTGGCCAAGATCACCTTCATCGGCGCGGGGAGCACGGTGTTCGCGCGCAACCTGCTCGGCGACATCCTCGGTCACGACGAGCTCGCGGCGTCCGAGATCACCCTCTTCGACATCGACGGCCCGCGCCTCGCGACGTCGGAGCTGGTTGCCCGGCGCGTCGCGGACGCACTCGACGCCCCCGCCAAGATCAACGTGACCACTGACCGGCGCGCCGCCCTCGACGGCGCCGACTACGCGATCAACATGGTCCAGGTCGGCGGTTACGAACCGTGCACCGTGACCGATTTCGAGGTGCCGAAGCGCTTCGGGCTCCGGCAGACGATCGCCGACACGCTCGGCATCGGCGGCATCATGCGCGGATTGCGGACCATCCCGGTGCTGCTGGAGATGGCCGCGGACATGCAGGCGGTGTGCCCGGACGTCTGGTTCTTGAACTACACGAATCCCATGGCGATCAACTGCCGCGCGATGACGCGGGCGAGCGAGATCCGAACGGTGGGGTTGTGCCACAGCGTGCAGGGCACGGCGTTCGAGTTGTCGCTCGACCTCGGTGTGCCGTACCGCGAGATCGACTACCTCGCGGCCGGCATCAACCACATGGCCTTCTACCTACGCTTCGAACGCGACGGCGAAGATCTCTACCCCCGGCTGCGCGAGCTCGCGGCATCCGGTCGAGTGCCCGACGGCAACCGCGTGCGGTACGAGATGTTGAAGCACCTGGGCTACTTCGTCACCGAGTCGAGTGAGCACTTCGCCGAGTACGTGCCCTGGTTCATCAAGCGCGACCGGCCCGACCTGATCGAGCGGTTCAACGTCCCGCTCGACGAGTACCCGCGCCGGTGCGTCGCCCAGATCGAGGGATGGGAAGCAGAGCGCGAGCGGCTCGAAGGCGGCGGCCCGATCGAGGTACGTCCGAGCTTCGAGTACGCGGCCACGATCATCCGCAGCATCGAGACGGGCAAGCCGCGCGTGATCTACGGCAACGTGCCGAACGACGACTTGATCGACGACCTCCCGGCCGGTTGCACGGTCGAGGTGCCCTGTCTGGTCGATGGCAACGGCGTACAACCGACGCGTATCGGCGCACTCCCGCCGCAGCTCGCGGCGCTCATCCGTACGAACGTCAACGTGCAGGAGCTCACCGTCGAGGCGGCGCTCACCGGCTCACGCGAGCACGTGTACCACGCCGCGATGCTGGACCCGCACACCGCGGCCGAGCTCGACCTCGACCAGATCCGCTCGCTCGTCGACGCCCTGCTCGACGCGCACGGCGACTGGATCCCGCCGCTCTCCTGATCTCAGCGGGTTCTTACGAGGGCGCCCAGCACGAATGGGTGCCGCTCGCGATGCGCTCGGGCAGGCGGACACGCGCCACGGGGCCGGCGGTGACGTCCGCCGCATCGAGCACGAGACACTCCGCGCGGTCCTCGTTCATGTCGGTCACGAACGTCACGAGGTAGCCGTCGTCCTCGGCCGTCGCGCCGACGCGCGGTGCCATCGGCGTTTCGCTCCCGAACACGCCGTCACCGAACGCGTACCGCTCCTCGCGGCCCGTCTGCAGGTCGACCTTCACGATGCCGTCGAACAGGAACCAGCCGGGCGCACCCGTCATGTTGTACGAGTAACGGTACGGCCGTCCGGCCCGGTGCCCGTTGATCATCGGGAACTCCATGATCCGGTCCGACAACACCTCCTCTTTCGTGTTGCCGGTCGCGAGATCGAACCGCCACCGATGCAGGCGCGTCTCCATCCGGTGCATGTCGAGACCGCGGAACGCACGCTTGGAACGGTCGGTCTCACCGTCGGCCGCGGGAACCGGCGTTCCCTGGAAGTAGCCGTCGAGCACGACCTCGTCGCCGTCCTCGAACGCGTTCGCCCAGTGCAGGACGTACGTCGGGTCGGCTTCGAACCAGCGGATGTCAGAGGTCTGCCCGCGCCGGGGCACGATCGCGAATCGTGTCGGCAGATCGGGACGCCAATTCGGCACGTGCAGACCCTGGGCGAGGAGGTCGGCGTCCCAGAACAACGGGCAGTCGTTGAGGATCGCGAAGTGCTCGGTGAACGCCATGTCGTGGGGCAGACGCGGGGCGGGAAGCGGGACGTCGATCCAGTGCACCAATGCATGCGACGCGTCGACGACGCCGTAGTGCATGTACGGCGCGCTGGTCGAATAATTGAACACGAGCATCTCGCCGGTGCGCTCGTCGACCTTCTGATGCGCGCTGATGCCCCAGTCCGCGGGGAACTTGCCGTTCCACGACTCCCGGCCGAACTGGTCGAGGGTGGTCGGGTCGAACATGTAGAGGTCGCCGCATTGATAGTGCGACGTGAGTGCGCGCCCGGCGTGCACGACGACGTCCGTGCTCGACGCGTCCTTCAGGCGCGTGCGCGCGCCCCAGCCGTCCTCGCGGATCGAACGGGCGGGCGGCTCGAGGATGCCCGCCCACAATGGCCCGCCGGCCTCGTTCTCCGCCTCGAGCCCGAGCGTCCGCACGAACCGGTTGCGGTATTCGGCGCGTCCGCCCGAGAAGCGCATCATGTGCACCATGCCGTCGCCGTCGAACGGGTGGTAGCGGCCGATCGCGCCGTGCACGGGATTCTCGGTGTTGCGGAGGTACAAACCCTCGAGATCCTCGGGAATCTCGCCGACGACGTCGAGATCCGTCGCGTCGTACTCCACCGTGTTCGGCGTCCACGCGCCAGTGCGATACGGATGCTCGTCACCCTCGGGCAACGTCGACCGCATCCGACCCGCGACCGTCACGTTCATCGTGCCAGCCTACGTGTCGCTCGCGCGACGACGCGCGTCCGCGCGGCGGTCAGCCGGCCTTGGTGCCGGGGCCGTCCGGGCGCGGCGCCGACATCGACGGGAGCGTGGCGATCACCGGGCGGCGGGCGACGAGCTCGGGATCGGGACGGGGAGTGCGCCGGCCCGAGGCGAGCGCCCGGCGCTCACGCGCTTCGCGCAAGGGGAGGACCTCATCGAGAACGCGTACGTTCGGCAACGCGATCGTGTGCTCTTCGACCGCCCGTTCCGGACGCGGCTCATCCGCGATCGTTCGTAGCGCCGAGACTGCTTTGGAGAACCGGCGGATCGAATCTGCCTTCCGGCGCGTGCGACGGGCTCCCACACCGACCAGTATCCCGAGGAGCACCACTGCACCTGCGACCGCTTCGATGAGCACCGGACACCCTCTCTGGTGTGTGTCCGCGGGAGACTGAGTGTCCCCGCGGTTGCACATGTCAACCGTCAGCACCATGCACCACCGAGGCGACGGTCCCGCTGTTCCGTGCGCATCCGTGAACAACGCGATTCCACCCCATGCAACGAACGCGCGCAAGGAAGAAATTCTGTTTCGCGCGGCTACGACGTGCGAGCCATCAACTCGACACGCGTGCCGTCGGGGTCCGCGACGAAGATCACGTCATAGCCGAGCACCGCGCGCGTGCCGGGCAGCGTCGTCGCGCCCAACGCGACAAGGCGCGCCGTACAACCTTCGAGATCGTCGACGATGAACGAGACGTGCGTGAAGCCCAATTCGTTCCGCCGGACTGCAGGCACGCCGGTCGGGGGAGGAGACACGAAATACAACAACTCGATCTTCAGGTCGCCGTGCGTGATCATCTGCGACCGCATTCGCACCGGCCCCGCGACCTCGAGCGCCCGGTCGAGCCCGGGCAGCATCGAGTCGTCGAGGTCGTAGCCCTCCGCCCGCTCGAACCCCAGACCCTCGCAGTAGAAGCGGAGAGACCGCTCGAGATCCGAGACGCAGAGCCCGATGTGGGACGGTTTCAGAACGGCCGGTCGCCTTCGATTGCGACCCGCTCCATCACGCGGCGCTGCGGGTAGTAGTCCGACGTCGCGTAGTGCTGCGTCGACCGGTTGTCCCAGAAGGCGACGGTTCCGGGCTCCCAGCGCAGCCGCACCTGCCACTCCGGGTGCATGGCCTGCTGGCACAGTCGATCGAGCAGCGACTCGCTCTCGTCATCGTCGAGACCGACGATGCGCTCGGTGAAGAACGCATTCACGAACAGCGTCTTGCGTCCGGTCTCGGGATGGGTCCGCACGACCGGGTGCTCGACCGGCGGGTACTGCTCGAGCATCTCGGCTTTGCGCTCCGTTGACATGGCGTAGCCGAAAACATGCACGAACGAGTGCACGGCACGCATGCCGTCGATGCGCGTGCGGACGTCCTCGGGAAGGTTGTCGTACGCGCACGCCATGTCGGCCCACAACGTGTCGCCGCCCCGCTCGGGCACCTCGACCGCGCGCAGGATCGAACCCAATGCCGGCTTCTCGCGCCACGTGACGTCGCTGTGCCAGCCGTTCTCTGTCCCGACGCTGCCCGGTTTGCTCAGATCCTCGCCCTTCTCGAAGCGGACGACCTCCGCCGAATCGCCCTGCTTGAGGAACGGATGCTGCTCGAGACCGCCGAATCGGCGCGCGAACTCCAGTTGCTCGGCCGACGGGAGGTGCTGGTCGCGGAAGAACAGCACCTTCCATTCGAGGAGGGCGCGGCGGACCTCGTCCCGGGTCGCGTCATCCAGCGGGCCGGACAGATCGACGCCGTGCACCTCGGCGCCGATGACCGCGGAATACGGCGTGAGCTTCAGCCGCGTATACGGAATCTCCGCCCAATCCTCCGGCGTGCGGCGCATGACCCGCGGGCCCACACCCCACGTCGTTGCCCGCGTCAGGCCGGTTCCCCGCATCGTCTCGGTACGTTAGACGCCTGGCATCGTCACAACCACCGTCGGGCGACGACTCCGAGCAGTACCTCGATCCGCGCCGCTGGTTCGCGGCCGCGGTGGTCATCGTCTCGGTGATCATTCCGGTTCTCGACAACACGATCCTCTACGTCGCGATCCCGGCGATCGGTCGGGAGTTCGACGCCGCCCTGCCGAGCCTCCAGTGGGTGATCACGGGCTACTCGCTGACGTTCGCGACGCTCGTCATCATCGGCGGCCGGCTCGGCGACATGTTCGGCCACCGACGCACGTTCGTCGTCGGTGTCGCCATCTTCGGTGCCGGCTCCTTCCTCGCCGCGGTGTCGACGTCGGTACCGACACTGTTTCTCGGCGAAGCGGTCATCGAGGGCATTGGTGCGTCGCTGATGCTGCCGGCCACGCTCGCCATCCTTTCAACGACGTTTCACGGGCCGGAACGGGTCCGCGCGTTCGCGGCGTGGGGTGGCGTTGCGGGAATCGCCGTGGCGTTCGGACCCGTCGTGGGCGGTGTGCTGACCAGCACCGCCTCGTGGCGGTGGGCGTTCGGCATCAATGTGATCGTGGCGCCGTTGATCGTCGCCGGCGCGTTCTTGTTCATGCGACCCGATCGCGGTGCGGCCCGCCGCCACGCTCTCGATTGGCGTGGTGCCCTGCTCGTCGCGTCGGGCTCGTTCAGCCTGGTCTTCGGCTTGAGCGAAGGCGCGACCTACGGCTGGTGGAACCCGGTCAAGGATTTCGCCGTGGCCGGCGGGACGGTGTGGCCCGCGTCCCGCGCCGTTTCGATCATTCCGTTGGCCTTCCTCGCCGCGGTGTTGTTGTTCGGCGCCTTCGTCGCGGTGGAGCGACGCACCGAGCGGGACGCACGCGATCCGCTGTTCGAATTCGGCCAGCTGCGCCACCTCGGGTTCCGCTACGGGCTCCTCACGACGATGGTGCTCGCGATGGGACAGTTCGGGCTCTTGTTCGTACTGCCGGTGCTCCTCCAGGACGGCAAGCATCTCTCGGCGTGGGAGACCGGCCTCTGGATGGTCCCGCAGGGAGTGGTCATGGCGATGGCGGCGCCGATCGGCGGCCGGCTCGCGAATCGGTTCAGCATCACCGGCATCGTGCGCGTCGGGCTCGCGCTCGAAGCCGTCGGCCTCTGCATGTGCGCGATCGCGGCGTCGCGCGATGTGTCGTTCCTGTCGCTGCTCCCCGGTCTTGTGCTGTTCGGCGTCGGCGTCGGCTTCGCCAGCTCGCAGCTGACGAACGTGATCCTGTCCGACGTCGACGCCGACAAGACGGGCGTCGCGGGCGGCACCAACACGACCGTGCGTCAGGTGGGGCTGGCGCTGGGCATCGCCGTGTTCGCGTCGTTCCTCCACGCGCTCACGATCCGGCACGCGACATCGTCGCTCCGAGGCGCGTCGCTTCCGGAGCCCGTGAGGTCCGCGGCGTTCACGGCAATGCGCGCCGAGGGCGTCAACTTCGCCCCACCAGCCGGCACCACCCCGCGCGACGCGTCGACGCTGCGGCACATCGTCGAGTCGGCAGTCGCCGCGGGCGCGCGTCCCGCCCTGCTCTTCGCGGCCGCGGTCGTCACGATCGGTACCGCGCTGCCGTTCCTGATTCCGCGGGTGACGGTCGCCCGCCAAGGGATCGCCGAGACGACCGTCGAGGCCCTCACTTCGGAGCTGGCCTGAAGCGGCATCCGCACGGCACGCCTGCATGCGGGGCATGCGTGGTGGCGCTCCACCGCCCGTCGCCACCACGCCACCGCCCGCGCCCTCCGTGGCAACGGTCAGCCTAAGCACTCTCTCCGCGCGAACCAATAGGCCATGTGGCCCACTCTCAGCGCTTGAGGCGCACGGGCAACACCTTCAATGCGTTGTTGAGGTTCGACCGGACGCGGACGGGTTCGCCGGTCAGCTCGATCGACGGAAACGTCGTCAGCAGCTCCTCGAGGAACACCCTGCCCTCGAGCCGGGCCAGGTGCACGCCGAGGCAGAAGTGCTCGGCGATCCCGAACGACAGCTGTGGATTCGGGTGTCGGTGGATGTCGAAGCGCTGGGGATCCGCGAACACGTCCTCGTCGCGATTCGCCGACGTGTAGATCATCGCGACCTTGGCCCCGGCCTTGATCGGCACACCCCTGAGCTCGGTGTCGGCGGTGGCGGTGCGACGGAAGTAGTGGAGCGGGTTGGCCCATCGCAGGATCTCCTCCACCGCGGACGGCACCAACGACGGATCGGCGCGCAGCTCGGCGAGCTGCTCCGGATGCTGCATCAGCGCGAGCAAACCGGAGGAAAGCATCGTCTTCGTGGTGTCGTTGCCAGCGGTGACGAGCTGCACGAAGAAGCTGCCGAAGTCGATGTCGGTCATGGAGTGGCCGTTGAAGTCGGTTTCGAGCAGCAGCGTCGTCAGGTCCGGCAGCGGTTCCTCCTGCCGGCGGCGCGCCGCGAACTCGATCGCGTACATCGCCATGTCGATCGTGCCCTGGGGGATGTCGGCTTGACTGGCGTACTCCGAGTCCTGGCCGCTGGTGTTCATCTCCGCGAGCCGGTGGATCATCGGCAGGTCCTCCGTGGGGAGACCCATCAGCTCCCCGATGACGCGTGACGGCAACGACGACGTGACGTCGTGCACGAACTCGACGTCGCCCTTTTCGGCCGCCGCCGCCATGATCTCGCGACAGATGCCACGGATCTGGCCTTCCATGTTCGCGATCACGCGCGCTTTGAACCGCGGCGCGATCGGACGCCGGTAGTCGACATGGCGCGGCGGGTCCATTGCCAGCAGCATGTTGCGCATCATGTCGAGCTGGGCGGGTTCGAGATTCTCGAGCATCACGCCACCGTCGCTCGCCGAGAACAGCAGCGGTTCCCGTGCGACATGCACGACGTCGGCATGCTTCAGCACCGCCCAGTAGCCGGGCTCGCCCGACATCTCCTGGAAGTAGACGGGCTGGGTGCGGCGCAGCTCGGCGAACACCTCGTGCGGAGG
Organism: Acidimicrobiia bacterium; assembly: GCA_038238245.1. Classification (GTDB taxonomy): domain Bacteria; phylum Actinomycetota; class Acidimicrobiia; order IMCC26256; family PALSA-610; genus DASQHW01. The sequence goes on from JBBRXX010000042.1 coordinate 13,404, forward strand.
ACCTGCGACGTAGGCGTCCGGGTCGTAAAGATCGACGACGGCCATGGTCGGTTCAGTCGACGAGAACCGGCGGACGGGGCAGGCCCGATTGCTCGCACATCGCGAGGTAGAAGGCCAGCGTGCCCGCGCCGTCGGCCACGCTCTCGACGTTGCCGTCGGCGTCGAGGTTGAGGTTCGCGCCGTACATGTGGAACCACACACGCGTGTCGTCCTCGATGCACTGGAGCGTGTGGACCGAACCGGCGGGCTCGTACAGGAACGAGCCGGCGCGGTTCACGTAGTCGTACTCCTTGTACTTCCACGCACCCGAGGTCGTGTATCCCCACACCGGACCCGTGTGCCGGTGCCGTTGCACTTCGAACCCGCTCATGAAGACGTTCTCGACGATCCAGAGGCCTTCGCGCTCCTTCACCTGGATCACCTTCAACAGGTTGCCGCCACCGATTTCGACGAACGGCAGCTCGTCGGTGCCGAGATGAACGGCGGACGGTGCAGACTCGATCAGCGCCATGGCTCCCCTCCTGAGCTGTCCGGCGCGGCAGCCTAGGCCGGGTGACGAAGGTCCGGCGCACGACGTTCCGAGCGAGGGTGTCGCCGCGTCCACCACTACGTTGCATCCGTGTTATTGCGTGGGCGCTGGTTGGCCGGGCACGTGCTCGTGCTCGTCATCGCGGGCGCGTTCGTCGCGCTCGGGGTCTGGCAGCTGGCGCGCCATCACGAGAAGCAGCACAAGGTCCGCGCGGCGAAGGCCGCGTACTCCGCGCGGGCACCCGACCTGGGTGCGGTCACCACCACACCGGCGCCCGAAACGCGCGTCCAGGCGACCGGCAGGTACGACAGTGCGCACGAGGTCCTCCTGCGGAACCAGGTGCGCGGCGACGCGATCGGGACCGATCTGTTGACGCTGATGCGCCTCGCAGACGGCAGCGCCGTGTACATCGACCGCGGGTGGGTCGCGTCCGATGCGACCGCCGCTCCCCCGCCCTCGCGTGACGTCGTCGTGCGCGGGATCGTCCGCGAATCGCGCCCCCTCGGCGCGCAGGACGAAGTGCGGGAGGTCGGAGGCCGGGTCTCGATGCCCCGTGTCGACCTCGACCGTCTCGGCACCGTCGACCGCGTCGATGTTCCCGTCCATCACGTCTGGATCGAGGCGCAGTTCCAGCAGCCGCCGCCTTCGGCGAACGCACCCAAGCTCCCGACGCCGCCGCCACCCGACCAGGTCAACCATCTCCAGTACACGATCGAATGGTTCGGGCTCGCGGGAATCCCGCTCGTCGGCTGGCCGATCGTGCTGCGGCGGGTCACGCGCCGGCGCCGCTAGGCAATACTCGGGGCATGCCGTACGCCGAAGGCCGCACCTACTACGACGCCGACAGTCATCTCATGGAGCTGTCGGGTTGGCTCGCCGACTACGCCGATCCCGATGTACGCGAACGGATTCGGCCCTTGTACCTCGGCGGCGCGGGCGCCCTCGCCGAGGAGGCGGTGCGTGCCGCGGAAACTCGACGCGGTGACCACGACGGAGCCGCCCGGCTCGAAGCCGACGTCATGGGCGCCAAGGGCTGGAACGCGCTCGGCGCCTTCGATCCGGCCGAGCGCTCGCGCGCGCTCGACCTGTTGGGCTTCGACGCGCAGCTCGTCTTCAGCACCTTCGCGCCGACGCAATTCGCGTCCGACGACGACCTCGAGCTGCTCTACGGCGGCGCCCGCGCGCACAACCGCGCGATGGTCGACTTCTGCTCGGCCGACCGACGGCTCATCCCGGTCGGCTTCGTCCCGCTCACCGACGCCGATCGCGCGATCCACGCGGCCCGTGAGGCGATCGCAATGGGCTGCCGTGCGATCCTCGTCCCGTCGGCGCCACCGCGCGCGAAATCGCCGACTCACCCGGACTACTGGCCGCTGTGGGCGCACCTCGCGGAGACCGGCGTCCCGTTCATGCTGCACGTCGGTGGCGGCGGCCGGCCGCTGCGGCGCGCGTGGCACGAGAACGGCAAGCCGCGGGTCACCGACTTCCTCGGCGGCGGAGAGAACGTCCGGTCCAAGGACTACGTGGTGCTCCACCATCCGCCGGAAACGTTCCTCGCGTGCATGGCGCTCGACGGCGTCTTCGAAAGGTTTCCCGAGCTCCGCGGCGGGTGCATCGAGCAGGGTGCGCTGTGGGTCGTGACGCTCCTGCAGCGCCTCGACATCGCGCAGCGAACATTCCAGAAGAGCGAGCCGGCGCTGCGAATGCCGCTGACGGCGAGCGAATACCTGCGGCGCCAGGTGAAGTTCACGCCATTTCCCACCGAGCCCGTCGGGTGGATGATCGAACAGGCCGGCGACGACCTGTTCATGTTCTCGTCGGATTACCCGCATCCCGAAGGCGGGCGCGACCCGCTCGGACGTTTCGAGTCGACGTTGGGATCCACGAGCGCGGATGCGCGCGATCGGTTCTACCGCGGCAATTTTGCCGACATGATGGGCGCCTTGGTGCCCTGAGCGGCCGCGTCGGGCGCACCGCTAAGGTCAGCACCCATGCCGCTCGCCATCGCCGCGCGTGCGCTCCTCGACGAGCGCCGCCGCCTCACACGCAACGAAGCGCTCGCCGTCGCCCACCTTCCACTCGACGAGTTGCCGTCGCTCATCGCGCTCGCGCACAAGGTGCGGCTTGCGTGGTGCGGCCCGGAGGTGGAGCTCGAGAGCCTCATCAACGCCAAGTCGGGGGCCTGCCCGGAGGACTGCGCATTCTGTTCGCAGTCGGTGCGCTACCACACGGGCGTCGACGTCTATGCGTTCCTCGACCGCGACGAGGTCCTCGAAGCGGCGCGCGCGACACGTGCGGCAGGCGCGACCCAGTTCTGCATCGTCGTCGCGGTCCGCGGACCCGAGGAGCGTCTGCTCCGACGTGTGATCGACGCAGTCGACATGGTGCAGCGGGAAACCGGCCTCGAGGTTGCGTGCTCGCTCGGGCTCCTGACCGCGGAGCAGGCGCAGCGGCTCGCCGCCGCAGGCGTGCGCCGCTACAACCACAACCTCGAGACGTGCCGAGCACTGTTCCCGACGATCTGCACGACGCACTCCTACGACGACCGGGTGCAGACGGCACGGCTCGCGCGCGACGCGGGGATGGAGCTGTGCTGCGGCGGGATCCTCGGCATGGGTGAGAGCCTCGAGCAGCGGGTGGACTTCGCGTTCGAGCTGGCCGAGCTCGAGCCGTGCGAAGTGCCGGTCAACCTGCTCGACCCGCGGCCGGGCACACCGCTCGCCGACGCCGCGACGATCTCACCGCGCGCTGCGCTGCAGGCGATCGCGCTCTTCCGTCTGATCCTGCCGTCGACATGGCTGCGGCTCGCCGGCGGGCGCGAGCGCGTGCTCGGCGAGCTCCAGGGCATGGGCATGCTCGCGGGTGCCAACGCGCTCATCGTCGGCAACTATCTGACGACGACCGGGCGCGCCCCCGAGGATGACCACGCGTTGCTCGAAGCGCTCGGCATGCCCGTCGCCGAGGGCCCGGGAGAGGGCCGCTTCGTCGTCGACGCCACCGGCGCCCACGCCCTCCCGGCGCGCCGGAAGACCATCCCCGTGCAACTTGCGTGACAACCGGCCCTTATAGGGCCGTCACTCACGCATGTTGGAGAGGGCGGCGAGATGGCCGGTCTCGTTGTACGACAGCAGGAAGGCGCTGCGGTCGGCGCGGCCGCCGACGCGGGTCACCGACGCCAGGCCGAGCTGCATGCGCCACGTGGCGCGCTCGTCGATGCCGAGTGCCCAGCACACCGCCGCCTTGATCGGCGACACGTGGCTGACCGCGACCACGAGGTCGTCGCCGAGCGCGTCCGTGCAGAACGAGGCGACGCGCGCGGAGACCGCGGCGAGCGACTCGCCGTCCGGCGGCGCGAACGCGGGGTCGGCGCGCCACGCGGCCCAGTCTTCCGGCGCGACGTCCGCGAGCCCTACGCCGTCCCACGCGCCGTAGTCCAGCTCGACCAACCGCTCGTCGATGTCGACCGACATTCCGTGTCGGGACGCGATCGCCGCCGCCGTCTCGCGGGCGCGCACCAGCGGGCTGCTGACGACGCGCGTCACGCGCTCGGACGCCAACGCGTCCGCGAGTGCGCGCGCCTGTGCCGCACCGAGCTCGCTCAACGGCTCGTCGAGCCGGCCCTGCAACCGGCCGCCGGCATTGACGGCGGTCTGGCCATGGCGCGCAAAGGAAATCACCTCAACATGGCTCCCTCGCTGCGCCATCCCTGGCTCCGCTGCGTCCGCACGCTCACACGCCCTCGCTGATCGCGAGGCGGCCGGTGCGCAGGAACGCGCGGCGGCGGGCGGGATCGCGCAGACCGAACCTCGTCCACGTCCACCACGCAGCCGCGAACCCGAGGATTTCCTCGACGACCACGACGAGCGCCGCAGGGAACAGCGACGCGTCTGGACGCTCGGCGCCGAAGGCCGGCCACCAGAACACTTCCTTGTGCGCCCATGATGCGGCGAGCACGAGCCCGGCGAACCAGCCGATCGAAAGGCTCAGCGCGCGCCGCCGTCGTAGCCGGTGGCCGCGGCCCGTCGTCGCGAGCATCGCGATCGTCAAGACCGTCACTGCGGCGAGCAGCGTGTGCGCATAGGACTGGGCCCGGAATGGCGCGTCGACCAGCTCCGGCAGCAGCGCGCCGATCGCGACGAGCCGAAAGTCGAGACCGGAGCTCTGGAACACGTTCCACACGCCGAAGATCGCGCCGAACGCCAGCCACAAGAGCACTACATCGCGTCCAGTGCCGCGTTCACCAGCGCGTCCGCATCCGTGTTCTCGGCGCGGGGCACGTGCTGCAGGTCGACGTCGGCGTACTGGGCGAGCAACGCACGGGCTCGTTCGAACAGCGGCCGCAGGTGCTCCTGCTTGACCCGCCACTTCCCGAGGAGCTGTTGCACGACGAGCATCGAGTCGGCGCGCGCGCAGATCCGCCGGGCGTGAAACGGCGCGGCGGCCTCCAAGCCGGCGATGAGCGCGCGGTACTCGGCGACGTTGTTGGTGGCCACGCCGATGCGTTCGCTCACGACTGCGAGGCGCCGCGGCGGGTCCGTCGACGGGTCGAGCACGACCGCGCCGATCGCCGCGGGTCCGGGATTGCCGCGCGCGCCGCCATCGGCATAGACGACGACTTCGTCGAGCGCTCGATCGTCGTCGGACGAGAACAACGACCCTTGGCTCACGGGACGAGGATCGCGCCGCAGTTGTCGCAATACGCGACTTCGCTCCCGGCGGCCCGGCGTATGCGCTCGGCTTCGGTCGAAGGGATCGTCAGATGGCACGCTTGGCACGTCGTGCCGACCAGGCGCGCCGCACCGGCGCCTTTGTTCTGCAGACGCCGCCGCTCGTAGTCCCGCAACAGTGCATCGGCGAGTGGCGCGGCGGCCTCGGCACGCGTGGCCGTTTCCTGTGCCATCTCGCCGTCGATCTCGGATTCGGCGGCCCGGATCGCGTCGCGTAGCTCCTGCGAGCTCGTCTCCAGGGAATCGATCGACGCGTCGAGCGCGGCGAGCTGCCCGTCGAGCGTCTCGCGCTGCTCCATCACCTCGAGCTCTTGGTCTTCGAGGTCGGAGAGCTGGCGTCGGAGCATCTCGAGGTCGGACTGCATCGCTTGCAGCTCCCGCGGCGAGGAGATCGTGCCCGAGTACAGCCGTTTGTCGACCTCGGCCGCGTGGACCTCGATCGAACGGGCCTCGTCGTCGAGTCGCCGTTCCTCGGAGTGCACCTCGTCCCAGCGCGCGCCCACGGCCAGGCGCGCCGATTGCTGCGCCCGCAGCTCCGCGGTGCGCGTTTCGAGCTGGCCGCGCTCGGGCAGGGTCGCGCGGCGATGGCGGAGCCGGTCGAGCGCGGTGTCGTGCTCCTGCAATGCCAACAATCGTTCGAGCTCGTCGAGGCTCACCTCACGGCCCCGGCCCGCTCGTCGGCGGTGACCCGCCCGTGGTCGGTGGAGACGCGTGCGTCGTCGGGGTCGGCCCGTCCGCGGTCGTCGGCGTCACCGCGAACGTCGGTGCCGGCGTAGGGATGGTCGACGGGGTCGTGCCCCGCGAGCGGCCGTAGTTGAATTGGAAGCGACGGCCGTACTCGTTGATGTAGCTCGAACGAGGCAGCAACGCGGTGTCCGGCTCCGGGAAGTCGAGCGCCGGCAGGTCCGCAGTCGCGCGTTCCATGAACGCCCGCCAGATCTTCGCCGGATAGGTGCCGCCGTACACCGTGCCGAGACTCCACGGGATCTCACCTTCGGGATTGCCCATCCACACCGCGGCGGTGAATTGCGGCGTGAAGCCGACGAACCACGCATCGACGCTCTTGTCCGTGGTGCCGGTCTTGCCGGCGGCCGGGTGCCGCATGCTGCTGAGCGTGCCGGACGCGGTGCCGTCTTTCAGGACGCCCTTCATCATCTCGATCTCGGTGCGCGCGACGTTCGCGTCGAGCACGCGGGTGCCGGCCGCGGCGTTCTGGTACAGAACCCGGCCGCGGGCGCTCACGATCTTCGTGATGAACGTCGCGCGCTTCAACACGCCGTCGTTCGGGAGCACCGAGTACGCCTGGGCCATCTCCAAGGGGTGTACGCCGTTGGTGCCGAGCGTCGTGGTGACGACGGGATCGAAGCGAGAAGTGTCGATGCCCATCGCCTTCGCCATCTCGATGACCCGTTGCGAGCCGTCGGCGCCGTAGTTGCCGGGACCCATCGACAGCTCGGTGCGCACCCACGCGCAGTTGTCGGAGATCCAAAGGGCGCGGCTCAGTGACGGTGTGCCCCCGTGGCAGTCGCCGGAGAGGTGGTAGAACGCGCCCGACCCCGACCCCGGTCCCAAACGCCAGGTGATCGGGCTTCCCGACACCGTGTCGTTCGGGGTGTAGCCACGACTCAACGCCGCGGCCAGCGTGAAGACCTTGAACGACGAGCCCGCCTGGCGGCCGAGGCCTTCGGTGGCCGGGTCGAACTGCGATTCGGCGAAGGTACGGCCGTTGGCGATCGCGCGCACTCCGCCATCACTGTTGTCGATCGCCACGAGCGAGGCGGTGAACTCCGACTTCGGCAGGACTTCGTTCATCGCCGCCTGCGCGGCGAGCTGCACGTACGGGTCGTAGGCCGTGTAGATCTTGAGACCGCCGCGCAGCACCGCGTTGGCCCGCGTCTGGGTCGTTGAGCCGAGGACCTCCGACGGCTCGTTCGGAATGTTCGGATCGTCGATGAGAAGCCGGTTCCTCACCTCGTCCTTGTAGTAGTCGAGCGGGCTGGACACCGGATACGAGACACGCGTCGGGAGCGGTACCGCCTTCGCTGCCTCGGCCTTCTTCTGTGACACCTTGTGGTTCGTGACCATCGCGTCGAGCACCTCGCTGCGGCGACGAGCGGCACGGTCGGGATGCTTGATGGGATTGAGCGCCTCGGGAGACTGGATCAGCCCGGCGAGCAGCGCGGCCTGCGGAAGCGTGATCTTCCGCAGTGGATTGGGATCGAGCGGGCTCGTGAAGTAGCGCTCGGCCGCGGCGCGCACGCCGTAGGCGCGGTTTCCGAAATACACCAGGTTCAGGTAGTCCTCGAGGATCCGGTTCTTCGAGATCTCGTGCTCGAGCCGGATCGCGAGAATCGCCTCGCGCGCCTTGGTCTTCAGGTCTCGCGTGCGATTCGTGCTGAGCGTGTTCTTCACGAGCTGCTGGGTGATCGTCGAGCCGCCCTGTCCGATCGAGCCGGAGTCGACGTTCTTGAACAACGCGCGAGCCGTGCCTCCCCAGTCGACACCGTGGTGCTCGAAGAAGTTGCGATCCTCGATCGAGAGCACCGCGTTGACGAGGACCTTGGGCACGTCTTTGAGCTTGACGGGCGCGCGGTCCTCCGCCGACAGCGACCCGATGATGTTGCCGAAGCGGTCGTAGACGATCGAACGCGCGGCGGGCGCGTTGATCGTCACGTCGAGCTTGCCGAGCGGGGTCGCCACCTTCGCGACCGAGCTTCCGGCCGGCGCAAGCAGCGCGACCGAACCGGCCAGCGCCGCGGCGCCGACCGCGACCGTCAGCACCAACTTCAGGGAGAACCAGAAGACCTTCACGGGTCCAATCAGGATGGCATACGGGCGCCTGCGCGCCCGATCAGGCGTCGATCAGCGTCGCCGCGGGCAGTGGCGAGGGGTGGTCGCGCTCGGTGCCCGCCAGCCGGCGGACCTGGGCGACGCCGGCCGCCAGCTCGTCGCCCTCGACGAGGACGTCGCGGGCGCCGTCGGAATCGAGCAGGCAGAGCACGCATCGCACCACGGGCTCGCCGGTGGCCTCCGCCACCGCGAGCGCGTACGCGGCAGCTTGCACGCGGTAGTGCGCGAGGCGATCGTCCAGATCGGCGCCTTGCACCGCGTCGGTCTTGTAGTCGACGACGACGAGACCGTCGTCGTCGCGGTACACCAGATCGACGTAGCCCTCGAGCGTGATCCCGTCGAGCGGGACGGCGACGTAGGTCTCCCGCCAGAAGGACCGCTCGGCCGCGCGCCGCACGACCGGGCTCGCGATCGCGGACCGCGCCAGCGCGGCGATGGTCGCCTCCCGTCCGAGCACACCTTCGGCCGCTGCCTGCGCGGCCGCGGTCTCCGTGATGCCGGCGCCGGATTCGAGGTCGACGGTCTGGAGGACGGCATGTACGGCCCGGCCGATCGCCGTGCCGTAACGACCCTTGTTCCAGGGTGGCAACTCGAGGTCGCGGCCTTCCTTCGCGAGACCGGGATCGGCGGTCGCGGTCGGCACGTCCACGAGCTTCGCAAGCGCGGTGGCCGAGACGAATGTGCGCCGGTTACCGCGTTCGAACGCGCGCTCGTGCGCGGCGTTCCACTCCGCGAGCGACGGGGGTGGCTCGGGACGCACTCGGGTGCTCGGCGGCGGCGCCGTGGACCCGTCGTTCGCGTATGTGTTCCAGACCGCCTCGCGTGCCGCGTCCCACAGGAGCTCGGCGTGTGTCCAGCGGCTCGGATCGAGGCCGTCGAGCACGCGTGTCTTGCGGTGTGTCGACACGACCAGGTGATCGCGGGCGCGCGTGCACGCGACGTACAGCAGCCGCAGCTTCTCGTGGAAGCCCATCTGCTCGTCGACCGGCTGGTGCAGCTCGAAGTGCGCAGTCTGCACGCGGGCATTGAGGCGGACCTCGTATCCGCCCGCCCCCGGGAACAGCACCTGGACGCCACGGCGCGGCGCCTGGGCCGCGGTCGTGGTTCCCGACGCGATCACGATCGGGAACTCGAGGCCCTTGGCGCCGTGGATCGTGAGGATCCGGACGGCGTCGTCGTCGGTCTCGGGCAACACGGCCTCGACGACGCGCGCGCCCTCCGTGCCCTGCAGCTCGGCCCACGCGAGGTAGTCGCGCAGTGTGCCGCCGGCCGCGTCGGTGAACGCGCGCGCCTGATCGATGAGGAACCGGACGCGGCGGGCCACGTCGCGGAACCGGCCGCCGAGCGCGGCAACCTCGATGACGCGACGATCGCGCACGATGCGTTCGAGCAGCTCGCTCGGCGCCGACCAGATCCGTTGCTCGTGCACGTCGCGCAAGAACTTCATCGCCGCCCCGACGGGATGGTCGTCGGGCAACGTCTCCGGCGGTTCCGTCCGCACGTCCCACTGGCCTTGGTGCTCGACGTGGTACGTGAACAAGTCGTCGTCACCGCAGCCGAACAGCGACGATCGCAACGCGGTGACGAGCGACAAGCTGTCGCTCGGATCGTCCACTGCCCGCAACGCGGCGAGCAGCTCTCGGATCTCGCGGCTGCCGTACACGAGCGAGCTGGTCTCGGCCCGGTACGCGATGCCGGCGTCGTCGAGCGACCGTTCGAGGAACCCGAGCGACGTCCGCGCCGGCAAGAGGATGCACACGTCGCCGAGCCGCGGGTCGCGCCACTCCCCCGTCGCCGGCTCGAAGACGGGCCATCGCTCGGAGATGACGCGTCGTACCACCGCGGCGACGTCGGCGGCCTCCCGCAGGCGCAACGCGTCCGCGCCCGGATCGTCTTCGTGCGGCGCGACGCCCAGCAGCATCACGCCCGGACCGGTCGCGCCCGTTGGGTCCCGGCGCGCCGCGTCGAGGGCCCGGTACTCGGGCTGTGAGCCGGGGAAGGGCCGGATCAGCTCGCCGAACACCGTGTTGATCCAGGCAAGCACACGGGGCGCGCTGCGGAAGTTGCACGTCAGGTACTCGGGGGTCGCCCGCTCGGCGAACCGCTCGGCCGCGGCGAGGAACGTTGCGATGTCGGCGCGACGGAAGCGATAGATCGACTGCTTCGGGTCACCCACGAAGAACAGCCGGCCGGGCTCGACGGTCATCTGATTCCACTCCCGCGCGCCGTCGTCCGGATCCGCGGAACCCAGCAAGGCCGCGATCTCGACCTGGATCGGGTCGGTGTCCTGGAATTCGTCGATGAGCAGACGCTGGTAGCGGTCGCGCAACCGGCGACGCGCCCGCGCACCGTGTTGCGGGTCGCGGAGCAGCGTGCGAGCCAGCACCAGCAGATCGTGGAACTCGAGTTCGCCCGCACGGCGCCGTTCGGCGACGGCACCCGCGGTGTACCGGGCCAGCGCGGCCACCACGCGGCGAATCGCAGCATCGAGAAGCTCGTCGACGAGCGCATTGCGTTGCACGTCGAGCCGGGCGATGCGCGCTCGGACCGCCTCGAGATCCGTCCAGCTGGGCGTGCGGCCGCAGCGGCCGGCACGGAACGACGGCTTGTCGGCCCGGAGCAACCGCACCCGCTCGACGTCGTCGAACGCGTGTCGCAGCCGGTCGTGATATTCGGAGAGCTCGCCGAGGCGCGCCACCATCGTGTCGCCTTCGACGCGGCACTGCGTGACGGTTGCGCACACCGCATCGAGCTCGCTGAGCCACGCGTCGACGCCGAGATCGGGCATCGGTGGTGGTGCGTCGATCCGGTCCAGCAGGTCCCAGTTGTCGTCGAGGACCTCGGCGACCGCGCGCAGGTGCTCGAGCCCCACACCCGACGCCAGCATCACGAGGATCGCCTGCTCCAGATCGGCATCCTCGAGCAGCTCGTCGACGAACAGGCGCCAGCGCGCCTCGAACGCGACGCGCGAGGAGATCTCGTCCTGCACGATGATGCGGGGCGGCAAGCCCGCTTCGATCGGGAACTCGGTGAGGATCCGCTGCGCGAAGGAGTGCAGGGTGCAGATCGCGGCGGCGTCGAGGTCCTCGAGCGCTTCGGTCGCACGGTGCTTCTCGAGCTCGCGCCGGACGCGGTCGCGTAGCTCGGACGACGCCTTCTCGGTGAACGTGATGGCGGCGATCGCGCGCATCGGCACGCCCCCGCCGACCAAGGCGACGACCCGATCGACGAGCGCGGCGGTCTTTCCGGTGCCCGCGCCGGCCTCGACGAACAGCGTGACGTCGAGACGCGTACGGATCGCGTCGCGGGCGGCAGCATCTCCCGAGTCGGCGAAGAGCGCGAGCTGGTCCACCACGTTCACGCGCCGTCCCCGGCGACCTCGACCGCTTCGCCTTCGAGAAGCGCGCGGTAGCCTCCGAGCTCGGGCGCACCGGACTTCCGCTCCCATTCGCGCCACCGCTGGGCGGTACCGAGACCGTCCGGGTCGCAATAGTGGCACAGCACGAACGGCCCCCGGGGCCCGGGTGGCACCGGCCGGGCGATGAACATTCCCGCTTCGATGCCGTCGACGATCGCACGCACCGCGCGCATGAACACCGTCGCGACGGAGACGTCGACCTGATAGCCGATCCTCCGGTTGTCGCCGCGGCCGACGAACCAGTAGCACGCCTCTACGGGCTCGTCGCCGGAGCCCGCGTACGCGGCGCGTGCCGCGTACGCGTACACGGGGAGTTGGAGGCACGTGCCGCCGAGCACAGGATCGCGGGCGTTCAGCTTCACATACCGATCGAACCTTCCGCTCTTGTAGTCGATCACGACGAGCGTGCCGTCCGCGGTGCGGTCGATGCGGTCGGCCTTGCCGCGCACGCGCAAACGGCAACCATCGGACCAGTCGAGCTCGACGGGCCCGAGCGCGGAATCTCGGAACCCGAACTGCAGCTCGGTCACGAGCGTGCTTGCGCCGCGCTCGTCTCGCCAGCGTTCGTCGGCGTCGGCGAACGCATCGAGATCGGCGAGAATCAGCCGGCGATCGCGCTCCCACAACAACCGGCGACCCGTGACGCCACGCGCCTCGGCGGCCGCGCACGCTTCGCCCGCGAGCTCGCGCAGCCGCGTGCGCTCGCGCCCGTTTTCTTCGGCCACGAACTTGTCGAGCACGTCGTGGACCATCGAGCCGCGATCGAGCGGCGAGATCTGCATCAGCTCCTCGGGACGCTCGACGGCTTCCACGTGCAGGATCGTCTGCATGAAATACGCGTGCGGGCATCCCGCCCAGAGCTCGAGCCGCGTCGGTGAGATCGCGTGTTCGCTGTCGAGCGGGCTGACCGCTGCCAGCCCTTCTTGCACATCCGCGAGGTTGCCGTCGAAGCGCGTGAACACGTTGCTGGCGCGCGCCGCGATGAGCTCGCGACCACGGGCGACGGCCGGCAGCTCCCGTACCCACGCCACCTCCGCGAGCGCGGCCCGCACGCCGAGCTCGTGCGCGGAGGCCGGAAACGGCACGGTCGCGATGCCCTGTGCGTACGACGCGATCGTCCGGATCTTGCCGGAATCGAGCGCCGCAATCGTGTCGCGCACGAAACGCGACGACACCCGCTCAGTGCTGCGACGCAGATCACCGCGCGGCCAGGTGCACACCCGCGCTCCGGCGGTCGACGCGAGGGCGGCGAGAAGCGCGCGGTGATCGTCGTCGATGCGCTCGGCGCGCAGGCGCAGCTCGCCGTCGAGCGCGGCGCGCTCCCTGTCGCCGAGCAACGGGTCGTCGCGCGGCACCGCGGGGAAGACGCCCTCGGCGAGGCCGCACACCCATACGTGTTCGAGCTCGACGCCGAGCGCGAGCGTGACGGGGCCACCGAGCAGACCCTCGCCGAGGCGGCCGACCCGGTCGGGCGCGGCGGCCAGCTCGAGCTCCAAGGTGCGGCCGAAGACTTCGAGTGTCGGCCCGGTATCGACCGCGTCCAGCCCGCCGAGGCGGTCGAGCGCAGCCTCGACGCGACGCGCGGCTTCCTGCTCGATCGCGGGCCACGCGGCGCGCCGCGCATCGTCGCCGACGAAGCGGCGCACGAGCCGGTGGGCCCAGCGCGAGAACCCTGCCCATGTCGCCGGCATCGCCTCGGCGTCGAGCTCGCCCGCGAGCGCGTCGACGAATTCCCGCAACGCGCTCGCGCGGCTGCGTTCGCGCGCCTCCCAGCCCTCGGTGCCGCGGGCGGCCGCGTACACGTCGAGGCGCTCGCGCCACTCGGTGAGCCCCGCGACGATGCCGGCCCTCCGGGACACCCGCTCCCATTCGGTCCCGGGAACCTCGTGGCCGCGGCCGTCGAGCACGGGCGCCGACGCGAACAACGCACACACCTCGTCGCGCCGGAACTGGCCGTCGCCCAGCGCGAGCAGTCGCAGCAGGGCGCGCCCGAGCACGCCTTCGGCCAGTGAGCGCACCGCCACGCCGTTGTGGGCGACACCGGCGGCCTGGAGGTGCTCGTGCAGGAGTCGGGCGTACGGCTCGTCGGTGCCGTACAGCACCGCCATCCGTTCGAGCGGCACACCGGCCGCCATGGCATCGACGACGCCGCGCACGATTGCCCGGACCTCGTCGTCGGCGTCCGACGCGCTCACGACTTCCGTACCGAGCGCCGCCTCGACGCTCGCGACCTTGCTGTCGTCCAACGCGGCACCAATCCGGGCGAGGCTCGCTCGCACCGCCGCGTCGGCGCGCGGAACGCCGGTCACGCCGGCGATCACCGTCGTCGGGACGTGCGCCGCGAGCTCGCGGAGCAGTCGAGCCATCGGTGTGCTCCATCGCTGCGGCAAGAAGCACACGACCGTTCCGATGTCGCGCAACAACGGCGTTCCCTCGGCAACGACTCCGGTCGCGACGCGCATGAGATCGTGCTCGTCGTACCAGTCGCGCGCGAGCAGTGCTTTCGCCGCGCGATGGATCCTGACCACCTCGTTGGCGCGCACGTGCTGCGCGGCGAGCACGTCGAGCTGCTCGTCGTCGAGGTTGGCGAGCTCGCGGTGCGCCGCCACCAACGCCTCCTCGGTGGCCGGATGCGCGGCGACCGGCGCGAAGATGCCGGGCGTCCGGCCCAACACTCGGCGCACCGCCGACGCAACCACGGGCGTCGACACCGGCCGGCGCCCCGCCGCCGCGCACCGGGGTGCGGCCAGCAACTCGGCGAGCCGGTACACGGTGAGGAACGTGACACCGACGACACCCCGGCCGTGTGCCGTCAACGGACCCAGCTCACCGGACGCGAGCAGACGACGCGACGCGACGCCGACGGAGTTCGTCGGCACGACGACGGTGACGGGCGCGAGCGGCTCGTCGTGCTTGGCGCGCGCCACGGCGTCGTGCAAGCACTTCGACGCGGGGCGGCCGTACGCGGTCCCGACGACGGTGATGCTCACGCCGGGATGGTATGAGCAGCCTGAGACACCCGCTTTCCTCTGTCCGGTCCGGCGTCCCGGACTCGACGGACGAGACGTTTTCCCAAGTCGTCGCATGGGGTAAATGCCGGGCAACACACAAGGAGGGACCTAATGGGCCTCGTGCTCCTCGTCCTGCTATTGGCATTGCTCTTCGGCGGACTTGGCTTCGCCGCGCACTTCCTCTGGATCTTCGCCGTGATACTCGCCATCTTCTGGCTGGCGGGCTTCGCATTCCGCCGTGGCGAAGGAAGCTGGTATCGCTGGTGAGCTCTTTGAGGAGTGTGTGAGGCTCGAATTCCGAGCTCCACACACGCCTCAGGCAATCGTGCTCATGCAAGCGTGCGACGGAAGAAGTCGACTGCCAGCGCGATCGCCTCGGGCGGGATGTCGACGTGCGTTCCGTCCCACACGCCCATGCGCTTCGGTCCGGGGATCGACGCGAAGACCTCGAGCGCACCGTCCATCGGGAAGTGCTCGTCGCGCGTCATGTTCAGCATGAGCACCTCGCGATCACCGAGTCGGGACGCGCCCGCGCGGATCAAGGCGTTGCGCGCGTCGTCCCGGGTCAGGCCGCCGAGCGCGAACACGGCTGCAGTCACCGAGGGCAGATCGGCAACGATCGCGAGTCCGAACATCGCGCCCATCGAGAAGCCGGCGTAACCGGTTGCGCCCGTGATGCGCGCGTCCGCGGCGCGCGCCGCGACCTCGACCGCGCACCAGTCGCCGCGTACCTCCAGGTAATTCGCCGGGTCTGACAGGCGGCGCGCGATGTCGGTTTCGAACACGGCGTCCGTGACACCTGCCGCGCGTCGTTCCCCGTGCCCCGGACAGTCCATCAGCGCGACCGCGGCGGGCACATTGCGGCAGAAGCCCTTTGCGAGGATCTGCATCACCGGGTCATCCTTCGACAGGTGTGCGCCGTGACCGAGCAGCACCAGCGGGAGCGAATCGTGCTCGCCGGGCGGCACGAACAGCACCGTCGGCGGCGCACCGTCGAGCCGAATCGGAACGAGAGCCATGGACCGAAGTCGAGCACAGTGCGTACGCTGCGCGCACCTGTGACCCGAAAGGACGCATCATGCGCGTGCCGTTGACGGTGCTCGATTTCATCGAGCGCGCCGAGCTCGTCTACGGCGACCGGACCGCCGTCGTCGACGAGCCCGACCAGCCGGCCCACAGTCTCGGGGATCTGACCTGGAAGGACGCGGCTCGCATGGCCCGCGCGCAGGCCGCCGGGCTCGACGCGCTCGGTGTCGAGCAGGGCGAACGGGTGGCGATCGTCTCGCACAATTCGGCCCGCCTCCTCATCTCGTTCTTCGGTGTGTCGGCGTTCGGCCGCGTGCTCGTACCGATCAACTTCCGCCTCAATGCCGACGAGATCGCATACATCGTCGAGCACTCGGGTGCGTCGGTGCTGCTCGTCGATCCCGAGCTCGACGACGCGCTCGCCGGCATCTCCGCCAAGCACCGGTACGTCATCGGCAAGGAAGCGGACGACGCGCTGCTGCGCTATGACGTCGAGCCCGAGCCGTGGGCGCCCGACGAAGATGCGACCGGGACCATCAACTACACCAGCGGCACGACCGCGCGCCCGAAGGGCGTGCAGCTCACGCATCGCAGCCTCTGGGTCAACGCGACTACGTTCGGCTGGCAGACCGGCGTGAGCGATCGCGACACGTTCTTGTGGACGCTGCCGATGTTCCATTGCAACGGCTGGGGCATGTCCTACGCGATCACCGGGATGGGCGGCACGCACGTCGCGTTGCGCAAGGTCGACGGTCCCGAGATCCTCCGGCGCGTCGAACGCCACGGTGTGACCATGTTGTGCGGTGCACCGGCGGTCGCGGCCGCGATCCTCGATGCGGCCGAGGGCTGGGACGGTCCGATTCCCGGAGCAGGTCGCGTGCGCATGGTCGTTGCCGGCGCGCCGCCGCCGACCAAGACCATCGAGCGGATCGAGACGGAGCTCGGCTGGGAGTTCATCCAGATCTACGGGCTCACCGAGACCGCGCCGCTGTTGACCATGAACCGACGTCGCGCCGAGCTCGACGACCTGTCGCCCGCGGCACGCGCCCAGAAGTTGGGGCGGGCCGGCGCACCGGCGCTCGGCGTGCGCCTCCGCGTGAGCGAGCAAGGCGAGGTCCTCGCGCGCTCGAACGTCGTCCTCGAGGCCTATTGGCAGAATCCCGAGGCGTCCGATGACGCGCTCGAGGGTGGCTGGTTCCACACCGGGGACGGCGGCACGATCGACGACGAGCACTACTTGACGATCGTCGACCGCAAGAAGGACGTCATCATCTCGGGGGGTGAGAACGTCAGCTCGATCGAGGTAGAGGATTGTCTCTACCAGCATCCGGCGGTTGCCGAAGCCTGTGTGATCGGCGTGCCCGACGAGAAGTGGGGCGAGACCGTGAAAGCTCTGGTCGTGCTGAAGGCGGGTGCCGCGGCGAGCGAACAGGAGCTGATCGATCACTGCCGCAAGCACCTCGCGCATTTCAAATGCCCGACGTCGGTGGAGCAACGCGAGGAGTTCGCCCGCACGTCCACCGGCAAGCTCCAGAAGTTCAAGATCCGGGCGCCGTACTGGGAAGGGCGTGAACGAGCGGTGAACTGAAAGCGGTTCGTGCACGTTCGCTCAGCAAATCCTCAGCCACGAGGGGACGATGGCCTGATGCTCAAGAAGTCGCGACTCGGCGCGCTCGCATGTTGTGTCGCGCTCGTAGCCTCCGCGTGTGCCGCCGCCGAGGCCGGACCGCGCGGCCTGCCCACCCCCCGACCGGCCGAGCTCCGCGCGTCGGGAACCGTGAGCGCGTTCCCGATGCCGGACACTCCTACCGCGTCGCCGGCCACGACGCTGAGCTTCCGCGGTGCCACCCCTCCGCAGGTCGCGCGGGTGCAGGTCTTCGGGAGCACCACGGGCGCGCATCGCGGGCACGTGGTCGCGCATTCGGACGGCCGCGGCGCGAGCTTCGTGCCCGACGAGCCCTTCGAAGCGGGCGAGGTCGTGACCGTGCACTCGAATTTGGCGGTCCGCGGCGCGCAACGGGGTGAGTTCACGTTCACCATCGCGCGCCCGGCCGCGGGTGCCGACGTCAATGTCGCGCCGCCCGCGCCGCAAGCGACGACCGCACCGCGTTTTGCGACCCAGCCCGACCTGCGCCCCCCGACGTTGAAGACGAATGTCTCGCGGCCCGGTACCGCCAACGGACCGATCTTCCTCACACCGAATCCCAGCCTGGGACAAGCGACGACGGACCAATCGGGGCCGATGATCGTCGACGGTCGCGGGAGGCTCGTCTGGTTCGCGCCGCGTGATCCGGCGAGGGCCCTCGACCTCGAGCGGCAGCAGTACGAAGGGCAGCCGGTCCTGTCGTGGTGGGAGGGAAGCGTGCACTCGGCGGGATACGGCGACGGCGAGTACGTGCTGATGGACGAGAAGTACCGCGAGGTCGCGCGCATACGCGCCGGAAACGGCTATCAGGCGGACCTGCACGACCTCGAGATCACGCCGCAGAACACGGCACTCGTGATGATCTACAACCCGGTGCTCGCAAAAGCGGCGATGATCAATCGCGTGTACGACCGGGCCGTCATCGACGCGGTCGTGCAGGAGATCGACATCAAGACCGGCTCGGTACTGTTCGAGTGGCACAGCCTCGGCAATCTCGAGCTTTCCGAGTCGTACCTCCCCGTACCGGCGCGCACCTCGGATGTCTACGACTACGTGCATCCCAACTCGCTCGCGCTCGACCGCGACGGGAACATCTGGATGTCGGCACGTCACACCTGGACCGTGTACAAGATCGATCGCGTCACCGGCGCGCTCTACTGGCGCCTCGGTGGAAAGCGCAGCAACTTCGACATGGGTGCCGGCACCGCGTTCTCCTGGCAGCATGACGCGCGTCCGCTCGACGACGGTCTCCTGACGCTGTTCGACAACGGCGCCAGCGCGCCCGGTGTCACGTCCCGCGACAGCTCGCGAGGCCTCGAGCTGCATGTCGACGAGCAGGCAATGAAGGTGTCGTTTGATGACGACGACGAGAATCCTCAGCACGCGCTGGCACTCAGTCAGGGCGACTTCCAGCGACTCCCGAACGGCGACTACTTTGTCGGTTGGGGGAGCGTGCCCGAATACACAGAGTTCGGGCCGAACGGCGACGTGAACCTCGACGTGAACATCAACGGAGGTTCGGCGTCCTACCGCGCCTTCCGGGCGCAATGGACGGGACGGCCGGAGGAACCACCGGCGGTCGTCGCCCGGACGGCAGGTGACGCGCTGGCGATCGCGGCGAGCTGGAACGGCGCCACGGGAGTGGCGCGTTGGGAAGTGCGCGTCGGTGCCGACCGCGCCTCGCTCCAGCCCGTCGGGTCGTTCCCCAGCAGCGGCTTCGAGACCTCCATGCAAGTGCCGGCGACGGCCGGCGCCCTCGTGGTGCAGGTGGCCGCGCTCGGACCGGCCGGCCGCGTGCTGGGCACCTCGCGAGCGATCGCCGTCTCGTCGTAAGGTCGAGCCGTGAAGCTCGGGCTCGCGCTCGACGCCTGGTCGGGCGCTGACGTCAAGATTCCCGTCGAACGTGTGGAACTCGCGGAGCGGCTCGGCTACGACTCGGTGTGGACCGCCGAGGCGTACGGCGCCGACGCGCTGACACCGCTCGCGTACCTCGCGGCGCGCACGTCGCGCATCAAGCTCGCAACCGGCGTGGTGCAGATCTCCGCGCGTACGCCCGCGGCGACGGCGATGGCATTCGCGACGCTGGAGGCGCTTGCAGGCCGCGGGCGGGTGATCGCAGGTCTCGGTCTCTCGGGGCCGCAGATCGTCGAGGGCTGGTACGGCCAGCCGTGGGCGCGGCCGATCGCGCGCACTCGCGACTACGTCGCAATCATGCGGAAGGTGTTCCGGCGCGAGGCACCGGTCGCGCACGAGGGATCCGCGATCACACTGCCGTACGCGGGTGCCGACGCAACCGGGCTCGGCAAGCCACTGAAGCCGATTCTGCACCCGAACCCCGACCTCCCGATCTACGTCGCGGCCGGCGGCCCCGAGAACGTTGCGCTTGCCGCCGAGGTCGCCGACGGATGGATCCCGATGGGTCTGGCGCCGGCCAACGCGCGCGAATTCCAGGTGACGCTGGAGAAGGGCGCGGTTCGGAGCGGCCGTTCCCTCGCCACGCTCGAGATCCAGGCGAGCACGACGGTGCGGATCACCGACGACCTGCGCGCCACGATCGACGCGATGAAGCCGCGGGTGGCGCTGTACGTCGGCGGCATGGGCGCGCGCGACCTGAACTTTCACAAGGACGCGATGGCGCGTCGCGGCTATGCCGACGCGGCGTCGCGTCTGCAGGAGCTGTTCCTCGCCGGTCGACGGGATGAGGCGGTCGCAGCGGTGCCCGACGAGTACATCGACGAGGGCGCACTGCTCGGCTCACCGGCACGGATCGCCGAGCGCTTCCGCCCGTGGGCCGGATGCGGCGTGACCGGCCTCACGATCCACACCGACCAAGACGCAGCCGTCGAGCTGATGGCTCGAATCGCTGCGAGCTGATGGAGGGATCTGCGTGACGTACGAATTCATCGCCGTCGACGACCCGGCCGAACGGGTGCGGCGGATCACACTGAACCGGCCCGAACAGCGCAACGCGATCAACCACGGCATGCGCGCCGAGCTGTTCGACGCGTTGGAGGCCGCCGATATCGACGACGCGGTGCACGCGACGATCGTGCGCGGCGCGGGCGCATGCTTCTCCGCGGGCTACGACCTCAAACGCGCCGCGACCGACGAGAAGCCGTACTACACGGCCGGGGGCGACGGGAACTGGTCGCGTCACGTCACCGACGGTTGGTTCCGCATCTGGGACCTCGCCAAGCCGGTCGTTGCCCAGGTGCACGGTTACGCGATGGCGGGCGGCACCGAGCTGGTAGCCGCGTGCGACCTCGTGTACGTCGCGCACGACGCGACGTTCAGCTATCCCGTGGTTCGTGTGATCAGCCCACCCGATTTCCAGTACCACCCGTGGCTCGTCGGGATGCGCAACGCGATGGAGCTCGTGCTCATGGGCGACCCGATCAGCGGTGACGACGCGGTGCGCATCGGTCTCGCCAACCGCGCGTTCGATGCCGGCGACCTCGACACCCAGGTGCTCGCCATCGCCCGCCGCCTCGCGGGTGTGCCGTCGGAGCTGTTGCAGATCAACAAGCGCAGCGTGCACCGCGCAATGGAGATCATGGGCATCCGCACCGGTTTGCGCGCCGGCTCGGAGCTGCAGGCGCTCGCGTCGAATCTCCCTGCGGTGCAAGCATTGTTGCAGGGCAACGCGATCGACAGCGTGAAGGAAGCGGCGAAGTCATGAGCGGCCCGGGAGCATGAGCGACTGGGACCCGATCCTTTCCGAGCTGGCGCGCCGTCGCGCCGGCTCACGGGAGATGGGCGGACCGGAGCGCGTCGCACGTCATCACGTGCAAGGCAAGCTCGACGCGCGCCAACGCATCGACGCGCTCTTCGACGAGGACACGTTCGTCGAGCTCGGGGCGTTCACCGGCGCGCCGGAGCATCCGACCGACGCGCTCGTTGCCGGGCTGGGCCGCATCGACGGCGGGCCCGCACTCGCGGCCGTCGAGGACTTCACCGTGCTCGGCGGGTCGATCGGCAACGGCGCCGCCGACAAGCGTTATCGGCTCGCGCAGATCGCCCGCCAAGAACGCGTCCCGCTGGTGTTCATGCTCGAAGGCGCCGGCCACCGGCTCACCAACAGGCCGACCGGCCGGCGACCGAACGATCTCCAGGCGCTCGCCGAGCTCTCGGGACATGTGCCGATGGTCTGCCTCGTGCTCGGGCCTTCGGCCGGCCACGGCGCGCTCACCGCGCCGCTCTCGGACTTCGTGGTCATGACGCACGACGCGTCGCTGTTCAGCGCCGGGCCGCCGCTCGTCAAGGACGCGATCGGCGAGGACGTGACGAAGGAGGAGCTCGGCGGACCCGCGGTCCACATCGAGACGTCGGGCGTCGCGCACAACCTTGCCGATGACGACCGCGACGCGATCGCGATGGCGCGTCGCTACCTCTCGTACTTTCCGCCCAACGCGTGGTCGGTGACGGCGCGTCACCCGCCCGGTCCGGAAACAGGCCCACGCGTCCTCGACGACCTGCTCGACGTCATCCCGGCCAACCCTCGGAAGCCGTACGCGATGCGCGCCGTCCTCGACCGGCTCGTCGACGACGGCTCACTGTTCGAGATCCAGCCGCGGTACGGCGCCGCGGTCGTCACCGCGCTCGCGCGCCTCGGCGGCCACAGCATTGCGATCGTCGCCAACGACCCGAGCGTGAGGGCGGGCACGGTCGATACCGCGGCCGCCGAGAAGGCCGCGCACTTCCTCGACGTCGCGGGTGCGTTCCACCTGCCGTGCGTCTTCCTCGCCGACAATCCGGGGGTGATGGCCGGGACACATGCCGAGCGCGCCGGCGCGCTGCGCGCCGTTGCACGGATGTTCGTGTCGCAACACCGCTTGCGTGTCCCGAAGCTCCACGTCACCGTGCGCAAGGCGTTCGGCTTCGGCAGCTCGATCATGGCGATGAACCCCTTCGACAATCAAACGATCTCCCTGTCGTTCCCGGCAATCACGTTGGGCGCGTTGCCGGCATCGAGCGGCGCCGCCTCCCACAAGCTCAGCGACGAGGAAGCCGCGCAGATCGCAGCCGAGCAGTCGGCCGCCGCGTTCCGGAGCGCCAGCGGCATGGGCTACGACGACGTGATCGACCCCCGACAGCTGCGGAACGCGTTGTTGCACGGCCTGTCACTGACGGAAGGCCGCGCCGCCGGGCCTTTCGCCCCCGCCGCCCACATCGGCATCCAGCCGTGACGACCCTCAGGACAAGAGCTTCTTGGGGTGGCGCCCGTCGACGTAGCCGATGAACGGCTCCGCGATGTTGTATCCGAGCAGCTCTTGCAGCCGCTCGGAGAGGGTGCGGGCAACGTCGGGCGGGACGACGAGCACGTGGTTCTCGACCGGGCGCAACCACGCGCGCGAGTAGTGCATGACGACGCCGAGCCGCGTCTCGTCGGTCGTGTTCGCGCCGCCGCCGTGCCACACGCTGCCGAGATAGACGAGCGCGGCGCCGGCCGGCATCTCCACCGAGACCGTCTCGGTGTCCGGGCCGGGAAATTGGTCGACCCACGTGTGCGAGCCGGGGACGATCCGCGTCGTGCCGTTCGCTTCAGTGAACTCCTGGAGCGGCCACATGATGTTGACGACCAGCTCGGCGTGCGGGCGTGGAATCGGGTACGTGGCGTCATCGGGGTGCAACGGTTGGCTGCGCTCCCCCGGCCCGATGTCGATCGCCGTCGGCGCGCTGAGGTGGTACTCGCCGAGCACCTCGTCGAGCAATGCGAGGATCGTGGGGTGGGTCGCCATGCCGTCGAGCGCTCGCGTTTTTCCGAACAGCGCGTAGACGCGCCGCGTGTGCCGTCCCTCGAAGTCGCCGCGCCCGTACGGCGTATCGACGAGGATTCGCTCGAGCTCGTCGCGTGCGTGCTTCACATCGGAAGGGTCGAGCACGTCCTCGATGAGTGCGTAGCCATCGCGCTGGAGGTCGGCCAGGGCGTCTACCATCAGCCCGATCGTTTACCTTCCACAAGGGAATGTCAAGTGTCCGAGGCCCAATCACTGAACGCCACCCAGGGTTCGCTCCTCGGCTTGCTGCACGACCGTCCGAAGACGGGCTGGGAGCTGGTGCAGGAGGCGAAGGCGGGCCTCGCCCGGTTCTGGAACGTGACCCAGAGCCACGTGTACCGCGAGCTCGGCGTCCTCGAGACCCGCAAGCTGATCAAGGCCGGCCCCGCCGGGCCGCGTGATCGGCGCCCCTTCACGATCACCGCCGCCGGCAAGCGCGCTTTCCGCACGTGGATCAACGAGGACCCGGGGCCGGAGCAGCTCCGCTTTCCCCTCCTCGTGACATGTTGGTTCGGCCGTCACCTCGACAATGCCACGCTCGCGACCTTCGTCGAGAAGGCGCGCGCCGAGCACGGCGAGAGGCTCGCGCAATACCGCCGCATGCACGCCGACGATCCGCACGTCGCTGCGGTCGTCTCGTTCGGCGTGCACTACGAGCGTGCGGTCCTCGATTGGTTGTCGGAGTTCCCGCGCTAGCACGCCGGGTGCGTGTGTGAGGCTCGCTTTTCGAGCCTCACACACGCCTCCGTAGGCTGCGGCGATGCCCGACGAGAAGTTCGTCCTGATCGACAAGCCGAGGCCGCATGTCGCGCTCGTGACGCTGAACCGGCCCGAGCGCATGAACGCGATGGCATTCGACGTGATGATCCCCTTGCGCGAGGCCCTCGAGGCGCTGAGCCACGACAACGACGTGCGCGTCGTCGTGCTCACGGGCGCGGGTCACGGGTTCTGCTCCGGCGCAGACCTCGAGGACTCGGGCATCGTCCCCAACATCGACGGCTTGACCGTGACGTCGATCGCCCGGCGGGCGCTGGAGCTGCTCGACGACGTGATCATCGCGATTCGCAAGATGCACCAGCCGGTCATCGCGGCGATCAACGGCGCCGCGATCGGTGGCGGGTTCTGTCTCGCGTGCGCGTGCGACCTCCGCGTCGGTGCCGAGGGGGCGTACTTCCGCGCGGCCGGCATCAACAACGGGCTCACGGCGAGCGAGCTCGGCATCTCGTACTTGTTGCCGCGCGAGATCGGGTCCGCGCGTGCGTTCGACATCATGCTGACCGGCCGGGACGTCGACGCGGCAGAGGCCGAGCGGATCGGTCTGCTCTCCCGGGTGGTCGAGAGTGCGCAGCTGCTCGAGGAGTGTTACGCACTCGCCGAGCGGATCATCGGCTTCTCACGCGTCGGCGTCGAGGTCACCAAGCGGATGCTCTGGTCGAGCCTGGACGCCGGGAGTCTCCACGCACACATGGACCACGAGGGCATCGCCCAGCTGTACGTGCGGCTCACCACCCAGAACTTCGAGGAGGCCCTGCGCGCCCGCAAGGAGAAGCGCACCCCCGAATACCGCGACTGACGACGCGTCAGCTTCCCGGCGTGGCGACTACGGGGACAATGTGGTCGCAGTGCCGCGGTACGGTAGCTCGACCCAGGTGGTGCCCGGCGCGAGGGCGATCTTCTTCCCGGAGCGATCGAGAAGGCGCACGGGCTTTCCCTGATTCGATCCCGACCACTTGCCGGCAATTGCGTGCCCACCCGTGAGCACGACGAGGTCGCCAGAACCCGAGAGGTCCGCCTGCCCGCCGACGTCTCCGCACGCGCCACCCAGCTTGTCGGTGTAGTCGACCGACATGATCGCAACATTCGCCGCCCTGATCGGTTGTCCGCTCGCCGCGATGTCGGGGCGGCCGAAGATCGACCGCAGCCACGTGCCCGTTTTTGCATCCCAGTGCCAGGTCGTCGCATAGCCGCTCGTGAACCCCACGACGGCATCGGCGACCCGGGTACCTCCGACCGGCGGGGATTGCGCGCGACGGTAGGTGAACAGCGGCTGCGGCGGACCGCTCGCGCCGCGCGCCCGCGCGACGATGTCGGGACCACGCGCGTACAAGTTGTGCGGCGCGCGTCGTGTGCTGTCGCGGAACATCGCCGGCCCCGCGACAGCCTCGGTGAAGACCTGCACCGGCGCGGTGGCGATGCTCTCGATCGCGTACGGCGCCCCACCCGAGAACACAAAGATCCCCCTGATCGGCCGCACGATCGCTTGATCAGTCCGCCGCACCGAGCGGATCGGCCCGATCACCGCCGGGATGTGGGACTGGAAGACCGCGGCCAGCCGTGTGATGCCGCACTCGACGACCTCCTCGTAGACGACATCGGCTTCGTCGACGCCGGCCTGGGGCCGCGAGATCGCGAGGTTCTCGATCTTCACGGTGAGCGCCGGACGACGCGCCGACGCGCGGGTGGGATCGGGTCGTCCCGTGAGTGGCGCGACCGCAGTCGGGCGGCGCTTCGGATGGGTTGTCGGCACGCGTGCTTTCTGGTGGACGACAGGCTGGAGTCTGTGGTCGGAACGTCCGCTGCACGCAGCTGCCGCAACACACGCAACCGTGATGGTCGTGACCAGTAGCACCGCGCGGGGTCGTGAATTCATCCGCGTACGACCAATGTCTTTGGACCAGTTGAGCTATTGGAGGAGCCGAGCGCAAAACACCGTTTCGTGCCGGTACACGTCACTGCCGTAAGCCGGCTGCCAATCGCGGGGACGGGGTTAGGGCTCTCGACGAGAGACCATCGGGCACCGTCCCACCGCTCCACCAATGTCCTTCCGAACGCGGTACCTACCGCGAAGCAATTCGTCGCGCTTGCGCATGACACCCCGGAGAGCCCGCTCGTCCTTGCACCAACGGGGTTCGGACTCTCGACGAGAGACCAGCGACGACCTTCCCACCGTGCGACCAACGTCCTCGTGATCGAGTTCCAGTACGCACCGACGGCAAAGCAGCTTGTCGTGCTGGGGCACGACACGCCCCACAAGGTGGGTGAGGTCGCATCGCGCGGGATCGGGATCGACTCGATCGACCAACGCGTGCCATCCCAGCGCTCGACCAGCGCGCTGGTCCCGCTCGAGGTCGTGTGGATGCCCACGGCGACGCACCTCGTAGTGCTCGCGCACGACACGGCCGAAAGGCTGCTCAGCAGGGCGCCATCCGGATTGGGGCTCTCGACGACCGACCAGCGCGTGCCATCCCACCGTTCCACCAACGTCTTCGCCGCCGACGTGCCCACCGCGAAACAACTCGTCGCGCTCGAACACGACACCCCCGAAAGGCTGCTTGCACTTGCGCCGCGAGACGCGGGATCCGCGACGATCGACCAACCCGTCCCGTCCCACCGTTCCACCAACGTCTTCGCTGCCGACGTGCCCACCGCGAAACAACTGGTCGCGCTCGAACACGACACCCCCGAAAGGCTGCTCGGCAACGCACCCACCGGATACGGACTCTCGACGACCGACCAACCCGTCCCGTCCCACCGCTCCACCAGCGGGCTCTCCCCGACAGGAGAGGTGGAACCGCCCACCGCGAAACAACTCTTCGCGCTTGCGCACGACACACTCGAAAGGCTGCTCGGCGATGCGCCATCTGGATCGGGGCTTGCGACGACCGACCAACCCGTCCCGTCCCACCGCTCCACCAACGTCGTTGCTGCCGACGTGCCCACCGCGAAACAACTGGTCGCGCTCGAACACGACACCCCCGAAAGGCTGCTCGGCGACCCGCCCACCGGATCCGGGCTTGCGACGACCGACCAACCCGTCCCGTCCCACCGCTCCACCAACGTC
>JBBRXX010000043.1:0-40042 GCA_038238245.1 Acidimicrobiia bacterium
CCCCACCCCCCCGACGGCTGCACTCCTCCTTCGCACGCGTCCGACACTTCGTTCAGCTTGTTTGTTCGGGAGTCGATGAGAGGGGAGGGTGCCGACATCCCACCCTTTGCTCGCCTGAGCGACGTGGCGTTCGACATGCACGTGCGCGCAGGCTGGATCAACAGATCGTGACGGCACGGGGCGATCTCCCCATGCGGCGGCGGTGCTGCTGTGAGGTGATGCTTCGCTTCGCACGAAACGAGCGGTCTGATGATCACCCACGGGTTGACCCGCAGAGTGGGCGTCATCGTCATCGCGACCATGAGCTTTGCGGCGGCGACGTGGGTTGTCGGACTCGCGGCGAATGCCGACAACCCCGACACCATATCGATGGGCACCGCGGCGAACTATGCCGTCCTCGGCGCTTCAACAGTCACAAATACCGGCCTGAGCATCATCGACGGCAACGTCGGCCTCTCGCCGGGACCGTCGATCACCGGATTTCCACCCGGAGTCGTGACGCCGGGCGCAACGGTCGGCCCGGCAAACGACGCCGCCGCGCAGCAGGCGCAGGCAGACCTCGCCGCTGCGTACACGGATGCCGTCAGCCGGCCCGTTGACACCAGCGAGCCATCCGATCTCGGGACCACCCTTCCACTGCCCGCAGGCGTGTACGGCGCAGCCGGAGGCGGCGCGCTCACACTCACCGGATCACTGATCCTCGACGGTGGCAACGATCCGAATTCGGTGTTCATCTTCCAAACGGCATCGACGCTCACTACCGCGTCGAACAGCATCGTGACGCTCATCAACGGCGCACAGGAGTGCAACGTCTTTTGGCAGATCGGCACCTCGGCGACGCTCGGTACCGGCACCGAGTTCTCCGGCAACATCCTTGCCGCGACCTCCATCACCGCGACCACCAACGTGATCGTCCACGGCCGCGCGCTCGCCGGCGGTGCCGCCGTGACGCTGGACACCAACACCTTCACCGCGCCCACTTGCGCGCTCGAGGCGCCCACCACCACGAGCGTTGCAACAACGACGGTTCCTGCGGTGACAACCACGTTGCCCCCGACGACGACGACGACAGTGCCGGCGACCACCACAACGGTGCCGGAGACCACGACGACCACGACGGTGCCGGAGACCACGACGACGACGGAGCCGACCACGACGACGACGACGACGGTGCCGACCACCACGACGACGACGGTGCCGACCACCACGACCACGAGCACGACCACGACGACGACGACGTCGACGGTGCCGACCACCACGACGACGACGGTGCCGACCACCACGACCACGAGCACGACCACGACGACGACGACGTCGACGGTGCCGACCACGACGACGACGGTGCCGATCACCACGACGACGAGCACCGGCAGCCCCGCGCCCGTCACCACACCGACCACTGGTCCGACGTCGAGCACCACCGACCCGGGTGTCGTATCGACCACGACCGCGGCAGCGAGATCGCCGGGCACTGCGGTGGGCGCGCCGACTCCGACGACCGCCCCGGTTGACTCGGCGTCAGCCAGAGCTGCCCGACTCCCACGGACCGGCACCGACCCTCGCGCCCCACTTTTCGGAGCAGTGACGATCGCCTTCGGGCTGCTTCTGACCGTCGCATCGAGCCGCCGCGACCGCGGCCGGCGCGTACCAACTGATTGAGGCTCGGGCATAGTTCTCCGAACGGAGCGGACCTGCTGGCCGCATCGTGAACGCTCGCGCCCGGCGTTTCGGACGGCTGCCCGAACTGACCAACCGCGTCGATGACTCCACCGCAGCCGTCCCGATTCGTGGCCGGGCGCGCGGGAATGGAGGGCGGTGGTCGCGGGTGGCATGCTCGCGCCCGTGCGCCGCCTGGTCGTAGGCCTCGTCGTTGTTCTCGTGTGCGCGGGCTGCTCGCCGCTGATGCATGGGCTCGGTGCCGGCAGGGACCCAGGCCGGCACGGCGGCTCGGGCGCGGATCGGCCGACCGCGCCGCTTCGTCACGACGGCCGGTGGTTCACGGATGCGACCGGTCGGGTCGTGATGTTGCGGGGCATGAACTTCGTCGAGAAGTGGGCGCCCTTCACTCCGGCCGCCGACGGGTTCGACGACGATGACGCCGCGCTGCTGGCGGCGAACGGGTTCAACGCGCTTCGGCTCGGAGTGCCGTTCGAGTTCCTGATGCCGACGCCCGGCCACGTCGACCGCAGCTACTTGCGATCGATCGCCAAGACGGTCCACATCCTTGGCCGCCACCACATCTATGTGCTGCTCGACTTCCACCAGGACGGCTGGGGACCGGTCACCCACGGCAACGGCATGCCGGCATGGGCGACGTATACGGATGGGCTCCCCAACCCGCCCGCGCAGTTCCCCCTGTACTACGTCCAGAACCCCGCGTTGCAACGCGCGTTCGACAACTTCTGGGCGAACCGGCCCGGACCCGGCGGCGTCCCGCTCCAGACCTACTACGCGCGCGGTATGGCCGCGGTCGCCGAACGCTTCGCGTCGAGCCGCAACGTGATCGGCTACGAAGCGATGAACGAGCCGTGGCCGGGCACCAACTGGTCATCGTGTGTGACCGGTTGTCCCGACCTCGAGACAACATTGCTCGCGCCGTTCTACGCGCGCATGACCGCGGCGGTGCACGCGGTCGACCGTCGTCATCCGGTCTTCGTCGAGCCGTTCGTCCTCTTCAACTTCGGGAGCGCCGACACTTCCCTGCCGGGGACGCAGTCCAGGAACGCGCTCTCCACCCACGTGTACGCCCTGGACACGCAGGCGAACGCGTCGGTGATGGACCGCAGCGTCACCGCGGCGGAGCGCGACGATGCGGCGCTGCTCGTCACCGAGTGGGGTGCAACGAGCGACCCGGCGACGCTCACCTGACCGAAGACCAATTCGATGCGCGCCTCGTACCGTGGCTGTACTGGTCCTACAACGGGCTCGTCGTCACCGACAGCAAACAGCCACTTGTTTCCCCCAACCTCAACCTCACGGTGCTGGACGCGCTGACGCGCCCTTACCCGACGCTCATCAACGGCACGCCCACCCGGCTCAGCTTCGATACGGCCACCGCGGCGCTCAACTTCGAGTTCTCGACCCGCCGACCCGACGGCCACCGCGCCCCGCGCCGGCTCGAGACCGTCGTGACAGTTCCGAAGCGCAGCTACCCGACCGGATACGCGGTCACCGCGGTGGGCGCCGACGTGACGTCGCGGCCGTGCGCGCCCATCCTCACGTTGCGAAATCGGCCGGGGGCCAAGACGGTTTCAGTCCGGGTCACGCCCGCCCGCTGTCACTGACGCCGGGTCTCTCGGCGCGACGCACGCGAGACTCACGTCATGACCGACTGGGTGGAGATCACGCGCCGGAACGCGCGGTCGGTGCAGACGACGATCGGATGGATCTTCTGGGACCCGGGCGCGGTCGAGCGCTACGAGCACCTGGGACTTCCGGGACCGCTCGGCTATATCGCGTCGCGAGCAGCGCCGCTCGCGCCGGCGGGCGCGGACGCGACGATCTCGGCGTTCGGCTCGATCAGCCCGCTCGGCATCCGTCTCGCGTTCGACCTCGTCGCACAACACACCACATTCGATGCGGTGTGGGACGCGCGCAACGAGGCGGTGCTCGATGGACTCCATGAGCACGCGCCCGCGATCCTCGAGCCGTTGGCCGCGCTCGCTCCCGGCTTGTGGCCGATCGTCGAGTCGCTCCCGACCGTGGGCCGGGTCCTGTTCGCCGCGCACCTTCGGATGCCTCGCCCCGACGACCCGGTGCTCTCGGGTTGGCACGCGGTCAACTGCCTGCGGGAATGGCGGGGCGACCTGCACTGGGCGCTCGTCGCGGCGTCGGGCCTCGACGGCACCGAGGCCTCGATTCTCCACAACGCGTGGCTCGGCTACGAACGCGACTGGCTTCCCAAATCGCGTGGTTCCGCACCCGATGCGCTCGAACGAGCGTGGAAAGCGCTCGAACAACGCGGGCTCGCCCGCACCGGCAAGGTGACCGCCGACGGCATCGCACTCCGTCAACACCTCGAGGACGAAACCGACCGACTCAGCACGATGCCGTGGGAGAGGCTCGGCGAGGAAGTCGCTCGCCGCTTCGCACGCGACTTCGAACCGCCCTGCGAAGTGCTGTTGCGACGTGTCGACGTCACTGCCGGGCCCAACTACCAGCCGGCATCGCGACTCCGATAGCCGCGGTGCGCCGTCCCAAGCACGAGCCGAGTCAGTCGGTGGCCAGACGTCGTACATTTCGGGAGTAGCTCTTGTCGACCGAACGTGCCTGAGGGCGGAGGAGGAGATGGCGTGATGGATCCTGAGCACATCATGCAGGTGGGAATGGGGTTCTTCGCGTCGAAGACCCTGCTGAGTGGCGTCGAGCTCGGCGTGTTCACCGAGCTCGCTTCGAGAACCGACTCTGCGGATGGCCTCGGCGAACGGCTCGGCCTGCATCCGCGGGCGCGCCGCGACTTCTTGGACGGTCTGGTCGCGCTCGGCTTCCTCGAGCGAGAGGGAGACGGTCCCGACGCGATCTACGCCAACGCCCCGGACAGCGCCATGTTCCTGGACCGGAATCAGCCGACCTATATCGGCGGCATCCTCGAGATGGCCAACGCCCGCCTCTTCCGCTTCTGGGCCGATCTCACCGAGGCGCTCCGTACCGGCGCCCCCCAGAACGAGATCAAGGTGTCCGGCCGGCCGATGTTCGACGAGCTCTACGCCGACCCGGCGCGGCTCGAGCAGTTCATGCACGCGATGGCCGGCATCTCCGCCGGGAACTTTCATCTCCTCGCCGAGAAGTTCGACTTCGGCCGCCATGCGACGCTCTCCGATGTTGGCGGCGCGACAGGATTGCTGTCGATCATCACGGCGCAGCGCCACCCGCACCTGCGTTGTGCCAGCTGCGACCTCCCCGTCGTGCGTCCGATCGCCGAACGCGCAATCGCGGCTGCTGGGGTTGCGGATCGGGTACGCGCCGTCGACCTCGACTTCTTCGCCGACCCGATTCCCCCGGCGGACGTGGTCACGATGGGGCTGATCCTGCACGACTGGAATCTCGACAAGAAAATGCACCTCATTCGCGCCGCGTACGACGCACTCCCCGAAGGCGGAGCGTTCATCGTCGTGGAGAACCTCATCGACGACGCCCGGCGCGAGAACGTCTTCGGACTCATGATGTCGCTGAACATGCTGATCGAGTTCGGCGACGCATTCGACTACACCGGTGCCGACTTCGCGGGCTGGTGCCACGAAGCCGGTTTCCGCGACGTCGAGATCGTGCCCCTCGCAGGACCCGCGAGTGCCGGAATCGCCTACAAGTAGGCGGCGGCGTTCTTTCGGGCGGCGTAGAGCACGGGTGCGCCCGGCGGAGTCGGCAGCTCCTTGATCTCTGCGAAGCCGGCCGCGTCCAACGATGCTCGCGCTTCGTCGGCGGTGAGCGGCGTGCCGCCACTGCGGAGTGTCTTCCAACGCGTCACGGCCACCGCGAGCGCGTCGTCATCGAAGCGTCCCGTCGCGACGATCAGCCAGCCGCCCGGGCGCAGCGCGTCAAGGACTCGGCGCAGCCCCTCTGCGAAGACCGCTTCGGGGAGGAACGGCGCCGGCATCCAGGCCAGATCGAACTTCTCCACATCGGCCAGCTCCTGCACCCCGACAAGACGCACTTCGAGACGATCTCCGAGACCACGCGCCGCGATCGTCTGTTCGGCGAGACTCAGCGCCCGCGGGAACACATCGATGCCGACGACTCGCGCGTTGGGCATCGCCTCACAGAAGGCGGCCGCCAGTTCCGCGACGCCGACGCCGACATCCAAGAAGTCTCCTCCCGCGGCGAAGCGCTCACTCAATCCCTCGAGCGCCGGTACGGCGTACATGGCAAGCATCTGGCCACCCAACGCCGACGACTTCCCTTGCGCCACGAGGGTGGCGTCGTCCTGCGCCGCCCATCCCTGTGCGTCGTGCGCATCCACGATTCCCGTGGCGGTAGCGACCTGACGAAGCGTGGAGATGACCGCTTGGCGGCGCGTTTCCAGTGACCCGTCCGAGAGCAACTCCGCCAGTCCGCTCGCCATCTGCGGACGATCATCTCCGACCACGAGACCAACCGCGGCCAACATGTGCGCCGCGGCCTCATCTTCTCGGGTCTGCACCTTCAAGGCGCTCCTGGACAAGGCCCCGGACGTGACGAGATGCTCGAAGCCGGCGAGCACCCACGCGGCCTCCTCCAGATGGCCGAGAACGCGCGCGGCCGCGGCCGAGCTCCCCACCGGTTGCGCCTCGAGACGCATCATGCCCATCCCCTCCTCGTTGGATCAGCGAAGCCCTCGACCCTAGATCCGGGCTCGCCCGGCACTCGCGGCCAGACCGTCGGGGCACCGTTTCGCGGCGTGACTCGTAGGCTGGCGGTTGTGGAGGTTGGGGCGATTCAGTACGCGAAGCGCGGGGATCGACATGTGGCGTATCACGTGCTCGGCGACGGCCCGATCGATCTTCTCGCGTTCAACAGTGGCACCAATATCTGGATCGATCGCGATGACGAGCCGCATTGGAGTCGTTTCGATCGTCGCTTGGCGTCGTTCAGTCGTCTGATTCGGTTCGATCCGAGCGGCGTCGGGCTCTCGGATCCGCTCGTAGGAGAAGGGTCGGGCCCGACGATCGAGCTCTGGGTCCAAGACGCGTTGGCCGTGCTCGACGCGGTGGGATCGTCGCAGGCCGCGCTGTTGGGTGTGTCGGCGGGCGGCTTGGTCGCGATGTTGTTCGCGGCGACATGTCCGGAGCGGACCTCGGCCCAGGTGCTGATCCATTGCTGGGCCCGGATGGCTCGCGACTCGGACTCTCCGTGGGGATGGCCGAAGGACGTCCTCGACCGGTGGGTCGACACCGTGCCCAACCCGACATCTCGGGGCGACGCCTTCGACGATCTGGCGTTGAGCGCGCCGAGCCTGACCGGTGATGTGGAGTTTCGTTCGTGGTGGACGCGGGCGGGCGAACGGTCTAGTCCGGCCATCGCCCGCGCCATGGATGTGTTGACGATGGGCAGCGATATTCGTGCGGTCCTTCCGCTGATCAATACGCCGACACTGGTGTTGCATCGCATCGACAATCCCATGGTGCCGATCGGCCACGGGCGCTATCTCGCTGCCAACATTCCCGGAGCCGAGCTCATCGAGTTGCCCGGACAAGACCACATCCCGTTCGCGGGCGACACCGATGCGCTGCTCGACGACATCGAAGAGTTCCTGACCGGCACCAGAGGAACGCCGAACACCGACCGGACGCTGGCAACGATCCTGTTCACCGACATCGTCGACTCCACCAAACGGGCAGCCGGCACCGGAGACCGTCGCTGGCGCGAGCTGCTCGACAACCACGACCGCATGACGGCGCGGCAGGTACGCCGCTTCGGCGGCCGCCCCATCAAGACCACCGGCGACGGCATCCTCGCCACCTTCGACGGACCGGCCCGCGCGATTCAAAGTGGGCTCGCGATCTGTCACGGCGCACGCCAGCTCGGCTTGGAGGTACGCGTCGGTGTCCATACCGGCGAAGTCGAACGACGCGGCGACGACGTCGCCGGCATCGGCGTCCACATCGCGGCGAGAGTCCAAGCACACGCACAGGCCGGCGAAGTCTGGGTCTCACGAACGGTGACCGACCTGGTCACCGGATCAGGTATCACGTTCCATGAGCGCGGCGAGCACACGCTCAAGGGCGTCCCCGGCGCATGGCAGTTGTTCACCGTCGTGAGCTGACCGAACGGCGCATCGAACACGCAGGGTGTCTCCGAAGTGGAGGCGATGGGGATCGAACCCACTACCTCTTGCATGCCATGCAAGCGCTCTACCAACTGAGCTACGCCCCCAAAGGGAAGCCCACGATATCAGCCGGCTTGTCGTCCTCACCCCACTACCCTTGGCGCGAATATGGCAGCCGACGACACGCCGAAGCAGCGGTACACGCCAACGCTCGCGAACGAGATCGAGCACAAGTGGCAGGACCGATGGGAGACCGAGCGTGTGTTCTGGACACCGAACCGCAACGGGCTGCTTTCCGAGGATCCGCGCGGACTCGCGTCCCGGCCGCATCTCTACGTGCTCGACATGTTCCCGTATCCGAGCGGCATCGGCCTCCACGTCGGCCATCCGCTCGGCTACATCGCGACCGATGTGTACGCGCGCTTCCAGCGAATGAACGAGTTCAACGTGCTGCATGCGATGGGCTACGACGCGTTCGGTCTGCCGGCCGAGCAGTACGCGGTGCAGACGGGTACGCACCCACGTGTCACCACCGAGGAGAACGTCGCCACCTACAAGCGCCAGCTGCGGGCGCTCGGTGTCGGCCACGATCCCCGGCGAGGGATCACCACCACCGACGTCTCCTATTACAAGTGGACGCAGTGGATCTTCCTCCAGATCTACAACTCGTGGTACGACGGCGAGGCAGATCGAGCGCGTCCGATCGCGCAGCTGGTGCAGGAGCTCCGCGCCGGTCGCTTCCGCACGCCCGACGACATTCCCTTCGACGATCTCGGCCCGCTGGAGCAGCGCGAACTGGTCGATTCGTTCCGGCTCGCGTACGTCGCCGAAGCGTCGGTCAACTGGTGCCCCGGTTTGGGCACGGTGCTCGCGAACGAAGAGGTGACGCCCGACGGCCTGAGTGAGCGGGGAAACTTCCCGGTCTTTCGCCGGCCACTCAAACAATGGATGCTGCGCATCACGGCGTACGCCGACCGACTGCTGGACGATCTCGACGTCCTCGACTGGTCGGATTCCATCAAGCTGATGCAACGCAACTGGATCGGCCGGTCGACGGGCGCGACAGTTGCGTTTCCGGTCGAGGGTCACACGGGTGTCGACATCGAGGTCTTCACGACCAGGCCTGACACCCTGTTCGGCGCGACGTACATGGTGCTCGCGCCCGACCACCCGCTCGTCGAGGTGATCACCGCCAATGAATGGCCGGGCGACGACATCTTCGTCGACTGGGAGAGCAATCCGATCGACGCGTGGAAGGGCATCTTCGGCCTGACCGACCCGCCGCCCGAAGCCGTGCGGCGCTACCGCGAGTTCGCGCTCGCCAAGACCGAGCTCGAGCGTCAGAGCGACGCGCAGGTGAAGACCGGTGTGTTCACGGGCGCGTTCGCGACCAACCCCACGACTGGATCGAGCATCCCGATCTTCGTCGCCGACTACGTGCTGATGGGCTACGGCACGGGCGCGATCATGGCCGTTCCCGCGCACGACCAGCGCGACTTCGAGTTCGCGCGCGAGTTCGACCTCCCGATCGACCCCGTGATCCGGCCGAGCGCCGAATGGCTCGCAGATCACGGCGGCGCGAGCCCCACCGATGCGACGAGCTGGCCCGAGGCCTACGTCGGTGACGGTGTTGCGCAGAGCTCGTCGAACGAAGCGGTCTCGTTGGACGGCCTGCGTGTCGACGACGCCAAACGGACGATCATCGAATGGTTGGCGCGCACCGGCGTCGGTGCGGCGACCGTCACCTACAAGCTGCGCGACTGGTTGTTCTCCCGCCAGCGTTACTGGGGCGAGCCCTTCCCGATCGTGTACGACGACGTCGGTCCCGTCGCGTTGCCGGACGAGATGCTGCCGGTCGTGCTGCCCGAGATCACCGACTTCGAGCCCAAGACGTCCGACGACCCCGACGCGCAACCCGAGCCGCCCCTCGCCCGGGCGATCGAGTGGGTCGAAGCCGAGCTGGACCTTCCGGGTCCCGCGTGGGCAGGTCTCGGCCAAGGCCGTCGCGTGTATTTGCGAGAGACGAACACGATGCCGCAGTGGGCAGGGTCGTGCTGGTACTACCTGCGCTACCTGGATCCGACGAACGAAGACGAGATGGTCGACCGCGCGGTCGAGCAGGAATGGGCCGCGGGCACACGACCCGACGGGTCGCCGAAAGCCGGGATCGTCGATCTCTATGTCGGCGGGGTCGAGCACGCGGTGTTACATCTCTTGTACGCGCGCTTCTGGCACAAGGTGTTGTACGACCTCGGCCACGTGTCGACGCCGGAACCGTTCCAACGGCTGGTCAACCAGGGGTACATCCTCGCGCCCGCATACACGGACGAGCGCGGGATGTACGTGGAGGCCGGCGAGGTAGAGGAGCGCGACGGCGCGTACGTGCACGACGGCAAACCCGTGACGCGCGAGCTCGGCAAGATGGGCAAGAGTCTCAAGAACGCGGTCTCACCTGATGAGATCTACCGCGACTACGGCGCCGACACCTTCCGGCTGTACGAGATGTTCATGGGCCCGCTCGACAAAGAGCGCCCGTGGAATACCGCCGACATCGTCGGTGTGCACCGATTCCTGCAACGGCTGTGGCGCAATCTGGTCGACGAGGAGACGGGCGCGATCCGAGTTTCCGACGCGCCGGCCGACGACGAGACACGCCGGCGACTGCACCGCACGATCGCGGCCGTACGCGACGACATGGGTTCGATGAGCTTCAACACTGCAATCGCCCGGTTGTTCGAGCTGAACAATCATTTGACGTCGGTGGTCGGGCGGGACGGCGCAGCCCCGCGCGAAGTCGCGACACCCCTGGTGCTGATGGTCGCGCCGCTGGCGCCCCACATCGCCGAGGAGCTCTGGGAGCGTCTCGGTCACGACGACACGTTGACCTACGACCACTTTCCCGTCGCCGATCCCGCGTGGCTCGTCGAGGAAACGGTCGAGGTACCCGTGCAGATCAACGGCAAGGTGCGCGGACGTATCCAGGTCGCAGCCGGCGCCGACGTCGCCGCCCACGACGCTGCCGCCCGTGAGGACTCGCGGATCGCGGAGCTGCTGGCCGGCGTCACCGTCGCCGAGGTCAAGGTCGTTCCCGGCCGCATCGTCAACTTTGTGACGGCATAACCGTTCGGTTTGTGTTTGGACGCTCAGCCCGCCACTGGCGGGCTGAGCGTCCAATCAGTTGGAGCACCCTTTTTGGTGGCGCAGCCCCGCGGTAGGGTGCCGGTCGCTTCCCTCGCACTTCCTCGGTCGGTTCCGCGCGCCCGGAGGTCGGTGCGATGCGCGAGGTTGCACAGCACGAGGGTCTCGGCGCGCGCTTCGACGCGTGGCGCGCGGATCGTCGCGTCGTCGCCGGCGTCTGCGCGTGCGTCGCGATCGCGGCGGGTGTCGCGTGGTGGCGCGCGGGGTCCACGCACGCGGCGCCACCCGCGCCCGCGCCCACCACGCGTCCGTCGGCCTCGGCCGTCGTGACCACCTCCTCGACGCGCGCGCTCGCGGCACTCGTCGTCAATGTCGTCGGCGCGGTCCGCAAGCCGGGGATCGTGCGCGTCGCGGCCGGCGCACGCGTCGTCGACGTGATCACGGCCGCGGGAGGCGCGACCCCGGGCGCCGATCTCACGCGTTTGAACCTCGCCGCGCCGATTGCCGACGGGGCGCGCGTGGCGGTGCCGGCGGTGGGTCAGCCCGCACCCGGCGTCGATCCCGGCGCGGTGACCGGAGGCGCCGGCGGATCCCCGGAAGGCGGCGCCACCGGTAGCAGTGGTGGTGCCGGCGGTCCGGTGAACCTGAACACCGCGACCGCGGACGCGCTCGACGAGTTGCCGGGGGTCGGTCCGGCGACCGCGGCCGCGATCGTGCGGGACCGCGAGCAGCACGGCCCGTTCCGGTCGGTCGGGGATCTCGAACGCGTCCGAGGCATCGGTCCCGCCAAGCTCGAGCAGCTCCACGACCTGGTGACCGTATGAGCCGGGCCGACGCGGGCCCGCTCGTCGCCCTCGCGGCATGTGTGGTGGGCATCGTTGCCGGCGAGCGCCTCGGCGCCGGTTCGGCACCCGCGGCACTTGTCGTGGGTGCGGGTGCGCTCGGCGCGGCAGCCTTCCTCCGCGGCCGTGTCCGGGTCACGGTCGCCGCGATCGCCCTCGCGCTCCTCGGTGGTGCGGTCATGGCCCGCGCGCTCCACGGCCAACAGCGCTCCCCGCTCGCCGCCGCGATCGTCACCCGCGAGATCACGGCATTGCACGGCGTCCTGACGAGCGACCCGGACGGCAGCCGCTTCGTGGCCACGGTGTTCGCACGCGTCGATGCGGGGCCGGCGCACCGAACCGTGCTGGTCTCGGGGAGCGGCGCTGACGCGATGCGCCTCCGAGTCCTGCAAGCCGGCGATCACGTGCGCGTCACGGGTCGCCTGAGCGAGCTGCGGCACACGAACACCGACGAGCGTGCCCGTTTGCGCCACGCGGTCGCGCGACTCGACCATGCACGCGTCGACAGGCTCGGCGCGCCCACCGGCCTGCTCGCGATCGCGGACGGCTTCCGGAACGTCGTCCTGCGCGGCACGAGCTCGCTCGCACCGACGCAGCGCGCGCTCGTCGCCGGCTTCCTCCTGGGCGATACCCGGGGGCTGCCGAGCGACATCGAATCGGCCTACCGAGATTCGGGGCTGACGCACCTCCTCGCCGTCTCCGGGGAGAACGTGGCGTTCGTGCTCGCGCTCGTCGGGCCCCTGCTGTGGCGCCTCTCGCTCGCCGCCCGCACCGGCGTCGCACTCGCGGTCATCCTCGTCTTCGCGACGATGACGCGGTTCGAGCCCTCGGTGCTCCGGGCTTCCGCCATGGCGGCGATCGCGTTGCTTGCCGCCTTCACCGGCCGGCCCGCGTCGCGAGGCCGTGTGCTCGCGTTCGCGGTGATCGTGTTGCTGCTCGTCGACCCGTTCCTCGTGCACAGCGTCGGCTTCTTGCTCTCGTGCGGCGCGAGCGCGGGCATTGCCTTCGCGGAGCCCGCGATCGCGCGCCGTCTGCCCGGCCCGCGCTTCGTGCGTGAGCCGCTCGCGGTCTCCCTCGCCGCCCAGCTCGGTGTCATGCCGGTGCTGCTCATTGCGTTCGGCACGTTCCCGCTCGTGACGCCGCTCGCAAATCTCTTCGCGGCACCGGCGGCCGAGGCCTTGGGCGTCTACGGATTCGTCGCGAGCGCGATCTCGGGAGTCGTGCCGCGTCTCGGTCCGATGCTGCAACAGCCGACCGCGGTGCTGGTCACGTGGGTGACGGTCGTCGCGCGTGCGGGCGCGGCCGTTCCGTTGCAGCTCGACCGGCGCGCTTCGCTCGCCTGGACGTCGATAGCGGCAGGGGTCGCGTCGATAATCTGCCTGCGTGCCCGTCGAAGTGCCGCCGTCTCCGATGCTTCGCCTCGGTGAGCGCAGTCTTGACGTGCGTGCCCGCGCCGTCGTGATGGGCATTCTGAACCGCACGCCAGACTCCTTCTTCGACCGTGGCGCGACGTGGAGCCTCGACGCGTTCCTGCAGCGCGCCGCACGGTGTGTCGACGACGGTGCCGACCTGCTGGACGTCGGGGGAGTGAAGGCGGGTCCGGGACGCGAGGTCTCCGAGGACGAGGAGCTCGATCGCGTCGTTCCCGCGATCGAGGCACTGCACGCGCGGTTCGACACGCCGATCTCGGTGGACACGTGGCGCGCGTCGGTCCTCGATGCCGCGTGCCGCGCGGGCGCGGTCGTCGGCAACGACATTTCTGGCTTCGGCGACCCGGATTATCTCGACGTTGCCGCCAAGCACGACGCCACGGTCGTCGCCACGCACATCCGGCTCCAACCGCGCGTGCCCGATCCCGAGCCGCACTACGACGATCTCGTCGGTGACGTCACGGCGTTCCTGCTCGATCGCACCGGCCGTGCCCGAGCGGCCGGCCTCGTGCCGGCGCAGATCGTCGTCGATGCGGGTCTCGATCTCGGCAAGACGCCCGCGCAGAGTGCGCTGCTCCTCCGGGAGACCGCCGCGCACGCGGCGCTCGGGTACCCACTGCTGCTCTCCGCGTCCAACAAGCGGTTCATCGGTGAGCTGCTCGGTCGCGAGATCAACGACCGCGGCGTCGAGTCGCTCGCCGCCGTCGCGTACGGCGTGATGCAGGGTGCTCGGATCGTTCGGGTCCACGACGTCCGCGGCTCGGTGCACGTGTGTCGCACGATCGAGGCGATGTTGTGACCACCTCTCTCGTGCAGGGAGGCGACCCCGTGCTCCGCGATCGCGAAGC
This sequence comes from Acidimicrobiia bacterium, assembly GCA_038238245.1. Taxonomy (GTDB): domain Bacteria; phylum Actinomycetota; class Acidimicrobiia; order IMCC26256; family PALSA-610; genus DASQHW01. Next base: position 14,000 of record JBBRXX010000043.1, read on the forward strand.
GCAACGGCTCATCGACGAGCTGCTGGGCGAGGAGGAACGATCCTTCGCCCTCGACGACCACACGATCCCGAGCCGGCGCCGTGCGGCCGACGCCGAGCAGAGCACGAGTGACGCCGACGAGGCGGTCGAGGGCTCGGTGGAGCTGCCGACCTTCGCGGCGATCACCACAGCGCTGTCGAGCCCGCCCTTCATGACGGCATGCCGCGTCGTGGTCGTCCGCGACATCGGCGGGCTGACCGCCGAGCAGGGACGCTGGCTCGCGCAGTGGATCGAGGATCCCCTCGACGGCGTGCACCTCGTGCTCGTCGCAGGTGGCGGCCGCATTCCCGGCGCGCTCGACAAGGTCTGCAAGAGCAACGCGCTGCTCGTCGGGCCCGCGGCCGAGCAGACCACCGCGGTGCTCCAGCGCGAGCTGAAGGACGCGCACCTGAAGCTCGAACCGGCGGCGATGACGCGCGTCGCCGAGCACCTGGGGGACGACGCGGGCCGTATCCCGGAGCTCGTCGAGCTCTGGCACTCCACGTACGGCGAAGACGTGGTGCTCGACCTGGGCGACGTCGAGCAGTACCTCGGGGAGCTCGGCACGGCCGGTCGCTTCGATCTCACCAACGCGGTCGACCGCGGCGAGGTTGCCGGCGCGTTGGAGACGTTGCACCGGCTGTTGAGCGCGACGAGCGCGTCGCAACCCAAACCGCTGCATCCGATGCAGGTGATGGCGACGCTCGTGTACCACTACCAACGACTGCTGCGTCTCGACGACCCGGAGATCGTCACGAAGGAGCACGCCGCACAGGCACTGGGCATGAAGAGCGCGGGCGGCGCTCGATTCCCGCTCGAGGCGTCCAAGCGCCTCGCGGGTGGCGGGCTGCGCGAAGCGATGCGTCTCCTCGCGCAGGCCGAGCTCGACCTGCGGGGCGCGAGCGGGCTCGACGAGCGAACGGTGATGGACGTGCTGATCGCGCGGCTCGCAACGTTGAGCCGGCGCGCCGGGCGCCGTTAGGTCGGGTTCCCGCGCTTCATCAACCGCGACGTGCGACGCGCCGCCGCATTCTTGTGAATCACGCCTTTGGCGCCGGCCTTGTCGAGGCGCTTCTGCGCGATGCGCACGAGCTCGTGCGCGTCTTCCTCACCGGCGGTGACCGCTTCACGCGCGTTCTTCACGCGGGTCTTCAGCTCGGTGCGCACGCCCTTGTTGCGGAGGCGGAGCTTCTCGTTCTGGCGGTTGCGTTTCTTCTGCGACTTGATGTTGGCCATATGTGGCTCGTGCTCCAGGCTGTTCGAGAACCGGTTCAAACTAGCAGAACCGCACTGACGTCAACCTCCTGCGGCAATCGTTTGGTCGCCCAGTGACCGTGAACGAACAATCGGCGACCAAACGGCGTGACCACGCGTCCCACGGTCCGCACGGTACCCAGGAGGGTGCGGGGATCAGCGAGAATGGAGAGGTTGTGACGCCCCTCGACCACATTCGCTGCCTCAGCATCATCGCCCATATCGACCATGGGAAGTCGACGCTCGCCGATCGGCTCTTGGAGCTGACCGGAGCAGTTGACGCGCGCGACATGCGCGCCCAGTACCTCGACAGCATGGACCTGGAACGCGAGCGCGGCATCACCATCAAGGCGCAGAACGTCCGAGTCGAATGGAACGGCTACATCATTAACCTCATCGACACACCGGGCCACGTCGACTTCGGCTACGAAGTGAGCCGCTCGCTCGCGGCGTGCGAAGGCGTCATCCTTCTCGTCGACGCGTCGCAGGGCATCGAAGCACAGACGTTGGCAAACGCGTACCAGGCGGTCGAGCACGACCTGACGATCGTCGCCGCGCTGAACAAGATCGACCTGCCCGCGGCCGAGCCCGAGAAACGGGCCGAGGAGATCGAGCGGGTGCTCGGCATCCCCGCCGACGAGATCTTGCGCATCTCGGCCAAGACGGGCGAGGGCGTGCCCGAGCTGCTGGACGCCGTGATCAAGCACATCCCGGCGCCGCAAGGTGACGCCGACGCGCCACTACAGGCGCTCATGTTCGACTCGTACTACGACGCGTACCGCGGTGTGATCTCGGCGGTGCGCGTCTTCAACGGCACGCTACGCAACGGCGCCCGCTTGCGATACGTCAACGCGCAACAGGATCACGACGCCGAAGAGGTCGGCGTGCGGCTGCCGGTCCCGACCCCCGTCGCCGCCCTCGGCCCCGGTGAGGTCGGATACCTCATTGCGGGGATCAAAGCGGTCGGCGAGGCGAAGGTCGGGGAGACCGTGACCGACGCGTCGCGGCGGGGCGAGCCGCTCGAGGGCTACCGCGATCCGAAGCCGATGGTGTTCTGCGGCCTCTATCCGGTCGACGGCGACGAATACGCGGAGCTGCGGGAGTCGCTCGAGCGACTGCGGTTGAACGACTCGTCGTTCACGTACGAGCCCGAGACGTCGGGCGCGCTGGGCTTCGGCTTCCGGTGCGGCTTCCTCGGCCTGTTGCACATGGAGATCATCCGCGAGCGACTCGAACGCGAGTACAACCTGTCGCTGGTCGCGACCGCCCCGAATGTCGAGTACCGCACCCACCTGATCGACGGCACGGTCGAGGTCGTCGACAACCCCTCGTCGATGCCGCTGCCGCAACAGATCGAGTCCATCGAGGAACCCTTCGTCACCGTGACGATCCTCTCGCCGACCGACTACGTCGGCACCTTGATGGAGCTTGCCCAGGGCCGTCGGGGACAGATGCAGAAGATGGAGTACCTCTCGGAGGATCGCGTCGAGCTCGTCTACCTGCTGCCGCTCGGCGAGATCGTCCTCGACTTCTTCGACCAGATGAAGTCCCGCACCCGCGGCTACGCGTCACTCGACTACGAACCGGCCGGCTACCACGCGTCGAACCTCGCCAAGGTCGATGTGCTGCTCAACGACACACCGGTCGACGCGTTCAGCGCGATCGTGCATCGCGACAAGGCGTACGACTACGGGCGCAAGATGACCCAGAAGCTGCGCGAGCTGATCCCGCGTCAGCTCTTCGACGTGCCGATCCAGGCCGCGGTGAGCGGCCGGATCATCGCCCGGGAGACGGTCAAGGCGAAGCGCAAGGACGTGCTGGCGAAGTGCTACGGCGGCGACATCAGCCGGAAGCGCAAACTGCTCGAGCGTCAGAAGGAGGGAAAGAAGCGCATGAAGCAGATCGGCCGCGTCGAGGTGCCGCAAGAAGCCTTCGTTGCGGCGCTGCGCCTCGACGAGTAGCCGGCCGTCGTCCGGCGCATCTCAACCGACGACGGCGAACCGACATCCATGTTCGTGACGAGCGTCCCGCGCCAGTCGAACAGCACCGCGCGCAATGTTGACGGTTGGATCACGGTTGATGGTTGCATCAGGGCCGGACCCTGGCGAGACTCGTTTGCGTGACGTATTCGATTGTTGCGCGCGATCAGAAGAGCGGCGACCTCGGTGTCGCGGTGCAGACCTGCATGTTCGCGGTGGGTGCGATCGTCCCGTGGGCGAGACCGGGTGTCGGTGCCGTCGCCACGCAAGCGATCGCGGAGCCCGCGTACGGATGGCGTTGTCTCGACGCGCTCGCGAGTGGCATGCCCGCACCCGACGCACTCGGCGCGGCGCGGGAGTCCGATCCCGGGGCGCCACTCCGTCAGGTCGGGCTGATCGATGCATCGGGCATCGCCGACGCGTTCACCGGCGAGCTGTGCATCGACCACGCGGGTCACCACATCGGCGACGGATACGCGGTACAGGCGAACATGATGGCGAGCGCGGCCGTATGGCCGGCAATGGCCGAGGCGTTCGAGCACGCAATCGGCGACCTCGCCGACCGCCTCCTGACCGCGCTGTACGCCGGGGAGGAGGCAGGCGGCGACGCGCGGGGCCGCATGTCCGCCGCCCTCCTCGTCGTCGACGGCAACCCGAATGCCGACGTGCACGCGATGCCGAAGGTCGACCTGCGCGTCGACGATCATCCGCGGCCCCTCGACGAGCTGCGCGATCTGAGACGCACTGCCGTCGCATTTCGCGGCTTCGGCGCGGCGTCGAACGCACTGATGAGTGGTCAGGCGGAGGAGGCGCTGCGCGAGATCGATGCTGCGCTCGTCATCCTTCCCGACGACGAGAACCTTCGATTCCTGCGAGCAGGCGCGCTGGTGTTCTGCGGTCGCGGCGAAGAGGCCGGCGCGATCACTCGGCGGCTCGTGGCCGGGCGCCCCTCCTGGGCGACGATCATCCGCAGCTTCGCGACCAAGGGCTTGCTGCCGGTTCCGCCCGAAGCCGACATCGATTCGATGTTGCAAGGCTAGGACGCGTTCGCAATGACCCGGAGGCCCGAACCATGACACAGCTCGACCAGGACACGCGCCATCACCCGGTGGTGGTGAAGCAGACGCGGAAGCGGCGCGGCGATGTGCAGTTGCGCATCGCGGACGCGATCACCGCGTTCGCGGGATCGATGCGGTTCGTGTACATCCACGCGGTGGCATTCGCGGTGTGGATGCTGGTGTTCGAGAAGAGTCCTTGGCCGACGCTGACGCTCGTGGTGTCGCTGGAGGCGATCTTCCTCTCGACGTTCGTGATGATCGGCCAGAATCGATCGGCGGCGTTCCAACAGGCGAAGGCCGATCATGACTTCCTCGAGCAAGAGCTCGAGCTGAAGAAGAACACCGACCTCACGCAGGCGATCCACTCCCTGACCCAACAGGTGCACGCGCAGGTGTGCGGTCCGGACGCCCCGCGAGCCGGCGGGTGATCACACCACGCGCCCACCGCTCGAAGACCACCGCCACGGCGACGACGGCGATCGCGACCACGCCGTCGAGCCAGTAGTGATTTCCGGTGACGACCACGACGACCGACGTGATGACGGCATGCGCAAGGGCGAGCCATCGCCACCGTCTGGTGCTGACGAGCACGACGACCACGCCGATGATGAACGCCCACGCGACGTGCACCGACGGCATCGCGGACAGCTGCGCGGGACCGTTCCGTCCGAACGACGGGTACACCGTCTGACCGAAGAGCGCCGGCGTGTCGAGCACGTGCAGCGACGGGACCAACCGCGGGGGCGCGACCGGGATCAGTTGAATCGCGAGGCACCACAGCGTGCTGAGCGCGATGACGTTGCGAACTGCCGGGTATCGGTCGCGGTGGCGGAACCACAACCACGGCAGGAACACCAGCATCGACGGGATGTGCACGCTCGCGTAGTAGACGTTGCACGCCTGGATGAGCGGGTCGCTCTTGAGGAACAGGTGTTGCAAGCCGTGCTCGTTGGGCAGGTGCAGCGCGCGTTCGAGATCCCAGATGTGCTCACCGGCGCGGATCGCGCCATCGACCTTCAGCACCGAGACCGTGCCGACGACGCGCCACATCGCGTAGAGCAAGAGCACGACGGCGAGCTCGCGTGCGAACGCGGCCGCGCCCGCGAACCAGTTGCGCGTCGAGGCGCGTCCCACGAGGCCAACCGTCGCGACCACGGCACTCGCCTCGACCGCGGCGTTCCACGAGATCCACGTCAGCCCCACGCGCCCGCCTCCGCGAGGTCATAGGCGCGGCGTACGTGCATGCGGAGCAACTCGAGTGTCCGTGCGAACGTGACGTCCGCGGCCCACGGATCGAGGTCCTTCCACGCGGGGTCGAGCCCCGGCGTCCGCCACTGGGACACGAGGGCACCGGCCGGCTGCGCCGAACGGACGACGAGACGGCTCGCACCGGTGGCGAACGCGATCGGCGCGCCCGCCGGGTGGTGCACGACCGGGCAGCCGTCGATCCACACGCGGCGGGTGCCCCGTACGGGCCGCGCGACCTGCGTGAGACGTTCGGCGAGATCGGGATCGCAGTGCAGCTGCTCGATCGGCAGGTCGCCGGACCACCCGTGGGTCCGGTCATCGACCCCATGGTCGAGGTCGTGCGCGTCGGACCGCAGCCACGCGGCGAGTGGCTCGCTCAATTCGTCGACGGTCCCGTCAGGCGTCACGCGGCAGCCCGAGCACTTTTTCGCCCAAGATGTTTCGCTGTACCTCGCTCGTTCCACCGCCGATCGTCAGCGCGCGGGAATAGAGGTATCCGTAGTGCCACTCGCCACGGTCGGGCTCGCCGTACGGGCCGCGGTCGTCGAGCAGGCCGTAGGTGCCGGTCAGCTCCTTCGCCATCGCCATCACGTGCTGGCCGTGCTCGTCGGAGAGGGCCTTGCGCACCGAGGCCTCCGGGCCCGGCTCCAGGCCGCGCACCCGTGCCGACACGGTGCGCAAACGGATGAGCCTCAACAGCTCGGCTTCGATGTAGAGCCGCGCGATCCGTTGGCGAAGGATCGCATCACGGGTGCCGCCGTGCGCGCGCACCAGCGCGACGACGTCGGTGGCCGTCGGCCCACGTCCCCACAACGCGCCCTCGCCCGACAACGACACCCGCTCGTTGCCGAGCGTGACCTTCGCGAGCCGCCAGCCGTCGTGCTCGACGCCCACGATGTTCGCGGCCGGCACGCGCACGTCGGTAAAGAACACCTCGTTGAACTCGTGCGTGCCGGTCATCTGCACGAGCGGCCGTACCTCGATGCCCGGCGAATGCATGTCGACGACGAAGTACGTGATGCCCAGGTGCTGCTCGGCGTCGGGGTCGGTGCGGGCGAGCAGGATCCCGAACCGCGCGAAATGCGCCAGCGTCGTCCACACCTTCTGGCCGTTCACGACGAACTCGTCGCCATCGCGGACGGCTCGGGTCGCGAGGGCGGCGAGGTCGCTGCCCGCGGCGGGCTCGCTGAAGAGCTGGCACCAGATCTGCGACCCGTCCAGGATGCCGGGGAGCCACTGCGCGCGCTGCTCGTCGGATCCCGCCACCAGCAGCGTCGGGCCGGCCCAGCCGATGCCGATCGGGTTCATCGGGCGGGGCACCCGCAGCTCGCGCATCGCCTCGTCGATCTCGAGCTGCTCGGCCGGCGACGCGTCGAGTCCCCACGGTGGGGGCCAGTGCGGCACGACATAGCCGGCCTCCGCGAGCTTCCGATTCCAGTCCGGCGGGTACACGCCGCCGGGTGCCTGCTGCGCGACGAACGCACGGAAGGCCGCGCCTGCTCCGGTTCCGTCACGCACGAGGAGAGAACCTACGTCATCCGTCACCGGCCTCGGCTCCGAACACGGGGAGTGCGAAGTGGCTCTCGAGGCGCCATGAGAATGTCGGACGCGCAGCTGCGCGCCGCCGACGATGCCGCGCTCGCGCGCGCCGTCTTCGATGGTGAGGAGCTCGCCCTGGCCCAGCTGTACACCCGGCACGGAGGTCCGTGCTTGGCGCTCGCCCGGCGCGTGCTCGCCGATCGCGTCCTCGCCGAAGAGGTGGTGCAGGAGGTCTACCTCCGGTTGTGGCACGAACCGTCGCGCTTCGAGCCCGAACGCGGATCGATGCGTTCCTGGCTCTGCGCACAGGTGCACGGGAAGGCCGTGGACCTGCTCCGCGCCGAGACCGCGCGGCGCGCACGGGAAGCACGCGACGCGTTTCGGAGTCCGACGATCGACGACGATCTCGAGCGCGCCGTGCTCGAGCTCACCGAGGGCGAAGCCGTCCGCCGGGCACTCGCGTCGCTCTCGGACGGCGAACGGCAGGCGATCGAGCTGGCCTACTTCAGTGGGCACACGTACCGGGAGGTTGCGGTGCTGCTCGAGCAGCCGGAGGGCACCGTGAAGAGCCGTATCCGATCCGGATTGTTGCGCCTGCGCGCCGCGCTCATCGACGAGGGGGTGCGGAAGTGAACCCTCCGTCGCTGAACCGTCCGAGCCCGCACGACCCGGACCTCGACGCGCTGCTGGGTGCCTACGCGCTCGATGCGCTCGACCCCGACGAGCGTGTGCGCGTTGAGGAGTATCTCGCGGTCAACCCGCTCGCACGCGGCGAGGTCGACGAGTTGCGAGAAAGTGCGGCGTCGCTCGCGCTCGCGCCCGTCGACGACCTGACCGCTCCCACCGAGCTGTGGGATCGCATCTCGTCACGCCTCGCGGACGAGCCGCGCGTGCTCACCACCTTGCAGCCGCGTGCGCGTCGATTGTTCACACCGCGGGTCGTCGGCGCCCTCGCCGCCGCGGCGGCGATCGCCATCGTCGTGCTGGCTGCCCAGGTGATCGTCCTCCGGGGTCGCGACACGAATGCGCCGAACAATCTCGCCGCGGCATTCGACAAGGCCGCGACGCAACAGGGCGCCCGCGAGGTCGCGCTCGCACCGGCGAACGGTGTCGAAGTCGCCCGCATCGTGCTCCTGCCCGACGGCACCGGCTACTTGAAGAACGACGGGATGAAGGAGCTGCCCTCGGACCACACCTATCAGCTGTGGGCGCTCAGCGGCACCGGTGATCAGCCCGTCGCGATCTCGGCCGGCGTGCTCGGCGCGTCCCCGCGCACGGTCGGGTTCCACACGAGCGGCCCCGTGCGCGGCTTCGGGCTCACCGTGGAAAGGTCGCCGGGCGTCGTGTCGTCGACGCAGCCGATGTACGCCAGCGCGGCAGTGACCTGAGACGGGAAGGCGTCCGCACGCGCGCGAAGATGGGCGCGGTGAGCTTCGGTGTGTACGTCCACGTGCCGTTCTGCGCGCACCGATGCGACTACTGCGACTTCGCGACGTGGACCGATCGCGGCCATCTGATCGACGATTACGTCGACGCGTGCAGCACTGATCTCGCGCGCAGCCAGGCGAAGACCGGTCGAACTGCAACCAGCGTGTTCTTCGGGGGTGGTACACCGTCGTTGCTCCCCGCCGAACATCTCGCGCGGCTCCTCGCCGCGATCGATCGCGCCCCGGATGCAGAAGTCACCGTGGAGTGCAACCCCGACAGCGTCGATGCGCACAAGCTCGCCACGTACGCGCGCGCCGGTGTGAACCGGCTGAGCTTCGGCGTGCAATCGATGGTTCCGCACGTGCTCGCGCGTCTCGGCCGCACCCACGACCCCGCAAACGTCGAACGCGCGATCGACCTGGCGCGAGACGCCGGGTTCGCACGCGTCAGCGTCGATTTGATCTACGGCTCGGACGGCGAATCACTCGACGACTGGCGCCGATCGCTCGATGGCGTCCTTGCATTGGGCGTCGAGCACGTCAGCGCGTACGCGCTCACGGTCGAGCCGGCGACCGAGCTCGGGCGACAGGTTGCGGCAGGCAACCGGCCCCTGCCCGACGACGACGTTCAGGCCGACGCCTACGCGCTCGCCGACGACGTGCTCACCGCCGCCGGGTTCGAGTGGTACGAGGTGTCGAACTGGGCACGACCGGGAGAAGCGTGCCGCCACAATCTCCTGTATTGGCACGAAGGCGAATACCTGGGCATCGGGTGCGCGGCACACGGTCATACGCGCGGTCGTCGCTGGTGGAACGTGCGCACGCCCGAGCGCTATATCGCCGCGGTCGCACGGGGTGACTCGCCCGAAGCCGGCAGCGAGGAGCTCACGCCGGAACGGCGCGCCGAGGAGGCGTTCTCCCTGGCCCTGCGCACGCGCGCCGGCGCGCGCCCGGCGCCGGCTGCGACGCCGTGTATCGCCGATTTGTCCGCGGCCGGCATGTGCGACGAGCGAGATGGCCGGATCGTCCTCACCCGCCGCGGGCGGCTGCTCGCGTCCGACGTCACCGCTCGCCTCCTGCTCGCGGGCGCGGCCTCCGGATGACCCGCGGCGTCTGCGCTCCTGCCCGCCGAGGCGCTTGGCACTCGATACCATTGAGTGCTAACTGTCGACCGAGGCCCTGCAGGGATGAAAAGTCACCGATGACGGATCTGGACGACCGTAAGGCGGCGATCCTGCGCGCGATCGTCGAGCAATACGTCGAGACGGCCCAGCCCGTCGGTTCGCAGACCGTCACGCAGACGACCGGTCTCGGGGTGTCCGCCGCGACCGTGCGCAATGAGATGTCGGTGCTGGAGCGAGAGGGATACATCACCCAGCCGCACACCTCGGCCGGGCGGGTGCCGACCGACCGGGGCTACCGCTACTACGTCGACCAGCTCGCGGGCGCCGGGCAACTCGCCGCGCCGGAGCGTCGCCGGATCGCCGACTTCTTCACCAGCGCGACGATGGCCATGGACGACCTGCTCTCGGAGACCAGTCAGCTGCTCGCACGGGTCACCGCGCACGCGGCCGTCGTGGTCGGCCCGGAAACGCAGGCGGTCGTCGTCCGCGCCGCGAATCTCGTGCAGCTCCAGGCGCGCGTCCTGCTCACGGTCGTCGTGCTGTCGAACGGGTCGGTCCAGAAGGAAGTCGTGTATCTCGACGACGACGTCAGCGAAGACGATGTCGCGGTGGCGAGTACCCGGCTCGCGCAGCACCTGGACGGCCGCCGCCTCGTCGAGCTCGTGACCGCGCTCCCAGACGCCCGCGGTGCGGACCGCGCCGACGCGCTGGTGCGTGCCGCGTCGGAGGCTCTTCGCGCGCATGTCGAGCAGCACCAGAGCGAACTGCTCTACGTCGGGGGCGTCAGCCGCCTCGCCGCGGAGCACGACGCGTTCGTGACCACGAGCACGGCCCGTCTCCTCGAACTGCTCGAGCAGCACGTCGTGCTCGCGACATTGCTGCGTGAGCTGCTCGGTCCCGGTCTGACGATCCGCATCGGGTCCGAAAACGCGCGCGCCGACCTGCTCGAATGCTCATTGGTGCTCGCGCCCTATCTCGTGGAGGGAGAGATCGCAGGAACGATCGGTGTGCTCGGCCCGACCCGCATGGACTATCGCAAAGCCCAGGCAGCAGTCGTTACCGTGTCGCAGCAACTCGGTCGGCAACTCTCCCGATGAGCGCGGGTATGAGCAGGGACTACTACGAGATCCTCGGCGTGTCCCCCCAGGCCACCGAGGACGAGATCAAGAAGGCCTTTCGCGCGCTCGCGCGTCAGCATCATCCTGACGCCAACCGCGACGATCCGCAGGCGGTCGAGCGTTTCAAGGAGCTCAACGAGGCGTACGAGACACTGCGCGACCCGGAGCGTCGCCGTCGCTACGACATGTTCGGCCCGGAAGGCGCGAGTGCGGGTGCGGGGGCCGGGTCTTCGTTCGGCGCCGGACAATTTGGCCTGAACGATCTCTTCGACGCGTTCTTCAACGGGGACGTCTTCGGTGGTGGCACGCGCACGCGCGGCCAGTCCGGACCGACGCAGGGCCCCGATGCCGAGATCGCACTCGAGCTCACGCTCGACGAAGTCGTGTTCGGCGCACGCAAGACGCTGGACCTGCGCATGCCGATCGACTGCGAGCAGTGCGGAGGTTCGGGCTGCGCTCCGGGGACGCACCCGGATCGCTGTGGTACCTGTGAAGGGACCGGCGAGGTGCGTCAGGTGCGCCGCTCGCTGCTCGGCCAGCTCATGACCGCGGCACCGTGCACGGTCTGCGGTGGCACGGGCCAGTCCATCCCGAGCCCCTGCGACGCGTGCCGCGGCGGGGGACGCGTCGACGGCACCCGCTCGATCGACGTCGAGATTCCGCAAGGCATCGACGAAGGTCAGCGGCTCCGGCTCGCAGGCCGCGGTCCGGCAGGGCCTCGCGGCGGGCCGGCGGGCGACCTCTACGTGGGTGTACGGGTCGCGCCCCACGGCACGCTCGAACGCCGCGGCGACGAGTTGTGGCATGCGCTCCGCATCTCGATGGTGCAGGCCGCGCTCGGCACCACGCTCGACCTCGACACGCTCGACGGCCCGACCAGGCTCGATGTGCCGCACGGCACCCAGCACGGCGCGTTGTTGCGGTTGCGCGGGCTCGGGGCGCCGTCGTTGCGGAGCGGGCGCCGGGGCGACCTCGTGGTGGAGGTGTACGTGGACGTGCCCACGCGCCTCAGTGCGGAGGAGGCCGAGCTGCTCGCGCAGTTCGCGGCCTCGCGCGGAGAGGATGTGACGCCTCCGCAGGAGGGGCTCTTCTCGCGCATCCGCTCCGCGTTCAAGCCGTGAGAGAAGTGACATCGACGCCCGCCGACGTCGACGCCGTCGCGCACGTGTTCGTCGACGAGCTTGCGGAGCGCTGTGAGGTCGGCGGAGACGACGGCCATCACCTGCGGCAGGTTCGTCGGCTGGAGGTGGGCGAACGCGTCACCGCCGCCGACGGCACGGGGGCCTGGCGCTGCTACGAGATCGTCGAGACCGGCCGGTCCCGGTTGTTGCTCGATGCACGCGACGCGCCGCACCACGAAGAACCGCCCGCGGTCGCGGTCGGGCTCGCGATCGCGCCCGTGAAGGGCGGCCTCGAAGCGGTGGTCGCCGCCGTCACCGAGCTGGGCGCGGCGCGCATCACCCCGGTGCGCACCGAGCGCACCGTCGTGCGGTGGGATGCGACCCGGGCCGCGCAGGCCGTCGCCCGGCTGCGCACGGTCGCGCGCGAAGCGGCGATGCAGTGCCGCCGCGCCCGGATCCCCGAGGTCGAGGAGCTCGTCGACCTCGACGCGGTCGCGCATCTCGACGGGCTTGTGATCGCCGATCGGACGGGCCGTCGGGCGTTCGAGCTCGAGCCGCCCGCGCTCGGATCATGGACGGTCGTCGTCGGACCCGAGGGCGGACTCGCGCCGAACGAGTTGGCGCGTCTCGCGGGCAGGCCGCGTCTCGCGCTGGCACAGTCCGTGCTGCGTGCAGGGACTGCGCCGATCGCTGCGGTTGCCGTACTTGCCGACCGGATTGCGCAGATGGGCCGCGCATGACCTATGCCAATGGGGTTAGAGTGAGCACTGTTGCGTCTCGGGTCGACGAGTGGCGGATGTTGGAAGCAACGCGAAGCATGACTTTCACGGAGCGTGCTGTTATCATCCACTGACCGCACCCGCGGCGGCGTCCGAGCGGGCGCGCGCCAACGGTCCGGCGAGGGGGCTTTCGGGGTGGTGAACACAGGGGCACGGGTCGGCGAACGGCTGCGAGCGATCCGTCGCCAAAAGGGCCTGTCGCTACACGACGTAGAGGCGCGATCGAGTCTCGAGTTCAAGGCGTCGGTGCTCGGAGCGTACGAGCGCGGCGAGCGAGCAATCTCGGTCCCACGTCTGCTACGACTCGCCGAGATCTACGAGGTGCCGGCCGACCAGCTGCTGCCGCGTGAGCTCGAGGGCGAGATCAGCCTCCTCGACGCGGCCACGAGCGGCGCTTTCGACATGAACGCCGGGTTCACGATCGACCTCGTGCGGCTGCACGAGCTCGACGACCCCGACGCCCACATTCTCGACCGCTTCGCCACCTCGCTCCAGCGCGAGCGCCAGGACTTCAACGGCCGGATGCTGACGATCAGACGGTCCGATCTGCGGGTTCTCGCCTCGTGCATGGGCCGCAGCCTCGAAGAGCTGGGCGCTCGTCTCGAGCAACTCGGACTCCGCGCCGCCGCCGCAACCTGACCGGCGGGGGACACGGGAACATCACGGCCGGAACGCGCCGATCCTCGGCTACCCTCGCGCGCACCTTGGCACCGTCGCACACGACCACCTCGGTCAAGCTTCTTGTTCCGGGCAACCACCTCATGGTGGGCCTGCTCGGCCAGCGCGATGAGCTACTGCGTATCGTCGAGGACGCGTTCCCGGTCGACATCCTGGTGCGCGGCAACGAGATCACGATCACCGGTGAGGGTGAACAGGCCGAGCGGGTCGCCCGCCTGTTCGAAGAGATGATCGTGCTGCTCGAGCAGGGCCACCAGCTCGACCGCGACAACCTCGGGCGCTCGATCGAGATGTTGAAGGCCGACCAGCGACCCAGCGAGGTCCTCACCACCGAGGTCGTGCGGGGCCGCAAGTCGATCCGCCCCAAGACCGCGGGCCAGAAGCGGTATGTCGATGCGGTGGGCAACCACACCGTGACGTTCTCGATCGGTCCCGCGGGCACGGGCAAGAGCTACCTCGCGGTCGCGCTCGCGGTGCAGGCGTTGCAAGCGAAGGAAGTCAACCGCATCATTCTCACGCGGCCCGCAGTCGAGGCCGGCGAGCGTCTCGGCTTCCTGCCCGGCGACATTCTCCAGAAGGTCGATCCGTACCTCCGGCCGTTGTACGACGCGCTGTACGACATGCTCGAACCGGAGGTCGTCGTGCGATTGATGGAACGGGGCACCATCGAAGTCGCGCCCCTCGCCTACATGCGGGGCCGCACGCTCAACGATTCCTTCATCATCCTCGACGAGGCGCAGAACACCACGCCGGAGCAGATGAAGATGTTCCTCACCCGTCTCGGCTTCGGATCCAAAGCGGTCATCACCGGTGACGTGACCCAGATCGACCTGCCCGACGGCCGGGGGCGTTCCGGTCTGCTCCAGGTACGCGACGTGCTCGAGGGGATCGAGGGGCTCGTGTTCGTGGAGCTCGGTTCCCGCGACGTGGTGCGACACCGCATCGTGCAGGACATCGTTGATGCATACGAGCGACACGATCGGTAGCCGATGCATACGGATATGGGTTCCCCGACGATCTTCGGCGCCGACGAACAGCGCGACATCGAGGTGGATGTCGCCCGCTGGGTGCGACTCGCCCGGCTCGTGCTCGACGACGAGCGCGTGCACGAGCGGTATGGCAGCGATGTCGAGATGTCCCTGATGTTCGTCGACACGCAGACCATTGCCGAGCTCAACGAGCGCTTCTTGGGGGTGGACGGGCCGACCGACGTGCTCTCGTTCCCACTGGACGAGGAGCTCCCGCCCGGCGGCCGCCAGCCCGACCAGGGTGGCCGGGGTCCCGGTGCGCCGGCAGACGGTGGCGATCCGCCGGCGTTGCTCGGCGACGTGGTCCTGTGTCCCGCGGTCGCCACCCTCCAGGCCGCCGAGCGCGGCGCCGCCGCCGAGGACGAGATCGCGCTGCTCGTGGTCCACGGTGTGCTGCATCTCCTCGACTACGACCACGCGGAGCCCGAAGAGGCGACTGCGATGCGCCGCCGCGAACAGGAGCTGCTGACCCGCTTCCGCGACTCGGAGACCGAGACATGACGCCGGTGAGGTCGGCGCGACCCCCAGATACTCGTCTCACCGCTGCACTACGGATGCGATGAACGCCTTCGCGATCGTCGTGGTTGCCGTGCTGTGGAGCTTCTCCGGCGTGCTTGCCATGTCCGAGACCGCGTTCACGCGGGTCAGCCGCATCCGACTGCTCGCACTCGAGGAAGAGGGCGACAAGCGCGCCCGGCGCGTGTTGCGCTTGCTGGAGCATCCCGAGGAAACGCTCAACAGCATCCTCTTGCTCGTGCTCGGCTGCCAGATGATCGGCGCCACGATCCTCGGCACGGTGCTCGAGCCGACATTCGGCGCGGCCGGTGTTGCCATCGCGATCTTCCTCGAGATCTTCGTGGTGTTCACGTTGTTCGAAGTCGTGCCGAAGACGTTCGCGCTCCAGCACAGCGACCGCGCGGCGCTGTTCCTCTCGACCCTGCTCGTGTTCGTCACGCGGTTCTGGCCGCTCCGTGTGCTCACTCGGGGGTTCATCGGGATTGCCAACGTCGTGCTGCCGGGCAAGGGCCTGCGGCACGGGCCGTTCGTCACCGAGGAGGAGATCCTCACGATGGCCGATGTCGCGGCCCAGGAAGCGGCGATCGAGACCGAGGAACGCGAGCTGATCCACTCGATCTTCGAGTTCGGTGACACCGTCGTGCGCGAGGTGATGTTGCCGCGTACGGACATGGTCGCAGTCGAGGCCGAGGCCACCGTCGACGAGGCGATCGAGACGGCGATCAGTGCGGGCAAGTCACGGCTTCCTGCGCACGAAGACAGCCTCGACGACATCGTCGGACTGGTGTTCTTGAAGGATCTCGTCGCGCGCAGCAGCGGCGGCGGTGGATCCGAACCCGTGCGTCAGAGTCTGCGGCCCGCGCACTTCGTTCCGGAGTCCAAGCGCGTCGCCGAGCTGTTACGCGAGATGCAGACGGAGAAGTTCCACATGGCGATCGTCGTCGACGAGTACGGCGGCACCGCAGGTCTCGTCACGATGGAGGACCTGCTCGAGGAGATCGTCGGCGAGATCACCGACGAGTACGACGTCGACGAACCGACGGTCGAGCGCTTGCCGAACGGCTCGTGGCGCGTGCCCGGGCGCACGCCGATCGACGAGGTCAACGATCTGCTTCACGCGGATCTGCCCCAGGAAGAATGGGACACCGTGGGCGGCCTGGTGTTCAACACGCTCGGGCACGTGCCGCACGAGGGTGAGTGTGTGAGCGCCGACGGCCTCGAGTTCTGCGCCGAGCGCATCCAGGGTCGCCGCATCGTCTCGGTGATCATCACTCCGAAGGCCGAAGAGGAGCCCCCCGCCGAAGGGGTGGGGTGACGGAGCCCTCCGCGTTCCCTTCGGGCAACGGCATGTTCCGCTCGGGCTTCGTCGCGATCGTTGGTCGGCCGAATGTCGGCAAGTCGACGATGCTGAACGCCATCGTCGGCAGGAAGGTGTCGATCGTCTCCGACAAGCCGCAGACGACGCGCACGCAGGTACGCGCGGTGCGCACCACCGATGCCAGTCAGCTCGTCTTCCTCGACACCCCCGGCGTGCACCGACCGCGCACGTTGCTCGGCGAGCGCGGGAACCAGCGAGCGCTGGCGACGCTGCAGGAGGTCGACGTGGTCTGCTTCGTCATCGAGGCGAACGCGCCCATCGGCGCGGGCGACCGCTTCGTGGCCGAGCGACTCGCCGAGGTCGACACGCCGGTCGTGCTCGCGCTGAACAAGATCGACGCTGCGACCCACGACCAGATCGGACAGCACCTGGCCGTCGCATCCGGCGAGCTCGGGGACTTCGCGGCTTACGTGCCTGTGTCCGCGCGCACCGCGAACGGGCTCGACGCGCTCGTGGGTGAGTTGGAGGCCCGCCTTCCGGAAGGTCCGCACTACTACCCCGACGACGTCGTCACCGATCAACCCGAGTCGTTCCTCGCCGCGGAGCTGTTGCGCGAGCAGCTGCTGAAAGTCGCGCGTGAGGAGCTTCCACACTCGATCGCGGTGAACACCGAAGATGTCGAAGAGCGCCGCACGTCGTCCGGTGAGCCTCTGCTCGCGCTGCGCGTCATCGTGCGGGTCGAGCGTGATTCACAAAAGGGCATCGTGATCGGCAAGGGTGGCGCGGTGCTCAAGACCGCGGGCACTGCCGCTCGCCGCGAGCTCGAGGCGCTGCTCGGCATGCGGGTGCACCTCGAAACTCGCGTCAAGGTCGAACCCGACTGGCAGCGCCGAGAGGGTTCGCTCGACCGCCTCGGACTGTGAGAAATCGCTTGTGAACAAGTGGCCCGGCGGCGTCCGGCGATCGAGGGAAATGTCGGTGCCACCACCGCTGGTGGCACCCGTGACAGAGTTGTGATTCGGGGAAACGACCGCTGTACAGTCCCACCGAATTCTCTCCGAAGAAGCTAGAGAGGCTGATGTTGGACCGCATCCTCCGGTTCCGGCGCGCCGCCGTGGTGGCCGCCGTCGCGATCGCCGCCGTGGTGCTCGCGGGTTGCGGCGATACCGGTCCGAAGAACAAGCAGAACGCGCTCCGGCCGAAGGGGCCGTACGCGAACAAGATCCTCGACCTCACGCAGCCGTTCTTCTGGATCGCGGTCGTCATCGGGGTCGGTGTCGTCGGCGGCACCATCTACGTCGCGTTGCGCTTCCGTGTGAAGCCCGGCGAGGACCGCGCGCCGAAGCAGGTGCACGGGAACACCGTGCTCGAGGTGAGCTGGACGATCGTCCCGGCCTTGATCCTCGCGATCATGGCCGTCCCGACGATCGCGACGATCTTCGACCTCGCCAAGAAGCCCACCGGTCCAAACGTCGTGCACATCACGGTCACCGCCCGCCAGTGGTGGTGGGAGTACCACTACGACGACGGCAGCAACATCGAGACCGCGAACGAGATGCACATCCCGGCCGGTGTGCCGGTCTCCCTCACGTTGCAGGGCCCGCCGCCCTGCTCGGGCGAGGGCTGCTACGCGAACGGCGTGATCCACTCCTTCTGGGTGCCGGAGCTGAATGGCAAGAAGGACGTGGTTCCCGGCCGCCAGCACTTCCTCAAGCTCGAAGCCGACGAGCCCGGTACCTACGACGGGCAATGCGCGGAGTACTGCGGCCTCTCGCACGCCGACATGCGCTTGCGCGTCATCGCCGAGACCCCGTCGGACTTCAAGGCGTGGGAACAGCGCCAAACGAGCGCGCGCGCCGAGGATGTCCTCAAGAACGGCGTGAACGACAAGCAATGGAATTGCTCGTCGTGCCACAGCTTTGCGCCGACGACACCCGGCGCGGTCGGGCCGAATCTCACGCACGTCGGTGATCGTCAGGGCTTCGCCGGCTTCAAGTACGAAATGACCTACGACAACTTGTGGCAGTGGGTCTGGAACGCGCCCAGCCGCAAGCCGATGGGCAAGCTCGAACAGCACATGCCCGACTTCAAGGACAAGGGCATGAGCCAGGAGGAGGCCAAGAAGATCGCCTGCTTCTTGCTCACCGAGACCGCAACCACCCCGAAGACGTATCCGGAGTGTCAGTCATCATGACGACCGTCGAAGACGCGCACGCACTCGTCGAGGCGCCGTCCCGCCGCGCCCGTCTCCTCGCGCGTCCGCGCGCGACGACCGGGCCGTGGAGCTGGGTCACGACCGTCGACCACAAGAAGATCGCGATCATGTACGGCTCGCTCGCGACCGTGTTCCTGCTCGTCGGTGGCATCGAGGCGTTGTTCATCCGGCTGCAGCTCGCGCGCCCGAACGGCACGGTGCTGACGGCCGCGCGCTACAACGAGTTCTTCACGATGCACGGCACTACCATGATCTTCCTCATGGGAATGCCGATCGCCGCGGCGTTCGGGAACTATCTCATCCCGCTGATGATCGGCGCGCGTGATGTCGCGTTCCCGCGGCTCAACATGCTCGGCTTCTGGATCTTCGGCCTCGGCGGGCTGTTCATCTATTCGTCGTTCGCGCTGGGCGGTGCACCGGACGGCGGATGGTTCGGTTACGCGCCGCTGACGAGCACGCCCCTTTCTGCCGGGTACCTGCCGGGACGCGGCACCGACTTCTGGGCGGTCGGGATCATCATGTTGGGCATCGGCTCGGTGGCCACCGCGGTCAACTTCCTCGTGACGGTCATCAACATGCGCGCGCCGGGCATGACGATGATGCGCCTACCGGTGTTCGTGTGGATGATGCTGGTCGTCGCGTTCCTCACGCTGTTCGCGATGCCTCCGGTCACCGCGGCGATGATCATGATCTTCATGGACCGCAACTTCCACACGAACTTCTTCAACGCGGCGGCCGGCGGCGACCCGCTCGTGTACCAGAACCTCTTTTGGATCTTCGGTCATCCCGAGGTGTACATCCTCATCCTCCCCGGCATGGGCATGGTGTCGGAGATCCTTCCGGTGTTCTCGCGCAAGCCGCTGTTCGGTTATGCGGTCGTGGTCATGTCCGGAATCGCGATCGGCTTTCTCGGCTGGGGCGTGTGGGCACATCACATGTTCGTGACCGGAATCGGCCCGGTCGCGGTCTCGGCCTTCGGTCTCTCGACGATGCTCATCGCGGTCCCCACCGGCGTGAAGATCTTCAACTGGCTCGGCACGGTGTGGGGCGGCGCGGTACGGCTTGCGACACCGATGCTGTTCGCGCTCGGATTCATCGCGCAGTTCACGATCGGCGGCCTGTCGGGCGTCATGCACGCGATCGTGCCTTCGGACACGCAGCAGACCGACACCTACTTCGTGGTTGCGCACTTCCACTACGTGCTCTTCGGCGGCCTGATGTTCGCGGTCTTCGGCGGCTTCTACTACTGGTGGCCGAAGTTCTTCGGGTACGCGCTCAGCGAGCGGCTCGGGAAGGTCAACTTCTGGCTGATGGTGATCGGCTTCAACCTGACGTTCTTCCCGATGCACTTCCTCGGCTTCGAAGGTCAGCCGCGCCGCACCTACACGTACCCGAAGGGCATGGGGTGGGAGAGCCTGAACCTCCTGGCCACGATCGGTGCGTTCCTGATCGCGGCCTCGGTGGCGGTGTACCTCGTGAACATCTTCTACTCGGCCAAGCGCGAGGGGCGGGAGCCGGTGAGCTCCGACCCGTGGGACGCGCGCACGCTCGAGTGGATGACGTCGTCGCCGCCGCCCGAGTACAACTTCCCCGAGGTGCCGATCGTGACGCACCGCGACGAGCTCTGGCACCGGAAGTACACCGAGGACGACGAGGGCCGTCTCGTCAAGCTGCCGGCGGGCGGCGCCGTCGAAGTCCTCGAGCATGCCGCCGTCGAGCCGGGCAGCATTCACATGCCGTCGCCGTCGTACTGGCCGTTGATCTTCGCGCTCGGCTTGCCGACGATGGGCTACGGGTTCGTCTTCAAGAACTGGTGGATCGTTGCCCTCGGTGCCGCGATCGGGTTCTTCGGCGTGAGCGGCTGGGCGATCGAACCGTCGACGGAGCCCGACGTGCACGCACAGCCGGAAGGGGCGCACTGATGGCCCAGGCGATCGTTCCCGCGCAACCAGGTGCGCTCGCGCACGCCGAGCCGGACCACGGCCACGACACGAACACCGGCGTCAGCAACCCCAAGCTCGCCATCTGGCTGTTCTTGTCGTCGGAAGCGTTGTTCTTCGGCGGGTTCATCACGACCTATTTCCTCTACCGCGGCCGCGACACGCAGTTCCTGAAGGGGCCGAAGCCCGAGCAGCTGCTCAACATCCCGTTCACGTCGGTGACGTCGTTCATCTTGTTGATGAGCTCGCTCACGATGGTGCTCGCGCTCGCGGCGATCCAACGCGGTGACGAGCGCCAGCTGCGTATCTGGCTCCTCGCAACCGCGCTGTTCGGGCTGACGTTCATCTCGGGTCAGGTGTACGAGTTCACCGAGTTCTACCGTCAGGGCCTGACGCTGTCGTCGAACATGTTCGGCACGACCTTCTTCGTGCTGACCGGCCTGCACGGCGCGCACGTCACGATGGGGATCGTGTGGTTGCTCCTGTTGTGGGGCCGCTCGGCGCAGGGCCGGCTCCCCCAGGCGAAGTCCGAGGCGGTCGAGATCGCGGGGTTGTACTGGCACTTCGTCGACGTCGTGTGGATCTTCATCTTCACGGCCATCTACCTGATTCCGCAGCATTGAGGATTGATGTCAAATGACCGACGGCACTGACGTCGCCGAGCCCGGCACCGACGTCGTCCCCGCCGACGTGGACGGCGGCGCGCTGGTTCCGGCCGACGCCGAGCACCCCGTTGCGGCCGAGGCTCATACGCACCCCGGTCCGCGTCAGTACATCCTCATCGCGCTCGTGCTCGTGATCCTCACCGCCTTCGAGGTGGCGGCGTCGTACACCGACATCAACTCGAACCTGCTCATCGCCCTTCTCGCGATCATGGCCACCGCCAAGTTCGTGCTCGTGTGCGCCTGGTACATGCACATGAAGCAGGACGCCCCGTTCTTCCGGCGCGTGTTCACGGTCGGGATCGTCGGTGCGGCGATCGTGTACGGCATCGTGTTGTTGGTGTTCTCCAGCACCGTTTTGAAGTCGTAGCTGCCGTGCTCGCCGACGCACCCTTTCCGGCCTGGGCCCCGCATCCCGACGTGTGGTTGGTCATCGCGGGGTTGGCCGCGGCGTACGCGTATGCGGTTCGCCGGCTCGGCCCGCGCCTGGCGCCGTCCGGCACGCCGGTGGTGACGCGCTTCCAGCTCGCGACGTTCTCGGCAGGCGTCCTCGCGTTGTGGATCGCCTCCGACTGGCCGGTCCACGACCTTGGTGAGGGCTACCTGTTCTCGGTGCACATGGTGCAGCACACCGTGTACGCGGTGATCGCCGCGCCCCTCCTGTTGATGGGCACGCCGACGTGGCTGGCACGCTGGCTGTTGTCACCCCGGTGGCTGCTCCGCACGGTGCGTTTCCTCACGAGACTGATTCCCGCGACGATCGTGTTCAACGTCGTGGTCATCGTGACGCACACGCCGATGGTCGTGGACGCGTCGTTGCGGCACGCACCCCTTCACTTCGGGGTGCACACCTTGATTCTCGTGTCGTCGTTGCTGGTGTGGATGCCGTTGCTCTCGCCGCTTCCCGAGGTGCCGAGACTGCAGCCGCTCGTGCGTATGGTCTTCCTGTTCCTCCAGTCCGTCGTGCCGACCGTGCCGGCCTCGTTCCTCACGTTCGGCGACCACCCGCTCTACCGGTTCTACGAGACGGTCCCGCGCCTCTGGGGTGTCTCTGCGCTCGACGACATGCGCATGGCCGGACTGATCATGAAGATCCTGGTCGGCTTCAGTCTGTGGATCACGATCACGATCGTCTTCTTCCGCTGGTACAACGCGGAGGAGAGCGGCACCGCCCTCCAGCGGCGCGTGTCGCGCGACCTCGACCGAGAACTGATGGGATTGCAACAGCAATGACCGACACCACGACCACCGATCAGCCCGAGCAGCCGGCCGGCGTCGAGGCGCCGCCCGCCGCGGAAGTCGAGGCGCCGGCCGCGGCCGGTGAGCCGATCCCGTTCTGGCACCGGCCGTACGTCGAGCGGTACCTCGTGCCGCTCGTGCTGCCCCTTGCAGTTGTGGTCGGCATCGTCGTCTACGTGCTCAACGTGTCGCGGCTGTTCCTGTCCGCGCACGGCCACATCCCGGTGATCATCGGGACGGTCATCACGCTGTTGATCCTCGCGGGCGCGGCGATGCTGGCGTCAGCACCGCGCATGCGTCAGCTCTCGAGGATTCTGCTGACTGCCGGCTTCCTGGTCTCGCTGTCGTTCGCGGGTTGGATCTCTCTCGGCCACTCCGAGGACAAGAACGCGGGACCGACTGCGCTCCCTCCCACGTTGAAGACCACCCAGACCGAGAAGGTCGCCGAGGCGCCCGGCGGCAAGTTCGCGTTCGCGCCCGACGTCTTCAATGCAAAGACCGGACTCGTCAAGTTTCAGGTGACGGCGCAGGCGCCGGGTCACACGTTCGCGTTCCACGAGGCGACCGCGCTCTTCGGTGAGCTCAAAGACCTCCCGCCCGGGACGCCCACTGACGGCGTCGGCTTCTTCGGCGAGCCGGGCGATTACACGTTCTTCTGCACGGTTCCCGGCCACGAGGCGAACGGGATGCACGGTGTCGTGCACGTCACCGGGCCCGCCGTCCCCCTGGAGAAGGCGCTCGCCGACACCGGCAACCCCGCGAGCGCAGCCGGCGGTGGCGGCGAGTAGCTACCGCACGCGCACGGTCAGCGCGTCGCGGACTGCTTCCATCGTGGCCGGAAGCGGTCCGACCCGCTCGCCGTCGGCGTAGACCTCCATCGGGACCGAGAGGTCGAGCGAAGAGAGCTCGACGCGCGCACCGCGAAACGTCTGCACCTTCGGATGCGACACGTGCGTGCCCTTGAACACCTTCGGGAAGTTCACGAGGAACTCGGTCTTCGGCATCGCGTCGATCACGGTGACATCGAGGAGACCGTCGTCGAGGCGCGCGTCCGGCGTGACGCGCATGCCACCCGCGTACGCGGGGCCGTTGCCCACTGCGACGAGCCACGCCCGTAGCTCGTGCTCGTCACCGTCGACCGAGAGAAGGAACGGGTGCGGTTTGTACACCGCGAGCGTGCGGAGCACGGCGGCGACGTACAACGTCGTGCCCGAGAGCCGCTGCACCGTGTTCGCCCAGCGGTTCGCCTCCGCGTCGAATCCCGACGCGGTGACGCACGTGTACCACCGGCCGTTGACGCGCCCGAGATCGACCAGTCGATCGGTGCCGTCTGCGAGCGCGCGGAAGGCGTCGAGCGGGCGCTTGCGGTCGTGGCCGAGGACACGCGCGAAGTCGTTTCCCGCACCCGTCGGTACGACCGCGAGCCGCCGTCCGGTATCCGCCGCGACGCCGGCGATCTCGGTGACGAGGCCGTCGCCGCCGCACGCGACGAGATCGTTGCCGGCCTCGGCGGCCGCGAGCGCGAGCTTCGCGGGCGCGCCCGGCTCCGGTGACACCTGCAGCTCCACACCGGCAGCTTGTGCAGCCAGTGTGAGCTCGGGAAGGAGTTTTCGTGTGCGGCCGCGCCCCGCCGCCGGGTTGACGATCGCCGTCCACGGCACGGCGGGAGGCTAGCTATCGTCGGCGGTCTGGCGCAGCGAGGGAGCCATGTGACCGTACATCTGGACCCGGAGCGCATTCCCGCACACGTGGCGATCGTCATGGACGGGAACGGTCGATGGGCGCAGCAACGGGGGCTCAAGCGGACCGACGGACACGCGGCGGGGGAGGAGGCCCTGTTCGACACCGTCGACGGCGCGCTCGACATCGGACTGTCCTGGTTGACGGTCTACGCGTTCTCGACCGAGAACTGGCGTCGCCCGCTCGACGAGGTGCGTTTCCTGATGAGCTTCAACGAAAGACTGCTGCTGGCTCGTCGTGACGACTTGCACGAACGAGGGGTCCGTGTGCGGTTCATCGGCCGGCGCGGCGGGCGGGTGCCGGGCCGGGTGCGTCGCCGGATCGACGAGACCGAGGCGCTGACGCATGCGAATCGCCGGCTCACGCTGACGTTCGCGTTCAACTACGGCGGCCGGGCGGAGCTGGTCGACGCGGCCCGGGCGATCGCGCACGAGGTCGCGGCGGGCCGTCTCGATCCGGCCAAGATCGACGAGCGGGTGCTGCACCGCCACCTCTACGCGCCGGACATGCCCGACCCCGACCTGCTCGTCCGCACGTCGGGCGAGTTCCGGATCTCGAATTACCTCCTGTGGGAGCTCGCATACTCCGAGCTCGTGTTCACCGACGTCCTGTGGCCCGACTTCCGCCGGGATCACCTCGTGGACGCCATCGCCGAATACCAAAAGCGCGACCGCCGCTTCGGCTCGGTGTGAAGGTGTCCAAACAGACGGGCGCGAATTACACTCGTGTGATGCCTGGGCTGTACCGCGATGAGGGGGTCGTGCTGCGCACGATCAAGCTCGGCGAGGCCGATCGCATCGTCACGATCCTGACCCAGGGGCACGGCAAGGTCCGCGCGGTCGCCAAGGGCGTGCGCAAGACGACGAGCAAGTTCGGTGCCCGCCTCGAGCCGACGAGCCGGATCGCGTTGCAGTGCTACAAGGGCCGCGAGCTCGACATCGTCACCCAAGCCGAGACGGTGGAATCGCACCGCGCGCTGCGCGAGGAGTACGGCTTGTTCACGCACGCCGTACCGATGCTCGAAGCAGTCGATCAGGTCGCGCAGGAACGCGAACCGAATCCGGCGTTGTATCGCATGCTCACCGGCGCGCTGCGCACGCTCGCGCAACGCCGCACTCCGCTCGTCACGACCGCGTTCTTCTGGAAGCTGCTGTCGCTCGAGGGGTTCCATCCCATGCTCGACGCCTGTGCCCGCTGCAGTGGCAGTCCGAGCGGGATGGACGACGACGAGCTCGTCGCGTTCGACCTCGACGAGGGCGGCACGCTCTGCCGGGCGTGCGCGCGCGGTGGTGGCCGGTCGGTGTCCGCGCCCGCGCTCGAGCTGCTGCGCCGCATGCTCGGCGGCTCGCTCAACGGCGTGCTCGCCGAGCTTCCGAGCGCGGCCACGCACGAAGTGGAGCATCTCGGGATCCGGGCGCTCGAGCATCACGGAGAGCGCCGTCTCCGATCCGCCACCCTTCTGTAGCCCGGCAAATCGCGTCCTCAGGTGCCCGAGAGAGACTGCAACCAAGCCGGTTCGGCGAAAACGGCCGAGTAGCCTGGTCGGCTATGGCCCCCGCCGTCGACCCCAAGCTCATGGACCGCGTGGTCAACCTCGCGAAGCGCCGTGGCCTGGTGTTCCCGTCGTCGGAGATCTACGGCGGGTTCCGCTCCACCTGGGACTACGGGCCGCTCGGCGTCCTTCTCAAGCGAAACGTCAAGGAGGCTTGGTGGCGTTCGATGGTGCAGCTCCGGGACGATGTCGTGGGCCTGGATTCGGCCATCCTCATGGCGCCGAAGGTGTGGGAGGCGAGCGGCCACGTCGCGACGTTCACGGACCCGCTCGTCGACTGCCGGAAGTGCAACGAGCGTTTCCGAGCGGACCAGCTTCCCAGCTCCGGTGCCTGCCCGAACTGTGGCGCGAAGGACACCTTCACCGAGGCACGGCAGTTCAACCTGATGTTCAAGACGCACGTCGGGCCGGTGGAGGACGACGCGTCGGTCGCGTACCTGCGGCCGGAGACGGCGCAGGGCATCTTCGTCAACTTCAAGAACGTGCAGAC
>JBBRXX010000044.1:0-39183 GCA_038238245.1 Acidimicrobiia bacterium
GCCGGGATCGAGGAGGCAGTCGCTGATGGCCGTTTCGGGCATCGATCTGGGCAAGTACAAGCTCGGCTGGCACGACACCGAGCAGTACGTCTACGAGCCGAAGAAGGGCGTGAACGAAGACGTGGTGCGCGAGATCTCGCATCACAAGAGCGAACCGGAATGGATGACGAAGTTCCGGCTCAACGCGCTCAAGCGGTTCGAGCGAAAGCCCATGCTCGAATGGTTCGCCAAGAACATGCCCGACATCGACTTCGAGAACATCTACTACTACCTCAAGCCGACCGAGGGGCAGGTCAACGACTGGGACATGCTGCCCGAGGAGATGAAGGCGACCTACGAGAAGCTCGGCATTCCCGAAGCCGAACGCAAGTTCCTCGCCGGCGTCACCGCCCAGTACGAGAGCGAAGTCGTCTACCACAAGAACCGCGAGGATCTGGAGCGCAAGGGGATCCTCTTCACCAGCATGGACCAGGCGGTCATCGAATACCCGGAGCTCGTGCAGCGCTACTTCGGCACGGTGATCCCTCCCGGCGACAACAAGTTCGCCGCGCTGAACTCGGCCGTGTGGTCAGGTGGCTCGTTCATCTATGTGCCGCCGGGCGTGCACGTCGACATGCCGCTGCAGGCGTACTTCCGCATCAACGCCGAGAACGCGGGTCAGTTCGAGCGGACGCTGATCATCGCCGACGAGGGTGCATCCGTGCACTACGTCGAGGGATGCTCGGCGCCGGTCTACAGCACCGACTCGCTGCACTCCGCCGTCGTCGAGCTGATCGCGCGCCCGGGTGCGCACATCCGCTACACGACGATCCAGAACTGGTCGCCGAACGTGTACAACCTGGTGACCAAGCGGGCGCGCGCCGAGACCGAGTCGACGGTCGAGTGGATCGACGGCAACCTCGGTTCGAAGCTCACGATGAAGTACCCGGCCGTGGTGATGGTTGGCCCGAAGGCGCACGGCGAGGTGTTGTCGGTCGCGTACGCGGGGCCGGGACAGCACCAGGATGCGGGGGCCAAGATGACCCACGCGGCGCCCGAGACCACGTCGATCATCGACTCGAAGTCGATCAGCAAGGACGGCGGCCGCACGACGTACCGCGGCCTCGTGCGTGTCGAGGAAGGCGCCCACAACGTCAAGGCCCACGTTCGCTGCGACGCCCTGATCCTCGACGAGCAGTCGCGCAGCGACACGTACCCGTACATGGAGATCGAGGAGAAGGACGCGCGCATCGGCCACGAGGCGACGGTCTCGAAGGTCGGCGACGACCAGCTGTTCTATCTCCAGAGCCGTGGTCTTACCGAGCAGCAGGCCACGGCGATGATCGTCAACGGCTTCATCGAGCCGATCGTGAAGACGCTGCCGATGGAGTACGCGGTCGAGCTGTCGCGTCTGATCGAGCTGAACATGGAAGGCGCAGTCGGTTAGTGGCATGACGCTCGCGTTCACAGCCGATGCCGCGCGGGCACTCGGCGGCCCGGACTGGCTGGTACAACGACGACTCGCGGCGGCGGAGCAGCTCGCCGGGCTCGCATGGCCGACGCCGTCGGAGGAGATCTGGCGGTACTCGCCCATCGACAAGCTCGACCTCGCGCGGTACCGGCCCTTTGCCGCCGAAGAGCTCGGCGCACCCGGTGACGAGCGCGCCCCGGGCGGCGGCCCGTGGGCCGCGGAAGCAGGCAAGCACGCCGCGATGCTGGTCGTACGCGACGGCCGTGTCGTGCACCATGTGCTCGATCCCGCGCTCGAATCGAAGGGCGTACGCGTCTGCGACATCGCCACGTGCGACGACGACTTCGTGCGGGAGCTGCTCGGAAGCGCGTCGGGCGCAACCCCCGATGCATTCACGACGTTGCACGACGCATTCCTCGCCGGCGGTGCGTGCATCCTCGTGCCACCCGGGGTCGTCGTCGAAGAGCCGATCCTCGTGTTGCACTGGAGCGAGGGCGACAGCCGCGCGTCGTTTCCGCACACACTCGTCGCCGTCGGCAAGAGCGCCGAGGCAACGGTGCTCGAGCGGTTCGGCACGCCGTCCACGAATCATCTCGTCGACGCGGTGACCGAGCTCCTCGTCGACGACAACGGCCACCTGCGATATCTCTCCGTGCAGGAGCACGGGCCCAGGACGTGGCACCTCGGATACCAGCGCGCGCACGTGGGCCGCGACGCGACCGTGCGCACGTCGCTCGTGTCCCTCGGCGGCGACTACGCGCGTCTGCGCAGCGAGGCCCGGCTCGACGGGCAGGGCGGGGAGAGTGACCAGCTCGCGGTGTACTTCGGCGACGGCACCCAGACGCTCGACTTCCGGACGCTCCAGGACCACAACGCCCCGTTCACGCGCAGCGATCTCTTGTTCAAGGGCGCCGTGGAAGACGAAGCGCGCTCGGTGTACTCGGGCCTCGTACGTCTGCGGAAGCCCGCACAGAAGTCGAACGCCACGCAGACGAACCGCAATCTCGTGCTGACCGAAGGCGCGCATGCCGAGTCGATCCCGAACCTCGAGATCGAGGCGAACGATGTGCGGTGCTCGCACGCTTCCGCGGTGGGCCCGATCGACGAAGAACAGCTCTACTACCTCGAGTCGCGTGGCATCTCGCCCGACCAGGCGGAGCGGCTCATCGTGCTCGGCTTCTTCGACGACGTGTTCGCCCGGCTCCCGGTCGGCGCGCTCACTCGAGGTCTGCGCGCATCGGTCGTCGACAAGCTCGAACATCGGCGAAGTCGCCGCTGATGGGTGAGCTGCGCACGCTGTGTACACGTGACGATCTCGCACCCGGTCAGGCGCGGCGTTTCGATGTCGACGGTCACCGCATCGCGCTCGTGCGTATCGGCGACGACTTCTACGCCATCGGCGACACGTGCTCGCACGCCGACTACTCCCTCTCGGAGGGCGACGTGTGGGAGGACGAGTGCGAGATCGAATGCCCGAAGCACGGCTCGACGTTCTCGCTCCGCACGGGTGAGCCGCAGACCCTGCCCGCGACCGCGCCGGTCCCGGTGTACGAGGTGCAGGTCGACGGGGATGACGTGAAGGTCGTGCTGCCATGAGCGTCCTTGCGGTCAACGACCTCCACGTCACCGTCGCCGGCCACGAGATCCTGCGGGGCGTCGATCTCGAGGTGCGTTCGGGCGAGGTGCACGCGGTCATGGGGCCGAACGGATCGGGCAAGTCCACTCTGGCGCACGCGCTGATGGGCCGGGACGACTACGAAGTGACCCGCGGCTCGGTCACGATCGACGGCGAAGAGCTGCTCGACCTGCCGACGTGGCAACGCGCGCAGCGCGGACTGTTCCTCGCGATGCAGTACCCGGTGGAGGTCCCCGGCGTACCGCTCGCAGCGGTTGTGGGCGCCGCACGCGGGAGTGATCTCTCCGAGTCCGTCGCGCGCGAAGCGTCGGCCCTGGGCGTGGCGCCGGAGCTGTTGACGCGTGGGGTCAACGACGAGTTCTCGGGCGGCGAGAAGAAGCGCGCCGAAACCGTGCAGCTCGCGGTGCTCGAACCGAAGTTCGCGGTGCTCGACGAGATCGACTCGGGACTCGACGTCGACGCGTTGCGGGACGTCGCCCGGCGTGTTGCTGCGCTTTCACGAGAAAGCGACGTCGGCGTGCTGGCGATCACGCACTACGCCCGCCTGCTCACCGAGCTGCGACCGGACCGCGTGCACGTGTTCCTTGCCGGGCGCATCGTCAAGAGCGGGGGCCCCGAGCTCGCCGACGAGCTCGAGCGCACCGGCTACGAGGAGCTCGCCGCGGAGCTCGGCATCGACGAGCTCGCAGTCATCGTGCCGAAGGCGGACGCCGATCCGTTCGCCGAGCCTGGCTTCTGAACGCTACGGGCCCGGTTCCGAGGTGGTCGTCGGCTCGGACGTCGTCGGTGTCGAGGTGTTCGTCGGTCGCGGCGTCGTCGGCGTGTGCGTCGGCGGTGGCGTGCCCGGAGCTCCGGGCGTTCCGCCCGGCGTGACGACCGGTGTCGCGGGCGCGGTGGTCGGCGTGGGCGGCGCGGGCCGGCTGCCGACGGATCCGACGGAGGAATCTCCCGGTCGTTTCGGCGTACCGACGACGAACACCGACTCGTTGTTGTGCACGAGTGTGTAGAAATAGTCGGCGACGTGCATCGGGATCCGCGCGCACCCGTGTGATGCCGGGTATGCCGGCACCGATGCGAGCCCGTGCACCGCGATGCCACCGTTGAAGTAGTACGGATTCCACATCCTGCCGAGCTTGCCGTTCTGCCACCCGCGATACAGCGAGTAGAAGTGGTAGTGGCCGGGGGGCGTGATCGCGTACTGGCAGCCGTCGACGCCGCCGCAGAAGTGCGCGCCGCTGCCGGTCGAGGTCGTCGTGAGCAGGATGGGTTGCCAGTTCTGGAAGACGGTGATGACCTGCTTGTCGAGATCGATCTCGACGCGGTCGGGCTCGGAGGTGGGCTCGGCCGGCGCGTACTGGAAGTGGCTGAGCGCCAGTTGCACGCCGCCGTCGATCACGCCGGTGCGCGCCTGCTGGAAGTACTTCTGCACCGCGATGACGGCGTACTGGGTGTCCTGGTCGAAGGTCTCGTCGACCGGGCCGGGATCGAAGTGCAGCGCCTTCATCCTCGCCTCGTAGAGGTAGACGAGCGGGCCGCGGCTCCCGATCCGAAGACCGCTTCCGGGCGACGGCATCGTCGCGTCGGCGGGGTTCTTCACCGGCGGGATCGTCGTGGTCGTCGTCGTGGCTCGACGCGTCGTCGGAGGCTTCGGGCGCGTCGTCTGCGGCACCGAGACCACGACCTGCCCGGTCTGGGTGCCGGCCGACGAAGTGTCGGCGTTCCAGACCAACGCGTAGGTTGCGGCGCCGCCTAGGGCGAGGATCGCGAGCACGGAACCGCCGACCAAGAGTCGACGGCGCCAGCCGCGCCGGCGGGCGAGCCGGACCGCGCGCGAATCATCGGGAGAGAGGGGAGCCGCGCGATTCACCAGCCGTCAATGCTACTGGACGACCCTGCCAGGTTTGCCGCAGGAACGGTCGTCAGTGCGTCGGTTGCGTTTCGGCGTCGATGAGGGCCGCGAGCGCGGCGTCGGACACGACGGCGCTACGAAGATCGAGCAGGAAGTCCATGAGCTCGGAAGCGGCGATCAGGTCGCGGCTCGAAAAACGCTCGAGCGCTTCGTCGATGATGTTGACGACCCCAGCCTGATCCATTTCGCTCCTCCTGGCTTCTCGTAGAGATAGCCTATCCGGCTCTACCCCACGAGAGACGCAACATCCCGACCCAATTCCTGTTCCGTTTCTTCAACACTGGGTTCGGCCTCCACGTTCCCGATCCGTAGCGGAATACCGCGCGATGTGACGGAGGTCCTGAATCGGACGTTGGCCCGTCTGTCGCCTCCCGTGCGGTCAGCTAGGCCTTCGTCTCCTCGATGCCCTGCTGGAGGGTGTTCCAGGCAAGCGTGGCGCACTTGATGCGCACAGGAAACTTTACGACGCCTTGCAGGGCTTCGAGATCACCGAGACGGACGCCTTCGAGGTCGGCCGCCAGATCGCTGCCGTCTCCTTCGCCTTCCAGCTTCGACTCGTGGATCGACATGAGCGCTTTGAACGCGCGGATGAGCCTGTGCACCTCGTCGAGCGACTTGCCGCGTACGGCAGCGCTCATCATCGACGTCGACGCCTGGCTGATCGAGCAGCCTTGACCTTCGATCTTGATGTCGCGCACGGTCTCGCCGTCGTCGTCGATGTCGAGATACAGGACGACCTCGTCGCCGCACAACGGATTGAAGCCTTCGACCTTGTGCGCGGGCGGAACCGGCAGCTCGCCCCGATTGCGCGGCGAACGGTAGTGATCGAGGATGATCTCCCGGTAGAGGTCTTCGAGCCCGGCCACGTCAATGATCCTACGACGACTCAGATCTCGAAGAACTTTTGGGCTTTGGCCAGCGCTTGGACGAGGGCGTCGACGTCGGCCTCGTCGTTGTAGACGTAGAACGACGCGCGGCTCGTCGCGGGCACGCCGAGCTGGCGCATGAGCGGCTTGGCGCAATGGTGCCCGGCGCGCACGCACACCGCGTCCTCGTCGAGCACCTGACTGATGTCGTGGGCGTGGATTCCCTCGAACAGGAACGAGACCGCGCCGCCTCGTTGCGTCACGTCGAGCGGGCCGTATATCCGCAGCGATTCGTCGAATCGGTCGCGCAGGGCGCCGAGCGCGTATTCCGTGAGCTGCATCTCGTGGGCACGGACGGCGTCCATCCCGAGGTTCGTCAGGTAGTCGACTGCCGCGCCGAAGCCGATCGCCTCGACGATCGGCATGGTGCCCGCCTCGAACTTCCACGGCACGTCGTTCGGTGTGAACCCATCGAGGCGCACGTCGCGGATCATCTCTCCGCCGCCGAGGAACGGAGGCATTTCCTCGAGGAGCTCCCGCCGGGCCCACAGGGCACCGATGCCGGTCGGACCGAGCAGCTTGTGCGCCGAAAAGGCGACGAAGTCGGCGTCCCATTCCCGGACGTCGGTCGCGACGTGCGGGACGTACTGGCACGCGTCGACGAGCACGTGCGCGCCCGCAGCTCGTGCGGTATGCGTGAGTGTGCGGACGTCGTTGATCGTGCCGAGCACGTTCGACATCGCGCTGATCGCGAGGAGCTTGGCACCGTCGAGGAGCTCGTCGACCTTCGACGTGTCGAGCCGGTAGTCGCTCGTGAGGGGGATCCACCGCAGCTGCACGCCGCGCTCGGCGGCGAGGATGTGCCACGGCACCACGTTGGCGTGGTGTTCCATGTGCGAGAGCACGATCACGTGGCCCTCGCGGAGGTTCGCACGTGCCCAGGAGTACGCGACGAGGTTGATGCTCTCGGTCGCGTTGCGCGTGAAGATGATCTCCTCCGTCGCGTGCGCGTTGACGAACCGGGCGACCTTGCGGCGAGCACCCTCGTAGGCGGCCGTCGCCTGCTCCGCGATCGCATACACGCCTCGGTGGATATTCGCGTAGTGCGTGCGGTACATGTCGTCCATGGCGTCGAGCACTGCGTTCGGCTTCTGAGACGACGACGCGGAGTCGAGGTACACGAGGCGCTTGCCGTTGATCTGGTGCGCGAGGATCGGGAAGTCCTGCTTGATCGCGGCGACATCGAGCGGGCGCATCTACGCCGCCCGTTCCCGGAAGGCGTCGAAACCGCGTGCCTCGACTTCACGCGCGAGCTCGGGACCACCGGTCGCGACGATGCGGCCGTCGATCAGCACGTGCACGACGTCGGGTACGAGGTGCTCGAGCAGACGTTGATAGTGAGTGATCGCGAGGATGCCGAGGTGCGACCGTTCCTTGCGGACTGCGTCGATGCCGGCGGCGACCTCGCGGAGCGCGTCGATGTCGAGGCCGGAATCGGTCTCGTCGAGCACTGCGATGTCGGGTTCCATCAGTGCCATCTGCAAGACCTCGTTCCGCTTCTTCTCACCGCCCGAGAAACCTTCGTTGAGATACCGCTCGGTGAAGCGGGTGTCCATACCGAGCCGCTTCGTCCAGTCGAGGAGCTTCATCCGTACCTCGAGGACCGAAAAGTTGTCGATCCCCTTGCGGCGCGCCATCGCCTGGCGCAGGAAGTTGAGGACCGACACCCCCGGGATCTCCTCGGGGTGCTGGAAGCCGAGGAACAGGCCGCGGGCCGCCCGCTGGTCGGTGGGGAGATTGGTGATGTCCTCGCCGGCGAGCAGGATGCGGCCGGCGGTGACCTCGTAGGCGGGGTTGGCGAGCAGCGTCTGGGCGAGGGTCGACTTGCCCGAGCCATTCGGGCCCATCAGTGCGTGGAGCGTGCCGGGCTCCACCGTGAGCGAGACGCCGCGCAGGATCTCGCGGCGTTCGACGGCGACGTGGAGGTCGTCGATCTCGAGGCCGGGACGGCCGGGCCCGTCGGGCGAGGCGGGGTGGGACATCGGGGTCATTGTAATAACACTACGCGGGTAGTGGAAATCCCAGGGTGAAATCCCACGGGGAAGATCAGCGGGTCAATTCCCGGCGGCGAGGACCCCGCGGTAGACCGCTTCGTACCCACGCACCATCGCCCGACCCGAGAATCGCTCCTCGACCCACCGACGGCTGTCGGCGGGGGACAGGTCGGCGGTATGGGAGACGGCGTCAACCAGGTCGTCCTCGCCGTCGCGGCGGTAGCCCGTGACACCGTCGTCGACCACCTCGGGCGCCGCGCCCCAGTTCGTGGTCACGACCGGCGTGCCGCAGGCCATCGCTTCGACCATGACCAAGCCGAACGGCTCGGGCCAGCGGATCGGGAACACCATCGCGCGCGCCCGACCCAACAGGTCGACCTTGAGCTCGTGGGAGACGTTCTGGTGGAGCTCGATGTCGCTCGCGAGCAACGGCTGGATCTCGCGCTCGAAGTACTCGCGCTCCGGCGGCTCACTGCGCTTGAGGATCATGTGCAACGGCAGGCCCGCACGCCGGGCGATCGTGATCGCCTCCTTCGGGCCCTTGTCGGGGTTCGCGCGCCCGATGTAGATCAGGTACTCGTCCTTGTCCTCACGATAGGGATAGAGCGAGAGGTCGATGCCGTTGTGCACCGTGCCGGCGTACGGCACTGCGTCGTTGTCGGCGCGTTGCGCGTCGCTGATGGCAACGAGGTGCACGTGCTGGGCGGTCACGCCGTAGAAGCGCCGCGTCTGATCGGTCCACGGTCCGTGCAAGGTGTGCACGACCGGAGGATCGTTCTTGAGCAGGGCGCCGCAGACCGGTCCGACGATCGCCGCGTGATCGTGCACCACGTCCACGTCGCCGATCTGCAGGTACGACGACAGCGCATGGAAGCCGTCGTACCAGGGGTCGCCCATCTCCTGCGGATCGGGCGGCTCGTCCATCGGCGTGACGAGTCGCGCCTTGGTCTCGGATCCCCCGCTCGCGAACAGCGTGACGTCGTGGCCGGCCTCGACCAGCCCCTCGACCAGCAGCGAGACCACCAGCTCGATCCCGCCGTAGCCGGCCGGCGGCACCGGATACCACACAGGGGCAACGACCGCGATTCGCATCGTCATCCAACACTAATGCCGGGCTCGGTGGCGCCGAGCCAAGAAAGCGTATGGACTTCGAGCACTAGCTTGCCTTGATGCCTGACCCGTGGACGACGAGCGCGAGCGCAAGCCTGGCGAGTGCCGACGGCATCGTGACGCTCGTCGAAGGCTCCGCCTTCTGCATCTCGAACCGGTCGGGCGAGATCGACCCCGTGCACCCGCAGGGTTTGTTCTTCCGTGACACGCGCTTCTTGTCGCAGATGCATCTGTTGCTCAACGGCGCGACCCCCGAGCCACTCGCCGCGACGGCTGCCGATCCGTTCAGCGGAGTCTTCGTGCTGCGTGGGCTTCCGGCGAAGGGGCACGCGGACTCGCACCTTGTCGTACATCGCCGCCGGTACGTCGGCCGCGGCATGCGCGAGGACCTCGAGATCGAGAACTTCGGCGAAGAAGCCGCGTTCTGTTCGGTGGAGCTGCTGCTCGGCGCGGACTTCGCCGATCTGTTCGAGGTCAAGGAGGGCCGCGTCGCCAAGCAGGGCGAGCTCAGCGTGGAAGCCGAAGGCGCACGCTTGACGTTCAGGTACAGGCGCCACTCGTTCGCCCGTGCGACCCACATCGACTTCAGCGACCCGCCGCGCTTCGTCGGGCCGCACGTCGTGTACGAGACCGTCGTGCCACCGCGCGGGCGCTGGTCGACCTGTATCGAGGTGACGCCGGTGATCGGCGACCTCGAGGTGACGCCGCGCTATCAGTGCGGCCATCCGGTCGAGCGGTCGACGCCGGTGGCGCGGTTGGAGGAGTGGAAGGCGCGGATGCCGGTGGTGACCGCCGACCACGACCAGTTCCGTTCCTTGCTCAAACGCTCGACCCAGGACCTCGCCGGCCTGCGGATCTTCGACCCCGAGTTCCCCGACCGGGCGGTCGTCGCCGCGGGCGCGCCGTGGTTCATGACGCTGTTCGGGCGCGACTCGCTGATCACGTCATGGATGACGATGCTTGTCGACCCCGACCTCGCGCTCGGCACGCTACAGACCCTCGCCCGCTTCCAGGGCACGGAGGTCGATCCGCGCACCGAGGAGGAACCCGGGCGCATCCTGCACGAGATGCGGTTCGGTGAGACCGCGTCGCTCGCGCTCGGCGGTGGGCGCGTGTACTACGGAACCGTCGACGCCACGCCCCTGTTCGTGATGCTCATCGGCGAGCTGTCGAGGTGGGGCAGCCGGCGTGAGGAGGTCGACGCGCTCCTGCCCGCGGCGGACGCCGCGCTGCAGTGGATCGTCGACTACGGCGACAAGGACGGCGACGGCTACGTCGAATACCAGCGCACGACAGATCGGGGATTGCAGAACCAGGGGTGGAAGGACTCGTGGGACTCGATGCGCTATCGCGACGGCTCGCTCGCGCCGACGCCCATCGCGTTGTGCGAGGTGCAGGGCTACGTCTACGCCGCGCTCATCGCGCGGAGCCACTGCGCGACCGAGGCCGGCGATCACGAGCTCGCGTCGTCGCTCGACGAACGCGCCGATGACCTCAAGCGACGGTTCAACGAGGACTTCTGGGTCGAGACCGACGACGGGGGCTATTTCGCCATGGGCCTCGATCGTGACAAGTCGCCGATCGACGGTATCGGATCGAACCAGGGTCACTGCCTGTGGACGGGGATCGTGGATGAAGAGAAGGCACCGCTGGTCGCGCGTTGCCTGATGTCGCCCGGCATGTTCAGCGGATGGGGGATCCGCACGCTGTCGAGCGAGAACACCGGCTACAACCCGATCTCGTATCACTGCGGCAGCCTCTGGCCGCACGACAACGCGTTGTCCGCCGCAGGACTGATGCGCTACGGCTTCGTCGAGGAAGCCCATCGCGTGATGCGCGGCATGGTCGACGCGGCCCCGTGGTTCGGTGACCTCCTGCCGGAGTTGTTCGGCGGTATGCCGCGCGATGGCCTGGGTTTCCCCGTCAGCTACCCGACGTCGTGCTCGCCCCAGGCGTGGGCCGCGGCGTCGCCGCTGCTGTTCCTGCGCACGCTGTTGCGCTTCGAGCCCGACATCCGCCGTTCGTCGCTCCACCTCGCGCCGGCGGTGCCCGACTGGATCGGCACACTGCGCCTCGAGCGCATCCCGATCATGGGCGGTCATCTCGGCATCGAGGTGCAGGGAGAGACCGTCCGCGTGGTCGACGTGCCCGAAGGCCTGAAGATCGTCTCGGATCCCCGCCTACCGACTCGTCTGTAGTCGGGACGTACGGAACCGCGAGAGCGAGAGGGCGAAGTCACCGGCGTCGTCGGTCCACCACTCGATCAGCTCGAGGCCCGCCGCGCGCAGCTCGGCCTCGATGCCTTCCCGGCGGAATTTCGCGCTCACCTCGGTGCGCATCTCCTCTCCCGGCGCGAATTGCACGTCGAGATCGAGCACCCGCACGGACACCGTTTGGTCGCGCGTCGAGCGCAGCCGCATCTCGATCCACTCGCGCTCGCGGTCGAACACCGCGACGTGCTCGAACGCGTCCGCGTCGAAATCGGCGTCGAGCTCGCGGTTCATCACGTGCAGCACGTTCTTGTTGAAGGCCGCGGTCACACCACGGGCGTCGTCGTATGCGGCAACGAGTCTCGAGACGTCCTTGACGAGGTCGGTCCCGAGCAGGAGGTGGTCGTCGGGACCGAGCATCGCTGCCATCTCATCGAGGAACTGCGCACGTGCGTCCGGCAACAGATTGCCGATCGTGCCACCCAGGAACGCGACGAGCCGCCGGCCCGCGGGCGGGATGTTGTGGAGGTCGAGCGTGAAATCACCGACCACCGGTTGCACGTCGACGCCGGGATACTCCCGCTCGACCGCGGCGGCTGCGTCGTGCAATGTCTGCTTGCTGACGTCGAACGGCACGAACCGTATGAGGAGTCGCGCGTCGCGCATGGCGTCGAGCAACAGCCGTGTCTTCTCCGACGTCCCCGAACCGAGCTCCACGAGCGTGTCGGCGCCGGCCCGGGCGACGATCTCCGGCGCACGTTCGACGAGGATCGCCCGCTCGCGACGCGTCGGGTAGTACTCGTCGAGGCGCGTGATCTCCTCGAACAGCGCGGAGCCGCGGTCGTCGTAGAACCACTTCGGTGGGATGTCCTTCGGCGTGCACGTGAGCCCGAGACGCGCGTCTTCCTCGAGCGAGGTCATGTCGCGTCCGCCGCCAGCCGCACGCCTCCGTACATCCAGCGACTCGCCGGCGGGAAGAAGTTGCGGTACGTCGGGCGAGTGTGGCCGGGTGAGGTGACGCGCGCACCACCGCGAAGCGTCATCTGCCCGCTCATGAACTTGCCGTTGTACTCGCCGACCGCGCCGGGTTCAGGCTTGAATCGCGGATAGGGGAGGTATGCGCTCGCGGTCCACTGCCACGCGACGTCGTCGAGCTCGTACAGCGTTCCCGGAGGCAACGAGCACACCGCGTGCTCCCACTCGAATTCGGTGGGGAGCCGGAGCCCTCGCCAGTTCGCGTACGCGTCCGCCTCGTAGTGGCTGACGTGCACGACGGGTTCGTTGAGATCGAGCGGGCGGCGCCCGGCCAGGGTGAACGCCGTCCAGCCGTCGGCGCCGTCGTTGCGCCAGTAGAGCGGGGCTTCCCATCCGTGTTCCTGCACGGCGTGCCAGCCGTCCGAGAGCCAGAGGGACGGCGAGCGATATCCACCGTCCGCGATGAACTCGAGCCACTCCCCGGCGGTCACGAGCCGGTCCTGGACACGGAACTGCTCCAGGTGCACGACATGGCGAGGTCGCTCGTTGTCGAAGGCGAAGTCGTCTCCGTCGTGGCCGATCTCGACGTCGCCACCGGTCACGTCGACGAACGCGGGCGGCGAGGTGCGTTGCTGCACCGGGCGCTCGTCCGTGTACGCGGGGTCGGTCGGGTTGCAGTGCAACACGTGCTTGATGTCCATCAGCAGAAGCTCTTGGTGCTGTTGCTCGTGGTGCAGACCGAGCTCGATCAACGCGGTCGCGTCTTCGCCGCACGTGTCGATCAGCTTGTGCATGGAGTCGTCGACATGCACGCGATAGCGAGCGATGTCGCCGGCCGACGGGCGGGAGAGCAGCCCTCGGTGGGGTCGCGGATGCCGGGGCCCGACTGCTTCGTAGTACGAGTTGAAGAGGAACCCGTAGTCGGGATCGAACGGCGTGTACCCGTCGAGGCGAGGTGCGAGGAGGAAGGTCTCGAAGAACCAGGTCGTGTGCGCCCGGTGCCATTTCGTCGGGCTCACGTCCGGCATCGACTGGACGAGTTGGTCTTCGGGAGAGAGGGGTGCGGCGAGAGCTTCGGTCAGGTCACGCACACGGCGAAAGTCGTCGTGGAGCGTGGCGCGGTCGGCAGACGTGGCAATGGCGGTCACAGGTCGACCAAACCGAAACAGGCCGCAACCCACGCGGAGTTACGAACGGGAGCTTTCCATTCGACGACGACGATCATCGGGATCCCCCTTCGTGCGATCGGACGATGTCAGCGGTCGTGCAGTCCGTCTTGCGATCTGTCGTGCAGCGACGCGCGGAGTACGCGATGGATGGTGGACGGGTCAACGGTACCCAGGAACGCGTCGTGATCGAGCACCGCGATCCATCCGTCCTCGGTGAGCAGCGATCGGGCCAGTGCCGTCTCGAGGGAATCCGCCGCGTCGACCCACGCCTCCACCCGGACGACCCGACCCCCGACCTCCCCGTCGCCCTCGGCGTCCTGCGCGCGCACTCGACCGCGCAGCGAGCCATCGGCGTCGACGACCGGCAGCGATTCCGCCGACGTGGCCTGCAAGAGCGATCTCGCGCGCGAGAGCGCGTCCGCCG
Organism: Acidimicrobiia bacterium; assembly: GCA_038238245.1. Taxonomy (GTDB): domain Bacteria; phylum Actinomycetota; class Acidimicrobiia; order IMCC26256; family PALSA-610; genus DASQHW01. The sequence goes on from JBBRXX010000044.1 coordinate 13,804, forward strand.
GCGAGAGCGTCGGCGGGTGATCGAGCAGCGCTCGATCGATCGGCGTCACCTTCAGGCGCTTCAGGGCGCGGTCGCCGCCGACGAAGCGCTCCACGAACGGCGTCGCGGGTGCACCCAGGACCTGCGCGGGAGTGTCGTGCTGCTCGACGACGCCGCCGACGTTCAGGATCGCGATCCGGTCTCCGAGCTTCACGGCTTCGTCGATGTCGTGCGTCACGAACACCACGGTCTTGCGCAGCTCGGATTGCAGGCGGAGGAACTCGTCCTGCAGCCGGGTGCGGGTGACGGGATCGATCGCGCCGAATGGTTCGTCCATCAGCAACACCGGCGGATCCGCGGCCAGCGCGCGTGCCACACCGACGCGTTGCTGCTGGCCGCCGGACAACTGGTTCGGATAGCGATCGCCGTAGTCACCCGGGTCGAGGCCGACGAGCGCGAGCAGCTCTTTGACCCGCGCGTCGATCCGGTCGTGGTCCCAGCCCAACAGACGCGGCACCGTCGCCACGTTGTGCGCGATCGTCTGATGCGGGAAGAGGCCGACTTGCTGGATGACGTACCCCATGCGTCGCCGCAGCTGCACCGGATCTCCGCGCGTGACGTCCTCGCCGTCGAGCAGGATCCGGCCGCTCGTCGGCTCGATCAGGCGATTGATCATGCGGAGGATCGTCGTCTTGCCGCACCCCGAGGGACCGACCAGCACTGCAACCTCGTCCTCGAAGAAGTCGAGCGTGAGATCGCGCACCGCCACCGTGCCGTTGCGATACTGCTTGTGCACGGACTCGAGTCGGATCACAGGCTCATGGCTCCCTTGCTCACCGCCGCCGGGCCGCGTGGTGTCCGCACCCAAACACGCCAAGCACCCCTCGGCACGCGGTCCTATGATCCTCCGACCCCTGGGGAGGACGAGTGCTCGCAGCCTACGACGGCCACGCGTTGGTCGACTGGAGCTGGGTCGGCGACCACACTGACGAGATCGTCGCGCGCCTCCGGGAGCATGCCGTGCTGTTGGGTTGGTCGATGGTGCTCGCGTTGCTCTTCGCGATCCCTCTCGCACTGGTTTCGGTGGGTCGCAGGCGCGTCTACGGCACGGTGATTGCCACCACCGGCATCTTGTACACGATCCCGTCGCTCGCCGCGTTCTCGTTGTTGTTGCCGTATACGGGCCAGTCTCGACTCACGGCGATCATCCCACTGGGGACATACGGTCTGCTCATCCTCGTACGGAACATCGTGACCGGGTTGGAGCGGGTTCCCGCCGACGTGCAGGATGCGGCGACCGGGTTGGGATACTCACGCCGTCGCAAGCTGTGGCAGGTCGACGTGCCGCTCGCGCTTCCCACGATCATCGCCGGCATCCGTATCGCAGTCGTCACGACGATCGGGTTGATCCCGGTGAGCGCACTCATCGGCCAGGGTGGCCTGGGCGCGCTGATGACCGACGGGTTCGAGAAGGACTTCTACACCCCGCTCGTCGTAGGTGTCCTGGTGACGGTGGCCTTCGCGTTCGCCGCGGATGCATTGCTGCTCGGGGTGCAGAAGCTGCTCACGCCCTGGACACGCGGATCGGCGGCGCGGTGAGCGCGCTCGCGACGAGCTACTTCGGCTCGGTGCTCGACTGGCTGGGCGACGGTGCGAACTGGCGCGGGACCGAAGGCGTCCCGCACCGTTTCCTCGAGCACATCCAGATCTCTCTCGTGTCGCTGGTGATCGCGATCGTCATCTCGGTGCCGATCGGTCTGTTCTTCGGGCACCTCCGGAAGGGCGGATTCGTCGTCGTCAACATCGCGAACCTCGGACGCGCGATCCCCAGCTTCTCGATCCTGTTGCTCGCGGTGCTCCTCTGGGGAATCGCCGATCCACCCCGTGTGCTGACGTCGATCGGGATCGTCTCCTTTCCGGCGTTCCTTGCGCTCGTGGCGCTCGCCATCCCGCCCGTGCTGACGAACACGTATGTCGGCGTCAGCGAGGTCGACGAGGACGTGCGGGACGCGGCGCGGGGCATGGGCATGAACGAGCGTCAGGTGCTCCGACGGGTGGAGTTCCCGCTCGCGACGCCCTTCATCATGGCCGGTATCCGTACGAGCGGGGTCGCAGTCATCGCGACGGCCACGCTGCTCGCATATGTCGGCGGCGGCGGTCTGGGCCGCTTCATCATCGATGGTGCGGCCATCGACTACCAGGATCCACGTATCTTTGCGGGCGCGCTGTTCGTTGCGGTGCTCTCCGTCGTCACGGAGCTGTCGCTCGCGGCGGTGCAGCGGTTCGTCGTTCCGAGCGCGCTGCGGCACGTCGACTTCGACATCGACCGGTCTCCGGTACCTCCGCCGGCCGTGCCCCTCTAGCCCCTTCGAGTCCCGATCACCCATCAAAGGATGCCAGTCATGAAGAACATCAGACGCCGTCCGACCGGGAGCGCGGTGGGAGCGATGATGCTCGCCCTCGTGCTCGTCGCCGGATGCGGAAGCAGCAGCAAGAAGAGCACACCGAGCACTCCGGCCGGCCCGACCCGCATCGATTCGCAGCTGGTGTTCGGCGGTACCACCGAGTGTGTCGAACGGCCGCTCTGCCTCGGCACCAAGGAACAGCAGCTCTACGGATTCAAATTCAAGGAAGTGAAGAAGCTCGATACGGGCGGCCCGATCACTTCCAAGGCGTTGAAGGACAACTCGATCCAGGTCGGACTCTTGTTCACCGGTAGCAGCGTGATCGACCCCGACTTCGTGATGCTCAACGACGACAAGGGCCTGCAACCGGCCGACAACCCGACCGCGCTCGTGCGCGAGTCGAAGGCGACCCCTGAGGTCAGGCGGATCCTCGACGACGTCAGTGCGAAGCTGACGATCGAGGCCTACAACAAGATGGCGACGGGCATCACCGAGGACAAGCTCGATGCCAAGGACGTCGCCGCGACGTTCCTGAAGGACAACGGGCTCGACACCGCGAGCACGGTCGGGAACGGCACCAAGCTCAACGTCGGCGCCGTTGACTTCGCCGGAGCAGACGCAATCAGCCAGGCATACGGTCAGGCGCTCAAGGCCAACGGGTATGACATCTCGTTCAAGTCGCCGGTGAAGACTCGAGAGATCGCGTACCCGCTCCTCAAGAACGGCGACTGGGATTTGTACGGCGAGTTCACCGGCTCGCTGCTCACATACCTGAAAGGCGAATCGTCGGCCGACGCCAACCAGGTGTACACGTCCGTGCAGGAGAAGCTCAACGGCACGGGGCTGGTAGCGACCACACCCGGCACCGCGCAGGACGTCAACGGCTTCTATGTGACGACCGAGACTGCCAAGAAGTACGGCCTCGTCAACATGTCGGACTTGACGAAGACCCAGTAGGCGGAGAAGACGACGGGTCGAGCGTGGCTACCAGCCGCGCTCGACCCACTCGTCGAGGTGCGGACGTTCGGTGCCGACCGTCGTGTCGAGCCCGTGGCCGGGCAACACCAGCGTCTCGACCGGCAGCGTGAACAATCGCCGGTCGACCGACTGGATGATCGTCGGGAAGTCGCCGCCCTGGAGGGAAGTGTTGCCGACGCCGCCGGGGAACAGCGTGTCGCCGCTGAACAGCACCGGGTGTCCTTCCAGCAGGAAGCACGTGGAGCCGGGCGTGTGGCCGGGGGTGTGGATCGTGTGCAGGCGGAGATCGCCGACCTCGATCACGTCGTCGTCGGGAATCGTGAAGTCGTACGCGGGGAGCATCTCGGCGTCCTGGGTCGCGATGCCGACGTCGATGCCCGCGTCCCGCATCTGCGTCACGGCCTGGATGTGATCGAAGTGCCCGTGTGTCGTCAGGACGCGCCGCACGCCGGTCGCGCGCGCGACCTCGAGGAGGAGCTCGTGCTCGTTGGCGGCATCGACGAGCACCGCGTCGCCGGTGCGCTTGTCACGTAGCACGAAGACGTTGTTCTCGTAGGGGCCGACGACGATCTTGTCGATCCGCACATCCGAGGTCTCGTAGTGCGCAGGGCGGGCAGCAGCCATGCCCGGCAGGCTACTGAGGCGCTCGCGGACCGGGGTCTGGAAACTCGACGGGTCGGTCAAGTAGCGTCGCCCCGCTATGGATTTCGCGGATACGCCCGCCGAAGCGGCCTTCCGAGAGGAAGTACGCGCGTGGCTGGCCGGGCACCTGGTCGGCGAGTTCGCGGCCTTGGGGCCGGGCGGCGGTCCCGCCGACGAGACGGGTTGGGACGTCCGACTGGAGTGGGAGCGCATTCTCGGCGCCGACCGCTGGGTCGGCGTGTCGTGGCCGGCCGAGTACGGGGGACGCGGCGCCGACCTCGCCCAGCAGATCATCTTCAACGAGGAGTACGCCCGCGCGAACGCGCCGGCTCGCATCTCGTTCTTCGGCGAGGGGCTGTTCGCGCCGACGCTGATCCAGTTCGGCACCGACGAGCAGAAGCGACGGTTTCTCCCGAAGATCCAGCGCGTCGAGGAACTGTGGTGCCAGGGCTTCTCCGAGCCAAACGCGGGGAGCGACCTCGCGAACATCCAGACCCGCGCGACCCTCGACGGCGACGAGTGGGTGATCACCGGCCAGAAGGTGTGGACCACACTCGCGCATCGCGCCGACTGGTGTTTCGTCGTGTGCCGCACCGAGCCGGAGTCCAAGAGTCACCACGGCCTGACGTACCTGCTGGTGCCCATGCACCAGCCGGGTATCGAAGTGCGGCCGCTCCGGCAGCTCACCGGCGGCGCGGAGTTCAACGAGGTGTTCTTCGACGGCGCGCGCACCGCAAAGGACAACGCGCTCGGCCCGGTCGGCGAGGGGTGGAAGGTCGCGATGGCGACACTCGGCTTCGAGCGTGGCACGGCGTTCATGTCGTCGCAGCTCGCGTTCGAAGGCGAGTACGCGCAGCTCCTGCAAACCGCGCAGAAGAACGGCTCGGCCGCCCAGCCCGCGTTGCGTGACGAGCTCGCGCAGCGCTACATCGGCTTGCAGGTGATGAAGTACAACGGCATGCGTATGCTCACGAACCTCGTGCACAAGGGCACGCTCGGTCCCGAGGCGAGCATCGGCAAGCTGTTCTGGACGACATGGCATCGCAACTTCGGCGAAACCGCGATGCGCGTCGAGGGCGCGGACGCGCTCACGATCGAAGCGGCCGGCCAAGGGGTGTACGAGCCGGACGAGCTCGAACGAATCTTCTTGTCGAGCCGGGCCGAGACGATCTACGCGGGCGCGAGTGAGATCCAACGCAACATTATCGGCGAACGGGTGCTCGGGCTCCCCCGAGAACCGCGATAGGGGAACACAGAGATGAACTTCGCCTTCTCCGAGGAGCAAGAAGAGCTGCGGCGCACAGTGCGGCAGTTCCTCGAGGCCAAGTCGCCCGAGACGGAAGTGCGCCGTCTCATGGAGACCACCGAGGGCTTCGACCCCGCGGTGTGGACGCAGATGGGCCAGGAGCTCGGCCTCCAGGGTCTCGCGATCGCCGAGGAGTACGGCGGCCAGGGCTTCACGTTCATCGAGCTCGGCATCGTGCTCGAGGAGATGGGAAGGGTGTTGCTCGCGGCGCCGTATTTCTCTTCGGTCGTGCTCGCCGCGAACGCGATCACGAACGCCGGCACCGATGCGCAGAAGTCCGCGCTGCTGCCGGGTATCGCCAGCGGCGACACCATCGCCGCGCTCGCGTTCACCGAGCCCTCCGGCAAGTGGGACGCGGCCGGGATCACGATGGAAGCCAAGGAGTCGGGCGGCGCATTCACCCTCTCGGGCGAGAAAATGTTCGTGATCGACGGCCACACCGCCGATCTCATCGTCGTCGTGGCCCGCACCTCCGGGACGACCGGTACCGACGGCATCTCGTTCTTCACCGTGCGCGGCGACGCCGACGGGCTCACCCGCACCGCGCTCTCCACGATGGACATGACGCGCAAGCAGGCGAAGCTCGAGTTCAACAACGTCGCCGCCGAGCCGCTCGGTGCTCCCGGGAGCGGATGGCCCGCGTTCAGCAAGACGCTGGACCAGGCCGCGGTGGCGCTCTCCAACGAGATGATGGGCGGCGCGCAGAAGGTGCTCGAGATGTCGGTGGAGTACGCGAAGGTGCGCGTGCAGTTCGGCCGCCCCATCGGTTCGTTCCAGGCAATCAAGCACAAGTGCGCCGACATGCTGCTCGAAGTCGAGTCGGGCAAGTCGGCGGCGTATTACGCGTCGTGGGCCGCCGCCGAGGACAACGAGGAGCTCCCGGTCGTCGCCGCGCTCAGCAAGGCCTACTGCTCGGAGGCGTACTTCCACGCGACCGCCGAGAACATCCAGATCCACGGCGGCATCGGCTTCACGTGGGAGCACCCCGCGCACCTGTACTTCAAGCGCGCGAAGTCGTCGGAGATCTACCTCGGCGACCCCACCTACCACCGCGAGCTCCTGGCGCAGCGGATCGGCATATAGCCGGTACGGTGCACGTGTGCGGGCCGCATCCCGGTCCGCAATGAGCGCGATCCAGAGGCATGGAATTTTCCGTAGCGGCTTTCAACGCGCATTGGGGAGTCGGGCGGTTCGGCCAGTTCCGGGGCGTGCGCTTCGACGTCGCCCGGGTCGTGCGCAGCTTCGACGCCGACATCGTCGTCGTCTCCGAGGCGTGGCGCGACGACGACGGTCGCGGCATCCTCGACCCGCTCGCCGACAGCGGCTTCCAGATCGAGGTGATCGAGCAGATGTCGCTCGACCTCCGGAACGATCGCAGCGGCGTGCGCGACGTCGCGCCTCGTTCGGGCATCTGGGAGATGGCCGTCTGCACGCGTTTCCCGGTGGTTGCCCGCAGAGAGATCGCCCTCGACGCGCAGCGCAGCGACCCCGTCTACTCGCGCCTCGCGCTGTCGGTCACCGTCGATGTCGCGGGCACACCGGTGGAAGTCATCGCGCTGCACACGTCATCGAAGGTGTGGAGGCTGGCACCGGTCCGTCACCTGCTCAATGCCAAGCGGCAACTCACGAACGGCACGCCGCAGATCCTCGCGGGTGACTTCAACTTCTGGGGACCGCCGATCGCGATGCTGATGCCGGGCTGGGACCGTCCCGTACGGGGGCGCACCTACCCGTCGCACCGCCCCCACAGCCAGATCGACCACGTGCTCGTGCGCGGCGGCATCGAGTCGATCGAAGGTGAAGTGCTCGCGGCCACTCCCTCGGATCACCGGCCGGTTCGAGCCCGCCTCCGATTGCCGTGACGAGCGGCGCGCTCCCCGGGGCGGGCGCGAGACCTCACCGTTCCGCACCGGTGGGTTGTCCCGGCATACCGTAGGTATTCGATCATGGCTCTCGCGACGGACATCTGGCACTACCGCGGACTCATTGGCAACCTCGCGCAGCGGGAGCTGAAAGCCCGCTACAAGCGCAGCTTGCTGGGTTGGGCCTGGTCGCTCATCAATCCCGCGATGACGCTGCTCACCTATGCGGTCGTCTTCGGGACGTTCCTCAAGGTGCAGCCGCCCGTCGCCGGCAACGGCTCCTTGAAGAACTTCGCCCTCTATCTCTTCGCCGGCCTCGTCATTTGGAACTTCTGGATGGCGGTGATCAACGGTGCGATGTCCGGCCTCATCGGCGCCGGCCCGATGCTGCGGAAGGTGTACTTCCCGGCCGAGTGCCCGGTGATCGCGAGCGGGCTCGTCGCGCTCACGCAGACCCTCGTCGAGACGAGCGTGCTCCTCACGATCATGGCCGCGTTCGGCAACGTGTCATGGACGTTCCTGTTCGTCCCGATCCTTCTGGCGCTGTTGATCCTGTACTCGGTGGGCGTCGCCCTCGTGCTCAGCCTCGTGAACGTGTACTACCGCGACGTGCAGTATCTCGTCGCCGTCGGGCTGAACGTGCTGTTCTACTGCACGCCGATCGTGTACACGCTCGATCTGGTGGAGAACAACGCGCCGGCGCCGGTGAGCCTGTTCGTGCGCGCCAATCCGCTCACGCAGTTCGTCACCGCGATGCGCAACTCGGTGTACGACCTGCGGGCGCCGAGCGCCGCGCGCATGGGCTTTCTCTTCGTCGTGTCGGTCGCGAGCGCGCTCTGCGGCTGGGTGATCTTCCGCCGGTTCTCCGCGCGGGTCAGCGAGGAATTGTGACGACGCTCGGCGAGGACGCGCCCCGACTTGCTGCTGACGCGCCGCCGGCAGAACCTGCGATCGTCGTCGCCGACGTGTCGAAGCGCTTCCGCCTGTATCGCGAGCGGGCCAGCAGCCTGAAGGAGACGATCACCGCCCGCTTCGGACGCCGGGCCAGCTTCGAAGACTTCTGGGCATTGCGCGACGTGTCGATGTCGATCTCCAAGGGCTGCACGTACGGACTCATCGGCCACAACGGATCCGGCAAGTCGACGCTGTTGCGCCTCATGGCCGGTATCCATCCGCCGACATCCGGAACGGTGCGAACCGAAGGTCGCATCTCCGCGCTGCTCGAGCTCGGCGCCGGCTTCCATCCCGAGCTGTCCGGGCGCGAGAACATCTATCTCAACGGGTCGATCCTCGGGCTCACCCGCCGCGAGATCAACGCCGTGCTCGGGGAGATCATCGACTTCTCGGGGCTCGAAGACTTCGTGGACTCACCCGTGAAGCACTATTCGAGCGGCATGTACGTGCGCTTGGGTTTTGCGATCGCGGTACACGTCAACCCCGACATCCTGATGATCGACGAGGTCATCGCGGTCGGTGACGAGGAATTCCAACGAAGGTGCTTCGACCACCTCTACCAACTGCGCCGGGAGGGTGTGACGATCGTGATGGTCTCGCACAGCGCGCCGTTGATGGAACAGATGTGCGACGAGGTGTCCTGGCTCGACCACGGGCGGCTCCAGATGACGGGCTCGGCGTCGGAGGTCGTGCGCGCGTACCTCGACCACGTCAACGCCGCCCAGAACGAACGGCTCGCGGAAACCTCTCCCGAGTCGGAGAAGCTCATGGGGGCGAGCTCGCGGCGCTGGGGGACGCGCGAGATCGAAGTGCTCGGATTCGAGCTTCTCGACGCGAGCGGAAACGTGCTCACCGCGGCGCGCGCCGGCGATGCGCTCACCATCAGGATTCGCTACCGCGCAAAGAACCCTGTCGCCCAGCCGGTGTTCGGCCTCGGGTTCGCCACCGAGAGCGGTGTGAGGGTTGCGGGCCCGAACACCCGCTTCGCCGGCGTCGATACCGGGCTCGTGCACGGCGAGGGCTACGTCGACTACGTCACCGACCGGTTGGCGCTCATGCCCGGCACCTGGCACCTCTCCGTCGCGGTCGTGGACGAGATGATGCTCCACACCTACGACCATCTCGATCAGCTGTACCAATTCCACGTGCAACCCGGTTCGAGTACCGAACGATTCGGGATCGTCGACCTCCACGGTCGGTGGCACGTCAGCACCTGAGCGGATCGCGGAAAGTACGATGGCCGGGATGTCGGACCCGCAGCCAGAACCCGAATCGGCGACCGGCGACGCCGATCGAGCGTCGGCGCAGGTGACATACGGGCAGCACTACTACGAGCACGACTGCGGGACGCCGTACGAGCGCAACGACCACTGGACCGAGTTCTTCGGCGGCATCGCCGACCGCATCGTCAAGGAATTGCGGCCTCGATCGGTCCTGGACGCGGGCTGCGCGATGGGACTGCTCGTCGAGCAGCTCTATCGCCGGGGGGTGGACGCGTGGGGCGTCGACATCTCGAAGTACGCCATCACCCAGGTGCACGAGTCGGTTGCCGATCGCTGCTCGGTGGCTTCTCTCGTCGAGCCGCTCGACCGTCGTTACGACCTGGTCGTGTGCATCGAGGTCGTCGAGCACATGTGGCCCGACGATGCCCGTACGGCGATCGCGAATCTCTGCGCCGCGAGTGATCGTGTGCTCTTCTCTTCGTCCCCCTCCGACTTCGCCGAACCGACGCACCTCAATGTGCAGCCCCCGGAGTATTGGTCTGCGCAGTTCGCCGAGCACGGCTTGTTCCGCAATCTCGACCACGACGCGTCGTATATCGCGCCATGGTCGGTCTTGTACGAGCGTCAGAGTGCCGATCCGCGAGAGCTCGTTCGCAATTACGACCGGGCGTACTGGCGACTCAGCAACGAGGTGGGCCAGTTGCGAGACAGCATCGTGCAACTGCACGAGCGGCTCGAACGACTCGTCAGTGAGCACGAGAATCCGCCACTTCAGCACGAGCTCGAACAGCGTGAGGCCGCGATCCTCGGGCTGCGGGAGCAGCTGCTCCGCACCCGCGACACCATCATCGCCTTGGAGGCCTCGAAGGGCGAGATCGCCGGCGAGCGTGACCTCTATCTGGCGCAGCTCGCGGGGCGCGACGCCGCGGTCGAACAACTCGAAGCCGTCATCGCGTCCCGTTCGTGGCGGACCATGTGGAAGGTGATGGGTCCGTACCGGCGGCTGCGCCGCATGCTCGGCTGAGCGCTCATTCGCCCTGCGGGCCCGATGCGGGCTACGGGTGGCCCGCGAACTTGCCGCTCCTGAGGTATGTCGGGACCACGAAATCGGGTTTTCCGGGCGTGAACTGCGGGTTGTAGAAGGGGTCGTGCCGCATCAGCGTGTCCCACCGGGACTGCAGGAACACGAGCTCGTCCAGGGTCACCTTGGCCACCCGGCTCGAAGACTCGAAGTGCAACAGCTCCGCATCAGGCGTGAAGACGTTGCGATAGCCGGCGTGGTGCAGCTTGAAGCAGAAGTCGACGTCGTTGAAGTTGATGGGGAGGGCCGGGCAGAGGCCGCCGACCGCGTCGAATGCGTCGCGGCGGGTCATCGCGCACGCGCCCGTCACTGCGAGGTAGTTCACGGGTATGCGAGCGTTGTTGAAGTACCCGCCGTAGTCGCGCGAGAAGGCACGGTAGATGTGAGAGGGCCCGCCGCCCGTGCACGCCAAGCCGACGTGCTGGAGCCGCGTGTCGCTGAAGTACATCTTCCCGCCCACGACACCGATCTCCGGGCGCAGGGCGTACATCAGCATCGCTTCGATCCATGACGACGTGCCCTCGACCTGTGGCCACGTCTCTCGCCAGCTCTCGGGCAGCACCTCGACGTCGTCGTTGAGGAACAGGAGGTAGTCACCTCGAGCGTGGAGCACGCCGACGTTCATCTTGTGGGAGAAGCTGAACGGGTGCGGGAACGCGATCAGCCGCGCGTCCAGCTGCTCGAGCTGCGTGCGTGTCTCCTGGGCGACCCCGTCGTCGATGACCACGACGATCTCGATGTTCTCGTAGGTCGAGCGATCAACGATGCTGCGGACCGTGTTCACGACGAGGTTGACGTCGACGCCGTAGACCTCGCGGTGGAAGCCGCCGGTCGGGATGACGATGCTGACGAGCGGGTGCTCGCGCAGCGCCGGCCGCAGCCGGAAGTTTCCCGGCGCCTCCGGGAGATGCTCGACCTGGGCGTGCAGTCCCACGCGTTCGACATGCTCGGCCACCGCGCGTTGCGCGGGGTCGCGCGCCCATGGCTTGGCTTCCGGATCGGCCGCCGCCGAGCCCTCGGTCGCCCGCCAGTGATACAGGATGCGCGGGATGTGCACGACCGCGCGCGCCCGTTCCGTGACCCGGAGGATCAGATCCCAGTCCTGCGAGCCGTCGAACCCCGGCCGGAGCCCTCCGAGCTCCTCGACGAGCGCGCGGCGCACGACGCTCAAGTGGCACGTGTACATCTGCGCCCGCATGCGCTCGGGCGACCAGTCCGGTTTCAGGAACGGGTTGAAGTGGTTCCCCGCGAGATCGATCTTGTCCTCGTCGGTGTAGACGTAGTCGACGTCGTCGCGGTCGCCGATCGCGTCTGCGACGTCCCACAGCGCGTCGGGATGCAGGGAGTCGTCGTGGTCGAGGAACGCGACGTACTCGCCGCGCGCCATCGCCAGCGCGTCGTTGCTCGCGGCGACGATCCCGCCCTGCTCGGACCTCGTGCGGAGGTTTATACGAGGGTCGCGTGCTGCGGCCTCGCGCAGCGCAGGCGCAACCTCGGGCGCGCTCGAATTGTCGTCGACGATGCAATGCTCGAAGTCCTCGAACCGCTGCGCTCGTGTGGTGTCGAGCATCTCGCGCAGGGCGTCGGGATGCGGGTTGTATACCGGCGTGATGATCGAGAACTTCGGCGATCGAGCCATTGGCGTCGATGGTATCGGGCTGCGCGACAGAACTTTTGACTGCTCGACGGCCGCTGCCCCCGTACATGGGCAACCGTTGCGTAGTGTTGGCGACCGCACCTGGGAGGGTCGTTGGCGCGGCGCACGGACAACGAGGAGAGCACATCCCCGCGCGGGGATCCGTTGCTTCGCATTGCGCTCGGCGCGGTGCTGTTGTTCCTCGTCATCGGCATCGGGCTCCCGTTGGTGGGCGTTCGTTCGTTTGCTGCCGCCGATCTCCTGAAGCGGTACGAGCCCTACCGGTCGCTGACGCCGACGGGCTTCCAGCCCACGAACTCGTGCGTGAGTGACACGGTCGACAGCGTGCTGCCGTCGAGCTCGGAGTTCCGCAATCGTCTCTACGACGGTGACTGGGCCGAGCGGAGCGTGCTGGAGAGTGGTGGCTCGCCGCTCGCCAGCGTTCCCAACTCGGCGACCCTGTCCCCGTTGTCGGTGCCGTTGTTCGTCCTCCCGCTGTGGCTTGCACCGGCGTACGTCAAGGTGCTCGAGATCCTGGCGTGCGTCCTCGGCGCGTATCTCTTCTTACGACGTCTCGGTCTTTTGCGATCCTCGGCGGTGATCGGCGGCGCGATCTTCGCGTCGTCGGGTTTCCTCGTCGTATGGACGAACTGGCCGCAGACGCGTACGGCGGCGTTCATCCCGTTTCTCTTCTGGGCCATCGAGCGGTTCGCGCAGGAGCGGCGATGGACCGCGGCGGCGCCGATCGCCGTGGTCGTCGCGTGTCTCATCTTCGGCGGCTTTCCCGCCGTCACGGGCTACGCCCTCTACACCGCGGCCGCGTATGCCCTGTTGCGTTCCGGTCTGACGCAACGCGGCGTGCTGCGCAAGGCCGTCCAATGGCTGGTCGGTGCCGCCGCCGCGGTGGGAGTCGGCGCGACGTTGACGGCGTGGCAGCTGCTGCCGTTCGCGTCGAGCCTCGGAGGCTACGGACTTTCCCGGCCGCAATCGTCGGCGTCTCACCTGCCGGCGATCTCGCTCGCGACGTCGATCTTCCCGACGGCGTTCGGCTCGTGCGGCGGGGGATTCAGCTACTTCGGTCCGCTGAACGACATCGAGACCAACGTCTTCATCGGTGCCGCCGCGCTCGTCCTTGTCGTCGTCGCGCTCGTGCGCCGGCCGCCGCGCAACATGCCTTTCGGCGTCCGGGGATTCTTCGTCGGGGCCGCGGCGATCGCGGTGATCCTCGGATTCGTCGGCGGCCCGCTGCTCCAGCTCGCCCAGGAGTTCCCCGTCTTCTCGAACAACCAGGTGGGCCGGGTCCGCTCGGTCCTCGGCTTCTTCCTCGCGGTGCTCGCCGCGATCGGCTTCGACAATCTCCAGCGGGGGCGCGAGGGCCGCGAGCGCCGCAGCCCGCGGGCGGTGGTTGCCGAGCTCGTCGCGTGGGCGATCGGAGCGGCGGGCCTCCTGTACGCACTGCACCGCGTCCAGCTCGCCTCCGATGGCCGCCCCCAAGTCAGCTCGTCGCGCTACATCCTGCCGCTCGTCTCCGCGATCGTCGCGGCCGGCGTCGTCGCGGTGGTGTCGTTGCCGCGCGTCTCGGCCGTTCGCCTGCGCCGCCTCTCGTTGCGGTCGGCGGCACTTGCGGTAATCCCGTTACTGGTGCTCACCGAGAGCCTCGCGTTCGTGTTGCCGTTCTGGCCGCGAATTCCCGTCGACGACTTCTATCCCAAGACGCCGCTGCACGCGTTCCTCGCCGCGAACCTCGACGGCGACCGCTACGTCGCGACCGGCGGCACCATGCTCACCGGCACGAACGTCTATTACGGATTCGCGACGCCGAACGGCCACGCGTTCACGAATCGAAAATGGCGAGAGCTCCTGAAGACGATCGAGCCCGCCGTGTTCCGGACGGCGACATACAGCGCGTTCTCGTCTCCGATGCCGCTGGCACGCGCGCAGTCCCCGATCCTCGATCGCATGGCGGTGAAGTACCTGATCGTCCCGGAACGCGATGCGACATACGGACGCGCGGAGCCGCCGCCCGCGCCGAACGCCGACGTGCCGATCCCGGCCGGTGGCACTGTTGACGTCCCGATCCCGCCGGGACCGCTGCGCGGCGTGTCGCTCCAGCTCGAGCACACGCTCCGGCCCCGAGACCGCCTCGCCCGAGTCGACGTCGAGCTCGTCGACGATCGGGGTGCGGTCCTCGCCCGCTCCTCGCGCCGGACCTACGAGCAGATCGCGCCCGGTCCGTTCGTCGTGCCGGTCGCCGGCGAGGATCTCCCACCCGGTCAGAACGTCCGCGTGCGCGTGCACCTGGCCGCGACCGACGGCACGCTCCGTCTCGCCGGAACCGGTGTCACGCCGGGCGTCACGGTGGTGCGACCGGCCGATGACGGGCTCCGTCTGGTGTTCACCGACGGCTCCGCCGTCTACGAGCGCCTCCACGCGTTGCCGAGCATCCGATGGGCGGCGAAGACACAAGTGATCGCGGATACGAAAACGCGCCTCGTGGTGCTCGCGAGCAACGCATCGGAAGACACGGCGATTCTCGACGAACCCGGTCCCGCGGCGGCCGGCGCGCCCGCGAAGGTCGTCGTCACGACCGACACCGGTGATCGGATGCAGGCGCGCGTGAGCGCGCAGGGCGACGGGTACCTCGTGGTCGCCGACGCGCCGCTGCGCGGCTTACGCGCGCGGGTCGACGGGAAGCACCGCGACATCGTGACCGCCGACGACGCGATGGTGGCAGTCCCGGTGTCGAAGGGAGAGCATGTCGTCACGATCGACTATGACGCCCCGCACGCCGGGCTCGGCGCGCTGGTGTCGATCGCGTCGGGACTCCTGCTTCTCGCGTGCGGCGCGTTCGCGCTCCGGCAAAGACGGAGAGCACACAGCGCTCCCGTCTCTCGGTGAGACCCTTTCGCCGTCGCGTGGTCGGGCGCGAGGTCCAGTCGCACGGCCTCGATTGGGCGGCGCCGGGTGACGACGACGGTCGGATCGGTCCGGCACCGAGCTTCACGCTCGTCGTCCCGGTCTGGAACACCGATCCGGATGCCCTTCGCGCGCTGTTCCGGTCCGTGCGCGCGCAGCGGTACGACGCGTGGGACATGTCGATCGTCGATGATGCATCCACGCGACCCGAGACGCGCCGCGTGCTCGACGAAGCGGCGACGGATCCGCGTGTCCGGGTCACGCGCCTCGACCAGAACTCCGGAATCGGTCGGGCGACGGGCGCTGGGCTCGCGCGTGCCACCGGGGCGTGGATCGCGTTCGTCGACCACGACGACGTCCTCGACCCCGACGCGCTGCTCGACGTCGCCCGGCTGGTGCGTGAGGTTCCGGACCTCGAGATGGTGTACACCGACCAGGATCGACTGCGCGCCGATGGCACGATCGGCGATCCCGCGTGGAAGTCCGCGTGGTCCGTCGACCTCCTCCGATCGACGAATTGCATCGTGCACCTGTGCTGCTACCGGCGGTCCCTGCTCGATGCGCTCGGTGGGATACGCGAAGGCTTCGACGGCAGCCAGGACTACGACCTGCTGCTGCGGGTGGGCGACGCCCTCGACACCACGCGCATCGGCCACGTTGCCCGTCCCCGCTACCACTGGCGAGCGTCGGCAGGATCCGTCGCGAGCGACCCGGAGGCGAAGCCGTGGGCCTTCGAGGCCGCGCGCCGCGCGCTCGCCGACTCGCTGCGGCGGCGGAACATGCGCGGGCGCGTCGAACCCCACGACGTGCTCGGCTGGTATCACACCAGATACGAGATCGTCGGCCGCGCCCGCGCGACCGTGGTCCTGATCGGTGACGGCGGGAGCGCACTCGACACGACACGCGAGAGCATCGTCCGTGCGGGCGAAGGTGCCGTTGCCATCGTCGACATGGCACACGCGCGCACCGGTGCTGCGGCAGCCGCGGCCGCCGCGAGCGCATCGACGGACCTGGTGGCGTTCGTCGCCGCAGGTGTCGTGGTTCGGCCCGGGTGGCTCGACGCGCTGGGCGAGCACGCGCAGCGCGCCGATGTCGGCTTCGCGGGCGGCACGCTGCTCGACGACGCCGGCCGGCCGACCTTCGGTCTCGTGGTCGGCGGCCCCGCCACGGTCGTCCCCGCAACCCCAGCCGTCGTGCCGGACGACTTCGCGTGGTCGGGCAGGGTCGTGCGCAACCTCTCGGGGGTGACGTTGCACCTCGCCGCGACCAGGCCCGAGGTCGTGCGATCGATCGGTTGGGACGACGCGCTCGACGGTGACGTGTTCGCGGCCGACATGGGTCTGCGCGCCCGCGCACGCGGCTTGGCCGTCGTGTCCACGCCGCACGCCGAAGGCGTCCGGTCCGAGCGCGCCGGCGCGCCGCGCGCGTCCCGCCGCGCGATTCGAACGTTGCGCGCCCGTTGGGATCTCGACGCGGCCGGCGACCCGTTCCTGAATCCGAACGTTCCGGCGCCCGGCCGGCGCAGCAGACGCGTCGCGTCGATCAGGCGCGGCGCACGCGCGCGCTGAGCGACGCCGCCTCGCGCGCCAACGCGCGGAACGACCCGGCGATTGCGTGCAAGGTGCTGCTCTCGGGTCGCCGCAACCACCAACTCGCGGCCTGCCGAACGTCGGGATTGTGGTCGAGGAGCAGCTGTTCGAGCGTGTCACGGACCTCGGGGCGTGCCGCGAGGGCGGCGGGCGCGGTCGCGAGCGCGCCCGCGACGTAACGACGATGGGTCCATACGGGGTGTCGGGCCTCGGCGACGAGCGCGGCTGCGATGTCGTCGTCGGTCCGTGCCGGCGTCTCCGGCCAGGGCGGCGCGGCCCGGCTCGCGAGATAGTCGGCCACCGTCTCGGGTTGGAGCTCCTCGGGGCGCGCCGGCGTGAGCGAGCCCTCGCCGATGCGCCACGTACGGAGGCCGAAGGCGTGCAGCCGCACGAGGAGATCTCCGGGCAACAGGTGCGCGGCGGCCAGCGTGAAACCGTTGCCTTCGATCACGACGATCGGACTCTCGGCGCCGGTCAGGATGTCTCGCATCCCGTCCAGGACGGTGAGCTCCTGGCCCTCGACGTCGATCTTCACGACGTCCACGCGCCCGATTGCCGCGCGCTCGAGGATGTCGGGGACCGTCAGGGCTTCGACCTCGACCGCGCCCGGGTCGTCGGTGACCTGGCCGAACGGTCCGTCCTCGTGGAAGTGGAGCCGGCCGCGCGTGGCCGCGACCGCGACCGGTACGACGGTCACATCGAGCCCGTTCGCGTCGGCGCTCATCTCGAGGCAACGCGCGTTGCGCGGTGATGCCTCGACGGCGACGACCTTCGCGCCGCGTCGCGCCGCGCAGAGCGAGACGGTGCCGAGGTGCGCGCCGAGGTCGAGCAGGGTCGCGCCCGGTGTCAGGAGGTCGAGCACGCACCGGAGCGCAGCGGGAGGCGACCAGATGCCCTGCGCGATGTCGACGGCGATGCGGTCGGGCGGGTCGACGGGCGCGCAGAGGCGCAGCGGCGCGCCGCCCGACGGATCCGGCAGCGCCAACCAGTGCACCGCCGACGGCCGGGACGAGGCCACGGGTGGGGACGGGCTCACGAACCGGCAGGATGCTCGGGCGCACGTCGCTCGAGGTCGGCGGCGACGGCGTCGAGCCGGGTCGCGAGCGACTCCGCGAAGCTCCGCAAGGTCTGCGCCAGCTCGACGGTCGCCTGCGACTGCACGCGGAGCTCGGCGAGGGTCTCGGAGAAGAGTTGACGCAGCTCGGCGATGTCGTCGCTGTGCTCGATGCGCTCGGCGACCCCGTCGAGATGCCGGTGCAACTGGTCGAAGCGCCGGTCGAGGACGTTGAGGACCGGCCGGGCAAGCGATCGCACGCGGTCCCCGCCGCGCTTCTCACCCGACTCGATCGGCACGTCCGGCTGGGTCATGCCGGCGACGGTAGTCGCAGCGCGTGCGGCCATCTCGGAGGCGCAGGTCGCGGGACGAGGCCGAGATCGAGGAGCCACGTCGCCAGGCGTCGCGGATCGCGCACGATTGCCGGGTCGGGCAGGGTCGAGCACGTGGCTTGGGGCTGGGTGGCGCGCAGCACTGCGGCGAGTGCATCCCGCTCGGGTCGCGCGTCGAGCACGACTGCGTAGTGGAAACACCGATCCTTCAGCCACGCGTCCCATTGCGCGACGAGAGCAACTTCGACGCCCGCGGCGAGCAACTCGTCGACGGCCGCGCGGTCAGCCGTGTCTCGCAAGCTCGCGATCGTCACCACGCCCTGGTCGAGCGCGGCGACGAGCGTGACCGCGGTGTGGAAGAGCTCGTCCCCGACGCCGGGGAGCTCGCGGGTGAGCAGGAGGATTCGATCGACGGCCTCGACGTCGCGCGCCGCATAGAAACGGTGGGCCTGCGGCGCGCCGAACATCTGGGGTCGGTGCCCGAGCATCGGTTCCCAACGCGTGCGGAAGCGCAACTGGTTCGCGTCGCGTCTCGCGGCGGCATCGGCGAGCGTGGGCGAGGACGCGCCCTGGGCATGGACGACCCGGACCGCGGGTTCGATGACGACGCGCAGCCCCATCGCGGCGAGACGAAACGCGAGGTCGACGTCCTCGTAGTACGCGGTGCCGTACACGGGATCGAAGCCGCCGAGCGCCTGGAACACCGATCGCCGCACGAGCATGCAGGCCGCCGAGCCGTAGGTGATCGTGCGGGCGAAGCGCCACGCCGGATCGTCACTGTCGCCACGCACGCCGAGCGCGATCACCCGCCCGTCGGCCTCGACGACCGATCCCGCCTCTTGCAGTGTGCCGTCGGGAAAGACGTACAGCGGAACGACCGCGCCGACGCGCGGGTCGTCGAAGCGTGCGAGAAGGGGTTCGAGCCAATCCGCGGGAACGATCGCGTCGCTGTTCAGCAGGCAGAGGAACTCGCCGCGCGCGTGCATCGCCGCGAGGTTGTTGCCCATTCCGAAGCCCAGGTTCTGCGGGGACTCGATGACCTGTGCGCCTGCGATCGAGTCGCGAAGGTACGCGCGGGTGCCATCGGTCGAGCCGTTGTCGACGATGACCAGTTCATAGACCGGCGGGGTGTGATCGACGAGCGCCCGCAACGCACGCTCGACCCAGATGAGGGCCCCGTACGTGACCATGAGGACGGAAACCAGGGGACGAGCCACTGCCTCGACGCGACCGAGATCGTCGTCGGTCATCGCTTCCGCCGCAGGTGGAGACGAGTCCGCAGGTCGCCCAGCGCGACACGAAGCCGGACGACTTCGAGATTGCGCACATCCTTGTACGCCGCTTCGAGCTCGGCGACCTGGCGCTCGAGCGCCACGACGCGTTCCCGATCGGCACGCACGGCGTCAGCCATTGCGACGCGCTCGGCGGCCAGGCGCCGACCGCGTGCTTCCAGCGCCGCGCGCGCCGCCGCCAACTCCGACCACGCGAGCGGCCCGGGCGCGGGGCCGGGCGCGAGCGCGGCGATCGCGTCCAGGTCGTCGTCGAGCCGGCGCACGTCGTCGGTGATCGACGTGGGGGTGACGAGGACGTGCTCGAGTCTTGCTGTCGGCGGCGTCGAGAGGAACGCGTCGATCGATGTGTGCGGCACGCCGAACGCCCGTGCGACGTCGCGCACGACAGGGGACGTCGCGATGACTGCGGTTGCCGCGGCGATCGCCGCAATGCGATCCTCGGTACCGGCATCGGCCGGCAGCCGCCGCGCCGACCGAAGGTGTGCAACGAGGGCGTCGGCAAAAGCGTTGCCGCCTGCGCCGGCGTCGGCGATCGCGACGGCCGGACGGCCCGCAAGCGCAGTTGCGAGCGCTTCCGCGGACGTCTCGGCGCCGGCTTGCACGACGATCGGCTGTGCGGCGCGCGGCCAGGCCCCTATCGCGCGCAAGAACTCGAGCCGGGCGGCGAGCAGCGCGGGCGCGAACATCCGCGGCGTGAGCAGCGCAGGGTGTGGTGTCTCGGCGAAGCCGGGCGCGCCGCCGGCCGTGGTCCATCGTGTCGCGGAGCCGTCGTCGAGCAACGAGATCCGGTCCGCGTGCGCGCCTGCCTTCGGGAGCGCAGCCGCGCGCGGCCCCGAGAGCCCGTCGGGAATCCCGACCGCGTGCCACGCGAGACGCACCGGTGCACCAGCGCCGGTCAGCAGACGCATCTGCTCGTCGGCGAGGTCACCGACGTCGACGGATACCACGACGAGATCGAGCGTTGCCGCCAGCTCTCGCGCGCGTGCGCCGAAGACGTCGTCGAGGGACTCGAGGGGCTCGCCGGCGTCGGCCGGGAACGGCCGTTGCGCGCCGAACGGTGCGAACGCCCGCACGGTGAGATCGGGACGGCGTCGCGCGAGCTCCGAGACGACGACGCGCAGGCGCAGCTGCGCGCCGAGCACATCTGTGCCGAACCCGCCCCATACGCCGATCGCACCGGCACCGGTCGCGCTCACGATGCCCCATTCGGCGCGAGCGGCGCCGGGTAGGCGGGGCGCGGCGCGGACAGCGCCGCGTCGAGCACCTTGGCCGCCACGTGCTCGACCCGCCAAGACGCCGCGTAGTCGGTCGCCGCGCGCGTGAGCGCGTCGCGGTGCGCCTGGTCGACAAGCATGTGGTGTATCGCCGTTACGAGCCCATCGATGCCCGACGCGGGATCGGCGAGCTCGACGACGCCGCGCGGCAGCTCCGCAGCCGTAGCCACGTTCGTGATCACCGGCCGGCCGGCACCGATCGCGTCGGCGAGCGCCGCGGAGCCTTCGCCGTGCACCTGACGCCGGAGCAGCACGACACACGCCGCGCGCGCCAACCACATGCGGTACGCATCGTCGTCGACGAAGCCCGTGATCGTCAGCGCGTCGGCGCAGTGCAACTCGGTGGCGAGGGTGATCAGCGCGTCGCGCCGCGATGGCTGGGCTTCGCCGACGAAGGCAAGCCGGACCGGTGTGCGGGCGCGCAGCGCGGCAAGCACCCGAACGAGATCGTCCGGCTGCTTGATCGGGTCGACCCAACCGGGCGACACGATCCATGGTGGGCCGCCGTCGTCGGCCGCGACCGTCGCGGGAAGTCGTGGCACCGCAAGGGGAACGACCGTGATCGGCAGGCCCGGCCGGCTTCGCGTCCCCACGATCGCGCGGGCGGCCTTCGTCGTGACGAGCACCGCCCGCGCCGCGCGGGTGACCTCCTCGGTCATCGACAGGCCCGCCTCCGGGTATGCCTCGGTCCGCCACCAGTCGTCGTCGCCGAGCACTGGCGCGCCCCCTCCCGCGCATCGCTCGACCGCTTCCCGCATCCGGGCGCGCGCGAGCGCGAGATCGGTCGGCGGATCGCCGGGCAGGAAGAGGCCGAACGACGTGAGGTAGAGCCCGGCGAGCGACGCGTCGTGCAGCCACACCACGCCCGGGAGGCGACGTGCGAACGCCAGCGTGCGGCGGTGGTAGTAGCTGTTGCCGAGCGCGTAGATGATGGCGTCGTACGAACCCGCGCCAAACGTGCGGTCGAGTGCGCCGATGGGGAAGCGGCGAACGCTGCGGGACTGCGCGGGAGCCGCGGGCGGGACCGTGCCTTCGACGAAGCAGTCGACGTCCGCGACCTCTCCGAGTGCGTCGACAACGCGCGCGCTGTACACGGCGACGCCCGACTTCGACGGCGGGAAGGGTCCGACCAGCGCGAGCCGCGGCCGCGCCGAACGGACGCGCGCCGGACGCGTGCCCTGACGCCCCAGCGCGGTCTCGTACACGTCCAGCGTGCGATCGGCGACGGCGGCCCACGTGTGTCGCGCGCTCGCGCGTTCGGCGGCGGCGAGCAACGTGGCGCGAAATCCGTCGTCGGTCAGTCCTCGTGCGAGCAGCGCGGAGAGGACCTCGGCATCGCCGGTCGGGAAAGTCGACGCGGGCTCAGCGAGTACCTCGGGCATCGCGGCCGCGTCCGAGGAGACCGCGGGGCACCCGCAGCGCGCGGCCTCGAGGATCGGGATGCCGAAACCCTCGGCGCGGGAGGTGAACGCGAACAGGTCGGCGTGGCGATAGAGGCTGCGCAGGACGTGATCGTCGACTCGGCCCGTGAACAGCACGTCCCGCGCGGTGAGACCATGCTCGGCGACGAGCCTTCCCCACTCGATTCGACCTTCGGGAGGGAGATCACACACGATCACGAGCTGATGGCGCGCGCGCAGCGCACGGGGAAGGTGCGCGAACGCGCGAATCAGCGTCCCCGGGTCCTTGCGTGCATCGAATCCGGAGACCGACAACACATACGGTCGATGCAGTTCCGGGAGCGGGAGGGCGACGTGCTCGCTTCCGTCGTGATCTGCGGGGGTGAAGAAGGCAGAGCCGCCGGTTCCTGCGACGTGCACCCGGGCCGGATCGACACCCAAGCGCCGCACCGCGTCGCCGGCGGTGTGCTCGGAGTTCGTCAGCACGACGTCGGCATTGCGGACGAGCGCGGCGCGGCGTGCGAAGAATCGTCGCTGCGCGAGCGTCGCCTGATAGCGCTCGGGAAATTGGAAGGGAATCGCGTCGTGCAGCGTCACCGCGACGATCGTCGCCGCGTCGAATGCGTGCGCGGCGACGACCTCGTCGGGCCGTCGCGTCGCCTCGAACGGCGACACGATGTGGTACACGAGCGGCCCCGACGCCGATGCGGCCCGGATGCGCTCGGGCGTGTTCCATGCCATCAAACCCGAGGCGCGTACGCGCTCGGGAACCACGTCCGCCGCGGCGGGAGGGACCGCCGGATTGCACGCGAACGTGTGCACCGACGCGCCGGCGTCGAGAAGCGCGGTCGCGAGGTCGCCCGCGTAGCGACCGATGCCGCGGGTCGCGTGCGCCTCGCTCTGCAGCGCCTGGATATCGAGGACGATGCTCACGCGGTATCGCGTGCGCCCGTTGCTTCGAGACGGGCGGCGATGCGTTCGAGCTCGACGGTGAGCTCGACGAGCGTTGCCAGGTCCGCGCTCAGCTCCTCGCGGGTCTCCGCGAGCTCCTGGCGAACGGTTTCGACGATGCGGCGCGCCATCCAACGCTCGACGCGTGCGAGCACGGGCTCGGCCGCGCGCTTGACGCTCTTCCGGACGTGAGCCGACATGCCGCCGCGTGTTGTCGACGCGACCGATCGGTGGTTGGTCGACATGGCGAGGAATGTACCGTCGGTCGGGTCGACGAGAAAGCCAGGCCGATCCGGGGGTGCGCTGTAGCCTGCGGCCGTGGACGCGTCCGAGCCCGACGGAGACGCCCGGCCGCTCGACCCGCCCGATGTTCGTGCCGCCGTCGCCGAGATCGAGCGCGAAGCGCGCGCGCGGCGCCGCGCCGGCGAGATCCCGACCACATACGAGCGGGAGCTCGACGCATTGTTCGCATCGATCGCGCCGGTGGGTGCGCGCTTCGACTCGGTCGAGGCCGTGCTCGCGCAGACGGAGCGCATCGCCGGCTTCGACGTGACCGCGCCGACCGCGTCGAACATTCGCGGTGGCGCGCTCGTCAAACGCGGTCTTCAGCGCGCGGTCGGTTGGCAGTTCCACTTCTTCGCCGGCCAGGTCCAAGCCTTCGCCTACTCGACGCTGCGCGCCTTCCGCCTGCTGACCGATCGTGTCGTCGCGCTCGAGCGCCGTCTCCCGATCACCGATCCGCGCGTCGAAGCGATGCTGACCATCGATCGCGACCATCTCGACCTGGGTCCGTGGCTCGACCAAGTGCCGCAATGGTGCGCGGGCCGGCCAGGACGCGTGCTGCATACCGAGTCGGGGAGCGGCGCACTCGTCGTGGCGCTGAACGCGCTGGGCATCGACGCGTACGGCGTCGACCCCCGTGACGACGCCGGCGCGGTGGCCGACGCGGCCGGCGCGGAGACGCGCACGACGGGCGCGCTCGACCATCTCCGTGCGTTGCCGCCCGGCGCGCTCGGCGGTCTGGTGCTCAGTGGCTGCGTCGACCGTTTCGCGTTGGGTGACCAGCTCGAGCTGGCCGAGCACGCGTGGCGCGTGCTCGCGCCGGGCGGCCGGTTGGTGGTCCTCGGGTCGCATCCACGGCACTGGATGTTGCACGGCGATCCGGTGACCGCCGACCTCACCTTCGGCCGGCCGCTGCATCCGGAGACCTGGATCCACGTCGTCGACGGTCTGGGATTCGACGCGGTCGAGCATCACGACGGTGCGCGCCCGAGCTTCGAGGCACGAGCGCACCTGTCACCGGGGGTCGACGCCGTGCTCGGCGAGATCGAACCGCTGCTGTTCCCTCCCGAGGCGTTCGCCGTCATCGCCGAACGACCTGCGGAGCCGGACGAGCTCGACCGCTCGGCGTGACGGCGTCAATCGTCCAGGTCGTACCGTCATTGGCGGCGCGGGACGCGATCGGTGGCCACGTGCTGGGCATCGATGACGCGCTCCGCGCCGCGGGTGTCGACACCGCCATCTACGCGGGTCACATCGAGCCCCACCTCGCCGAACGCGCGCGTCCGCACACGGAGCTGTCACGCGTGCCGGCCCGGCGCGATCGATACCTGCTGTATCACTGTTCGATTGGTTCGCCGGTCGGAGAGTTCGTGCTCGATCGGCCCGAGCCCAAGCTCATCGATTACCACAACCTCACGCCGCCGGAGTACTTCGCCGCGTGGAGGCCCGAGGTGTTCGTCGAGTTGACCGCGGGCCGCCGCCAGCTCGCACGCTTTGCGAAGGTGACGTCGTTGGCGTTGGCGGATTCGGCGTTCAATGCGGGGGAGTTGGTGGGGTTGGGTTTTGGGCAGGTGTGTGTGGTGCCGATTTTGTTGGATGTGCACGCGGTGGGAGACGACAGCGGAGCGACCGGAGCGAGCGGAGGGAGCGGAGCGGGGAGTCGACACGCGAGTGGTGTTGGGGCGCGGTGGTTGTTTGTGGGGCGGGTGGCGCCGAACAAGGCGCAGCACGATGTGGTGAAGGCGTTTGCGTGGTATCGGCGGGTGTTTGATGCGGAGGCGTCGTTGACGTTGGTGGGTGGGGTGTCGGCGGGTTCGTATTGGTCGGCGTTGGAGCGGTTCGTGGACGGGTTGGGCCTGTCGGGTGTGGTGCGGTTGGCGGGTTCGGTGGGGGATGCGGAGTTGGAGGGGTTGTACCGGTCGGCGGATGTGTTCGTGTGTTTGTCGGAGCATGAGGGGTTTTGTGTGCCGTTGTTGGAGGCGATGGCGCATGGGGTGCCGGTGGTGGCGTTGGGTGCGGCGGCGGTGCCGGAGACGTTGGGTGATGCGGGGTTGGTGTTGGGGTCGAAGCGGCCGGGGTTGGTGGCGGAGGCGGTGCATCGGGTGATGGGTGATGCCGGGTTGCGGGCGGGGTTGGTGGGGGCGGGCCGGCGCCGGTTGGAGCATTTCTCGTTGGCGCGTACGCGCCGCACGCTCCTCGAGGCCCTCCAACCCATCCTCGAACC
>JBBRXX010000045.1:0-36660 GCA_038238245.1 Acidimicrobiia bacterium
ACGGCCGGGGTGGGCGTCGGAGTGCGAGGTGCGGGGGTGTCGGCGACGGCCGGGGTGGGCGTCGGAGTGCGAGGTGCGGGGGTGTCGGCGACGGCCGGGGTGGGCGTCGGAGTGCGAGGTGCGGGGGTGTCGGCGACGGCCGGGGTGGGCGTAGGAGTGCGAGGCGCGGGGGTGTCGGCGACCGCCGCGGGTTTGCTCGCGGGCGGCGTCGGCTCGTGCGACACCGCAGCGGCGGCGGTCTTGACCGGTGCTGCGACGGTCGCGGGAACCGACGGCGCGGCGATCGGTGCGCCGAGCGCGACCGCGCGGTTCGCGTGAAACGCGGACAGCAAGAGAGCGAGCGCGACGCCGGCTACGACCGCGAAAAAGAGTCGCAGGATGCTCGCGAAGCGCAATCGAGGCAACGCTTCTCCCCAAGGAAGCTCGAATTGCCCACCCAGGATGTGGCGCTACCCGCGCAATCCCGCGCTCAATCGCGAATTCCCCAGGACCACATGCCGTTTCTCGGAGCGCGCGCACGAGAGCACAGGGGCGACGATTCGGCCGTCAAATCTGGGCGACCGCGTTGCCGCGTCGCGCGCGCAGATCGATGCGATCAGGCGCCGTGCACGTGGTCGCAGAGCTTCTCGTCGCCCGGTTTGATCTGCCCGGCGCCGACGCCCTCGAGCGCCGCGAACGGACCGCACGGGTGCGGCTGGATCCAGACGTGGATCATCGGCGAGTCGACCCCTGGATTCAACGGCGGTGGGCACGGCCCGTTGTTCGGCCGCAGACCGCCGACCTGCCCGGTCGCGGTGAAGCAGAGGTTGTTGTGGATGTGCCACTGCGTGAGCGCGCCTCCGACGTCGGGAACGTCGGTGAGGCGCGTGCCCGGGTTGAGCATGTACATCGCGGCGGACAGCTTCTTGCGGCCGTCGGGCTGCGGCTCGTAGACGAGCGACTCGGGATAATCGGGATCGAGGATGTGCTTGTCGGCGAAGTACGACAGTTTCACGAAGTGCTCGTCTCCGGTGACCGCGTCGCCGATCGAGACGAACCCGTCAGCCTCCGCCTTGTGGTAGTCGGAGTACTTCGGCAGCCTTGCGAGCGTGAGCGCGATCAGGTTCTCCGCCCGCGCTTGCTGCTCCAGGGTGACGCCGGGGACACCGCTGAGGTCGATCGGCTTCTTGGGGTCATAGGTCTTGGGTGGGACGGCCGCGGCGGTGTGGACGTGTCCGTCGGAGGCGGCGGCCCCGGCCGCCGCCGCGTGCGTGTGCCCGTCGGTCCCGTGCGCGTGGGTGTGCGCGCCGGCGGCGACCATGCCGAACATCGTGACGATGGCCGTGGCGATCGGAATGGCGCCGAACGCGACCGCGCGGAACCACGGCGAGGCGTCTTGCCAGACAGTCGCCGCGAGCACTGCGGCGATGACCGCGATCGCGGCGAACGTGGCCGCGGCGGCGTCTGCGAATTGTGGGCTCTCGGAGGTCTCGAGCCCGTCGATGAACGAGATGCCGTTGGTCTTGGCGAGCACCCAGCCGGCGAAGGCAGCGACGTTGATCACGGCGCCGGCGAGCGCCAACACCCGGGCGTGCCGAGACCACGTGAGTGCGACGACACCCCACGCCAGCTGCGCGAGCGCAACGACTGCGAAGGTGATGACGGCCTGGTGGTGCTCGCTGTGCACGCCTATCGCGGCGGCGTGAATCGCACCCGCACCAAGCGACGCAAAGGCGGCCACGGCAAGTGCCGGAGCAACGGTCGACGTACCAACACGCTCACGCGGCGTCATGATTCCCCCTCGGGCGGCCCGCTCGGCCCGCACCCGGGTCGAAGGCTAGCTCCTTGCACGATGCACGTCTTCGCCCGGCGATTGAGGCCGGACGCGCCGGGCCTGCAGTCAGTGGCGCGTCGGTGGGCGGAACGCGTCGTCGTCGTGGAGGTCGCGCAGGTCGACGGACGGCGCGGGACCGGCAGGCATCGATCCGCCGATCACGCGCTCCCGCGGCGGCGCGGGGATCGCAGGCGTTTCGCCGATCCGGACGATGAGCATCGACAGCGCTTCGACAAGAGCTCGCCGCTCCTCGCGGTCGGACTGCGTCGTCAATCGCCGTTCCTCGCGATCGGTTTCGATGAAGTCGATGACGTGGCTGCACATCGTCGTGACGACCTCGAGCACGCGAACCAGTTCGGGCGAGATGTCAGCCGTCGGCGCGGGTGCCGGTGCCGGTGGTGCGGTCGGCTCGGCCCCCGCCTCGGACGGGCGTCCCCGCCGGCGCCATCGCATCCCGCGAATGATAAGGGCGGTCAACCGGATGTCGATGTCTTTGCGTTTGTCGCGCGATACGTCCAATCGGGCTGCTTGTGCTGTTGGTGCTCGTCGTAGATCGCAACACCGTCCCGGATGTCGACGAGCTTCGGCACGGGCAGCGTCTCCACCGGTGGCGCTCCTTCCATTTCGGCGGCGAAGTCCTCCGGGAAGGTGACGAGGAGGCTGGAGATCACGCGCTGTTCCTCCTCCGCAAGGAAGCAACGGGTCTGACTTGTGACATCGCGAAGGCGCTCTCCGATCACCTCGAAATCCAGAGGCTCGCCACGCCCGTCGGCGATCTTGTCCAGCCGGCGCGTGATCTCGCCGCAGCCGAATTTGCACGCTCGGCACTGACCGCACGACTCCACATACAGGAACCGGGAAACCATGCGCGCGACCGAAAGTGCGCTCCGCGTCTCGTCGTACACGATGAAGCCCGCGGACCCGAGACCACCGCCGGCCGCTTCGAGTCCCTCGTAGCTCACCGGCGCGTCGAGGTGGTCGGCCGTGAGCACGCGGTTCGAGACCCCGGACAGGATCGCCTTGGCGGCGCGGCCGTCGCGTACGCCGCCACCGACCTGGTCGATGACGTCTCGCAGTGTCATGCCGGGAGCGATCTCCGCGTAACCCGCGTGTTCCACATCGCCGACCACCGTGCACAGCAGCGGGCCCGGGGTACCGGCGGTGCCGATGCCGCGGAACCATTCGGCGCCCCGGGCGAGGATCAGCGGCACGTGCGCGAAGGTCTCGGCATTGCTCACGAGTGTGGGGTTGGACCCGACGAGGTTCGGATCTTCGGTGGGCTCGTTGCCCGTCCCCCAGCCCTCCTGCGGGGTGCGCGCGAACAACCCATGCAGGTAAGGCGGCAGCCAGCGCGGGAGCGGGTCGTTGCCCTCGATCACCTCCAGCAGCGCCTTCTCCTCGCCGAACAGGTACTCCTCCGGACCGGCGATCAACGTGATCGGCGCGTCGCACAGAAGGTCCGCGTCCGCCATCTCCCGGAGCGCGCGCTCCAGCGCATCGATCTCCCGCGTGAACGAGGCCTTCACGGCGATGAACGCGTCCCGGGCGTCGACGACGGTGGCCGCGACCGACAGCCCTTCGATCACCTGGTAGGGGTTCGCGCGCATCAGCGGCCGGTCCTTGAACGTTCCGGGTTCGCCCTCGGCACCGTTCACGACGGCGAAGTGCTCACCGAGCTCCGCGCCGCTGTCATGCACCGACCGCCACTTCCGACCTGTCGGGAAGCCCGCGCCGCCGCGGCCGCGCAACCCGGCCCGGTCGAGTTGATCGAGCGTCCATTCGGGGCCGCGTTCGCGGGCGACCGCCAGTGCCTGACCCCCACCGGCGGCGACGTACGCCTCGAGCGAGTCGAACGGCTCTTCGGGCAGCAGCCAAGTGGTCACGGCCACAGACTGCCCCGACGCATGACGACTCACACAGTCTCACCGGTACTGGCTCACCGGTACAGTCTCACCGGCACTGGCTCACTGGAACCTGACCGCGCCGGCGGTCGCGCTCAGAGGACGTCGACGCCGAGCGCCGGGAACACCTTGGTGACCTTCGCCAGCAGGTAGTCGCCGTACGTGCCGGTGAGATCGTGCACGCTCGCGCCGTCCCAGCGTGGTTCGGGCGCAGGCGCCGATCGCGCTCCCGCGGACCCACCGATCGCCGGCACGGGCCGGACCACGGCGTCCCAACCCGGATCGAAGAAGAACGGAAACGACAGCCGGCTGCGATCGCTCCTGTTGCGCACGCGGTGAGGCGTCGAGCGGTAGCGGCCGCCGGTCATCCGCTCGAGCATGTCCCCGATGTTGCACACGAACGCGTCCGGGTCGGGCGGGACGTCCACCCACCCCGATCGCGTACGGACCTGGAGCCCACCGGTGTCGTCTTGCAGGAGGATGGTGAGCAGCCCGTAGTCGGTGTGCTCGCGCACTCCCCATCCGCCGGCACTTCCTGCGGTCGGTACGTTCGCGGCCGGGGGATAGTGGAAGATGCGGAACAAGAGCGTCGGGTCGGACGTCAGGTCCCTTGCGAACCAATCCTCCCGAAGGCCGAGCGCGAGCGCGATTCCGCGCATCACCGCGTGCCCGACCCGGGTGAGCGCGTCGATGTACTCGAGCACCGTGTCGCGCAGCGCGTCCGGCCGGCGCGGGAACAGGTTGGGTCCGTGGAGCGGCACCCCGGCGCGAACGCGCCCATCCTCCGGTCCGAGCTCCCGACCGAAGTAGATGCCTTCCTTCTGATCCGGCTGTCCCGAGGTGAGCTCGCCGCCCACGGGGAACCAGCCGCGCCATGCGCGCCCGCCGCGTGCCATCGCGATCTCCGCCTTCTCGTCGTCGCCGAGCGCGAAGAACTCCCGTGCCGCGGCCTCGAGGCGGGCGCGCAGCCGCGCGTCGACACGGTGGCCGACGATCGAGAAGAACCCGATCTCCCGGCACGCGGCGTCGATCTCCGCGGCGGCGCCGCCTTCGTCGCCCGGGCCGTCGACGAAGGGCCCGATGTCGATCTCGGGAACCTGCACGCGGCCGGTCTACCAGGCGCCGTGTTCGCGGCAGCGCCCGACGAGCGCGGCGTGACCGATGCGGAGCTCGAAGTCGTAGCGGTCTCGCAGGTGCGCGAGCAGGGCGTCGAGCTCATGGGACGGAACGTCACGGACACGGCCACAGTGCTCGCACACGAGGTGATGGTGCGTACCGGCGAGGTGAAAGAACGACGGCCCGTGCGGTTGGTGCACCTGTGTCACGAGGCCCCAACCGCGCAGCGACTCGAGTGTTCGGTACACCGTCGAGAGGTGGATCTCGGGGTGCGCGGTTCGAATGCGATGTGCAAGTTCCTCCGCGGTGAGGTGCTCGCTCGTACCCGCGAGCACTTCGATGACGCGTCGACGCGCCGTCGTGACGCGCCGGCCCTCGGCGCGTAGTGCACCGAGCGCGCGCATCGCTTCGTCGGTCATGTGTTCCCCCCACAACGGCGACGGCGTCGCATCTGCGAGGTATTCGCATCTGACCGGATCGCCGGATGATGCGAACCACGTCGACGGTCAATGCGTAAGAAGCGCAAACGTCATCCACGACGCCCTGCCACATCGAAGACCACGCGCACGCCTCATCGCACATCTCATGACGGAGGAACAAATGGAACCGACGAGTCGACGGCAATTCCTCAAGCGATCGTCGGCGGTCGCGGCCGCGGCGGGCGTTGCCGCCGCGGTGCCGGCCGGCGCCGCGCACGCATTGACCAAGCCGGACGCGAACGCCGTGCCGCGGCTGCCCGACGACGACAGCGTCGACGTGCCGGTCGTCGCGCATGTGCGTGATGTTCGCAAGGGCCTCGTCTCGCTCTATGTCGGCGAGAAGGAGATCACGATCAAGGACCGTCGCCTCGCCGCATCGCTGTTCCACGCGACGCGCTGACCTGAAAGAGGTTCGAAATGTCATCTCACCGCGAGGCGCCGGAGATCTCCAAGGACCCGGTTGCCGACAGCACCGATCTGTACGCGTTCGTGAGCCCGGATGCGCCCGACACCGTGACGCTGATCGCGAACTACGTGCCGTTGCAGGGCCCGGCCGGCGGCCCCAACTTCTACGAGTTCGGCGACGACGTGCTTTACGAGATCCACATCGACAACGACGCGGACGCACACGTCGACATCTCGTACGAATTCCGTTTCCGGACGGTCATCGAGGTGGGCGGGACGTTCCTGTACAACGTCGGCCCGATCACGTCGCTCGACGCGAGCACATGGAACCGGCGCCAGTTCTACACGGTGACGCGCATCGACTGGGATCGGAAGCACCGGCGCGATCGGCACCACGACCGCGACCGGCACCACGACCACGATCACGATCACGATCATGACGACCACGACGACGGCGACCTCTCGCACGGGAAGCGCACCGTGCTCGCCACCGACGTGCCGTGCCCGCCGTGCAACGTCGGCCCCCGCTCCACGCCGAACTACGCCGGCCTGGCCAACGCCGCGATCCGCGCGTTGCCCGGCGGTGGAAAGGTGTTCGCCGGCCAACGCGCCGAAGGCTTCTACGTGGATCTCGGATCGATCTTCGATCTCGGCGCGTTGCGGCCGATCCAGTCCTTGCACCTGCTCCCGGTTCCCGGCAGCGCGCTGGGCGTCAATGCGACGAAGGACCTCAACGTGCACACGATCGCGTTGCAGGTACCGAAGACGCAGCTGACGCGCCACAACATCAATCCGACGGACGTCGCGAGCCCGTTCTCGGTGCTCGGCGTCTGGACGACGGCCTCACGTCAGCGCGTGCGGTTCCGTCACGCGAGCTCCCCCCGCAACCCGGCGAACGTCGGACCGTGGACGCAGGTCTCACGTCTCGGCAACCCGTTGTTCAACGAAGTCCTCGTACCGATGGAGCGCAAGGACGATTGGAACGCGGACCCGCCGACGAACGACAGCGAGTACGCCGAGGGCGTGCTGCACCCGGAGCTCGCGAAGCTGCTCCCGGTGCTGTACCCGACGGCGTTCCCGAACTTGAAGATGCTCGTGGCCTCCGGCAAGGCGCGTGCCGACCTCGCGGCGATCCTGCTGACCGGCATCCCGTCCGGGCTCCTGCCGTTCCAGAACTTCACCGGGTCGACACAAGCCGACCTGTTGCGGCTGAACATGGCGATCCCGCCGTCTCCTGCGCCCAACAACATCGGTTTGATCGGGGGCGACGCGGCCGGGTTCCCGAACGGACGGCGCCTTGCCGACGACGTCGTGACAATCGAGTTGCGCGCGATCGCGGGCGCGGCCTATCCGCTGATCGACCCGACGTTCACACCGGACGCCGCGGTCGGCGCGGTGACGCAAGGTCTCACCGCAAGCGACACCGATCAGACGGCGAAGGGCACCGAGCACTACCTGTCGGTGTTCCCGTATCTCGGTCACCCGCACAGCGGCTACGACGTCCCGGCCGCATGAGCGGCGACCATTCCCACGCCACGGGCGTCGGCCACCCCCATGGCCGCGAGCACGCGTTGCCGCCGAGTGGACAGGGCACCGTCGTGCTCGATATCGGCGACGGTGTCGGCGCGCTCGTCGTGCACGCACCCGCGGCACTGGCGGGCGTGGAGATCGAGCTGGCGCGGCGCGGGGAGACGAGGGCCTTCGTGCACACGGAGGTGCGCGAACGCCGCTTGCCGGACGGATCGGTGTACGCGGGAGTGTTCGCAGCGGTGCCGGTCGGCGACTACACCCTCCTCGGGACCGGCGCCGGCGACATGTGCAACGTGACGATCAGAGAGGGTGGCGTGACTGAGGTGCATTGGTAGCGCCGGCGGGCGGGCGCCGTCGGCCCGCGGCTGGCTATCGTCCAGGCATGCGCCGTCTCGCCCTCATCGCCACCGTCGCCGTCCTCGCGCTTGTTGCCTCGGGCTGCGATTTTCGCTTCCTCCGCCCGGGCGGGACCGCATCGCTGCGTTACCGCGACCCGATCTTCGCGGCGGTCATGAAGACCGCGAACATCACCTACGGCAGCGCAACAAACATCGCGGGCAACATCGTGACGCTCCAGATGGACGAGTACGCGCCGAAGGGCGACACGATCAGGAAGCGGCCCGCGATCGTGTGGGTGCACGGCGGCTCCTTCTCGAGCGGCGACAAGACGTCGCCCGAGATCGTCGACGAGGCGAACACCTTCGCGAAGAAGGGCTACCTCAACTTCTCGATCAACTACCGACTCGAGCCCGGCGGGTGCTCGGCCAGCACCATCGGTGCGAACTGCATCACCGCGATCCAGGAAGCCACCGCCGACGGGCAGACGGCGGTGAGATTTCTCCGCGCACACGCGCGCACCTACAAGCTCGACCCCACCCGAATCGCGATCGGCGGGACGTCAGCGGGTGCGATCGCCGCGCTCGACGTGGGCTTCGGCTCGGGGGAGGACGCGGCCTCCGCTGTGAGGGCGGCAGTCTCGCTGTCGGGCGCGGGAGTCGTGAGTGCGGCACAGGGTTATGGCGACGCGTCGTCGCTGCTCTTCCACGGCACCAGTGACACGGTCGTGCCGTACCAGTGGGCGGTCGGCACGGTCAACCACGCGCACTCGGTCGGCATCACCTCGTACCTGACGTCGTTCCCGGGCGACGGCCACGTGCCGTACGTCCAGCACCGGACCGAGATTCTCGACCAGACTTCGAACTTCCTCTACTGGGAGCTTGGCTTGACGACGGCGGCGCAGTAGCGCTCCGACTTTGACGACGCGCGTATTGGATGACGCCGTTGCGGCGTGGCGTGACGACGGCTGGGTGCTGATCGAGGGCCTCGTCGATCGCGGCGAGATCGACACCGCGCTCGCCGACGTGTTCACGGTGTTCCCGACGCCCGAGCGATATCACGCCGATCCGCACGCGTCCTGGCCACCCGGTCGCACGACCGAGGAGATGCGACGCGGCTGGCCGGAGATGCCGGCGGCCGGTCCGGCATTCCGGCCCGAGCAGCATCGTTGGGGGCGGGAGTTCCCGTTTCCGGGCACGGGTGCGCTCAACCGGCTCGTGGTGCACCCGGCGCTCGTCGCCTTCGTCGCGCGGGCGCTCGGCACCGACGATCTCCGCCTGTATCAGGCGCAGATCACCGCCAAGTACACGGGCGACGCGAACTACGAACAGCCGCTGCACACAGATCGCAACCATTCGTTCTTGCCGCCGCGCATGGAGGCGCCGTGGTGGCACCTCGAGACGTTCCTCTACTTGTCGGACGTCGACGCCGGCACCGCGCCGACGCACGTCGTGCCTCGCGGCGGCGGAGCGAACCGGTCGGTGAACGACGTGTTCGGCCCGGCTGACGCACCCGAGTTGTACGCGCGTGAGCGCGGCGCGCCCGGACCACGCGGCTCGCTCCTCGCGTATCGGCCCGATGTGTTCCATCGCGCCGTCGATCTCACCGAACCACGCGGCGCGCGATTCTTGTTGAACGTCAGCTACAAGGTCGCGGGCCAGGACTGGATCGGCTACCACTCGATGCAGTCACGCGCGAATCATCCGGCGTGGGTGCAGTTCGTCGAGCGCTCCACACCGCGGGAGCTCGCGCTCCTCGGGTTCCCGCCCCCGGGCCACGCGATCTGGAACGCCGCGCTGCTCGACGCGACCGCGGTGCGCTATCCCTACCTCGACCTTCAGCCGTGGCGCGCGGCGTGCGGTGAAGGCTGACCGCCTGCGCGAGCGTCAACCGAGTTGCGATCGGATGTTGGTGATCACCGGGTCCGCGCAGACATTGGCCGGCTGCTGCCGCGTGAGGTCGCACACCGCGGCGGTGATGGTGTTGGCGGCGCCGATCACGGCTTTGGCGGCGGCGCTGTTCGGGTCCGCGACGAGGTTCGCGATCTCATCCGCGGTCTTGCCGGAGAGCACGCCGACGTCGTAGGTCGCGCCGTTGACGAGATACCTGCCGCCGAAGTCGACGAAGGGGATCGTTCCCGGCTTCGAGGTGTACGGCGCCGCGTCGTACGTCGTGAAGATCTGTTGCTGCTCGGCAGTGAGTTGGTCGAGCGGCTCACCGGTTCGGGTGCGAAGCTCGACCGCCTGGAATGTCAGGTACTTGCTCTGGTACGTCGCGCCCTGGAACGAGAACGTTGACGTGTTCGGGAAGACGTCGTTGCTCGCGGACTTCGTCTGCTGCAGCCCCGAGAACGTGCCGAATCGCGAGAGCGCGATCACCATCGGCCAGCGCTCGCCCGCACAGAACGGGCAGTACTCGGCGCCGACGTAGAGCACGAGCGGCCGGCCGCGGTCAGCGCGGGAGCATCGATCTTCTTCGGGAGCGCGCTGACCGTACCGGTGGCCACCGTGCCGAAGACCGATGCGGGGATCGACGTCACCTTGTCGACCAGCGCGGATGGCGCCGGCGATCGGAGCTCGGATGACGAGTTGCCGCCCCCGGAACCCGCGATCGCGGCGACGAGGGCGACGACGACCACCGCCGCGACGACACCAGCGATCCACCACGGGCGCGATGAGCGCTGCCTGGCCGCGCGTCGACTGCGGTTGCTCGAAAGCCGCGTCGGCTTGCGCTTGGCGTTCACGTCGATGCGTCTTCGTACGGGACGTCGGACCGTCCGATCAAGACCAGCGTGATGATGAACACGAACGCCGAGAAGGCCATCAGCGGGAGCGAGAGGAAGCCCCACTCCCAGACGTATCTGGTGGTGCACGGTTGGGTCACCGACAGAACGACGAGCCTTGATCGGGGAAGGCCTGAAGCTGGGCGTGATAGATCGCGAACCCGGCGCCCGCGACGGCCAGCGGGACGACGTAGAGCCACACCCGACGGTCGCCCCGGATCGCAGCGACGAGCAACAGGACCGCGAGCGGATACGCGGCGATGCGCTGGTACCAGCAGAGCTTGCACGGCACGAAGTGGGCGACCTCGGAGTAGTAGAGGCTCCCCGCCATTGCGACGAGCGCGACCAGCGCCGCGATCCAGAGCGCGGCGCGCGAGACATCCTCGTAGAGGTCGGTGGCGCCCGCATGACGACGCCGCGCGACCATGAGTGCGATCAGCAGCACCGTGCCGGCCCAGCAGGCCACCGCGAACACCGCGAAGAACGACGAGAACGTACGGGTGCTCACCGCGCGACGGTAGCGGCGCGCGTCGTGCTGATCAGGTCGTGCCGATCAGGTCGTGCGGCGGCGTCCCATGGCGAATCCGCCGACGCCGACGAGGACGCCCACGATCCCGATGATCAAGGCGATGATCGAGAGGGTCTTCGCGTTGTCGACGTCGCTCTTCTTCACTTCGCTCGCCGCCACGGCGTTGCCGCCGTTGGCCGTAGGAGTGGTCGTGGCGGTGGTGCCGCCTTCACTTTCGCCAGCAACGAGCTTCAGCTCGGGCACGGGGTGCTCGGGCTCGGAACCACCGGCCGGCGTGTGCTCGATCCATCTGGCCTCGTCGCCGTTGTCGTAGGTCTGGATGGTCGGGAACTGCAGGGAGTCGACGTCGTCGGGCAGGGCCATCGACACCAGGAACTGCTGGAACTGGCCTTTGCTGAGGCCGCCGCCTGCGTCCGCGGTCCAGGTGATCGTGTCGACGCGCTCGCTGAGGGAGTCGCCCTCATCGGTAGTGATGGGCGTAGTCAGCTTCGCCGGCTTCACCACAAGCTTCCAGCCGGGGACCGGCTGTACGGCTGCGTCGGCGATCGCGGGCTCTTCCGGGAACTTCACCTGCACCTTGACGGTCTTCGCGTCTTCCTCGTTCGGTACCTGGAACGCGACCATCGCGAAGCTGCCCTTCGTCGCGGTCGACGGCTGGATGCTGACGTGGGCAGACGCCGGGAGCGCCATCACCACCACCAACACCGCGGCGGAACCCAGAACGATTGCGATGCGGCGCACCAATCTCCCCCTTCGGCGACTTCCGGTCTCGAATGCACTTGTCGCCGGAGACGGCGAGAAAGTTCCTAAGTGCTACACGATTTTCAGCGCGCGCCGTGGTCGGGGCGACGTGAGCATCCAAAGCAACACGGTGCCGACGAGCTCGAGCATGTGTGTGAGCTCGAGGACTGCGGGCGTCTTGCCGTTCGCGATGGCCACCGCCGCGGTGAACACGAGCCCCGCCGAGAGCGCGGCAACGAACGGCAACATGCCAACCGCCCGGAGTGGGCGCCACGCGGCAAAGAGGAACCCGACTGCGAGGGCGAGGTCCCACGCACCGACTTCGTGCGCGATGTGCACCGGCGCGCCCTCGTCGCTGCCGAACAGAAGCGTCGGCACCGCGAGCGCGAGCTGCGCGATGGCAATGCCGACCAGCGCGACACGCACCGGCGAGAACAGGAACGGTCGCAGGGCCCCATCATCGGCGGCGGCGATGGCGATGCGGGGCATCAGGTCAGGCATTCGGCGCGCACGACGAACTCCCGGCACGGATCGCATGTTCGGAGGTGCTCGTCGATGACGGCGCGCGACACCCCCGGGTCCTCCCGGTCGAGGGCAGCAGAGCACGCTTCTCGCATCTCGCATCTCGCGGCAGTTCATATCTCACTAGTCGTTGCCGGCGGGCGACTGGTTCCCGATCTCGCGTAGGGTCCGCAACCATGCTCGTACCCGATGAGGACCAGCTCCTGCGGTCTGCGATGGCGGGCGATCGTGTTGCGCTGGCGGCATTCGTCGGCGAGACCCAGATCCACGTGTGGAGATTCTGCGCGTACCTCGGGCGGGGCGAGGACGTCGCGGACCTCGTGCAGGAGACATACATGCGCGCGCTGCGGGCGATGCCGCGTTTCGAAGGCCGCAGCTCCGCGCGCGCGTGGCTCCTCGCGATCGCCCGCCGCGTGTGTGCCGATGCGGTGCGCACGGCGCGCCGGCGCCGAGCGACCGAAGCGCTCTGGCGGCAGCGAGAGCGGCTGCAATCCGACGCGTCGGGGAGCGTCGGCCTGACCCTGACGCTCGGCACGCTGTCGGCGGATCGCCGGGAGGCCTTCGTGCTTACCCAGATCGTCGGGCTCCCGTACGCGGACGCGGCGGTGGTGTGCGGGGTGCCGATCGGCACGATCCGCTCCCGGGTCGCGCGCGCCCGCGAGGACCTGCAGACCGAATTGGGAGAGGCCACCGGATGAACGAGTTCCTCGAGTCGATCGAGCGTGAGAGCGAAGCGTTCGCGGCGACGATCCGCGCCGACTCGCTCGACCGGCGCGTCCCCGGCTGTCCGGACTGGGCATTGCGTGACCTGGTCTGGCACCTCGGCCGGGTCCAGCAGTTCTGGGCATTCGACGTGCGTGCGGGTGTCGACGCGCCGCCGGAGTTCGACGAGGCGCAACCCGGGCCGACGGAGGCGGGAGCACTTGCCGCCTGGATGCGCGACGCCACTCGGGAGCTCCTCGACGCGTTGCGCGGCGCGCCCGCGGACGCGCCGGCATGGACGTGGTGGCACGAGCCGCGTATCGCGGGTGCCATCGGCCGTCATCAGGTGCAAGAAGCAGCCGTGCACAGGTGGGACGCGCAGTCCGCGCTCGGTACGCCCGAGCCCTTGCCGGCCACGCTGGCCGCGGACGGCGTCGACGAGTTCCTCGAGATCGCGCGGCAGATGCGTCCCCCGGCACCGATCGCGTTCGAAGCCACCGACACCGGGCGTACATTCACGCTTTCCGACGGCGCGCCGACGGTCACGGTCTCCGCGCCCTCGGGTGATCTCGTGCTGCTGTTGTACCGGCGTCTCTCACCCGATGCCGTGCGCGTCGACGGCGACCGCGCCGCGCTCGACGAGTACCTAGCGCCGATCGAGTAGCGCGCGTACCTGGCGCGCGATCTCCACGTCTTCTCGCGCGGTGACGACGAAGGTCCGAACGTCGGCGCCTGACGCCGTGATCTCGCCGTCGGCCGTTGTCGTGCGGTTCGCGACCTCGTCGATCGGCACCCCCGCGGCGGCGCGCACTTCCGGCGCGTGCTCACCGACTCCACCGGTGAACACGAAGATGTCGACGGAGTAGAGCGACGCGACCATCGCGCCGAGCGCGCGGCGAAGCGCGTGGGTGTAGACGTCGAACGCGAGCACCGCGTCGGCGTCGGCGCTTGCCCGGCGCCCGAGCACCGCGCGCATGTCATCGGTTCCGCAGAGCCCGGCCAGGCCGCTGCGCTGCTCGAGCCCGTCGCGCACGTCGTCGAGACTGAGGCCGCCCTGCTCCTGGAGCCACAGCACGAGTCCCGGGTCGATGCTCCCGGCGCGCGTCGCCATGACCAGTCCCTCGAGCGGGGTGAAGCCCATCGTGGTGTCGACCGACCGACCGGCCTCGATCGCGCACAGCGACGCGCCGGCACCGAGATGGCACGACACCGTCCGCACCGAGCCGACCGCGAGGCCGGCGAGCTCGGCCGAGCGACGCCCGGAGTAGGCGTGCGACAGCCCGTGAAAGCCGAACCTGCGCAGCGGCCAGTGTTCACGCCACTCGGCCGGGAGCGCGTACGTCGACGCCGCGGCCGGCATGGTCGCGTGGAACGCAGTGTCGAAGCACGCGACGTGATCGACGGTCGGCACCGCGCGCTGGGCGGCATCGATCGCGGCCAGCGCCCGGGGTTGGTGCAAAGGCGCGAGGTTCGTCAGTGCGTGCAGCTCCATCAGCACCGTGTCGTCGAGCACGACCGCGTCGGTGAATCGCGTCCCTCCGTGGACGACGCGATGCCCGACCGCGTCGACCGTGCCGGTAGCTCCCGCGAACGTCCGGATCGCGGTCGAGTCCCCCAGCCACGAATCCAGCGTGAGTGACTCGATGACGCGATCGTCCTGCACCACGGAGAGCTTGAGCGTGCGCGACCCCGCGTTGACGACGAGCACCCTCACGATGTCTCCCGCTCGGCTCTCAGACAGCCCACTGCCAGTTGCGGACCTCGGGAAGGTCCTCGCCATGGGCGCGGATGTACTCGAAGTGCCGGGTTCGCTCGTCGACCATGTGCTGGCGCACGTGGGCCGCGCGCGCACCGAGCTCCGGCACGCGGTCGATCACGTCCATCACCAGGTGGAAGCGATCCATGTCGTTGCGCACGACCATGTCGAACGGTGTCGTCACCGTTCCCTCTTCCTTGTAGCCGCGCACGTGAAGGTGCGCGTGCCCATGACGCCGATACGTGAGCCGGTGGATCAACCACGGGTACCCGTGGTACGCGAAGATCACGGGCCGGTCCACGGTGAACAGGGTGTCGTAGTCGCGGTCCGACAGGCCATGCGAGTGCTCGGTGTCGGGCTCGAGCCGCATGAGGTCGACGACGTTCACCACCCGCACCTTCAGCTCCGGGAGGTGTGCGCGTAACAGGGTCACCGCCGCGAGCGTCTCGAGCGTGGGCACGTCGCCGGCACAGGCCATCACGACGTCGGGCTCACCGCGATCGTCGCTGCTCGCCCATTCCCAGATGCCGATCCCGCGAGTGCAGTGCAGCTGTGCATCCTCCATCGACAACCACGTCGGTTGCGGACTCTTGCCTGCCACGATCACGTTGACGTAGTTGCGCGAGCGCAGGCAATGGTCGACGGTCGAGAGCAGCGTGTTCGTGTCGGGCGGCAGGTACACACGCACGACGTCGGCACTCTTGTTGACGACGAGGTCGATGAAGCCCGGGTCCTGGTGCGTGAAGCCGTTGTGGTCCTGGCGCCATACGTGCGACGTCAGCAGGTAGTTGAGTGACCCGATCGGGCGGCGCCACGACAACGTGCGCGCGACCTTCAGCCACTTCGCGTGCTGGTTGAACATCGAGTCGATGATGTGCGTGAACGCCTCGTAGCACGAGAACAGCCCGTGCCGGCCGGTGAGCAGGTAGCCCTCGAGCCAACCTTCACACGTCGTCTCGGAGAGGATCTCCATCACGCGACCGTCGGGAGCGAGGTTCTCGTCGACCGGGAGCGTCGAGCCCAGCCACGTCTTCGCGGTCGCCTCGAAGACGGCGTCGAGCCGGTTCGAAGAGGTCTCGTCCGGTCCGAACAGCCGGAAGTTGCGCGTGTCGGCGTTGCCGCGGAAGACGTCCCGGAGAAACGTGCCGAGGACGCGCGTCGGTTCCGACGGAGGCGCGCCCGGCGCCGAGACCTTTATCGCGTAGTCGCGCATGTCGGGCAGGCGAAGATCGCGTAGGAGTCCGCCGCCGTTGGTGTGCGGGTTCGCGCCCATCCGTCGGCTGCCTCGAGGCAACCAGTCGACGACCTCGGCCTTCGGTGCGCCTGCATCGTCGAACAATTCTTCGGGACGGTAGGAGCGCATCCATTCGTCGAGTTGGGCGAGGTGCTCGGGGTTGTCCCGCACTTCCGAGAGCGGCACCTGATGCGCGCGCCAGGTGCCTTCGACCGGCACACCGTCGACCTCTTTGGGACCCGTCCATCCCTTCGGCGTGCGCAGCACGATCATCGGCCACTGGGGACGGGCGCGATCGCCGCCGTCGCGTGCGAGACGTTGGATATCGCGAATCCGCTCGAGTGCTTCGTCGATCGTCGCCGCGAGCTGTTGATGCACGTGCGCCGGCTCATTGCCTTCCACCAGATACGGCTCCCACCCGTAGCCCTGGAAGAGCGCGGTCAGCTCGTCGTCGGGGATACGGGCCAGCACGGTCGGGTTCGCGATCTTGTAGCCGTTGAGATGCAGGATCGGGAGCACCGCGCCGTCACGCGCGGGGTCGAGAAACTTGTTCGAGTGCCAGCTCGTTGCGAGGGGACCGGTCTCGGCCTCGCCGTCACCGACGACGCACGCCACGACGAGATCGGGATTGTCGAACGCCGCGCCGAACGCGTGGCTGATCGAGTAGCCGAGCTCGCCGCCTTCGTGGATCGAACCGGGGGTCTCGGGCGCGACGTGGCTCGGGACGCCTCCCGGGAAGGAGAACTGGCGGAACAGGCGCTGCATGCCCTCGCCGTCGCGCGTCACCGATGAGTACGTCTCGGTGTACGAACCTTCGAGCCAGACGTTCGCGAGGATCGCCGGGCCACCGTGACCGGGGCCCGTGACATACATCATGTCGAGGTCGTCCCGCGCGATCGCGCGGTTCAAATGTGTGTACAGGAGGCTCAGCCCCGGGCTCGTGCCCCAGTGGCCGAGCAGACGAGGCTTGATGTCCGCCGGGACGAGGGGCCGGCGCAGCAATGCGTTGTCGAGCAGATAGATCTGGCCGACCGCGAGGTAGTTCGCGGCGCGCCAGTAGCCGTCGAGCCGGGCGAGCTCGTCGGGATCGAGTGGTGCGGTGGCGACGCGACGCACGGGTGGGTGGTCTACCCCCAGCCTGATCGGAGAAAAGAAGGGGCCCCGCCGGTGAAGGCGGGGCCCCTGGCCGAGGGCCGAGTGGGGGTCGGACCTCGACGGTCTGTGATTGTGCTCATGTTACCGAAGATGTGGCCGGTTTGAACGCAATCTGGGCAAACCCTACGTGTCGCGGTGACACGCGCACTGCGCGTCGATCGTGCGCACGGCCGGTACGGCGGCGGCGGCCTCTCTCGGAACCTTCCCGCCGGACAGTCCGTCCTGTGCGGGCCGCGTTCCGC
This sequence comes from Acidimicrobiia bacterium, assembly GCA_038238245.1. Classification (GTDB taxonomy): domain Bacteria; phylum Actinomycetota; class Acidimicrobiia; order IMCC26256; family PALSA-610; genus DASQHW01. The sequence continues at coordinate 17,244 of JBBRXX010000045.1, forward strand.
GCTTTTCGGCATAGCGGGCGGTCGGGGCGGGAACGCTGCCACAGACGCTTCGCAGCGCGCTCCTACCTACACTCTCGGCGCGCAGAGGGAGATGCCGATGTCGGTCAGGCGAGGCGTGATACTCAGCGGGAGTGCCGTGGTCGCGATGCTCTGGACGACATCCGCGGCCGCGCTGCCCGCGCCGCCGGCCCTGTCGCTGCCCCGACCGCCCGCGCTCGGCGTTGCCCCCGTCGACGACGCAGTCAGGACGGTCCCCCTGCTGGGTTCCCAGACGCCCACGCTCCCGATCCCGAAGGTGGCGCGCCTGCCGAACGCCGGAGACCCGCCACCGAAGGTCGTGCCGCCGCCGGCCGTATCGGCGCTGCCCGGGGCGCTGCCGACCGGGTCGGGCCCGTCCCTGCCCTCGGACCGGCAGCACGTCGACGCATCCGCGGGCGCGATGCCACCGCCCGCCGACCACGCGCGAGGTGACGGCGTCGCAACCGGACGTCGCCCCGAGGGCATGGAGCACGAACGCGCAACTGGCGCGCCTGCGGTCAACAGCGCGGTGGTGGAGGCACGTCCGGTCGGTGTGCGCGGCGCACTTGACGCTCGCTCGAAGGCGCAACCCTGGTCATCGCTCGGCACTGCCGCGACGAGCCTCACATTGTGGGTTGCGTTGTGCGCGCTCGCGCTCCTCGCCCGCGGGATCGTGCTCTCGGCATGGCGGGACGCCTCGCGTCGCCGGCGCGCGTTCAGCCTCCGCTGAGCGTCGCCCGCGCGAGACGGGTGCCATCGGGCCCGGTGAGCTTCACTGCGGTCACGAGGTCGGGATGGTCGACCGAGAACGCGATCACGCCGTCGGTGGGGACCGCCGAGCCCAGCGATGCGGTCGTCCCCCGATCGCTTTCGAGCCACACGCCCACGGCGGCGGACGGTGCGAGGCGATAGACGCTGCCCTTGCCGCTCGGGCTCAACACCACCTTGCCGCTCGCGTGGTCGAACGTTCCGTTGCGAGCTCCCGGCTCACGCACGAGCGCCTCGATGTCCGGGCGAGACGCCGCCACCGAAGTGATTCGGCCCTTGGGGACGGGCGACGACGAGTCGTGCGTCATGACCAGGACCGCAACGATGGCCGCGGCCGCGGCCGCCACCGCGCCGAGGGACGCGGCGCGCACACGCGATCGACGCCGCGCCCGCGCGCGGTCGAGGGTCGAGGTCGTCGCGGGCCGGCGCGCGAGCGCGGCTGCCACCAGACGATCTTCGAGATCGCTCGGCGGCGTGACGTCCTCGAACGGCAAATGCCCGAGCACCTCGCGGTAGTCGTCCAAGGCACGTTCGTCGACCGGACCGCCGTCGTCGGAGATGTCGAGCGCGCGTGCGATCGCGCGGTCTTCCTCGTCCCAGGTGTCGCTCACGGCGCGACCTCCACGGCTTGCAACGCGGCACGCATCTTTTGCATCCCCGTACGAATGCGGTATTTCACGGTTCCCTCGGGTTCGGACAGCGCTTCGGCAACGTCGCGGTACGAAAGGCCTTCGTAGTAAGCCATTTCGATCGGCCGGCGCTGATCCTCCGGCAGGTCCACGAGCGCGCGGCGCACAGCCTCTTGCACATCGCGCACGACGAGATTGCGCGCGGGATCGTCGTTCGTCGGGACGACCGGCTGGCGCTGCGCCGACTCGTGCCGGCGTCGGATCGAGGCTTCGGCGCGGACGCGCTCCACCGCCCGGCTGTGCGCGATCGCCAGAAGGAACGCACGAAGGGTGCCGCGCTCCGGTGCGAAGCGGTCGGGTTGCGCCCAGAGGCGGACGAAGACGTCCTGGGTGATTTCCTCGGCAAGCACCGTGCTCGCGAGGACGCGCATCGCGAGACCGAACACGGCCGAGGCGTGCTCGCGGTACGCGGTCCGCAGGGCCGCCTCGTCGCCGGCGAGGAGCTGGGTGATGAGCTCCCGGTCGTGCGCGTTCGCGGGCACCCTCGTGCAGACCTCCGGTTGGTCGCGGACGGCCGCGACCGATCGAAGTGTAAATCCCGGGGCGAGGACCGCCGTCACGTGCCGCGACGTCCGGGTCGTGCACGGGGGGCGGCCCGGGCGAGTGCCGCTCCACTCACCTCAGGCGCACCCCCGGTGGTCGCCAATGCAGCGACCATCCCGCCCGGGACCTGCAACGCGGTCGAGTCCATGTCGGACAGGGTCCGAGCCGGCGCGGGGGAGCGGACGGGAATTCGTAAGAATGGACGGGATGCGGATGACGTTCCTGGGCCACGTCGGCTTCTTCGTGGAGACGCGCGGGGGCTCGGTGTTGTGCGATCCGTGGTTCACGCCCGCGTACTTCGGCTCGTGGTTCCCGTTTCCCAGGAATGACTTCGTCGACGTCTCGGCGTTCACCGCGCCCGACTATCTCTACGTCTCCCACATGCACCGCGACCACTTCGATCCGCAGTGGATCGCGTCGCACGTGGACAAGCGCGCGCGTGTGATCCTCCCCGAGTTCGGGGTGCCGTTGCTCGAGCGAGAGCTGCGAGCGCTCGGCTTCGAGCACTTCGTCGCCACGCGACACGGCGAGACCGTCGACCTCGACGGGCTGCATGCCACGTTGCTGTCTTTCACCGCGCCCGCCGATGGGCCACTCGGCGACTCGCTGATCGTGCTCGACGACGGCGACGCGCGGGTGCTGAACCAGAACGACGCGCGGCCGGGTGATCCCGACGCGTTGCGCGCATTGGGTCCGTTCGACGCCCAGATCGTGCAGTTCTCGGGTGCGATCTGGTATCCGATCGCCTACGACTTTCCGCCCGAGTTGAAGTCACGGCTGGCGCGGATCAAACGCGTCAACCAGATGGCCCGCGCCCGGCAATACATCGAGTGGGTGGACGCGGCGCACGTGTTCCCGTGCGCAGGTCCGCCCGCCTTCCTCGACGACGACCTGTACGCGATGAACGACTTCACTCGAGACGACGCCAACATCTTTCCCGACCAGACCGTCTTCCTCGAGCGCCTCGCCGAAGCCGGGATCACGACCGGCGAGCTGATCGTGCCCGGGTCGGTGATCGAGCTGGACGGCGGTGAGTGCAAGGTGACGCATCCCGCCGGCGAGCAGGAGTTGCTGCGGCCCTTCGTCGCCAAGCGCGCGTATCTCGACGAGTACCGGCGCGACTGGAGCCCGTGGCTCGAGCAGGAGCGCGCCGGCTGGTCGAACGCCCCGCATGATCTCGTGGCCGAGCTCGCGCCCTGGTTCGAACCCTTGCTCCTGCGCGCGCCGATCACCTCCGCGGGTATCGCCGGCAACCTTGTGCTCGATGTGGGCGACGCCGACGCCAACGTCTGCATCGATTTCGTCGAGTCGACGGTGCGTGTCTGGCGCGGCGAGCCGTACGTGTACAAGGCGGACGTCGACCGGCGTCTCATCGAGGCATTGATCGAACGGCACGTCGAGGACTGGGTCAATGCGCTGTTCCTGTCGTGCCGGTTCGTCGGGCACCGGCCCGATCCCGCGAATTTCAACGAGTACGTGATGACGTTCTTCAAGGCGTTGTCGCCGGATCGCATCGCGTACGTCGAGCGCTGCTACCGCGAGCGCCGGCGCCGGGACGACGAATTCTTCGAGCGTGACGGCTGGCGCATCGAGCGATGGTGCCCGCACCGCCAGGCCGACCTGACGCGCTTCGGCGAGATTCAGGGCGGCGTGCTCACGTGCAGCTTGCACCACTGGCAGTTCGACCTTGCCACCGGCGCATGCCTGACCAGCGCCGACAGGCACCTGCGCTGCGAGAAGCTTCCCGAGTGACTGCCTTCAACCACGTCGGCCAGTGCGTCACCGAACTCGAACGGTCGAAGCGCTTCTACTGCGAGCTGCTCGGCTTCTCTTTGGAGCGTGAGATCACACCGCCCGACGAAACGTCCGCGCAGCTGATGTCGCTCACCCCGCCGCTCGGGATGACCGCCGCGTACCTCGTACGGGACGGCCTCGTCCTGGAGTTGCTGCACTACTCGGCTGCGGGGCAGACGCGCCCGTTCGGGCCGCGCACGATGAACGAGCCCGGGCTCACCCACGTCTCCCTCTCTGTCGACGACATCGACGAGGTGTGCGCCCGGGTCCCGGCCTACGGTGGAGAAGTCGTGGAGAGCTCGAACATCGGCGCGGCCGTCTTCATCCGGGATCCGGACGGGCAGCTGGTCGAGCTCCTGCCGATGGCGTACCGCCGGCACCTCGACGAGCAAGGGTTCCATTGACCGTGATCATCGTGACCGGAACCGTGCTGGGAACTGCGGCAACGATCGACGAGCTGATCCGGTTGAGTCTCGAGCACGTCCGGCGGTCGCGTACGGAACCCGGCTGCATCGCGCACGCGGTGCACCGGCACGTCGAGGAGCCCCTGCGTCTGGTGTTCGTGGAGCAATGGTCCGACAAGGACGCGCTGCTCGCCCACTTCGCGGTCCCGGCATCGGGCGCGTTCGTGCAGGCCGCGGCCAAGCTCGCCGCCGAGCCGCCGGGCATCGAGATCTACGAGGCGTCGCCGACCCGGCTCTGACGTACGCTCCCTCGATGCGATTCGTCACGGTGAACAATGCCCGCGTCTCGGTGATCGGCCTCGGCACCTGGCAGTTCGGCTCGAAGGACTGGGGCTACGGCGCCGACTATGCCACCGGCGAGGCCGGACGCATCCTGCAACGCGCGCTCGACCTCGGTGTGAACGTCGTCGACACCGCCGAGGTCTACGGGCGCAAGGAATCGGAGCGCATCGTCGGACGCGCGATCGCGCACCGAAGAGACGATGTCTTCCTCGCGACGAAGATGCTGCCGGTGATGCCGCTCGCGAGCGTCATCGAGAAGCACGGGCGCGCGAGCGCGACGCGCCTCGGCGTGCACAAGCTCGACCTGTACCAGATCCACTGGCCGAACCCCGTCGTGCCGATCGCAGAGCAGATGCGCGGCATGCGCCGGCTCCTGGACGCGGGCGTGATCGACCATGCCGGCGTGAGCAACTTCTCGCTCGGCCAGTGGCGCGCGGCCGAGCGTGCGCTCGGTTCGCCCGTCCTGTCGAACCAGGTGCAGTACAGCCTGGCGGTGCGCAAGCCGGACCTCGAGCTCGTCCCGTATGCCGCAGCGAACGATCGCCTCGTGATCGCGTACAGTCCGCTCGCCAAAGGGCTGTTGTCGGGGCGCTACGACGCGACGAACCTGCCGAAGAATTCGGCGCGGATGTTCGACCCGCTCTTCTTGCCCGAGAACGTCGTGCACGCGCACGACCTCATCGAGACGCTGCGCACTGTTGCGAAGACCCACGATGCAACGCCGACCCAGGTCGCGCTCGCGTGGGTGATCAGCCACCCGAACGTGATCGCGATTCCGGGCGCGAGCAGCGTCGCCCAGCTCGAGGCGAACGTCGCGGCCGCGGAGCTACAGCTCTCCACCGATGAGCTGTCCGAGCTGACCTCGGTCTCGGATGCGTTCCACCCCGTGCGGGGCGCGACCGGTGGTGTGAAGATGCTCAGCCGGCGCATTCGCGAACGTCGCTGACGCGCATGGCGGCCGCGCGCGTGTCGTTGCGCCCGGTGGCCGCGTCGTTCCTGGTGTTCGGGGCGTTCGCGGGGGCATGGGCGGTGGCGGCGGTCGACGTCGAGCGGGCGTTCGATCTCACCGACGCGCAACTCGGCCTGCTCCTCGCCGGCGGGATCGGGGCTGCGACCGCGATTGCGGCCTTCAGTGGTGCGCTCACCGATCGGTGGGGTGCACGCATCGCGCTCGCCGGCGCATTGGCAGTGTGGAGCGTGCTGCTCGCGTTCGGGGCGGGCGCGCCCCGGATCGCGCTGTTCGCTCCGGTGTTCATCGTCGCGCTCGCCGCCGGGGGCATGGTCGACGTCGTGATGAACATCGTCGCCGCCGACGCGCTGGCGCCTGAGCCCGCAAGGCTCGTGCGCTTCCACGGCCTCTTCAACGGCGCGGCGGTCGTCGGCGCGGCGACCACCGGCGTCGCGCTCGATCTCGGCGTGTCGTGGCGCGTGGTCTGGTTGGGCGTCGCGATCGTCGGGGCCGGGACGGCGGTCTTCGTACGAGGGAGTCGCGTCCCCGAACCGCCGCGTGCGGACCATCCCTCGATGATCCGCGCCGTGGCCGGGCTCAGGCACGAAGGACTGGTCGTGCTCGCGTCGGTGTTCGGCGCGGCCGCGATGATCGAGGGCGGCATGGCCACGTGGGGCATCCTCTATCTCCGCGCCCATCTGGGTCTGGGTGTGCTCGCGGGAGTGAGTGCCTACGTCGCGGGCGAGAGCCTCGCCACGTTCGCGCGCTTCGGCGGGGGCCCGATCGTCGGCGCGCTGGGCTCCCGCCGCGCGATCCGGCTCGGTGGTCTGCTCGCGGCCTTCGGCATCGCGACCGAGGCGCTCTGCAGCACCGCGGCGATCGCGGCCGCCGGGCTCGCGGTTGCCGCGGTAGGCATCTCGGTCGTCTGGCCCTTGTTGCTCGCCGACGTCAACAACGAGGCACGCCATCCGCCGCTCGCGATCGGCGGGGTCACCGCGTGCGGCTATCTGGGCATGGTCGCGGGTCCGCCACTCGTCGGGATCCTGTCGAGCGCGTTCGGCCTGCGTACCGGGTTACTGGTCCTCGCCGCGATCGGGCTGTTCGTCGCGCTCACTCCGGCTCACATCCGCGCCTTCTCCGGGCCGCGACGCGCGCCGGTCGACTGAATCGCCGGACGAATCGGCACCGGGCCAGACGTTCCGGAACGCGCGCTGCAACAGGGGCGTGCGCGCGTCGAGCACGTCGATGAGCGCCTCCCCCGCGACCTGCGGTTGTTCCGATTCGGTTTCCGATGCTTCCTCGTCGGCTTCGGGTGCGGTTGCGAGGTCGCCGCGCCGGGCGCGCAGCACGGGCCGCCCCATTGCGGGTGCTTCGGGCCCGTCGCCGTCGACCGCAGTTGCCCGGCGGCCGTCGAACAGTTGCCATCCGGTCGGGAGGATGAGCGCGGTTGCATGACGGGTGCAGAGGTCGCGTTCGGTACGCGCAGCGGTCGCGTCGACGTCGACGAGCCATGCCGAGCGTTGCGTGGGCTGAAAGCGCAGGGTCGCGACGGCCGGCGCACGGCAGCCCCGGCGCGCGCAAAGGCGCTGGTGTTCCCCGCCGTAGCGAAGAGCCCAGTTCGAACCGGAGACCATGTCGGACTCACCTCCAGGATGCAGCGTCCGCCCGGTCGCTACGTACAGAGTATGCCCTCACGCGCTCCGTGGCCGTCAAAGCGCGCCGGAGTTGCGGAACGCGCGTGCGAGCATCGGGCTGCGGGCGTCGAGCGTGACCGCCAGCTCGTGCGCGGCCGCTTCCCGCTTGCCGCGCCGGTCGTCGAGCTTCCAACCTTGCGGCGGCTTGAGGGCGCTGACGTGCCGCTCGCACAGCTCACCGGCGCGCGCCCCGCCGTTGGTCGGCGCGTCGAGCCAGACGATCAGCTCGTCGGGATCGAAGGTGAACGTCGCCGCCGCCGCGGCATTGCATCCGGGTCTCGCACACAAACGCGCCACGACGAGGACGGTAGCTCCGCCAACGCGTCAATTCGTGGCATCCGGGTGGCGCGTCCCGTTGGGTCAACAGTGCGAGGCTGCTCTCATGCGTACCGGCTGGAGGGTCCGGGCGCCGGCTTCGTCGGCGAACCTCGGCTCGGCGTTCGACGCGGTCGCGGTCGCGCTCGACACGCACCTCGAGGTCGCGGCCGACGGTGCCGAGCCCGCGCCCGAGACGCACCCGGCAGTGCGTGCGTTCCGGCATGCGGGCGGAGAGGGCCCGCTCACGGTGCGGTGTGACTTCCCCGGTGGGCGAGGTCTCGGCTTCTCCGGCGCCGCGCGCGTCGCCGGTCTCCTCGCCGCGTCCGTACAGCGAGAGCGACCCCTGCGCGTCGCGCGCCGCGAGGTGCTTCCGACCGCGACCGCGCTCGAGGGCCACGCCGACATTGTTGCGGCCTCGCTGCTCGGGGGGGTGGTCGCGGTCGCAGGCGGGCGCGCGGTGCGGGTGCCGCTCGGTCGCGAGCTCGCCGTCGTGGTCTGGGTCCCGAATCGCGAAACCGCCACCACGAGTGCCCGGCGGTCCCTTCCCGATCAGGTCGCGTTCGACGATGCGGCGTTCAACGTCGGTCGCACGGCGTTGCTCATCGCGGCCTTGGCCGCCGGAGACACCGACGCGTTGCGTACCGCGCCCGAGGACCGACTGCACCAGGACCGCCGGCTGTCCCGCGCGCCCGAGACCCGGATCGCGATGGACACCGCATTGCGGGCGGGCGCCTTCGGGGCGTGGGTGTCAGGCTCAGGACCGTCGGCGGCCGCGTTCGCCGACCCCGCCCGGGCGAAGGAGATCGCCGATGCCATGCCCAAGGGTGGGCGCGCGATCGTGCTCGAGATCGCCGACGAGGGAGCGACCGTGACGTCGAGGTCGACGCAATGAAGCTCGATGGCAAATGCGTGGTGATCACCGGGGGCGCGTCCGGAATCGGCGCCGCGCTGGCACGCCGGTTCGCCGCCGAGAACGCGCGCGGTGTCGTGGTCGCCGACGTGCAGGACGCCGCACTCGACGCGGTGGCGAAGGAGGTCGACGGTCTCGCGGTGCGCTGCGACGTCACCGACGAGGCGCAGGTCCGGGCGCTCGTCGACGCGGCCGAGGAGCGCTACGGGCCGATCGACCTGTTCTGCTCGAACGCCGGCATCGTGTTGCCGGGGGGCGAGGACTCGTCTGATCGCGACTGGGAACGCAGTCTCGGCGTCAACGTCATGGCGCACATCTACGCCGCGCGTGCGCTCGTGCCGCGCATGATCGAGCGCGGCGGCGGCTACCTCCTCCAGACTGCCTCCGCCGCGGGGTTGCTGACGCAGATCGGGAGCGCGACATACTCCGTCACGAAGCATGCGGCGCTCGCGTTCGCAGAATGGCTCGCGATCACCTACGGCGAACAAGGCCTGAAGGTCTCGGTGCTCGCGCCCCAGGCCGTGAACACCGCGATGACCGCCGGCATCCCGGACGGCGGGGTGGCGGGCGTCGACGGCATGCTCCAACCGGAGGCGGTCGCCGCCGCGGTGCTTGCCGGGCTCGATGCCGAGTCGTTCTTGATCCTGCCTCATCCCCAGGTGCTCGAGTACTTCCGCCGCAAGGCTGCGGACTACGAGCGATGGATCCGAGGCATGCAACGCCTCCAAGGGCGGTACGGCCGCACGTTCTAGTCGCCACCCGGAACCACGTCCTACATTCCGGTGCATGACCGAACCCTTGGTGCTCGCCGACGATCCGCGCGCCGGCGTGCGGCGACTCACGCTGAATCGCCCCAACAAGCGCAACGCGCTGAGCAACTCCCTGCGTCGGGAGCTGTTCGACGAGCTGCGCCGCGCGGACCAGGACCGCGACGTCAGCGTGATCGTCATCCGCGGCGCCGGCCCGGCGTTCTCTGCGGGCTACGACCTCGCGCCCGAACCGAATGACCCGCTCCCGCGTCCGATCGCGACGCGCGACGGTTTCTGGAGCCGGCACCTGGTGGAGGGCTGGTTCGAGATGATGGACATGTCGACACCGATCATCGCCCAGGTGCACGGGTATTGCCTCGCCGGGGGATCCGAGCTCGCGGCCGCCTGTGACCTCGTGTATGTCGCGCAGGACGCGACCATCGGCTACCCGCCGGTGCGCACGATGTCGTCGCCGGACTTCCTCTGGCAACCGTGGCTGCTCGGATGGCGACGCGCGATGGAGGCGTTGCTCACCGGCGACTCGATGACCGGCACCGAGGCCGTCGCCGGTGGCTACGCGAACCGCGCGTTTCCCGCCGAACAGCTGGAGGACGAGGTGCTCGCGGTCGCCGAACGCGTCGCCCAGATCCCCGGGGACCTGCTCGCGCTGAACAAGCGCACGGTGCATCGCGCGCTCGAGGCGATGGGGATGCGTACCGGCGTGCGCGCGACGACCGAGGTCCAGGCGCTCGGGCTGCATCAACGGTCGTCGCAGGACTACATGCCCAAACTCCGCTCGCTCGGCGTGAAAGGTGCGGTCGAAGATCGTGACAAGCCGTTCGGCGACTATCGGACCACGCGCGACGAGTCATAGCCTGCGAGAGATGTTGAACGCGATCGTCCTCATACGAGCCAAGCCCGCGCGGGTTTCGCAGCTGGGTCCGGCCCTCGCTGCGCTCGACGGTGTGAGCGAGGTGTATTCGGTGACCGGCGACGAGGATCTCGTCGCGTTGCTCCATTCCAACGACACCGAACAGGTCGCGCAGCTCGTCACCGAGCGCATCGCGACGCTCGACGGCGTGCTCGACACGCGCACACTGATCGCCTTCCGCCAGTACGACCCCTCCGACATCTCGTTCTGAACGTGACGGACGCGACGCGCGCGGTCGAAGCCGCGGATGCTGCCCGCGAGCAGGCCCGAGCCGACTTGGAAGCGCTCGTGCGCATTCCGAGCATCAGCGCCGATCCCGATCGCCTGGCCGACGTGCAGGCGAGCGCGGACGCGACGGTTGCGCTCCTGCGCGCGCACGGCCTCGAGAACGTGCGCATCGCGGGCGTCGAAGGCTCGCAGCCCTTCGTGCTCGGCGAGTGGATGCATGCCAGGCCGGACGCGCCGACGGTCTTGCTGTACGCGCATCACGACGTGCAGCCGCCGGGTGTCGTCGAGAACTGGGCGAGCGCGCCGTTCGAGCCCGAAGAACGCGACGGTCGCCTCTACGGCCGCGGCGCGGCCGACGACAAGGCGGGTGCGGTCGCGCACGCGTACGCGATGAGCGCGTGGCTCGCGGCCGGCGACGGACCGCCGTGCAACGTTCGTGTGTTGATCGAGGGCGAGGAGGAGATCGGGTCGCCGACCCTGCACAGGTTCTTGACCGCCCACCTCGACGAGTTGCGCTCCGATGTGCTGGTCCTTGCCGACGCCGGCAATTGGGAGGTCGGGGTGCCCGGCCTCACATATTCACTGCGCGGCCTCGCGGCGGCCGACATCGAGCTGCGCGCACTCGACGGTCCGCAGCACTCCGGCATGGTCGGTGGCGCGATCCCCGATCCGGTGATGGCGCTCGCGCTCGTACTGGCCTCGCTCGTCGACCAGCACGGCGACCCCTCATTCGAGGGCGCGTTCGACGGCCTGCGCGCACCGACATCGGCCGAACAGGCGCCGATCGAAGGCCTCGACGACCGTCCCGACGTGTTCGCGCGCACGATGGGCGCGCGTCCCGGCGTGCAGCTCGCGGGTGATCCGTCGACGACGCTCCACGAGCGACTGTGGCTGCGCCCGACGATCACCGTCATCGGGATCGACGGGCACCCGATCAAAGGCTCGTCGAACCAGATCGTCGCGCGCGCAGCCGCGCGGCTCTCGATGCGTCTCGGTCCGGGGCAGGACGCGTCCCGCCTGCTCGACGCGCTGCGCCGGCACGTCGAACGGTTGGTGCCATGGGGCCTCGAGGTCGTGTTCACGCCGCTCGAGGGTGTCCCGGCGTGGGAGACCGATCCCACCGGTCCTGCGTTCGACGCGGCCCGACGGGCACTACACAAGGGGTTCGGCGTCGAGCCCGTGCTGATGGGCGTCGGTGGCTCGATCCCGTTCGTCGGGCCGTTCGCCGATGCCTTTGGCGGTATCCCTGCGCTGTTGATGGGGCCCGACGATCCGCAGAGCCGCATCCACGGCGAGAACGAAAGCCTGCACCTCGCCGACTGGTCGAGCTTGATTCGCTCGGAGGTCTGGCTGCTCGCCGAGCTCAGCGACGCGTTGCGCGCCACACGGTGAGCGCGGCCGCGACAAGGGTCAAGCCGACTCTCGTCACGTCCACGATCGGCCGCACGCGCACGCCGGCAGGTCCCGCTTCGATGACTGCGACGGGCCGGCCGTCGTTCCATCCGCCGCCCCCGCCCCCGCCGTTGTTCTCATGGTCGCCGCCGAAGCCGAAGCCGCCGCCGAACATGATCGCGGCGGCGGGAATCACGACCGTGTCACCGACCCGGACCGGCTCGCGGTACACGCGATCGGCGGAGATGCTCATGAGCTTGTCGAGGCCCGTCGCGAGCCGCTCGTGAATCTGTTCGCCTTGCTCGGTCCCGGCTGTCCGCACCTCATCGCTCATGCTGATCCCCTCTTCCGGAGCGCGCGCACACCGAGCACGTACCCCACGCTGACGAGCGCGATCGCGATGATCGCTCCGCTTTCGATGTCGCGTATTCGCACCACCTGACGACGACCGTCCGCGTCGAGGATCTCGACGTGGGTCGGACAGGCGCGCAGGCCGAGCGCGCCGGATCCCCGACGGCCGAGACGAACCACGCGTGTGCGCGCGACGAGGGTGATCGTGCGGCCGTCGACCGCGACGGGGCCAACCGTCGACTCCCCCCGCTGCACCATCGCCACGCGCGCATTCTCGACCCTGGCGACGCCGGCGCCGCGGACCTTCACACCGGGTGTCCGGCGGCCTGTGCCGGCTGGGGCTGGTGTCAAGAAGCGTCCCGAATTGGGCTCGCAGACGAGCCGTCCGATCGAAAATGACCCAGCGTGACTAGTGCCCGGACGATTCGTCTGCCGAATGGCCAGACTGCCGGGTAACCCCACCGAGCGCGCGCACTAGTCCCTTCTGGCCACGACGCCCCCGTTCGGGCCGATCCGGGTTCGGGACCAGACGGGTCGTCCTCCTACGGTCCGCGGTGCGCCGCCCCCGGATCTGCCGGTGGCCGCCGTCCCCGAGCTTCCCGGCCGGGTCGGCTCGCGCTCATGAGGAGGCAACGAATGGCCTGGAGCCAAAACGAGCACGGGGATGTCTCCCTCGCGCTCGACGAAGGCTCTGCACCGAGGCGGACGCCACCGGCGACGCGTCGGTCGATCGCAGTGCTCGCGGCGGTGCTCGCGGTTGGCGCAGTCCTCGCGATGAAGCATGCAAATTCCTCGGCGGCAGCGGATGTCGCCGCGAACAGCGTCCGCGCTGTCGGTGGCGCGCCCGCGCTCGGCCCTGACCCCGGCCTCGCGCTCGAAGCCGGACTCGTCGACATCGCCGCGGCGTCGAACCGCGGTTACTGGGTCGCGGCGGCCGACGGCGGCGTGTTCACACAAGGCGACGCGCATTTCTACGGCTCGGCCCACGGACTCCCGCTCGCGGGACCGGTGGTCGGCATCGCGTCGCCGCCCGGCGGCAAGGGGTACTGGCTCGCGGCAGCAGACGGCGGCGTGTTCACCTTCGGCAGTCGCGACTTCTTCGGCTCCCTCGGCGGGTACCAAGCCTTCGGCGCCCCGTTGACCGCGGCGATCTCCGCGATCGCCGCCACTCCGACCGGACGTGGATACTGGCTGCTCGGCGGTGACGGCGGCGTCTTCGCGTTCGGCGACGCCGACTATCTCGGCTCGGCCGCAGGCAGGGCGTACCCGACGCCGTTCGTCGGCATCGCCGCCACGAAGACCGGGCGCGGCTACTACCTGCTCGAGGCCGACGGCGGTGTCTTCGCGTTCGGCGACGCGCGCTTCTCGGGCGCGGTGCAGGACGGTCAGGTCGCGACCGCGATCGCGGCCCGGCCCACTGGACGTGGCTATCAGGTTGCGCGCGTCGACGGCAGCATCGTCGGCTTCGGCGGCGCATCCTCGACACCCGCCCCGCCCGATGCCGGCGTGACCGAGCACCCGGTCGTGGGGCTCGCGGCGCGTCCCGCCGGTGGCGCATGGCTCGCCCGCGGATACGTGCCGCCCGCACCGCCCGCACCCAACCCGTCGACGAGCCCGTTCCTCGCGTGCACGCGTGCACACGAGTCGGATTCGGCCGGTGGCTACGCGGCACGCAGCTCCGACGGCCTCTATTACGGGGCGTACCAGTTCCTGAAGTCGACGTGGGACAACGTCGCGCGCCAGTCGGGCCGTTTCGATCTCGTCGGCCGGGATCCGGCCACGGTTGCGCCCGCAGACCAGGACCAGCTCGCGATGAACCTGTACCACTGGCAGGGCGCGGGGCCGTGGGGTGGCCGCTGCGCGGGCCTGCCGTAAGCGGGCCCTATCGTCTGACCCATGATTGTGGACGACCGATCGCCTGACCTGGCGATCGGTTCGTTCACTGATCACGGGCCCTGGATCGTCGATCCGGACGCGATGCCGTGGCGCCGCGACCTCGAGCGGCTTCGGCAGCAGGCACGGGACCAGTTTCCGCGCTGGATGGAAACCGGTCACCTGCCGCCGGTCGGCCGCTTGGCGCAGGTCGTCGGGCGGGTCGGCGGCGCGCTGGCGGTGTGGGCGGTTGGCGCGCGCCGGCGGGGCGCACCGCATTCACGCCGCGACTTGTCGCGCCGCCTCCGCGTCGCGTTCGGGCACCTGGGGCCCACCTACATCAAGCTCGGCCAGATCGTCAGCGGCGGCGAAGGGTTGTTTCCCGAAGAGCTGGTCGCCGAATTCAAGCTCCTGCGTGACCGCGTGCCGCCCGAACCGTTCGACGCCGTGCGGCGCGTCGTCGAGCTCGACCTCGGCCGTTCGCTCGACGACGCCTTCGCATCATTCGAACGGCGACCGATCGCGGCCGCGTCGATCGCGCAGGTGCATGCTGCGCGCCTCCGAACCGGCGAAGACGTGGTCGTCAAGGTGCAACGTCCACAGATCGCGCGGCTCGTGCGCCAGGACATCGAAGCGATGTCCTGGATCGCGCCGCACCTCGTCGGCCGCATCCCCGTTTCGGCGCTTGCCAACCCGCCGGCGCTCATCGAGCTGTTCGCGGAGACGATCGTCGAAGAGCTCGACTTCCGGCTCGAAGCCCAGAACATGCTCGACATCGCGCGCGTCCTCGCGGACACGGAGCAGCGGGCGACGATCGTGCCGCGGCCGCATCCCGAGCTGGTGACCCGTCGCGTGCTCGTCATGGAACGTCTCGATGGCATTCCGTGGGACGACGTCGCTTCGATGCACGCGGCCGGAGTCGACACCGAGGCAGTGCTGCACGCAGGCCTCGTTTCCTTCATGGAAGGTGCGATGCTCTACGGCGTCTTCCACGGCGATCTGCACGGCGGCAACCTGATGGTGCAACCCGACGGGCGCACCGTCCTGATGGACTTCGGCATCACCGGCCGGCTCGACGAGACGAAGCGTCTTGCCTTCTTGATGCTGCTCGTCGGCGCGACCAGTGGCGACACGATGGGGCAGCTCGGCGCGCTGCGCGATCTCGGCGCGTTCCCTCCCGAAACCGATCTGCACGCGGTGTTCCGTGACCTCGGGCTCGATCGCACGATCGACCCGACGACCTTGTCGGCCGACGAGCTGGTGCACGAGCTGCAGGATCTCACCAAGAAGCTCCTGGGGTACGGCGCGCGCGCACCGAAAGAGCTCATGCTCTTCGTGAAGAACATGATGTTCCTCGACGGTGCGATCGGGCGGCTCGCGCCCGACCTCGACATCCTCGCCGAGATTCAGACCGTGCACACCGAGATCGCGCTTCGCCACGGCGCGCGCCTGGCGGCCGAGCTCGGCCTCGACGCGTCGGTCGCGGATCAGTTCGACATGGATGCGATCAAAGCGGCGATGGGTGTGCCGCACATCGACAAGCTGACGTACCGCGATGTGCAGGAGCGCCGGGAGATCCTTCGCAAGCGTCTCGAGGAGAAACGCAGAAGGTGACGCGGCGTCTCAGCGTTCCCACACGAGCACGTCTTGCGTGGGATCCGCGGCCATGAAGCTCGTGGCCGGATAGACGCGTAGGCGCCAGGGATCCAAGCGGATCACGGCGAATGTGCCCTCTGTCGGTGCCGTCCAGCTCGTGACGATCCCGGGGTCGTAGCCGACGGGCGGCTGCGCATGCGCGAACTTGTCCCACACGTCGACGCACGTCTTGTCGTCAAAGTGCAACTCGGCGTCGCACTCCGCGGTGCAGGTGTTCTGCGTCTCGGCCCAATACGTGCACGACATGTGCGGGTTGCTCCCCAGGTGCGCGCGCAAGAGGGCCGTCGGATGCGCGGCGATCCAGCCGAGAAGTGATGCACCATCCCACTCCCACAGCGGGTGAAGGATCCGCGATCGGGGCCTGCCCGCGCGGTCGACGGTTGCGGCCGAGCACCAGACGATGCCGTGTGCGGTCTCCACGAACGCGGGTGCAACGTCATTCAACTCGCCCATGCGCTGGGAAACGTACACTTCGCGCATGGTCGAACGGCTGCCCGGTCGGCGCATTCTCGTCGTTGGTGCCGGGACGCGTTCGTCGGACGATCCCGATGCTCCGATGGGAAACGGCCGTGCAATCTCCGTGCTCGCCGCGCGTGAAGGAGCAACGGTCGCGTGCGCCGACCGCGACGAAGACGCCGCGCGCGAGACCTCGCGCCTGATCGACGAATCCGGTGGCAAGGCTCCCGTCATCGTCGGCGACGTCACTGACGCCGACGCGTGCGCGCGCATCGTCACCGAGGCGCGGGACGCGCTCGGCGGTATCGACGGTGTGGTGTGCAACGTCGGGATCGGGCTCGGTCGCGGGCTCGAGGGCACGAGCGCCGAGGAGTGGGACGCCGTGCACGCCGTCAACGTTCGCAGCCACTTCCTGGTATGCCGAGCCGCGCTTCCTCTGCTCGCAGACGGCGGCGCGATCGTGCTCATCTCGTCGATCGCCGGAATCGTTGCCGGAACGCGTATCCCCGCGTACGACACCTCCAAGGCCGCGCTCGGCGGGCTCTGCCGCCATGTCGCGCTCGAAGGCGCGCGCCGGGGCCTCCGCGCGAACGTCGTCGCGCCGGGACTCATCGACACGCCGCTCGGCCGGCGGGCGACTGCGGGACGCCCGAGTCGTGCACGCGCGCCGGTGCCACTCGGCCGCCAGGCGACGGCGTGGGAGGTCGCGGCACCCGTCGTCTTCTTGCTCAGCGACGACGCGAGCTACATCACCGGCCAGGTGCTCGCAGTCGATGGTGGTCTCACGGCCGTGTGACTAGGTTTTGGGCAATGACCTTCGATCGTGACGAAGTGGAAGCCGCGTTCCGCAACTACTGGGAGCGCGGTGCCGTCGGCGAGGACTGGGACGCGTGGTGCGACCAGTGCTTCACCGAGGACGTCACGTACATCGAGCGCGTGCTCGGGGGCAGGGACGGCCGCGAGGCCGTGCGTGCGTGGATCAAGCCGACCATGGAGGAGTACGGCGAGATCTACACCGCGTACGAATGGCACATGATCGATGAGGGGGGTCGGGTCGTCGTCTACATGCAGAACCGTCGCGACAACCCCGAACCCGGTGCGCCACCCATCGACTTTCCCGGGATGACGGTGCTGCAGTACGCGGGCGACGGCCGGTTCTCGCTCGAGGAGGACTTCTGGTCGCTCCCGGAGGGAACGCGCACCATGAGGCAGTACGCGGACGCCTGCAAGCAGTTCGATCCCGACCACCCGAAGAAGCGCACCCGCCTCAACTGGGGCAACGGGCCGGACTGGACCCGCGGCGCCGCGTCCTACGATTCCCGAGGTGGTTGAGGCTGCGAACCTGAGGCGAAGGGGCATTTGACGTGCCGGAGGCACCGCAGATGCAGGCGTTGGCCGAGCGGCTCCTCGCTTGGCTCGGGGGCGCGACGTTCGAGGGATACGAGCCGCTCGGGTTCAGTGGTTTGAAGACCTACGAGCCACCGCCGGATGCCCTCATCGGTGCGTCGTTGGAGCGCGTCGACCGGCGCGCGAAGTACGTGTCGATGTGGTTCGACAACGGTTTGCGGATTGTGTTCCACCTCTCGCAGGCCGGGCGCATGGACTTCGAGGAACCACCGAAACGCACGAAGCCCAAGGGTTCGGTCGCGCGCTGGCGCTTCTCCGGCGATCGCGCGGTGTTGTTGCGCGAGCACGGCACCGAGCGCAAGGCCGGCTGGTGGGTGCTCGGTCCCGGTGACAACACCCCGTTGGAGGGGCTCGGACCGGAAGCGACGAGCGAGGAGTTCGCGGCGTGGGTGCGCGCGTCCGACGACGGCCGTCGCATCCACACGATCCTGCGCGATCAGCGCACGGTCGCAGGTGTCGGTCGGGGCTACGCGGATGACGTGTTGCATCGCGCCAAGCTGTCGCCCTACGCGTCGATGAAGTCGTTGTCGCCCGAGGAGCGCGACCGGCTGATCGACGCCCTGCAGGAAGTCCTCGCCGAAGGGCTCGAACGCGAGCGCTCGCGCCAGGGTGGGCTCTCGCAGAACAAGCTGGGCGGGCACTTCACGGTGCACGGCAAGGCGGGTGTTCCGTGCCCGGCGTGCGGTGACGATCTGAAGCGCGTCTCGTACGAGTCGCACGAAGTCGTCTACTGCCCGCGTTGTCAGACCGGTGGCAAGGTGCTGGCCGACCGGCGGCTTTCGCGGCTCGTCAAATAGCGCGCGCGATCACCGCGGGGCGAAGTCTGCGTGCGTCTCCCACAACACGACTTCCGCGCCGCGCTCGGCGGCGGTGATCGTGCGAGTACCGGCGCCCGTCAACCGGGCCGCGTCGCCCTCGTGCAACGAGCCTGCGCCGTCGAGATCGATCCCACCTCGCGCGATGAAGACGTGCACGAACGGTGCGTCGGGAACGCTCGCGTCTGCGCCCGGTGTGAGCCGGACCACCCACAGCGTGGCGTCGCGTTGATTGATGTGGATCGCCGAGTCCGTCTCCCGTCCCGAGGCCAGCGGGAAGAGCTCGTCGGGCTTGAAGTCGGCGCTGACGTCCACCTGCTCGTACCCGGGTGTGAGCCCATTCGTGTCGGGCGGGACCCACATCTGCAACAAGTGCACCGGTTCACCGTTGCTCGCGTTTACCTCGGAGTGACGAATGCCCGTACCGGCGCTCATGCGCTGCGCGACGTCGCGGGTGATGGTTCCCTCGTTGCCTTCGCTGTCGCGATGCGTGAGCGCGCCGTCGAGCACCCAGGTGACGATCTCCATGTCGCGGTGCGGGTGGGTACCGAAGCCGCCGCCCGGCGCGACGACGTCGTCGTTGTGCACGAGGAGGAGGCCGTGATGGGTGTTCCGCGGGTCGTAGTGCTCGCCGAAGCTGAAGCTGTGCCACGAGTCGAGCCAGGAGATGTCGGTGTGGAACCGAGTCTCAGCCCGACGAATGTCGACTTCTGCCATTGGAGGTCAGAAGCGGACGCCGTAGGCGTAGCCGTGTCGGTTGGTGCGGACGTTGGGGTCGCCGTCGCGCCATTGGTCGGTGACTTTGCCCAAGATGATGACGCCGGTGGGGCAGCGGTCGACGCACAGGGCGCAGCGGGTGCAGACGTCTTCGTCGACGACGAAGAAGACGTGGTCTTTGGGGTCGTCGCCGGGGGCGTCGGCGTTGACGGCTTCGTCGACGGCGTCGGTGGAGAGCATGTGGATGCATTTCCAGGGGCAGATGTCGACGCAGCCTTCGCAGAGGATGCATTCGGCTTGGTCGATGTGGAGGAACTGTTTGGGCTTGACCGCCTGGGTCAGCCAGTTCGGGTCGACCTCTTGGAGCACATACGACGTCGAGAACTCCGGCATGGGCGGGTTCGCATCAGTACG
>JBBRXX010000046.1:0-36340 GCA_038238245.1 Acidimicrobiia bacterium
ACGCAGCGACACCGACACGTTGAACGCCTATGTGCAGGAACATCCGACCGTCGAGCCAGACGTACAGCGTCTCGCCGACCTCGTCGCCGCCACGTCCGCGCCGACGCAACTCATGCGTGCGATCGCGCTCGCCGGCCCAGCAAAGCCGGCCGAACTCCACGGCCTAAGCGACAGCAAGATCGCTGAACTTGCGAACGGTCCGATGCCCGCTCCCTACAAGGAGCCGTACATGAAATCCGGCGACTACTCCACGCCGGGACGCTAAAGGCCACAGCGACGTGAAACAACGAAAGACGCCGCACCGTGCGTGGGTACCCCACCCCTCCCCCCGGCCCCCAACACACCGAGAGGTAGTGCGGCTCGCTGTGTGCGCATTGCTCGCCGTTCGGTTTTGGGTGGGTGAACGGTGAGTAGGCGGCGTGCGAATACTCCTCCGAAGCGTTTGGGGACGGCAGGTCGTGAGATGTGGCGGCGCCTGACGGGAAAGTACGAGTTCGACCTCCGCGAGGAGGCGGTGCTCGAGGCCGCATGTGCCCAGGTCGACAACATCGTCGAGCTCGACAAGGCGTTGGTCAAGGCCGGCGTCGTTGTGCTCGGTAGTCAGGGCCAGCCCCGGTTGAATCCTGTGGTGACCGAGCTGCGGCAGGCGCGCATTGCCCTGACGAGATTGCTTGGCGATCTTCAGCTCCCGAGCGACGACGAGTTGCGCGCGAAGACGTGGCGGCAACTGCAGGCGAAACGTGCCGCGGACTCGCGCTGGACAGAGAAACGTCGCCTCGATGAGCGACGCGCACGGATCATGGCAAAGGAACTGGATGGCGAAGCTACGGGAGCCTGACCGACACCGCGCCGGTCTGGAAGCACGCGCGCTCCTCGCGGCACGGGATCGCGAATGCGGCGAGGACTACGCGCGCTCGTTGGGGGAGTTCCCTGCCCGCAACTACATGGTGGCGCGGGCGGACGCGATCGAGCGCGGCGAACCCGCCCAAGTCACGTCATGGGAGATCGCAGGACTTTTTTTGGGCGTCCGTGCGAGTCCCCACCGGGACTTCATCCTCCAACCCGACGGCTCGTTGGTGCCGAGATGATTCGTGAAATCGCAGCGCACGGTACGGCCTGGCCGAGCGCGCGACACCGCGGGCGCGGCGTACGTTCGGACGCGCCGCGCCCGCGCACCTCGAAGGCAGAGAAAGCGGCGACAAGCGTGCCCGAGGTCGCCACCTTCGGGACGAGATCAAGCCGGTCCGGCTCACGTTCGCGAAGAAGCGATCAAAGGGGAGCAGTGTCGATGAACGCGCTTGAGGTCGATCCGCGAACCCGCATGAAGACCCCCTGTGGAGCGGCTATGCCGTCGCCTGTAAGGCTGTCGCCGATCGCCGGCATGGGACGGGGGCAGCAAATGGATATCCGTGAGGAACAGCAGCGCAACCCGGTCGCGGATGAGGTCAGTGCACTCGTCGCCGTCACAAGGCCGATCATCGCCGGCGTCCTCCAGTCGATTTCCAACGAGATGCCCGAGGCCGCGGACATCGATCGTCCCGAACTCGCCCTCAAGCTGCTCGGCCGAATACGAAAAGAAGGCGATGGTGACACAGGCATCGCGTTCGAGTACGCCGTCCATGACGCCGTCATGCGCGGCGAACCCATGGTCGCGGAGCGGATCGCAGACGCTCTCAAACGATGTCGCATAGAGAAAGGCGACCCCGCCTCGATTCTGTTTGCCATCGAGAAGCACGGTGCCAAGCAATTGATATCAACTGACCTCGATCGGATCACGGCCAACTCTCGGGTTCTGTCGGGCAAGCAGGGACAACCGGTCAAGCTGAAGAAACATCTGAACCAGATCGCCGCAGCGTTTCGGCGCGCTAACACGCGCCCCAATCTTCCGCAGAGCATTCGCGGCCTCTGGAAGGCTGATCTGTTTCTCGGCTCAGCCGAACCGGACCACTGGGTTGGTACAAGCGTGAAGATCAACCCGGACAGATTGGAAGCAGCGCCCGGCCTTCGGATCGCGCTCGTTCCGAGTGCCGCGGGACGGGCCGATGCCATTCGACACGACGAGGCGAAAAATCTCATCGTCTGCCCCATGCCGTATGACGGCAGCTTCATGCGACGTTCAACGAGGGATGGCGCATCGTGCAGGCCCTGTGTGCGTCCGACTTCAAGATGCCTAAGGACGTCGATCTCCCACGCCCCGCAGATCGCGAGGCAGCGCGCGTGTACGTAGAGCGTCGAGACTTCCCCGTCGTCGAAGTCCTCGATGCGACAGAGAAATTCGCGCAACCCGAGCTACTTGTGGCCAAGGCGAGACCGTTGCGAGTATCGCGTTCGAGAGCGACGTCGCGCCCGAAACATCGACGGTCGTGAGCCCGTTCCCTCGACTCTTTGAGGGCTAGCTGCGCCAGCGCGGGGCGCCCACACGACACCCCCGGCCGACGGCAACTCGGTTCGCCAACGAGGAGCCTACGACCGGAGGAACGATGGAACGCGACACCGACACCGACCTGTTCCGTGCGCTTATGTGCGCGCCCGACCGATCCAACTGGTGCGACGACCTCGAACGGCTACTGACACCGCCGGCATGGCACCAGCAGGCCGCGTGCCGCGGTGTCGGCGCGAAGACGTTCTTTCCCGAGCGCCGGAGAGCCTTGAACCCGCGCGTATGATCTGCGCTGGCTGTCCCGTCCCCCCCGACCCAAGCATCCAGCGACCGGAATCCGATCGGCGTGTGGGCGGGTACGGGCTACCGACAGCGTTCGTCGCGGGTGTTTGGTTCGTCTGACATATCGAGAGTTCGCTCGCTTTAGCAGGTCGTGGATTTCCGCTCCTCGCCCGTTCACACGCCGAAGTAGTTGCGGAACCAAGGCTTCTCTCTCGGCGAGCCTCTGTCAGGGTTAGGCGCATTTCTCTGGGCCCGACCATTGGGCGAGATCCCAGTCGAGACGGCGGTTTGTATCGTGGAGGTAGAGCTGTCCGCGTACCTTCGAGAACTGTTGCCCCGCTGAGGTGGGCAAGACGGCAGTTATTTGCGTCCATGGCCCTTGGCCCTGCGCGGGGCCACTGACGGTAAACGGATAACTCGCCGACTGGCCGCCGGTTCCTCCTAGAACCCATACCGCGAGTCGACCTGAGACGCTCGTGGTGTTCCTCGTTCGAACCCATGAGGTGAGCGCGTAACACTGTCCCGATGTTGTCGACTGCGTGATGTCTTGCACGAACGAAGCGTCAGTGACGTTCGCGAGGGTGTCGACGAAACAGCTTTGGTTGAAGGCGGTTGCGTCGCAGACGATGTTTTGCTGGGTGCCACCATTGAGCGAGTGCCAGACCGGGTTTCCCATGCTGTGTTCGAAGCTGTTGTCGTACTTGGTCCAGTTGAACGATTGTGACTGCGGCCATTCGAGACCGGGTCCACCGCCGAGCGACTTCCACGGTGTCTGCCAGCCCATCGGACACGTTGTGCCCCCGCATTGGAACGAATGCCACAGCGCAAGATTCTTGCCCAGCCCGAAGATCTCGAGTCCGCCATTGTCGTTCGACGTCCAGTTTGCCGGGCCCTCGGGTTCTGGCAGATGGCGGATGAGTATAGATAGATCGCCGACAATGACTGCTCCGGGCGTTGGTTGCCGGAAGGCGCCCCACGTTTCAGTGTTGTTCGCCGGCGGCTTGGTCTCGAAGATCTGCCACACTGCACCGTTCGCGGCGCGCATCAGTACGTCGAGGTGCCCGTCTGCGTCCTTACCGACCGTTGGGCTGCCCACGAAGAAGGTTGGTGAACTTACCAATACGACCCTTGACCAAGTCGTCCAGCCACCGCAGGACGGGCGACCATTGCACTGATCTGTATGCAACAGTGCGCCATTACTTGCGAGAGCGAATAGCTCCAGGCGGCCGTCGTCGTTGCGAATCGAGGTGGGAAGAGTCGCAACGGTCAAGCCCGTACTGAAGCCTAAGCCGGCCGCCACCGGCTGCCACGCATGCCAGTTGCCGTTGCCTTTCGTGGTCGTCTGCCAGGTGTGATCGATCCCATAGTTCGAGTTGCGCACGAACGCCTCTAGGCGCCCGTCGGCGTTCTGATTTATCACCGGGTCGCTTTGGAATGAGCCGCCGAGCGACCGCCAAGAGTCCCATCCACATCCGGGACAACTCTGCGTCGAAGTCAAGAGGTCGTTGTTCTTGCCGCGAACGAACACCTCCAGACGTCCGTCCGCGTTTTTACCGACCGCCGGGATCCCCCGCACGTACGGCGACGACACCCCTGCCGGGGCAACGGGCCCCCACGGACCAAAGCCAGCGCCTACGCGAGGTTGCGCGCTATGCGACAGCGCATGGGAAGCAGTGACCGCGAAGATCTCCATCCGCCCGTCGGCGTCAGTCCCGATCACGTTTCCCGGAAGGAGTTGGGGCGCGTTCGTGGTGATCGATTGCCAACCCGACCACGGCGCCGCGGATCCGGTCGAGTTGCAGCAGGCGTTGTGATAACTGACAGCGTTCGATCCGACGAGCGCGGCTTCACCGCCCAAATTGCTATTCACGGCCACCGGCGAATACCCATTCGCCGGCATCGATGGAAGCGCGACGCTCGCGGCGTTCACGTACTGGACAAGCGCCTTGGAACCGAGCTGAACTCCACGCATAACTTGGGTGTTGTCGGCATATTGCTTCGTGACAAATCCGACACTGTTAGAGGCGTCGATCCACGGTCCGCCACTCCAACCCCCGCCCGGATTGGCGCCGCCGGTGTACACATTGCCGCCGTGTTGGTCGTCTAGGCAGTGCGTTGAAATACCCGGCGGATTGAAGTCCGTAGACACATCTTCACCCGTGTTGCCGACACATTGGAGCAGACCAGGCGGCCTGCCGGGCCAACCATACGGCGTCCATTGCTTCGTATCGGGGGTAACGCTGGGCGAAAATTTGAGAGCGAGACCCCCACCGAACGCGTCCGCAATATGCACTCCGCGGACGTCCGGCTCCATTACCAAGAACGCGAAGTCGAGGGCAGGGTCGTTCGGCCAACCCGGATCAGTAAACACACGCGTCGAGTGCCACGTTTCCCTTCCAGAGCCCGGGAACTGAAATCGGAAACTCTCAGGATTGGCGTTCGCGACGCAGTGAGCGGCTGTGAGAACCACGCTTCCGTTGTTAGGTAGAAACGCACCCGCCGATGGTTGCACGACCGAGGCAGTGCAGTTGTCTATGTCCCTTCGCGCGGCGGTGGCCTCCTCGACCAGCATGCCTACGGCCACGTTCGGAGTCGAGGCCGCAAGCGCCATCGGCGTACGCCCCATCCCCGGTATCCAACTCGGGCTCGCCGCCGCGAGCAGCGCAGTAAGCACAACGCAAACCAGCGTTACGCCAACCAAACGATACCTACGGCGCGGCACGACACTTCCCTGAAACGATCCCCGCATCAGCAACCCCTTCGAACTCTTACCAGCATGGGAGCCTCACATCGACGAGCCGTCTCGTCAACCGCCTTTACGCAAGCTTTTCGATCGCCCGTCGCGCGCTGGCAGCGATCTGCGCACCTTAGGTCTTGACAGGCAGCCCATCCCGAAACCGCTACCGGCCGTGCGGACCGATACTCCATTGGGCCTAGTGCGCCTCCCGCAAGTTCGTATTGACGCGTCTACCGGATCAGTCAATGGACGCCGCAGTAGTTGCAGCCCGACGGCCACCACACGATGCACGGCATCGCATCGCTTTCGTGGTGTAGCTCGCGGCCGCGGCAACCGTCCGGCTCCTCGTCCTCGGTGCAGCCAGCGACCCTGCCGTCGCCATAAAACAATCAGGCCGCCCGGGCAGGTCATGAATCTGACGGTAACTCGGCACAGGCGCGCGGCGCACGCAGATCGGCTGCGGATATGGGCGGCTGTCAAGGTCGAAACCGGTTCCCGGTAGCGCCGAATGGCGATGCCCGCGCAGATCAGTTCGACGACGCCAAATGGCCATGCTCCCGATAGGAATCCGTAGATGCTCGACAAGACGCAGCCGAACGCGAACGCGAGGACGAAGCTGCGCCCGCCTCGTTCAAGTGCGTACATGGATCATCATGAAGGTAACGGCGCAGACTCCATAGATCGTGACTGCCATCGCCGAACAGATTGCCCGATCCATGCGCCGTCGGCGAGCACCGAGCGGCAGTTTGCGTGCCTGCTCGATGCGACTCGTGCGGGCTCAGTTTTTGCGGAGAGTGATTCTCCAGCACATCGTGCTGTGCTCGCGGGTGCACAGGTCGACCGCGTACTCACCCGATTCGCTCGGCTGCGTGCCATATATGTCGGGGTTGGCTGCGAAGGTGTGCTGCCAATGCTGTCGCTGCGATTCGATGGCACCGCGATCGGGCGTCATTGCGATCGGGCGACGGCAAAGACGCGGCGCGGATACGGCTCAAGTTGCAACGTCAATGTCATTTCCAACAGCAGTGCGTCCATCGCTTTGTCTCCCAACTCAGGGCGGAGTTCGGGTTCCGCGGCAATGACGGCCGCGTACGCGGCGGGATCGACCCCAAGCACTGGAACGTCGCGCACACGCTCTGGATCGACTTCGAAAGCCGTGAACGCGAATCGCCCACGGTCGAGGAGCACGCGAGCAACCTCGGAGAACGTCGCGCGCTTGTCTGTCACGTACTGCAACGAATCGAGGCTCATCGCACCGAGCGCGGTCCGATCCCCGAATGGCAGGTGATCGACACTCCCGACGACGAACGCGCCGTCGGTAAGGGCCTGTGCGAGGACACGCGTTGCCGCGAGCCGTGTACCGACCGTCGACACGTCCAGGGCCGACGAGGGTCGCGTTGGTCTGCTGCGACCCATGCCCCAGGGGCGCCCGCACCACAAGCAAGATCAACAAGGCGATCGCCTGACCCGAGGTCGAGCGAGTCACGCAAACGTTCGAGATCACCCGTCCGCGCGAAGTTACTAAGTGGTACAGCGGGTCGGTCCGACGCCATCACTGACGCGTCGGGCGCTTGTGCGGCATCACCCCAGGGGTGACGTGAAACCCGCGACCGTAGACGCGACGGCCGCGACCGACGGTGCCCCTCTCGCGTCCGGGCATCGTTGTGTTCCGGTGGACAGTCGCACTACTGGCGGCTGAACTTCCGCCTGCGAACACCTAGCGGGGAGGGAAACTCATGAGTTTCATCGCGGAGATTCTCCCGGACGCCGTCGCCGACGTTGTCAAAGAAGCGTTCAAGCCTCCGACGTGGGCGGCCGGCGCCGGACTCGGCAGCGTCGCCGGCGCATTCGGCTTTCAACGCGTCGGCGTCGGTCTGCCCCCGGCATGCATAACGCCTCTTGGATCGCTTGGATCTGTTCCGCAGTACAGCTCAGCAGCGTGCCAGAGCGCACTCTCCGACCAACGCAGCCAATGGGCTCTGACCTACGGAATCTCGACTCTGCTCGTCGTGTTCGTGGTCAGCCTTGTCTTAGCGGCCTGGCGACATTCCTAACGCCGAACGCGATCTACATGCGGTCGTCGAGACCATCCTCAGGATCGGCGCCACAACAGGCGCGTCGGGATCGACCTTCAGGACAGCCTCGAACACGTCGCCGGGTCGTCGGGGAGCTTGACGCGTTCGTCCATCTGCTCGGCCGTAAGAACACTTGTGTAGCTCTTTGCGTTTGCCCATGAGTACTTTGCCGTGGTCAGTGAGAGAACCGCCAGAAGAAGCTGCGCATGAAATAACCGCCACTGGCGTGGGCACCGGAGCCAAGACCGAACTCAGCCGCTCCGATCCGTCGAGGCGACCGTTTCTACGAGTACACACCTCGATCGCCTTCCTGCAGAGCATCGGCATCGCCTTCGTGACGTCACGTAGTGTCGTCCCGTGAAGGGAATCTCGAACACGGCCGTGCCCCGAGATCGGCTTCTGTGCGCCGAGCGCGGCCCAGAGGCGATTGCAACAAGACGTGCGAGGCTCAAAGAGCCGCATATCGCTCCGCTGACAACCTGGGTCGAGACGGTCCGTGATCGCCTCGATACGTGTCACGCCGAGACGGTGTGCGACTTCGATCCTGATGGAGGTGGGATCGAGGCGCGCGTGTTGTACCTCGCACAAGACCCGTCTTCGACCGCCGCGGACACGCGCTTCATCTCGCCCGACAACAACGACGGCACTGCGAAAGCGACGACCGAAGCGTGCCTCGAAGCTGGCCTGACGGCACGCGAGCGCGTCCACTGGAACGTCTACCCATGGTGGCTCGCGGCTCCGTGCGAAAAAAGGGTTCCACACGAGGCGGAGCTCGGCCGCATCTTTCTCATCGAGTTGCTCGACCGCCTCCCCGAGGTCTCGTCTGTAGTGCTCATCGGTGGAAAGGCCGTTCAGGCGTGGGCCAAGGTGTTTCCAAACGGTGGACCCCGCGCCGACTTCTACATAGGGCGCGGCCCGCACCCGAGCTACGGCTGGTGGTCCAAGCCCTATGGAACGGATGGTCGTCTCGGTCGCGAGCGCGTCATCGATGAACTGCGCGCCGCGCGTTCGCACGCGTTCAAAACGACCTCTTGAACAGGCGCTCGCTTACCAACCGCTGATATCTCCCGCAGCCGTCGCGCCGCGAGTACGGAAGGCGCGACATCACCTCTGCGAGCGCGCCTTACGAAACCGGGGCGTAGTGCCGTGCATTCACTGGGCGAGGCGCGCCGCGTCCCTTAGCGCCGATGCCGGTGTGACGCGTCGGCGGTACGCCAATCTGCCGTCTTCAGTTTGAGCCAGTCGCTCGAGCGTTCACCAGGCCGGTACGGCGAATCGACACGCTTGGCGACGATGCCTTCGACGTCATGTTCCGCGCACACTCTGAGGACGTCGGCGACCGAGCCATGCAACTGGGGCGCCGCACACCAGGCCGGGCCGTGCAGGTCGAGGTCGTCGAGCAGCGCTCGGCGCTTCGCGTACGGCTGATCGATGACGGGCCCAACGAACGTGAGGACGTCGAACGCGACGAAGGTCAACGGCACACGTCGGCGGCGCGCTGCGACACCAGACAGCACGCTATAGAAATCGCTCGCGCGACCCTGACCCGCGACCAGCTCACCGTCGAGCACGACGGGAAAGTCGTCGACGACGTCCGCGAGCTCTGCAAGTTCGGGTAACCGTGCCGTCAGGTCGTGGCCGCGTCGTGTCCACACTCGCACGTCGCCGTTGATCGCGACGATGACTCGCCAGCCGTCGAACTTCGGCTCCATGACCCAACGGCCGGCGAGCTGCCGGGGCGCCCTCGTCGAGGCGAGCATCGGTCGGAATGGCATTCCCACAGTTGGCATCGTGCCAGATTGCGAGGTCGGGCCGCCCGAAGCGCCTGGCGGGGAGGGGCAGCCAGTGCCCCAGACGGCTCGACCCACAGCCACGGTACGCCCCCGTCCGGGCGCGACTTCGTCGGGACGCGCGGCGACCGCCGAGCCGAAAGCCGTCTGCGCGCAGTGTCCCGTCACCGCCGAGTGCTTTCACGAAGCACTACAGGACAGGGACGGGATACACGGCGTGTGGGCGGGCACCAGCCGGCGCGAACGGCGCCAGATGCCCGGCACTTCATGACACGACCAACGTGCGGACGCGACGGACGAGTTGGCGAATCGCACACCGGACCGACAAGAAGAGCGCAGCCGATGTCCCGACGGTTACGGCGATGGTAACGACAGCGTCACGGGCGGCGTCCAGGAGATTCGGCCTCAGAACTTCGATGGACCCAAGTTTGGGACGTGCGCACGCTCGCGAAGGCTGCGTCCTCCCCTTATCCCACGCCGACCCTGCCATTGGGTTCAGTGAACGCCGCAGTAGTCGCATCCCGAGAGTGCCCACACAATGCACGGCACCGTCGCGCCGAACATCACCGCGAGGCTTTCTGCGACTTTGGTCCAGGAGAGATGGCGCCAGCTCACGGTCGTGCCCTTCAAGGTCTTCAAGCATCCGACACTGACCTCCTCTCGGACGCGTTGAGTGAGTAGAGACGGTGGTTGCGAAGGTATTACGACCGCAATCGGTGTCGGGTTCACGACACGGCCGGACCAAGAGCTGTGATTGACCCGATCACGCCCTACTCGGCTACGTTGAGCGGCGACGCGGGCTTCGCATCCCCGTCCATAGAACCGATGAGAGGCCGCTCTGTGAGGCGGCCTCTCATCGCGTCGGACGGGTCGCAGTTCAATGCACGCCGCAGTAGTTGCAGCCGAGGGCGTCCACACGATGCACGGCACCGGGTCGCCTTCGTGGCGTGAAGGATGAGGTCGCCCGGACAGGTCATGAATGCGACGGTACTTACGCCAGAGACCGCGGACGGCGCGCGTGCGCCGTCCGGCCAAGCGTGTGTCATGTGTCACGCGCTGCGGGCGATATGGGCGAAGTTTCATATGAACGCTCGCGCCAGTAACCACGGGACTATTGACGATTCGCGTAGTTCTCACATGAGAACTGAGCCGACCCGCGGATCTTCAACCACTGGTTGAGAGAAAAAAGTCAACGTGCGTGCGCACCAGGTCGGGGAGAACCTACGTAAAGCTGAACTTCGGCTCGACCATCTTGTCGGCCGCGGGAAGGTTGAGCCAGATCTGAAACAGCTCGCACGGGTTCGGACCTGCGCGGTCGAGCAGCGGGAACATCTCACAGTGCACGATGCCTTTGCCCGCGGTGAGCCACTGCACATCGCCACGGCCGAATCGTGCGGTCGCGCCGAGCGAATCGGAATGATCAACGAAGCCTTGCCGCACGAACGTCACGGTCTCGAAGCCGCGGTGCGGGTGCTGCGGGAAGCCCGGCACGGTGCTGCCGTGGTACATACGCCAACCGTCGGCACCAGCGAAATCCATACCGAGGTCGCGCGCGGCAAGGGATGCCGCCGGTCCCATGTGGTCGTTCGCCTCGGGATAGAGATCGAGGTGGTGCACGCAGAACAAGAAGGGGTCGGCCGTCACCCATTGGAAGCCGAGCGGCACGACTTGGAGCACGGGATCGTCCACGCCACAATCCTATGGTCAGGTCGATTCGGCGGTGTCGAAGGCGAGCGCTTCGTTCGTGTGCAACGCGGGGTCGACGTCGAGTGGCTCCAGCGGTTCGAACAGATCCGCCGCACCTGCGACACTCGAGGTGCCCGCGGCGCGTCGCGGGATCAGGAACGAGAGCAGCGCACCCAGGGCGACGACCCCGATCGCGAAGAGGAGCGCGGTGCGCGTTCCCGACGTCACGCTCGCTTGGAGTGCATGCTGCAAGGTGGCGAGATCGTGCGGGCTCGTCGAAGCCGGCGGCACGTAGCTCCCGCCCAGCGCGTGTATGCCGACGAGGGCGTTTGCCTTGAGATCGGGCGGCAAGGCGGCGGCCTTGATGCGGCTCACCGAGTGGTGAAGTGTCTGCACGGCGAGGAGTGACCCGATCACTGCGACGCCGAGCGCGCTGCCGACTTGGCGAACGGTCGTGTTCGCGCCGCTGGCGACCCCCGAGTGCTCCTTGGGGATCTCGGAGAGGACGATGTTCGTGAGCTGCGCACCGGCGAAGCCGATGCCCGTGCCGTACAGCGCCAGACCGGGCAGGAGTCGCCAGGCGGTGATGTCGAGCGAGACCGCGTGGTAGATGACGACGAGACCGATCGCATATGACGCGAGGCCGAGCCGTACGACGACCGTGGTCCCCACTGTCCGGATGAGGCGCGCGCCGATCTGTGCCCCGACGATCACGAACAGCCCCGTCGGCAGCTGCCACAAGCCGTTCTGCTGGGCCGAGAGGTGCTTCGCGTCCTGCAAGAAGACGGGCAGGATGAAGCTCAAGCCGAGCTGACCCATCGCAAGGACGAGCCCGGTGAGCAGTCCGTAGCGGTAGGTCCTGTGGCGGAGGTGTACGAACTCGAACAAGGGGCCTTCGCCGTTTCGCTCCTTGGCCCGCTCGTAGAAGAAGAAGCACGTCAAGATCGCGGCGGCGGCCGCGAGGGCAACCGGCGTGATCGCGATCGGAGACGAGCCGGACCACAAGGTGGCGCCCCCGATCGAGAGCGACTGAAGTGGCTCCCACCAGCCGTAGATGCCGCCTTCACTGAGCGCAAAGACAAAGAGGAACATCCCGGCCGCGACCAGCAGGGCGCCGACGATGTCGATGCGTATGCGCCGGTTCGGACGCCCCCCGCGTTTCATGAAGAGCAGCGCACCGATGATCGCGAGCGGCGCAATGATGACGTTGATGCGAAACGACCAGCGCCAGGAGTAATTGGTGGTGAGGAACCCGCCGACGACGGGTCCCGCGGCCGCGGCGACACCGGCGGTCGCGCCCCAGGCCGCGAAGGCGGCCGCGCGCTCGCGGCCCTGGAATGTCACCGAGAGGATCGCAAGCGTCGTCGGAAGCATCAGCGACGCGCCGACACCTTCGATGACTGCTTCACCGAGCACGAGCATCGGCACCGAGGTCGCCACCGAGGCCAGCAAGGACCCGGCGCCGAAGAGTGCCGCCCCGATGACGAAGATGCGCCGGTGGCCGTAGATGTCGCCGAGCCGGCCGCCGATGATGAGCAGCGTCGCGAAGGTGAGCGCGTATCCCGTGACGACCCACTGCAGGCTCGGCAAGGTGGTGTGGAACTCGCGGAGGATCGTCGGGATCGCGACGTTCAGCACGGTGTTGTCGAGAACGACGATGAACGCCGCCATGATCACGATGACGAGCGCGACCCAACGCCCTCGATCGCCCTGCGTGGTCGCGTCGCGTGCGGGTTCGCGGACGCCTGTCATCGTGCGCGTCGCTGCTTCATCCGTCGCAACTGGATGAAATCGAGCGGCTGACCGGGCAGCACCGACGAGCTGTTCGGCCGCAGCCCGTCGAGGATGATGCGTACGTAGCGCTCTCGCAACATGGGTTGGAGGTCACCGGGGATCGCGGTCGCGTGCGCGACCGCGGAGAACAGCAGTGAGACATCGGCCGGACCGATGTCGGTACGGATCGCGCCGGCCGCCTGGGCGCGGGCGACCAGCTCGGAGACCGCGCCCATCAGCTCGTTTCGTACGGGCAACGCAGTGAGCTCGAACTCGTTCGCCATCTGCTCGGCGAACGCACGATGGCGTCTGTGGAACTCGGGAAGGTTGATGAAGAACCGTTCGAACGCCTCCGCGGGATCCGGGCCGGCGAGCGCTTCCCGCGCCTGCTCGAGCACCGACTCGAACATGGAGGTGAGCACTGCTTCGACGAGCGCCTGCTTGGTCGGAAAGTGGCGGCACACCGTGCCGACACCCACACCGGCCCGGCGGGCGACCTCCTCCACCTGGGCCTTCAGGCCCGACTCCGCGAAGACCTCCTCGGCCGCGGCGAGGACCCGCTCGCGATTGCGGACGGCGTCGGCGCGTCGGGGGCGGTCTGGTGAAAGCGGAATCACGCTTCCGATTATACTCCAAACGGAAGCCGTATTCCGTTTGTTCGGGAGCTCCATGGTCGCCGATGCGACAACCGAGGATCACGCGCACGAGGGCCGGTGGTGGGCGCTCGCGGTCCTGTGCCTGAGTCTGCTGATCGTCTTCGTCGGAAACTCGAGCCTCAACGTCGCGATCCCGACCCTGTCGCGCGACCTCCATGCGACCGAGTCACAGTTGCAGTGGGTCGTCGCGATCTATTCACTCGTCTTCGCGGGTCTGTTGTTCTCGACCGGCGCGCTCGGCGATCGCTTCGGTCGCAAGGGCACGCTGCAGATCGGACTCGTGCTGTTCCTCGTCGGTGCGGCGCTCGCCTCGGCGTCGACCGAGATGTGGCAACTGATCGCGTGCCGTGCGGTGATGGGCGCGGCCGGAGCGCTGATCATGCCGTCGACGCTCTCGATCATCATCAATGTGTTCCCTCCTCATGAGCGCCCCAAGGCAATCGCGATCTGGGCGAGCGTCACCGGCGCGGCGGGTGCGCTCGGACCGGTTGCGAGCGGCTTTCTCCTCGGCCACTTCTGGTACGGCTCCGTGTTCCTCGTCAACGTGCCGATCATCATGGTCGCGCTCGTCGCCGGAAAGTTCCTCGTGCCCAAGTCGCGCGACCCGCAAGAAGCGCGCTTCGATCCGATCGGATCGGTGTTGTCGATCATCGGCATCGTCGCGCTGGTCTACGGCCTGATCGAAGCTCCCGACAAGGGGTGGTCGAGCGCGGCGACGCTCGGTTCGTTCCTGGTCGCGATCGTGGTACTTGCATTGTTCGTGGCCTGGGAGCTGCACTCCGAGGAACCGATGCTGGACATGCACTACTTCCGCAACCCGGCGTTCAGCACGGGAACCGGCGGCATGATCCTGGTCTTCGTCGCGATGTACGGCGTGATGTTCCTCATCTCGCAGTACTTCCAGCTCGTGCTCGGCTACAGCGCGCTGTCCGCGGCGCTTCGACTGATGCCGATCGCCATCATCATGGTGGTGGTCGCGCCCTTCACGCCTCGACTCAGTGTCCGATTCGGCGCGCACCGCACGGTGGCCTTCGGGATGCTGTGCATCGCGCTCGGCCTGTCGCTCTTCACCGGCCTGACACCACACACGAGCTACGCGTACGTGATCCTCTGCGTGATCCCCCTCACGACCGGCATCGCGCTGTCGATGTCGCCGATGACGGCGTCGATCATGATGGCCGTGCCCCCGCGACGCGCCGGCGCAGGGTCTGCGATGAACGACGCCACGCGCGAGCTCGGAGCTGCGCTCGGCATCGCGATTCTGGGGAGCGTGGCCGCGTCCCAGTACGGCAGCAGGATCGCTCCGTTTGTTCGCAGTCTCAATCCCGCCGACCGGTCCACCGCCCGGGCGTCGATCGCCGGCGCGCTCCGCGTCGCATCGACGCTGCCGGAAGGTGCCCGCACGGCCTTGACGACCGGTGCCGATCACGCGTTCGTCGGCGGCGTGCACCTCGCGGTGACGGTGGGGTCGGTGCTCGCATTGATCAGCTCGGGGATCGTGTTCCGCTATCTCCCGCACTCACTGACGCCGACCGGCGCGATGCGAGGGCCCGTCGAATCGCTGGAAGACATGGCCGAGCTCGGTCTCGGCGGAGTGCCGCCGGTGTTCGCCGACGACACAATCGACGCGCCGCAACCCTCGTAGTTGCTTACGCCGGTTCGAGGATCTCGGCTGCGGCGCGCTCGCCCGAGCGAACGGCGCCGTCGATCGCGCCGTGGGACGTCGTCGATGTCTCCGTGCCGGCCCAGTGCACGCGCCCGAACGGTTCACGGAGCAGCGATCCGTAGCGCGTGAGGACCCCGGGCGGAAAATGTGCCATGGAACAACCCCGCGTCCACGGCTCGTTCCACCACGAGGTCTCGATGAACTCTGCGGGTGACGCGGCGCGCAGCCCGAACCTCGTCGAGAGCGCGTTCGAGTACCGCCCGCCGCCGTGCACCGGGGTCGAGCCCGTCCAGGCGCTCGGCGACCGGTCCGAACGTGAACGATGCGATGACCCCCGGCGTTGCAGAAGCCGACGACGCGTCGAGGGTCACCTCGGCGGCCGAGCCGGGTTGGGAGCTTTGACCGCTGAAGCCATCGGTACGCCAGAACGGTTCGTCGTAAACCACGAGCGTCTTCGTCTCCGGGCCGGCGACCGCCTTGCGATACAGGGTCAGGCGATCGTCGGGGAGCGCGGGATCGAACGCGATGTCGAGAATGAGCGCGGGTGGAATGGTGACGACGGCGCGGACCGCCGACACCGTGACATCGTCCGCGTCGACGACGACGCGGTCGTCCCGTTGTGTGATCGAGCGCACGGGTGCGTGCAAGCGCACCGCGTCTCCCAACTCGTCGGCAACCCGTTGCGCGATCGATCCGGCGCCGCCGTCGACCATGTTCTCCTGCGACCCGCCTTCGATGGAGAACAGCGAATTGATGCTTCCGTGGGCATGGATGAGGAACAGCATGTGGAGCAGCGACACGTCGTGCAGGTCGCCCGTGAACAAGCCGCGCACCGCCATCTCGAACAGGTCGCGGCCGATGGCGGTGCGGATGCCGGAATGCTCGAGCCAGGATGCAACCGACCGGGCGTCCCATTCCGCGGCCTGCTCGGCCGTCCACGGCGCCTCGACCGGGACATGCCGGGCCATGCGATTGAGCTTCGCCTGCGCCAAGGCGAGCGTCACGACGGCAAGCGGACTGATCTTCGGGATGAGCCCGGTATAACGACGCGTGCGTCCACCGTCGATGAGGAGGTGCGCGCCCTTCACCCAGGTCTTGTACGTCGGGACGCCGAGCTCCCGGGCCAGGCCGAGAATTGCGTCGTGCTTCGGCGCGAGCCACGCGCCGCCGCGGTCGACCGGTGAGCCGTCGGACAGACATTGCGTCCATATGCGACCGCCGATCCGGTCGCGCGCCTCGAGCACGACCACCGATTTGCCGCCGTGGTGCACGCGACGGGCGGCGGTGAGTCCGGCGTATCCGGCGCCGACCACGCACACGTCCGCATCGATCCGCTCGGGCATGCGGACCGCACCGTACCTGCGGGGATGGCAATCGCGACCATTTCGGCTGTCTTGACAGTCGTCTCGGCAGCTGCAGAGAATTGGTGCGTACTCTCGGACGAGAGAGGCTGGGCATTGTCCTGGAGGAGCGGGATCCGCAACTGCGTATGCGGCGCCCACCTGGCTTCTCGCCGGGGTTCGCGGGGCCGAAAGGTGTCGGCTGACCCTGTTCGAATCGAGTTGTGTCAATTCGTGCCGCCGCGCGCCGTTGGAGGATGCAGGGATGAAGCCGCCGGAGTCACCTGATTCACCCGATGCAACCGAGCCGTCCGCCGAGGATGTCGACGAGACACGCAACGGCGGCGGGAGGCGTCACCTTCGGCTGCGACGCAATCGCACAGAAGCGCGCGTCAACACGGCGCAAGCCGAGCCCGCCGGGGAACGAGAAGGACCGGGCCAGCGGAGAAAGTACGTGCGGATGACCGACACGCCGTCGGCCGCCGCGTCGTCCGCCGCGATCGACGCGGCCGAACGGGAGCTCGCGCAGCGCAAGGAGGAGCTGCTGCACGCGTTGCGTGCCGCGCAAGCTGCCGATGCCAACTCGGTGCAGGTGCACGCCGACGCGGATGCCGCGGCCGAAGATGCGAAGCGAGTCGCCGAGCACGAGGCCGCCGTGCGCGAGCGGCTGCAGGAGGAAGCGGTCGAAGCCGCAGAGGCCGCACGCGCCCGCCGCCAAGCGGAGGCGGAAGAGACGCAGCGCCGCAACCTCGAGTTCGAGCGCTCGGAGGCCGACCGGAAGGAAGGTCGGGCGCGGCGCTACGAGAACGACGTTGCGTCGGCTGCCGACGCCCGTGCCGAGAAGGAGAGCGAAGCGCGTGCGCGCGCAGAGGCGGCTCGACTCGCGGCCGAACGCGCGATCGCGGCGGCCAAGGCCGCAGAGGCGCGCCTCGTC
Organism: Acidimicrobiia bacterium; assembly: GCA_038238245.1. Classification (GTDB taxonomy): domain Bacteria; phylum Actinomycetota; class Acidimicrobiia; order IMCC26256; family PALSA-610; genus DASQHW01. Next base: position 17,320 of record JBBRXX010000046.1, read on the forward strand.
GAGATTCTCAGTGAGTCGGAGGTCGCCGAAACCGAGGCGGTCGCCGCCGCCGAGGCGCGCGCCCGGGGCGATGTCGAGGCTGCCAAGACGCGCCGTGCCGAGTACGAGCAGCGGCGCGCGGCACGAGCCGCTGCGTTCGAGCAGGCCGAGGCCGACGCGGAGGCGGCACGGCAGGTGGCCGAGGAGAAGGCACGCACGGAGGCGACCGAGCGGCTCACCGCGGCACGAGCGCACGCCGGCGAGCTCGCCGACCGCATCGCTGACGCAGCGCGGCGCAAGACGGAGACCACGCTCGCCTCCGAGACGCTCGAAGTCGCGGTCCTGCAGGCCGAGGAATTCCTGGAGCAGGCGCGCAACGCCGAGGCACGGCTCGACGAGACCCGGCGGGCCGAACAGGCCGCGCGTGTCGGCGCGCAGGAAGCCGAGGCCAAAGCCGCCGCTGCCCGGGTCCAAGCGGAGCAGGCAGACGCCCTGGCGCGGGAGGCCGAGAACCGCGCCGCGGAGCTGATGCGTATCGCAAGCGAACGGGCGGCCGAGGCGCGCGACGCCCAACTCGCCGCTGCGTCGGTCCAGGCCGTGCAGCCCGAACAGCACGCGGCGAAGCCGGGCGACGAGTCGCCGGGACCGAACGGTGCGTCGCCGGAGCGGCGCGAGGACGACTCGCGGGAACCGGTTGCGGTCATCGACCTGACCCAGGAACAAGAGGAAGACGCGGAGGCCGACGAAACGACGGCAGAGCCGGGCACCTCGCCACAGCCAACGGCCGGCGACGGCTGATCTTGCCATCTCTCGGAAGGCCGCTTCCTGCGTACTTCTACTGACGCGGAGAGGACCGCGTGAAGTCTGACCGGATGCGTCGAGCGAGTCTCATGGTCGGGGCCGCCCTGCTCGTGTCGGCGCTCGTGATTCTTGCCGCGGGGCCGCGTACAACGTTCCGCGCGGAGGCATCGTTCACCATTTCGCGCCCACTTCTTGCGAGCGAGGTGGTTGCGGAGATCCGGTTGTCCGACGTGAACGCGCGCTCGTTGGGTGCGCAGGGCGTCGAGGCGCACGTCACGGCCGATGATCGGGCCGGGGCGCACCGTCGCGTCGTGGAGATCGTGCAGCGCGCGGTCGACGAGTGCGTCGCCACGGCATCAACCACCGCAACGCGGCGCGCGGCCGCGTCGCAAGCTGACGCCAGAAGAGCAGCGAGCGAAGCCGCGGCATTGACGGCGGCGAGGGGAGTCACCGACCCTCAGCGCGCCTACCGCCAGAGTCGCGACGACCTGAAACGTCTCGAAACGAAACGCACTACGGCGAAGGCGCGGGGCAGACCCGTCGCAGATCTCGACATACGAATTGCCTCCACGCAGGAAAAGGTCTTCGATCTGAAATTCCTCGTGAGTCAACTCGCCGCGCTCGGAAAGCAGCAAGCGCGCGCCACGCGGGACGCAGCTGCAGCAGCGCGGTCCGCCGACGACGCGCGTGCCGCCGCGGCGTCCGTCAAGCGTGACCTGCACATCGCCGAGAGCCGTTCCGCTGGATGGCAAGGCGCGGCGCCGGCCCTCGGTGGGCTCGGCCTGGTGTTCGCCGCGGTGCCCGCGTTCGCACGACGCCGGCGCGCGCGACCTGTTCTCGCTCGCGTTCGCGTTCGCTCGCACCGGCGGGACGCACAGGTTCGGCCGAGCGCGCCGCCGGCTCCGATGTCCGTGGCGGACGCGATCCTCGTCGAGGAGACGCTCGCCCGGGCGCGCGCTCGTCGTGCCGGCGCGGCTGCAGCGCCGCGTGTCGAGGATGGACACTCGCCCGTCGCAGCCGAGGCGGACATCGACCTCGTGGCCGAGGAACGCGTTGAGACGCGCCGGCTGGACGTCGAGCGTCCCCTCGGCTCGAGCTGAGCTCGGCCCGTCCACTTTCTCTTCTTCATCGTTGCATCGTGTAGTAGGAAGGCGGCGATGGCACAGAACCGATACGACGCGATCGTGGTCGGCGCCCGCTGCGCCGGATCGCCGACGGCGATGCTTCTCGCCCGGAAGGGCCACAACGTGCTCGTCGTGGACCGCGCCACGTTCCCGAGCGACACGCTCTCGACGCACGTCCTTCATCCGCCGGGGGTGGCGGCAATGAAGCGATGGGGTGTGCTCGACGGGTTGACCGCGACGAACTGCCCGCCGATCGACACGTACGCGTTCGACTTCGGCTTCTTCACGATCGCCGGCGCGCCGGGGAACGCCGACGCACCGGTTGGGTACTGCCCGCGGCGGACGGTGCTCGACAAGCTGCTCGTCGACGCGGCGTCGGCTGCCGGCGCGGAGGTGCGCGAAGGTTTCACCGTCGAGGACGTGGTGATCGAAGACGGCAGCGTGACCGGCATCCGGGGTCATGGCAAGGACGGGCAGACCGTCACCGAGCATGCCGACGTCGTCGTCGGCGCCGACGGCCGCTACTCGCGTCTCGCGAAGGCCGTGCAGCCCGAGCAGTACAACGAGAAACCGGAGATCCTGTGCGGCTACTACTCCTACTGGAGTGGCCTGCCGATGGACGGCCGGTTCGAGGTCTACGCGCGGGACCACCGGGGTTGGGCCGCCGCGCCCACCCACGACGATCTGACGCTCGTCGTCACCGGTTGGCCATTCGCCGAGTACGAAGCCAACAAGAGTGACGTCGAAGGTCACTACCTCGAGATGTTCGAGCAGGCGCCCGAGTGGGCCGAGCGGATCCGCGGCGCGAAGCGCGAAGCGCGTTTCGCCGGCACGGCCGTGCCGAACTACTTCCGCAAGCCTTTCGGGCCGGGGTGGGCACTCGTCGGTGACGCGGGCTACAACAAGGACTTCATCACGGCCCAGGGCATCTCGGACGCCTTCCGCGACGCGGAGCTCTGTGCCGACGCCGTGAGCGAGTCCCTTTCGGGTGCGCGCCCCTTCTACGATGCGATGGCGGGGTACCAACGCACCCGCGACGAGCATGTGCTGCCGATGTTCGAGTTCACATGCATGCTGGCGACGCTCGAGCCGCCGCCGCCCGAGCTGCAGCAGGTACTTGCCGCCGTGCACGGCAACCAGGAAGCGATGGACGGCTTCGCGCGGGTCAACGCCGGCGTGACCTCACCGGCCGAGTTCTTCTCCGAAGAGAATGTGGGCTGCATCTTCGCCGCGGCGGGCTAGCACCTGGCTTTGCGGGATGTGCCGGCAATCCTGCGGCCGGGGGTACACTGTCCGGCGACGTCTCTTTCCGTTGACCACTCCTCGCGAGTGCGACGGTCGGGCGTCGGTGCCGCCACCCACCGCCCGGTGGGGCCGGTGCCGCAACCGGATGTGACAGCCGGGCTTTCTTCGAGGACATGACCCGTGTCCTCCGTCGTATGTCGAGCGGAGTGCTTGATCGGGACAATGCGCAATATCGAGAACCTCCGGCGGCCCGCGAGCTTCGACGGGACCGGCCGGTGACTTCCTACGCCGGCGTGGACAAGCTCAGCCCCTGGCAGTTCGACATGTATGTCGGCGCGGAGGCGGACGGCGTCGCCACGGCCGAGCAGCTCGCAGTGCTCGAGGCCAACCCGGCCGCGTGGCGCGCCGCCCTGCTCGGCATGCTGCGCGACGCGGAGGAGCATCTGGCGAGTGCTCGTTCTTTGCCCGGCGAGGAGCGTGACCAGGTGGTCGCGGACCTCGAGTCGGAGCAGCGGCGACTGTCGGCCGCATACTCGCGATTCGTGCCCGAACGGGCGGTCGCGCGCGAACCTCGTGGCAACCGCAGCCCGGCGGGACGCGAGACCCGCGACGCTCCACCGACCACGCCGGGGCGCACGCAACTGCAGGTGTCGTGGCAACCGGGCCGTGTCGTCGCGTGGGCCGGGGGTCCGCGCGCCCCGGTCGCCGACAGTGACGAGGTCATGAAGATGCTCGCAGCTGCGGGCGCGCCGGAAGTCGGATGGAGCACACACACCCCGGTGCCGTTGTCAGGCGGTGTCAACGCCGATGCATTCGGTATCCCGGTCGGTGACGTGCTGGGCTGGCTCGTCGCCGCCGGTGCCGACCAGGTCGGCGACGACATCGGTGCGAGCGTCCGCTGGTTGGGCCGCATCGCGATCTGGGCGGTGGAGCTCACCGCGCACGGAGCGATGGTGCCCCAGCTCCGGAAGCGAACGCGGAAGAGCGGCAGCGCGCGCGAATCGAGCGGCTCGTACTCGGTCCGATGGACACCCGCGCTGCTCGATCCCGCACGGCTCGAGCGCATGGCCGCGGAGATGCCGGGAAGCATGCGCGCCCTCGACCGCAAGGTCGATGCACGTGCGTTGATCCGCTCGGCCTTGACCGGCATGGTCGACGCAATCTGTCGTGACAGCGCGCGTCGGCTCGAGGTCCCGGCGCCCCCGCCGCGTGTGCGGACGGCGCACGATGTGGCGGAGGCGTTCCTCGCCCGGCTCGACGGCAGCGCCTTCGACGCCCCGGCGGCGATCGGGAGCGAGATCGTGACGCGCGTGGAGCGTTGGGCGCGGCCGGTGACGGGATCACACGGAAGATTGATCGTGCAGCTCGATCAACCCGACAGCGCGGGCGCCTGGCATCTCGCCGTGTTCGCGCGCGGCCCCGGCGCCAAGCAGACCGGCATCGAGCAGGCGATCGTCATGGCCGGTTCCGAACGGCAGCACCTCGAGGACGAGATCACCCGACTCGAACGCATGGTGCCGGCACTTCTGCGTCCCGGGGGGACGAGGCGGGGCGAGGTGATCCTGAGCGCCGAGGAGGCGTGGGATCTCATGGCCACGACGGGTCCGCGGCTCGTGTCCGCCGGTTTCGACGTGCGTGTGCCGGAGCTGTCCCGCCGGCGGAGTGCGCCATCACTGCGCATCTACGTGGAAGGCGCGACCGAGACGTCGGTTGGTGCGAGCCAACTTGCGAACGTCCGATGGTCGGCGCTCTTCGACGATGTGGAGCTGACTGCCGCCGACATCGCGCGGTTGGCGAAGGAAGCCCGGCCGCTCATCCGCTCGGGCGGCCGCTGGGTTGCGATCGACAAAGCCGATCTGAAGGCGGCCGCGGAAGCGCTGGCCGAGCGCGCGTCCACGAAACAGCTGTCGGGCGCGGAGATGTTGCGTCTCGCCCTCGGTCTGGAGGAGTCGCCGCTCGCGGGCGGGATCTCGCTCGACGGGGGAGGGTGGGCCGCGGACCTGCTCGCGGCCGCGGCGAAGGTCGCGACCGAGCCCGCGGGGACGCCTCGCGGATTCGTCGGTGAGCTCCGCAGCTACCAAGCCGAGGCGCTTGCATGGCTCGGCTTTCTCGACGACGCCGGGCTCGGCGGATGCCTCGCGCTCGACATGGGTCTCGGCAAGACCCCGACGATGCTGGCGCACCTTCTCGCCGGAGCTGACGACGGACCCGCGCTGGTCATCGCGCCGCCCGCGGTCGTCGGCAACTGGGCCGCGGAAGCAGCTCGCTTCGCGCCCGAGCTGCGCGTGGTCCTGCACCACGGCGCGAACCGCGCGGTTCCCGACGAGATCGCGGCCGAGATCGCAGAAGCCGACGTGATGGTCACGACCTACGGCACCGCGGTGCGAGATGTCGACGCGCTTGCAGCCCTCTCGTGGGCGCGGGTGGTCCTCGACGAGGCCCAGGCGATCAAGAACCCCGCCAACGAGACCTCGCAACAACTCCGCAAGATCTCGGCGCGTACCCGCATCGCGTTGACCGGCACGCCGATCGAGAACGGCCTCGGCGATCTATGGGCGATCCTGGACTTCGTCAACCCCGGCCTCGTCGGTACCCGGCCGCAATTCATTGCCCGATTGTCGAGCGACAGCGGTGCGACTCGCGTCGAAGCCGAAGACGCGATGCGTGCCCTCAACGGCATCCTCGTCTTCCGGCGGACGAAGGCCGAGCCGGAGATCGCGGCGGAGCTTCCCGACCAGATCGACGAGCTCGACCGCTGCGCGATGACGCCCGAGCAGATCGGCATGTACCAGGCGCTGCTCGACACCTTGGTCACGGGGACGGACCTCCCCGAGGGTGCCGAACCGCGGAAAGGGCAGATCCTCGCCGCGATCACCGCGCTCAAACAGATCTGTGACCATCCCTGGGCGTATCAGAACGATGATCTGCCACTCGAAGGACGTTCGGGAAAGCTCGCGCGTCTCGAGGAGATCATCGACGCGGTGTACGCAGCCGGAGAACGGATCTTGGTGTTCACACACTTCGCGACGTGGGGTGTGCGCCTCGCCGAGCATCTCTCGGCCCGCACGGGCACACCCGTCGCGTGCTACCACGGCGGCTTGTCGCGCACTGCCCGGGATCGTCTCATCGAGGACTTTCAACATGGCGAGGGTCCGGGCGCGCTGGTCCTGTCATTGAAGGCGGGTGGCACCGGCTTGAATCTCACCGCTGCGAGTCATGTCGTGTTGTACGACCGCTGGTGGAATCCCGCGGTGGAGGATCAGGCCCGCGACCGGGCCTGGCGCATCGGCCAGAGCCGCACGGTGATCAGCCACCGGCTGATCTGTCCCGGCACGGTGGACGAACGCGTCGAGGAAGTCGTGGCCGGGAAGCGGCGCATCGCCGATCTCGTGCTGCCGAAGTCGAGCTCGCTTGCCGACCTCGACAGCGGGCAGCTGCGCGTCGCGCTCGGGATCCGTCCCGAGGCGCTCCTGACCGACGAGTTGCTGGCTCCTGCCGACGGAGCGACGGCATGAGCGCGCCGCGTCGCCGGAAGGCGCCGACCCGGCCGACGCCGCGGCGACGGCAAGGAACGGGCGCCGACTTCTGGGGCAGCACGAGCAGCGACGCGGGTGACGTGGACGCCGTCAGCGCGGACAGCATCAGCATTGACACCATCAGAATGTCCGATGATCCGTCGGCAATGGTCCGGTCTTTGGGACCGCCGCCACTTCCGGGTCACGAGCCGGCGGCCGAGGCCTACTTCGCAGTCGTGTACGACAAGGCGGCCGCGCTCGCCGCGGCGCTCGCCGCCGCGTCGAACCTGTTGCAGCTCGACGATCCCGAGCCCGAATAGCCGCGCGTCAGGTTGTCGCGGTCACGCGACGGGCAGCGCGCGTCCATCTCGCCATGCGACGAGCTCGAGGCGCTCGAGGTACTGCACGAAGAGCTCCGGGTGGCGGTACATCCAGTCGTGATCGACCGGCTTGCCATCGGGCGGTTCGACGACGGTGAAGGAAGCGTTCATGTCGCGCGCGAACGCCTGCCCGTCGCGTCTGTTCAGCAACGAATCGCGACTGGCCCACAGCACGTGCGCGCGCAGGCCCGCCGCCGCGACCCGTCGCGCATCAGCGGTGCGCCCGCTCGTGAATCCGAACCACGCCGCCTCGACCACCTGGCGCGGGTGCGTGAGCACGGTGGTCGTGAAGGACGCAGCGGCGCGCGGTGTCGCGAGCCAGAGGAGCCGGACGGGATGACGCAGGGCCTCTCTTGCGAGCGGCAGCTCGCGCGAGATGGCGAGTGTGTCGGCGAAGACCAGCTCGACGATGCGCTCGGGATGACGGGCGGCGAATCCGAGCTCCACACTCCCGGCGAAGGAATGTCCGATGAACGTGACCTCGTCGAGCTCGAGGAGATCAAGTGTGGCGGTCAACCGTTGCTGGACGTCCTCGTACTGCCATGCCGTCCCGATCCGGTACACATCCGGCACGATGACCCGGCAGTGCTCGGCGAGGAGCGTCGCGGTCGGGCGATAGACCTCCGGCGAGAGCGCGAACCCGGGGAGCATCACGACGGCCGCGCCGACGCCCTCGTCGATCGGCACGCGTAAGGTTCGCACGGCCAGAAACCTAGCGGGCACCCGAAAGGACCGAGATGCGCACGGCTGCGACCGACCTCGTCGGCATCGACCTTCCACTGTTCGGCTTCAGCCACTGCCGCGACGTCGTCGCGGCCGTGTCGAACGCCGGTGGGTGCGGTGTGCTCGGTGCGGTCGCGCACAGTCCCGAGCAACTCGACATCGACCTCACGTGGATCGAGAAGGAAGTGAAAAGCAAGCCGTACGGTGTCGACCTGCTCGTTCCCGAGAAGTTCGCGGGCGCCGACGAAGGCGGGCTCGATCCGAGCCAGCTGCGCGGTCTCGTGCCCGACGAGCACCGGGCATTCGTCGACGACCTGCTCGCCCGGTACGACGTGCCGCCTGCTCCCGATGACGACACGATCGATCGGGGCATCGGCGCGATGCGCATCGACCCGAAGAGCATGGCGCCGCTACTCGACGTGCTCTTCTCGCACAAGACGCGCCTGGTGGCGTCCGCGCTCGGACCGCCTCCTCCGCATTTCATCGAGCTCTCCCACCGCGCGGGGATCCCGGTCGCGGCGCTGGCCGGCTCGGTCGAACACGCGCGCAAGCATGCGCAGGCCGGCGCCGACCTCATCGTGGCGCAGGGCACAGAGGCCGGTGGCCACACCGGGATGATCGCCACGATGGTGCTCGTGCCCGAGGTCGTCGACGCCGTCGCACCGGTGCCGGTGCTCGCGGCCGGTGGCATCGCACGCGGGCGACAGCTCGCGGCGGGAATGGCGCTCGGCGCCGACGGCGTCTGGTGCGGTTCGGTGTGGTTGACGACCGAGGAGGCGGAAACGGCGCCGCCCGTCAAGGAGAAGTTCCTCCGCGCCGGCCTCGGCGACACCGTGCGGTCACGGTCGCTGACGGGAAAACCGGCACGGATGCTCCGCACCGCGTGGACCGACGAATGGGAGCGGGCGGACGGCCCGGGAACACTGCCGATGCCGATTCAACCGGTGTTGATCGGTGATGCGATGCGGCGAATCCAGCGGGTCGCCGCCAAGGAAGGCACCGGCGCCAACGACCTCGTCACGTATTTCGTCGGTCAGGTGGTCGGCTCGATGAACACGGTGCAGCCGACCCGACGCGTCGTGCTCGAGATGATCGAGGAGTTCGTCGACACAGTCGAGCGCCTCAACGGTCTCGTGCAGGAATAGCTGCCAGAAGCGCGAGCGCGTCCGGTGAGTTTCGGCGCGCCCGCCGGTCGGATGATGCGTGGGTTGCGACCGGGTGGTGATCACGTGCGATCTGAGTGCCCTCGGACTCCCGGACCCGGATGTGCTCGACGGCTTGCTCCGGCTGCACCTCGCCTTGCAGCGCACCGGCGGCGCACTCCGTCTTCGTCACGTCTGCCAGGAGCTGCGTGACCTGCTCGCCCTCGCAGGTCTCGACGAGGTCGTCGTCGTTCAGTAGCGCGTCAGATGGCTCCATCGCTGCGCCATCCGTGGCTCCGCTGCTTCCGCACGGCTCACGACGCCTCGTCGAGATGCACCGGAAGTCCGAAGAGCGGGAACAGCGCGGGGTCGACGAAGAAGTGGAGCGCGCTGATCTTGTCGCGGGTGACCTCCAGCACGTGGATCGAGAATGCGTCGTATCCCGGGCCCGACTCGCTCCGGCGCCACTGCGCAAACGCAGGGAAGCCGTTCGCCTCGATCGCTTGGAATCGGGAACCCCGGCAGCCCGATCCGCCCCCGTGCAACCAGTTGCTGAGACCGGTCGGACCCAGCATCCACATGTCGTACGGCGGCATCGACATCACCGCGTCCTCGTGGAGGAGCGACACCAGCGACTCGACGTCGAAGCGTTCGAAGGCGTCGACATAGCGGGAGAGGAGTTGCTGCTGCTCGTTGTCCATCGGCTGGAACGCGTCGGGGGCGCCGACGTTGCTCGCCGCGAGGGTCGTGCGCGCCCGCTGCAGGGCGCTGTTGACCGAGACGACGCTGGTGTCGAGCAGCGCGGCGACCTCGGTGGCCTGCCAGCGCAGGACCTCACGCAGGATCAGCACTGCGCGCTGTCGCGGCGGGAGGAGCTGGAGGGCACGGACGAACGCGAGCCGGATCGTCTCGCGCTCCACGGCCAGGTCGGCCGGGTCCTCGCCTCCCTGCATCACGCGGCCGTCGGGAATCGGCTGTATCCACGTCTGCTCGCCGAGCACGGGACCGGGGCCGGCGTCGCCGGGCGACGGGGAGGAGAGGTCCATCGGCAGCGCGCGCCGCTTCTTCCCGTTCAGGAGGTCGAGGCAGACGTTGGTCGCGATGCTGTAGAGCCAGGAGCGCAACGACGAGCGCCCTTCGAAACGGTCGAACGCGCGCCAGGCCCGCACCAGGGTCTCCTGCACTGCGTCTTCGGCCTCGAACGCCGAACCGAGCATGCGGTAGCAGTACGCGGTCAGCTCGCGCCGGTGCTGTTCGAGGTGCTTTTCGAGGTCGCCCGCGACAGCCGCAACATCGGTCATGCTTCCGCTCTCCTCAACGCGATGGCTTCGCCGACCACGGTACCGAACCGCGCACGTCGATCTGCGTAGGTTTGTACCGCCATGGTGCCTCCAGCTGGTGCGTCCCGGACCGCGCGTCATCTGAGACTCCGGTGCGCCGGCAAACTCATCGGCGCGCGCCCGGGCCGTCCGCGACATCCTCCGGCCTTCCGAACCGGCGACGGTCTAGTGTCCAAGCGATGGGCCGAGTAGACCGCGAACGAGCGCTTGCCGAGGGCCAACGGCGTATGGCGCAGGTCGCGCAGGCGCGCGCCGAGGATCACGACAAGGACGAGCACGTCTACTTCCGCGCGATGAAGACGCACGAGCGCTCCGCTGAGATTCATGACGCGATCGCGGCGCTCCTTCCCCGCGAGGACTGAACCCCGCGATCGACCGTCGTGCGCCGCGCTGACGGCAGCTAGGGCCTCACGTCGACGCGGAGGTCGATCAAGCGCACCGGTACGGCCTTGGCATCGATGCTCAGCACGTGCAGGTCGCCGCGCGGGAGCCGGGTCGCATCGATGCCTTCCCCTTCGCCGTCGACATGGCCGATCGATCCGAGCGCGACGGTCTTCCCCGTTCTGATGTCGACGCGGTAGACCTCGTCGGTCGCATCATCGGTGGAGAGCCACACTGCGCCACCGAACACGTCCGCTCCCTGGACCCGCTCCACGCGCCGCGACATCCGGAGCGGCGAGAGGCGCTTCCACGCACTGTCGTAGCGCAATAGCGCGTGCCCGCCGAAGTCGTTCATCGTGTACGCGATGCGAGTGTCGGGGTCGACCGTGACGAACGAATTCTCGTGCTGGTGGACGGTCCGCCCGTCCTTGTAGGTGAGCGTCGCCGCGTCGTAGGTGAGCATCGCCTGCCGGCCCTCTGCGTAGTTCGGCTGTTCGAGGGGCGCGTACAGGACGCCGTCGACGACGTCGATGTCCCCGATGTGGTCGAACCCGCGGGTCTTCCAAGCGTCGGGTATCGCGGGTTGCAGGCGTCTGGTGATCCGGAACGCCTCGTCCGTGCGGAAGAGCCCGTCGTTGAACGAGAAGATCCAACCGCCGTCGACGCGCGCGACTCCTTGCCGGAAGAGCACGTCGACCTCGACCGCCTTGCTGACGCGTGCCGAGTAGGTCAATGGGGCCGTGGTCGTAGTGGTGGTCGCCGTCGGCGCTGGAGCATGAGCCCGGTCCGGCGATCCAGAGGAACAGGACGCCGAGACCATGCACACGAGCGCGAGAACGCCGGGTCGGCCGATCGCGCGACGCCCGGGGAAGCCGTGTCGGTCCGCGGTTCGCGACCCGGGCGGCGTTATCGTTTGCGTTGCAGGCGGGGCCGGGGCTGATGGAGTGTTCATGAGCCGAAATGTTGCCCCCCTCATCGCTGCCGAAGCGTTGCTCCACCATGGCCTCAGCGACGACGCCGTCGTGGGATATCTCGTACGGACATGGCCGCTCGACGCCCTCGATTGCCGGGCAGCGGTCAACGCCGCGCACATCCTCCTACGACGCGAGCACGCGGAAGCGGCTTCCTTCACGATGCGAGAGAGCGATGCTTTCGTTCGTCGGGTCACGGGCCGCGGCGTGGTGGATCGTTCTTGTGCGCCTCGTGGTGGTGATGCCAGCAGAGGAGCTTGAGGTTTTCGAGACTGGTTGGTCCGCCGTTCTCCCAGTGCCGGAGGTGATGGGCTTCGCAGCGACCGGGTGGCCGGTCGCATCCGGGTGCGGCGCACTGTCGGTCGCGCACGACGAGTGCCCGCCAGATCGCGGGTGGGATGGTGCGGGTCGCCCGGCCGACATCAAGGACCTCGCTCCTGCCGGCGGTGATGACACGGCTGATGCTGCAGTCGCAGGTCAATCGCGCCAGCGTGTTCGCCGAGACGTGTCCGGTGTGGACGGCCTCGGCATGAGCGGTCGCCAGGAGCGATTCGTTGCCACAGCGTTCGAGGTCGACGACCACGGTGATGTGCGGGCGGGCGCTACGCGCACCGCCGACGGTGTTTTCGTCGAGTGATCGCCGGCAGATCTTCACGAGCGCATCGGCTCGCCGCTGCCCGGGAGTGCGGGCCTCGTTCAGGCGGCGGTCGCGGGTCATCTCGGCGCTGAGGGCCGTGAGATAGACCTCGCCGCCTTCGGGATCCAGCAACGCGTCGCTTGCGACCATGCGGTCGATCCTCTGGGAAGCGATCACCCGTCGCCGCCCCCGCAAGGACTCGTCCGTCGCCGCGCCGCCGTCACCATCCACACGGTCGACGGAATGCTGCACGAACGAACCAAGCTCGCGCGGGTGCATGCGTGTCGCCGCGGCGACCAACGTCGGGACGAGCTCGGCCATGGCGTCCGCGCGTTCGGGTGTGCAGGCCTTGGCGATGACCGACGCATGTTGGCGCGACACCGCACCGGTACCGAACGCATCGGCGACCGCGGGAAGGTCGTCGAGCGAACGAGCGAGCTCGACATGGGTGCGGGCCGCACCTTCGGTCATGTGACACCGTGCGGCCAGCGCAGCGGCCGCGTTCGGACAGCCGCTGTCGCGCCACGCGCCGGCGCGGTCGTAGTCCGCAACGTCACGCAACCATGCCGCCTCGCGAGCGTCGATGTCCCGGCGGTCAGCTGCCAAGCGGTCAAGTGTCGAATTGTTCGCGTCCCCCACTTGCGAGGCGAACATATGTTCGAGTGAGCACACCTCGGCGCGAACGCAAGTGCGCGATGCAAGTCGTGGTGCTTCCTCGAGCGCTATGCGGTCGACGCGGTCGCGTTGTCGCGCACGATCCTCCACGTTGCTTCAACCGCGGCAACGATCGCGGGAAGGGCTTCGCGCAGCGCGGCGGCGTCCGTCTCGATCGCTGCGCCGTCGACTAGGCCGCCGCCGGCTTGGGCGAGGAGCGCGGGCAGATCGCCGAGCTGGGCGCTGAGCCATCCGGTGGGATCTTCACGGATTCCGTCGGGCCAGTGCCGGTCACGCGGCTCGACCCCGTCGAAGCCGGGATGGAAGTGGGCGGCGCGCAGGTTCCCGGGCGGACCGTCGAGCTGATCGAAGAGGTCGGCGCGAAACAGCGGCTGGTCGATCACGATGCGTTGCGCCGCCGACTCGGACCCTCGGTGCGGCTCGTCCGGCAGGACACGCAGCTCGACGCGGGCGCCGCGCTCGGGTGGGTCGGCGGGCTCCCACCACGGACCGACCACGACTGCCACGTTCTCGAACATGAATGCGTAGTGCACGCTGGCCCTCCGCCTCTCCGCTCCCGATCTAGCGTACGCAGTGGCAGTATCGGACCGGCGCGGTTTTCGCCGACAACGCAACGCACAGGGAGCGGCAAGGGTGTCTGGGATTGCGATCATCACCGAGGCATGCATCGAGACGAAGGATCGCGCGTGCGTCGATGTCTGCCCGGTGCAGTGCATCTACGAGTTCGATCCCAAGACCAACACGCTGTTCTCGGAGATCGAGCACGGCAGTGGGGAGATCGAGAACACCCATCAACCCAACCCCGACGCGATCGCGATCTTCGGCGACAGCGTGCTCTATGTGAACACGGAGGAGTGCACGTCCTGCACGGCGTGCTATCAGCCGGACGTGTGTCCCGTGGGAGCGATCTACTCCGAAGAGCACGTGCCCGACGGATCACCGGGGAAGAAGTACAACTCGGAAGATCCGAACAAGGGCCACGACCATACGTTCTTCGTGCAGCTCAGCCGCGACGTCTTCGCCGACTGAGGTACTGAGCTACGTCGTCGCCATCCAACGCTCCGAAAGCGGGTTCCTTCCCCCAAGACTTCCGCGGGAGTCGTACGGCCGGAACCTGATGAACGCGGACTGGTGATGAAACGGCTTGGCCTTGTCGGCAGCGATGGCGTTCGGGTGTGCCGGCGTACGCCCGAATGCATACGCCGACAAGGCCTGGGTGCTCTGCCACAGCGAGCAGGTCGCAACGAACGGTGGACGGGCGAGTGCGGTCGCCCACGTCAGACCGGGCGCCTCCCGCGCCGCGCGTTCGGCGGGCGCGCTCGTGCGGAAGAACCGCACGATCTGCGTGGCGCGTAGCCGCCCGAGCGTCAGGACCACGGCCGGTCCGTGCGTATCGACGTTCCGGGTACTCGGGGTGTCGGCAGGGAGGCCGGGCCACGTGCCCCACGCGCGCAGTGGTTCGAGGCGCGTGTGCCATCCGCCGGTGAGTGCAACCGCCAGCGGATGCGCGTCCAGGAAGCGGTCGAGTGCCTCGTCGTCATCCCAGAACGCGATGAGCGCCGCCCGCCGGAACTGCGGTACCGCGACGTTGGACGTGCGCAGCGGAGCCGCAACTGCCACGTCGGCGTGCCGCAGCCCCGGGACCGAAGCAGAGCTCGGTGCTTTGCGAAGGACGGTCAGCGCCTGCCGGGCGCCGACGTCCGCGACGTGTACGGACGCGATCGTCACTCCGGCCTCCCCTCGTGAAGATGCGCCGAACCTCGCGGGCTCGGTACCTCTGTGCGCTCACCGAGGCGTTCGAGGACCCGGCGGGAGATGCGCCGGCTGATGCGTTCGACGAGGCCCGGAGAAACGCGCTGGAGATACCACAGCGCTCTGGCGCTTCCCGGCACGACGATGATCGCCTTGTTCCGGGCGACCTGACGGAGCGCGCGTGCCGCGAAGCGATCGGCGGACATCGGCGACAACCCGACCGTCTCGAGGTACCTGCGAGGGGTGATCGCTTCGCTCGCACGCGCGGCAAGATCGGACGGTTGGTGCTTGTCGAGGATCGGTGTCTCGATGACGCCCGGGCACAGGACGCTGACCCGCACTCCGTAGGCGGCGGCTTCGGGCCGGAGCGCGGTGCTCAGCCCGACCACTGCATGCTTGGTGGTCGTATAGGCAGCGGTGAGGACGGCGGGCGCGAGGCCGGCGCCCGAGGCCGTGTTCACGATGTGACCGTGCCCCTGTTCGATCATCACCGGGTACGCGGCGAGCACGCCGTTCACGACGCCATTGATGTTTACGTCCATGACGCGATCCCAGTGTTCCTTCTGCATTTCGTGCGTCCGTCCACCGAGCGCGAGCCCGGCGTTGTTGAACACGAAGTCGAGGTGTCCGTCTCGCGCGACGATGTCGTCGACGAGTCCCCGTACCGCCGCATCGTCACGCACGTCGAGAGGTCTCCCGACGATCGAGCCGGCAGGTCGGGCGTTGGCCTCTGCAAGCGCGCGCGCCGCGGACGCGGCCGCGGGCTCGTCGATGTCGGCCAGGACCACGTGCGCGCCCGCGGCGAGGAGTGCGGCCCCCAGCGCCTTCCCGATGCCCGACGCGCCGCCGGTGACGATCGCGGTCTTGCCTTCGTATGTGGTGGCGATTGCGAACCTCCCCGGACCGACGGGCCATCCTCCCTCACCGGCGGCGTCGATCCGGAGTTGGGCTCCGGGTGAGCCCGGCGGCGACTCCGAAATCGGTGCCAGGATCTCGTCGTGTCCATGGTCAGCCGCCTTGCCGCGCTCGCGATGTCGCTGCCGCGGCCCCTCGACACGGCGATCATCGTGGACCGGGGCGTGCGGGTGCCGATGGACGACGGCGTTGCGCTGCTCGCGGACATCTACACACCGGGTGCCGATGGTCCACACCCGACGGTGCTGGTACGTAGCCCCTACGGGCGCGGTGGTCCGCTCGGTCTCTTTCTCGGCCGGATATTCGCGGAGCGGGGCTATCGAGTGATGATGCAGAGCTGCCGCGGCACGTTCGGTTCCGGGGGTGACTTCGACCCGAATTTCAATGAACGTGCGGACGGGCTGGCGACCATCCGGTGGATCGAACAGCAGCCTTGGTTCGACGGCCGCCTTGCAACGAACGGCCCGAGCTACCTCGGAGGCGTCCAGTGGGCGGTGGCCGATGACGCCGGTCCGGTTTTGCGCGCGATGTGCACGCACGTTGCCTACTCGAACCTCGCGCGTCATTGGTTCGCCGGCGGCTCACTCTCTCTCGAAGACGCCATCGACTGGACGACGATGGTCAGCACGCAAGAGCAGCGGTTCGCCGGAATCAAGACATTGTTCGGGGCGCGCCTGCGGCGGCTCGACCGCGTGATCAACACGCTGCCGATCGTCGATCTCGACGAGCGGCTCGTGGGGAAGCGCGTGCCGTATTGGCGCGACATCGTCGAGCATCCGTCGATCGACGACCCGTTCTGGCAACCGATCAACCATTCGTCGAAAACGGCCGCGGTCGTCGCGCCAGTGCTGCAGGTCGGCGGTTGGTACGACATCTTCCTGGCCGCGCAACTCGACGACTACCGCGCGCTGCTCGGCGCCGGCAACCAGCCGCGTCTCGTCATCGGTCCGTGGACGCACACTGCGCCCAAGGGCTTCGCGACCCAGCTCACCGAATCGTTGCGATGGCTGGACCGGCACGTGCGCGGTGTGGATTCGCGCGACGGTGTCGACGCGGCGATGCCGGTGCGCGTCTTCGTAATGGGTGCCGGGCAATGGCGCGACTTCTCCTCGTGGCCGCCCGCGGGATACGAGGCGCAGCGTTGGTACCTGCATCCCGATGGGGGACTGGAACCGGGCGAGCCGCCCGCAAGCGAGCCCGACACGTACCGCTACGACCCCGCCGATCCGACGCCGATCGCGGGTGGCACGTTGCTGCGACGCACAGGTGGCCGCCGCGACCAGTCCGTGACCGAGGGGCGCGGTGATGTCCTCGTCTTCACCAGCAAGGTGCTCACCGCCGACGTCGAGGTGATCGGCGAGATCACCGCCGAGATCCACGCGTCGTCGGACCTCGATCACTTCGACGTGTTCGTTCGGCTCTGCGATGTCGACGAGAAGGGACGCTCTCACAACGTGTGCGACGGTCTCGAACGCGTCTCACCAACGCGGGCCTTCGTGCGCGCAACCGACGGCACACGGGCGATCCGTGTCGCGCTGTGGCCGACCGCCCAGCGGTTCCAGGCCGGGCACCGAATCCGGGTGCAGGTCGCGAGCGGTGCGCACCCACGCTTCGTCCGCAATCTCGGCACCGGGGAGCCGCTCGCCACCGCGACGACGATGCGCGTCGCGCATCAGGCGATCCATCACGATCCCCGCCATCCGTCCGCGATCGTGCTGCCGGTCAAGGCCGGCTGACGAGCGGGCGACGTCGGCGACGTCGGCGACGCACGTCACCCTTCCCGAGTGCGCCGGCGACGCGCCATCCAATACCGTGGCGGCCGTGCCGGGTTCGCCGTATGTCATCTCGTCGCAGCGGGCGTTCATGTTCCCGGCACCCGCCGAGCGTGTGTGGGCCGCGATCGGCCAGCTCGACTGCTTCACCACGTGGTGGAGCTGGCTCCGCGACTTCCGCGTCGACGGTCCCGGTCTGGAGCGCGGCACGGTACTCAGTGGGACCATCGTCCCGCCGTTGCCGTACCGCCTGCGGTTGCGCGTCGTGCTCGACGAATGCGTCCCGGCGCGTCACATCCTCGCATCGGTCCACGGTGATCTCGAGGGCGTCGCGCTCGTGGCGTTCGAAGGCGAAGGTGACGAGACGCGGGCGATCGCGAGCTGGACGCTCGAGATGATGCAGCAGCCGATCCGTCTCGCGGCGCGGTTCGCCCACCCCGTGTTCCGGTGGGGGCACGATCGCATCGTCGAGGCGACGGCCGACGGCTTTCGCCGTCATCTCGACGAGGTACGTGAGGGCTAGACCGTTGGCGTTTGGCGTTGGCGTTGCCGACGGCGCGTCAGCGCTCGCGCTGCTGCGAGACGAAGATCGGCCGGTAGGGGCCCGTCGGCGGAACGAGGCACGGCCGCGGGTCGTGGCGCGCCCAGCGCGCGGGTTCGCCGCGGATCAGCTCCTCACCGTGCGGCGAGAGCTTGACGAGGTCGGTGTACGCGAACGTGTCGGCCGCGGCGTACGTCTGGAGCAGCAGCGGGCGCGAGCGGCTGGAGCGGTTCGGTGCCGACCCGTGCACCGTTCGGCAGTTGTGCACGGTGATCGTGCCGGCCGGGCCGGTCGGGTATGTCGCGAGCCCGAGGTCGACGCGCGCCACGTCGGCGTCGGCGAGTGCGCCGACCCATACGTCGCCGTCGTACAGGTCGAACAACGGCCCGTCGTGACTCCCGGACACGAAGCCGACCTCTCCCATGCCGGGTTCGACATCCTCGAGGAACACGCCGATCGTCAAAAGGTCGTAGTTCGTATGCGGCCAGAACTGGATGTCCTGATGCCACTTCACCTCTTCGCCGCCGTGGCCGGCCTTGAAGTTCAACTTGGAGTGGTGGAACTTCACGTCCGGGCCGAGCAGGTCGACGGCGACGTCGACGATGGCCGACTGCGACGCGAACTCCCAGAAGGTGTCGTGCAGGTCGGTCGGCGAGCTCAGCCGGCGAAGCCGGGGTTCGTCGGCAGAGTGCCCGACGTCGAGGTCGAACAAGACATTCGACTCGGTGAGCGCGCGACTCTGCTCGACGAACTCGTCGGTGACCGTGCGCAGACGCTTCAACCAGACGTCGTCGACGATCCCGGCAACGGAGCACCAGCCGTGGTCGTGGTAGTGGGCGCGCTGAGCGTCGGACAGCACGTGCGCAGGGTAGTCGGAGGCGAGGTACCCAGCTTCGGCCCGGTCGACGTCGGCGGTGTTTGGACGCGGACACCGCCACACCCGGGGGGCCCCGCCAAAGAGATTGCGCCGGGGAAAAGCCGAGGGTGTGGGGGCGCACTCCCGGGGGGGTGGTTTGGGGGGGGGGGGCCCCCCGGCTGGGCCGGGGCCGCGGGGGGGGTTTTTGCCCGCCCCCCCCCCCCCCCGGGGGCCGCCGCGTCCAATCAGTTGGCGCGGGTCAATGCCAGGGC
>JBBRXX010000047.1:0-35987 GCA_038238245.1 Acidimicrobiia bacterium
ACAACGCACACGAATGCGAACCGCCCGCGGCGATCGCAGTCGCGGTGGTCAGACCACTCACCACCACCGGCGTCGACGCATTGGTCGTCGTGCCATTCCCCAACCGGCCCGAGCCGTTGGCACCCCAACACCTGGCGGTCCCGTTCGCCAACAACGCACACGAATGCGAGCCGCCCGCGGCGATCGCAGTCGCGGTGGCCAGACCACTCACCACCACCGGCGTCAACGCATTGGTCGTCGTGCCATTCCCCAACTGCCCCGAGCCGTTGAGACCCCAACACCTGGCGGTCCCGTTCGCCAACAACGCACACGAATGCGAGCCGCCCGCGGCGATCGCAGTCGCGGTGGCCAGACCACTCACCACCACCGGCGTCGACGCATTGGTCGTCGTGCCGTTCCCCAACCGGCCCGAGCCGTTGAGACCCCAACACCTGGCGGTCCCGTTCGCCAACAACGCACACGAATGCGAGCCGCCGGTGGCGATCGCGGGCGTCGCGGTCCGGGCACCCGCACCAGGCGCGTCCGCACCCGCAGGCACCATCTCCCACACCAGCCCAGTCGTGACCAACAACAAGGCACAACTGATGCGCCGCATCACCGACTTCCCCCGTAGATCCGAACCTGCGTGCCCGAGGGCCCATAAAGGGCCGTCAGCCACGCATGTTCCGTGGTCGGAGAGCCTACTTGTGGCGGCGGCGGGCGACCTCGTGGCACGCGAGCGTGGCGGCGGCGCCGACGTTGAGTGACGGCACCGCGCCGTACATCGGGATGCGCACGAGCACGTCGCAACGCGCCCGTGTGAGCCGGCCCAAGCCGCGGCCTTCGGCGCCGAGCACGAGCACGACGCGCTGGTCGGCGACGCCGAGCTCCGACAGCGGGGTGTCGCCGTGCTCATCGAAGCCGACCGTCCATACGCCCGCCCGCTGGGCTCGCTCCAACGCGTTGGGGATGCCGCCGACAAGCGCGACCGGGAGGTGCTCGATCGCACCGGCCGCGGCCTTTGTCACCGCCGGAGTGACGTGCGCGGCCCGGTGGCGCCCGACGATGATGCCCGTGGCACCCGCGGTCTCGGCTGACCGCATCACGGCGCCGAGGTTCCGAGGGTCGGTGACCCCGTCGACGGCGACGAGGAACGCGTCCTCGGCGGCGTACAGGTCGTCGAGGTCCGCCGAGCGCAGCGGCGACGCGAGCGCGACGACGCCCTGCGGGGCATCGGTGCGCGCGAGCTTCTCCAGTCGCTCGGGCGAGACGACCTGCATGCTCGCACCCGCGAGCTCTGCGATTGCGGCGACCGCCGGATCCTGCGCGGCGCTGCGCGACACGTACACGGTGCGAACCGTTCGACGACCGGCCCGCAGGAGCTCGTGCACGGCGCGGCGGCCCTCGACCTGCTCGCCGCCGACCCCGGAGTCAGGCTTCGTC
Organism: Acidimicrobiia bacterium; assembly: GCA_038238245.1. Lineage (GTDB taxonomy): Bacteria > Actinomycetota > Acidimicrobiia > IMCC26256 > PALSA-610 > DASQHW01. Next base: position 1,423 of record JBBRXX010000047.1, read on the forward strand.
ATCAGGTCGGAGCCGGCGCCACACCGTGCCTCCCGCGGTGTCCTCGAGCACGATGCCGCGCGCGCGCAGCTCGTCGCGCAACCGGTCGGCCTCGGCCCAGTCCTTGCGCTCGCGCGCTTCGTCGCGCCGAGCGACGAGCCCGCGGATCTCGTCGTCGAGCTCTTCATCATCGTCGAACCACGTCAGACCCAGCGCACTCCAGAGCTCGCGAACAGTCGCGGCGAGGCGGGCGGCGTCGTCGTTACGACCAGCGTCGAGCGCGATGTTCGCGTCGCGTACGAGCTCGAAGACGAACGCGAGCGCGGCCGGCGTGTCGAAGTCGTCGTCCATCGCGTCGCGAAACGGCGACGTGTCGACCACCTCCGCGGCCGGGAGATCGGCGCGCCTGACGCGTCGCATCAGCGCGTCGACGCGCTCTACGGCCTTGTCGGCATCGGCAAGCTCTTTGTCGCCGAGCTCCATCTGCCGGTGGTAGTGCGTCTGGAGCACGAGCAACCGGAACGCGCGCGGATCGAACTCGTCGAGCACGTCCTCGAGCGTCGTGAAGTTGCCGAGCGACTTGGACATCTTCTCGCCGTCGACGTTCACCATCGCCGAGTGCAGCCAGTAGCGCGCGAACGCGTGGCCCGCGGCCTCGGCCTGTGCGATCTCGTTCTCGTGATGCGGAAACTCGAGGTCGGAACCGCCGCCGTGGATGTCGAAGCCGTCGCCCAGGATGTCGAGCGACATCGCGGAGCACTCGATGTGCCACCCCGGTCTTCCCGGGCCCCACGGAGACTCCCATTGCGGCTCGCCCGGCTTGGCGGCCTTCCACAGCGCGAAGTCGAGCGGTGAGCGCTTCCGTTCGTCCACCTCCACCCGGGCGCCGGCGCTTTCGCGCAGCTCGGCGACGGTACGGTGCGACAGCTTGCCGTACTCCGGGAACGTGTCGACCTGGAAGTAGACGCCCTGGCCCTCGACGACGTACGCGCTTCCCTTCGCGATCAGCTCTCCGATCAGCGCCTGCATCTGGGGGATGAACTCCGTCGCCCGTGGCATGTCGTCGGGCGGCGCGACATTGAGTCGCGACATCTGTTGCCAGTAGTCGGCTTCGTACGTTCGAGAGAGCTCGGACTCGGTCGTCCCACGCGCCGCGGCCCGGGCGATGATGCGGTCTTCGACGTCGGTGATGTTGGTGACGTACGCGACGTCGAGACCCGACCACATGAGGTAACGCCGCATCGTGTCGAACACCACGGCGGTGCGTCCGTGGCCGAGGTGCGGCACGTCGTAGGGCGTCGGGCCGCACACGTACATCGACACCTGGCCGTCGATGCGAGGAACGAACTCCACCTTTGCGCGTCGCGCCGTGTCCTGGATGCGCAGCACCGGGTGAGGCTAGCGAGCGGCGGCGGGCACACCGCCGGGTTTCATCATCGCGACAGGAGCGCGACGGCCCAGACGGCGATCCCCTCGGCCCGCCCGATTGCGCCGAGCCCCTCACCTCGCTTGGGCCGTACCGCGGCGCCTATGCCCGTGCCCATCGGCTCCCGGGCGGGCGCCAGGGCTGCGACGAGATTGGCCGCCATCGCTTCGACGTGGCGCCCGAGCATCGGCGATTCGGCGGCGACCACGACGTCGACGTTCTCGATCCACCAGCGCTTGTGGCCGAGCTCGCGAGCGACCTCGGCGAGCAATCCCATCGAATCGGCGCCGCGGAAGCGTTCGTCGGTTGCGGGGAACAACGTGCCGAGATCGGGCAGGCCGGCCGGCCCGAGCAACGCGTCGGCGACGGCGTGCGCGACCGCGTCCCCGTCGGAGTGGCCCGCGAGCCGGGGCGCATCGTCGATGCGGACGCCACCCAGCACGAGCGGAGGCTCGGTCCCGAACGGGTGGACGTCGAAGCCGAGACCGACGCGTGTCCTCACGAGCGCGCGCCTTCGATCAGCGTCTGCGCCAGCTCGAGGTCGTCGGCGCGCGTGAGCTTGAGATTCCGCCGCTCGCCTTCGACGACCACGACCTTCCCGCCTCGGGCCTCGACGAGCGCGGCATCATCGGTGTCGATGCCGTCGCGCGCGTGTGCAGCGCGCAGGACCACGGCGCGAAAGGCCTGCGGCGTCTGGACCGCGACCAAGCCCTCGCGCGACACCGTCTCCACGACGTCGCGGTCCCGCACCCGCTTGAGCGTGTCGACGACGGGAAGTGCGGGCACTGCGGCGTCGGCCCCGGCGCGGATCGCGCCGATCACGCTGGCAAAGAGCCCGCGGGACGCGAGGGGCCGGGCAGCATCGTGCACGACGACGACGTCGGCGGTCTCGGGCACACACGCGAGGCCGGCGCGCACCGATTCGGACCTCGTCGCGCCGCCGGTTGCCGTGCGAACCCCTGCCGGCACGTCCCACGACGCGCCCGTCGCGAGCACGACGACGACACCGTCGCACGATTCCCGAGCGGTGCCGACCGCGCGATCGAGCACCGTCGAGCCGCCCAACCGCGCAAACTGTTTCGCGCCGCCGAACCTTGCGCCGTCACCGGCCGCGACGACGATGGCCCAGGTCTGCACGCCGCCCAGTCTGGCAGGTGACTAATTGTCGAGGCGCGCAAAGAGCAGGCGTCCGGCGGAGGTCGGGACGACAGAGGTCACCTGCAGCATCACCTCAGGACCGCCCACGAGCTCGTGACCACCGTTCACAACGACCATGGACCCGTCATCGAGGTGGCCGACGCCCTGACCGGTCTCCTTGCCTTCGCGCGTGAGTGAGACGCGGACGAAGTCGCCCGGGCCGATCGACGGTGTGAGCTCCTGCGCAAGCTTGCGCAGGTTGCACGTGGGCACACCCTGCAGCTCCGCGTTGCGCGCGAGCGGCCCGTCGTTCGTGAGCATCCGGAGCTGCAGCCGCCGCGCGAGCGCGATCAACTTTGCGTCAACCTCGTTGTGCTCCGGCACCTCGTCGTCGAGGACGAAGAGCCTCACGTTGCCTTCGTTGCGCAGAGCTTCGAGTGTCTCGAGGCCGCGTCGCGCGCGCCGGCGCCGCACGTCGTCGCTCGCGTCGGCGAAGCCCTGGAGCTCGTCGAGCACGAACCGCGCGACCATCAGGTCTCCGCCGAGGACCCGGGAGCGGGTGAGCGGAAGCAGCTGACCGTCCATGACGACCGACGTATCGACGAGCACGCCGTCGCGGCTGTCGAAAGCCTGGGCGCGCACGAGCGGTCGGGTCGACAGCCCGAGCATCTCGAGCACGGCTTCAGCCTGGTACGCGACGATCCGGAAGCCGGCCCACGCGAGCACCCATGCCCCGAGCGCCACGACCGACACCGCGAGGCGAGCGTCCAGCAGGAGGGCGAACGGCACGACCAGCACGATCGCGAGGGTGGACCCGGCGATCGCCCCCAGCGTCCCGGCGACGAGCCGGGCCGGAGATCGACGGTCCATCCGGCGCTCCACGGCGCCCAGCGCGCCGTCGAGGACACGCCCGAGCACGCCGCCCGTCACATAGCCGAACAGGCAGCCGAGCATTCCCCCCACGCCCTGCGCCTCGGTACCGAGCCGGCGGGCCACCCAGAAGCCCGCGGCCGTGCTCAGCACGGCGACGAGGAGTCGGACGCCTTCGACGAACATCGGCCTCTGCATCGGCCGGCGCGGGCGCTGCTTGACCCACGCGTCGAGGAGCCCCTTAGGCCCGGCCGGGATCGGGTCGATGGTGAATGTGACCTACGACACACTGGGCGGTTCCGAGGAGGCTCGGATAGCCTCCCGCGAACAAGGACCGGCGCGACATGGCGGCACGCACGCCCGTGCTCGACAAGACCGACCTCTTCGGCACATTGCCCCCGGAGCTGCTTGAGCAGCTTCGAGGCCGGACCGCGCTTGCGCGGTACCGCCGCGGCGACCCGATCTTCGAAAAGGGCGACCCGGCGACGCACCTGTACGTGGTGTTCTCGGGCCGAATCGCCATCGTGGCCAAGGCTTCCGACGGCCGCGAGTCGGTGCTCACGGTCCTCGGACCGGGCGCGCTATTCGGCGAGATGTCGATGTTCGACGGCGGTGTGCGCTCGGCGAACGCCCGGGCACTGACGACCGTGCACCTGATCGCCATCGAATTCGAAGACGTTCGGGACGTCCTCGCCCGCCGGCCCGAAGTGCTGTGGGCGGTCGTGCGAATCCTCGCCCGTCGTCTGCGCGCCACCGACGAGGCATTGGCGGACGCGATGTTCCTCGACGTGACCGGCCGCACCGCCAAGCGGCTGCTCGAGCTCGCCGACGGCGAGGACGACTTCCGCATGCCGGTCACCCAGGAAGAGCTGGCAGGAATGGTCGGCGCGTCGCGTGAGCGCGTGAACAAGGCGATCGCGCTGTTCGTGAAGCTCGGCTGGCTCGAGATCTCCGGTCGCAGCCGCTACCGCATCGTCAACCGCGACGAGCTCGAGATCCGCGCCACGATCTGACTTTGTCGCACTCGCTGCGGAGCGGGATACCCGCTCCGCACACGCTCGCCGCTCCGGCGAGTTCGCTCCGCTGCGCTTCGCTCACCGCGTGGGGTGTGACGAGCCCGTGATCCAGTCGAGGGACTTCTGCCAGGCGGCGGCCGCGTCGTCCGGGCGATGGACGGGCCGGTCGGGATCGTGCACGAAGCCGTGCTCGGCCCCTTCGACGACGACGATCTCGCAGTCGGGACGGTCCTTCCACGCCGCGCGCAACGCGTCGATATCGGCGGCGGGCGTCCACGGGTCGGCCGTCCCGAAGAACGCCAGCGTCGGCACCATCCGTGACGCAACGTCGAGCGGCTCGATGCGATGGCCGGGACCTCGCCAGTCGTCCGGCGTTCGCAACATCCCGTAGAACGCAACAGCTGCGTCGAATCGATCCGTCGACGCGGCCTTGAACACGTAATGCCCGCCCATACAGAACCCGACCATCGACACCCGCGCCACGTCGTCTTCGACGACGAGCAAGTCAGCAGCAGCCGAGAAGATCTCGAGCTGTTGCGAATCGTCGAAGTCCTTGACGTGCGCGAACCGCTCTTCCGCTGATGCGCGAATCGACTCCGGCTGCGAGGCAAATTGCTCGAACGCGAGAACCGCGAGCCCGTGCGTCGCAAGCAGCCGCGCCATGTCTTCGAACAGCGGCCGCAACCCACCCATGTCCGGGTGCAACACGACCCCGGCAACCGGCATCCCATCCGGCCGCGCATGAAACGCCGGCACATCCATCCCATCCACAAGAAGCGTCCGCGCCTCAGCAGTGACGTCGTACACAGAACCATGAGCAAGAGCCGCCATGAACGAAGGAATGTACTAAGCGACGGCGCGCTACCGCGGAGGCGGCGGGGAGGCCCGTAGGGAGGATCAAGCGGCGGCGCCGTACCCCGGAGGGAACCTGGGGGGCGGGTGGGGGCCCCGGCGCAGCAAAGCGGAGCCGGCCGGTGACCGGAGGGGTGCGGCGCCGCCGCCGCACCCAAGGAAGCATCAGGCGTCAGGCGTAACGGTCGAGAATCGATGTCTCGGCGACGCGTGACAATCCGTCCTTGATCGCGCGCGCACGCGCTTCGCCGACCCCCTCGACCTCGACCAGATCCGAGATCGAGGCGCGCATGATCTTCGGCAGCGTGCCGAACCGCTCGACCACATGGTCGGCGATCGCCTCGGGCAGCCGCGGAATCTTGCTCAGAAGCCGGTAGCCGCGCGGCTGCGTCGACGAGTCGAGATCCATTTCCTGCGACAGGTGCAGGATGGCGGCGACGACGCGCAGGTCGAGCAGCTCGTCGTCGCTGATCTCCGCCAGGCGCGCCGTGACCTGGGCGAGCATCCAGTCGGGCGATTCCACGAAGTAGTCCTTGCCCACGAGGCGCAGGTCGACGAGCACGCCACCGGTGAGCTCTTCGAGTTGGAGCTCGACGAGACGGCCGTCGAGACCGAGCTCCACGACGTAGCCCTCGATCTCCTCCGCGATTCTCCGGACCATCTCCGCGCGCTGGAGCACGGTGACGACGTCGCGCAGCGTCACGAGGTCTTCGACTTCGAGGGCGGACAGCGCCCCGGTGACCCCGTCGAGCCGGGATTTGTAGCGACCGAGGATCTGCAGCGCCTGATCGGCCCGGGCGAGCACCCGGGGGATCGGCTCGAGGGTTTGCTTCATCCCCTGGTAGTGCACCGAGACCATGCTCATCTCTTCGGAAACCGTGATCACCGGCACCGAGATCTGACGGGCGACCCGCTCGGCGGTGCGGTGACGGGTCCCGGTCTCGGTCGTCGGGATGTCGGGGTCGGGCACCAGGTGCACGTTCGCTCGGGCGACGCGCGTCCCGTCCGACGCAAGGATGATTGCACCGTCCATCTTCGCAAGCTCCGACAGGCGCTGCGGAGTGAACTCGGCATCGAGGAGGAAGCCGCCGGAGCAGATGTTCAACACGTCGGGACCGTCGCCGATGACAATCAACGCGCCCATGTTCGATTGCAGGATGCGGTCGATGCCCTCCCGCAGCGGCGTGCCCGGTGCGACGAGGCGAAGCGCGGCGTAGAGGGCTTCCGATCGGCGCTGGGCCAACGAGTCCTCCGGGTCGGAACTGATGCGCAGCCTACCCTCCCGCGCGCAAGGTCGCGGCCAGGCCCTCACCGATATCGGCGACGCGCACGAGCGTGATGCCCCGCACATCGGGCGTCGAGATCGGAACGATTGCGCGACGAAAACCCAGGCGCAGCGCTTCATTGAGACGGCGTGGTGCGTGCGCCACTTGCCGTACCTCGCCGCCGAGCCCGAGCTCTCCTATGACGACCGTGTCAGGTTCGATCACACGGTCCGCTCGCGCGCCCGCGATGGCGAGCGCGAGCGCGAGGTCGGCGCCGGGCTCCGCGACGCGTACCCCGCCGGCGATGCTCGCGTACACGTCACGTTCGTTGAGCTCGACGTTGGCGCGTTGTTGCAACACGGCAACGAGCATCGCGAGCCGGCTGCCGTCGATCGACTGCGCGACGCGGCGCGCGATCGGCGCGGATTTGTCGGTCACCAGCGCTTGCGCCTCGACGCACAACGGACGCGCTCCCTCCATCACGGCCGCGACGACCGAACCCGGCGCGGCCGGTCGCCGGTCGGCGAGGAACAACGCGCTCGGGTCGGCCACGGACGTGAGACCGCGCTCGGTCATCTCCATGAGTCCCAGCTCGTCGGTCGCGCCGAACCGGTGCTTCAGCGCGCGCAGCATTCGGAGCGCGTGATGGCGGTCGCCTTCGAACGAGAGCACCGTGTCCACGACGTGCTCCAGCGCGCGTGGCCCCGCGAGCGACCCGTCCTTGGTGACATGGCCCACGACGAGCACCGCGACGCCCCGTTCCTTGGCGAGCCGCACGACCACCTGGGCGCCGTCGCGTACCTGCGAGACCGAACCGGCCGATCCCGGCCCGTCGGGATCATGCACCGCTTGGATCGAGTCGATGACGCACACGGCCGGCGCGAGCGCGTCGAGATGGGCGGCGATGGCCGGCAGCGAAGTCTCCGAGACGACGAACAGCTCGGGGGCGAGCGTGCCCAGACGATCGGCGCGCACCCGAACCTGCGCGACCGACTCCTCGGCGGTGACCAGCAGGCAGCGGACGCCACCGGCGGCCATCGTGCCGAGCGCCTGGAGCAACAGCGTGCTCTTCCCCATGCCGGGCTCACCGCCCAGGAGCGTGACCGACCCCGCGACGAGCCCACCGCCGAGCACGCGATCGAGCTCGGGCAGGCCGGTCGGCAGGTGGGCCGCACCGAGCGCATCCACCTCGGCGATCGGCACCGCCCGGGTCGCAGGGGCCCCGAGCGCCGTCGAGGCTGCCCCGTCCGCGAAGGAACCCCATTCGCCACAGTCGGGACACCGCCCCAGCCACTTCGGCGAGTCGTGTCCGCAGGCATCGCACCGGTATCGAACGAGTGTTCGTGTCATGGCGCAGAAGCTACCGGCACGTTGCGACACGATCGCGGACGGGCCAGTGCCGGGGAGGGCGGACCTACATCAGCGGCGCGCGGTCGCGATCGACGAGCTGCTCGGCCCGTACCCGCTTCGTGCGGCGCCGACGTTGGCGCCGCGCGCTCGCCGACGCGGCCAGAAGGAACAAACCCGCGAGCAGCGCGAGCCCGACCGCGATGCCCAGCTTCACCATCCGGTCGTAGTCGGTGCTCGACGCCGATGCCGAGACGGTGCCCACAGTGCCGGTCGCGGCGTCGTAGCTCCGTTCGGTCCCGTCCGGCAGCCGCACCACCACGGTGAGGTGGAGCGCGCTGCGAAGGTCGTGGGTGAGTTGCTTGTCGAGCTTCTTGGGATCGAGCCCCGCGAGTCGCAGCCGCGCCTGGAGATCCTTGTCGCTGCCGATCCCGCTCGCCGGCGTGCGGAGATCGACGACGAGCGCCAAGCCGTCGCGCGAGCCGAACCAGTCCCGATCGCGGGTGATCCGTGGATCACGAAGGAGCCCGTGCGCGCCAACGAGGTCGGCGAGTCTCCGCGCGAGGTCCGCCTGGTCGCGAAAGACGTGGGTGAGGGTGAGGGTCGCGGTCGAAGACGCGCCGGCCGTCCAGCGCGACACCTTCCAGCCCGCGGCGCGCAGATCGGCGAGCGGCACCTGGCGCGAGGCGCCGGCAAGACCTCCCAGGCGGGTGATCGCGTCGCGGTCGAACGTGAGCGTCGTGCGAACCGTGCCCGACCCGTCACTCGCAAGCGTCAGGTCGACGCGAGCATCGACGCGGCAGCCCGCAAGCAACACGGCACCGATCGCAACCATCCCCCACACGCGACGAACCTGCGTCACAGACCAGCGATTATCGCCGGAGAATGACGCAGGTTCGAATCGAGTGCTTACTCGGGTGTGCCGCTCCCGGCGAGCTCGACCGGCGGCGGCTCCACGCCCTGGACGTTGCGGAACACGACCTCGTCGCCTTCGGCGTCGACGACGATCGTGTCACCGGCATGAAATTCCTTCCAGAGGATCTTCTCCGAAAGCGGGTCCTCGATCAGACGTTGGATCGCGCGGCGCAACGGCCGTGCGCCCAATGCCGCGTCGTAACCCTTGGCCGCGACGAGCAGCTTCGCCGGGAGTGTGAGCTCGAAGCCGAGTCCCTGCGACTCCAGTTGCCGTTCGACGCGCTTGATCAACAGGTCGACGATCTCGGTGATCTCGTCCGTCGAGAGGTTGTGGAAGACGATGATGTCGTCGATGCGGTTGAGGAACTCGGGCCGGAAGTGGCGCTTGAGCTCGTCGTGCACCTTGTCCTTCATCTTGTCGTACGTCACGTGCTCGTCGGATCGCGCGAACCCGAGCGACGCCTTCTTGAGGTCGGCGGTCCCGAGGTTCGACGTCATGATGATGACGGTGTTCTTGAAGTCGACCGTGCGGCCCTGCGCGTCGGTGAGTCGACCGTCCTCGAGGATCTGCAACAGCGTGTTGAAGACGTCGGGGTGGGCCTTTTCGATCTCGTCGAACAGCACGACCGAGAACGGCTTGCGCCGTACGGCCTCGGTGAGCTGACCGCCTTCGTCGTAGCCGACGTAGCCGGGCGGCGAACCCACCAGCCGCGACACGGTGTGCTTCTCCATGTACTCGGACATGTCGAGCTGAATCATTGACGACTCGTCACCGAACAAGAACTCCGCGAGCGCCTTGGCGGTCTCGGTCTTTCCCACGCCCGACGGGCCCAGGAAGATGAACGAGCCCGACGGTCGCTTCGGGTCCTTGAGGCCGGCACGCGTCCGCCGAATCGCCTGCGACACCGCCTTGATGGCGTCGTGCTGGCCGACGATGCGCTTGTGCAGCTCCTCTTCCATGCGCAGGAGCTTGGCGGTCTCTTCCTCCGTGAGCTTGTACACGGGGATACCCGTCCACAACGCGAGCACCTCGGCGATCGACTCTTCGTTCACCTCGTTGAACAAGTCGACGCCTTCCGCGCGCCACTCGCTCTCCTTGGAGGTGCGCTGCTCCAGCAGCGACTTCTCGCGGTCGCGCAACGATGCCGCGCGCTCGAACTGCTGCGCCTCGATCGCGGCTTCCTTCTCCTTGCGGACCTTCGCGATCTGGTCTTCGAGCTCGCGGTAGTCGGGCGGCGCCTGCATGCGTCGGATGCGCAGGCGCGAGCCCGCCTCGTCGATGAGGTCGATCGCCTTGTCGGGGAGGTGGCGGTCGGAGATGTAGCGGTCGGCGAGGTTCGCCGCGGCCACGATCGCCTGATCCGTGATCGTGACGCGGTGATGCGCCTCGTAGCGCTCGCGCAGGCCTTTCAGGATCTCGATCGTCTGTGCGACCGTCGGCTCGTCGACCTTGATCGGCTGGAACCGTCGTTCGAGCGCCGCATCCTTCTCGAGGTGCTTCCGGTACTCGTCGAGTGTGGTGGCACCGATCGTCTGGAGCTCACCGCGGGCGAGCATCGGCTTGAGGATCGACGCCGCGTCGATCGCGCCTTCGGCCGCACCCGCGCCGACGAGCGTGTGCAGCTCGTCGATGAACAAGATGATGTCGCCGCGCGTGCGGATCTCCTTCAGCACCTTCTTCAGGCGCTCTTCGAAGTCGCCGCGGTAGCGGGAGCCCGCAACCAGCGCGCCGAGGTCGAGCGTGTACAGCTGCTTGGCGTGCAGCGTCTCGGGCACGTCGCCGTCGACGATGTTCTGCGCCAGACCCTCGACGATGGCGGTCTTGCCGACGCCGGGCTCGCCGATCAGCACCGGGTTGTTCTTGGTGCGACGGCTCAGCACCTGCATCACGCGCTCGATCTCGCGCTCGCGCCCGATCACCGGGTCGAGCTTCTTCTCGCGTGCGAGCTGGGTGAGGTTCCGGCCGAACTGGTCGAGGACGAGCGAGCCCGACGGCTGGTTCTCGCCGCCGGCACCCTGTGTCGCGCCCTGGCCGGCCGCTTCCTTCGTCCCTGCGTAGCCCGAGAGCAACTGGATGACCTGCTGGCGGACGCGGGACAGATCGGCGCCGAGCTTCACCAGGACCTGCGCGGCGACACCCTCGCCCTCGCGGATCAGCCCGAGCAGGATGTGCTCGGTACCGATGTAGTTGTGGCCGAGCTGCAACGCCTCGCGCAGCGAGAGCTCCAAGACCTTCTTCGCACGGGGCGTGAACGGGATGTGACCCGACGGCGCCTGGCCGCCGTGGCCGATGATCTCCTCGACTTGCGCGCGCACGGCTTCGAGGGAGATGCCGAGCGACTCGAGTGCCTTGGCCGCGACGCCTTCACCCTCGTGGATCAGCCCGAGCAGGATGTGCTCGGTGCCGATGTAGTTGTGGTTGAGCAGCCGCGCTTCCTCTTGGGCGAGGACCACGACCCGTCGGGCTCGGTCGGTGAAGCGCTCGAACAAAATGATCCGCCTCTCGGTGAGCTTGCGGCCCCCGCCAGACTTCGTCTCTCCGGTGGGTTCTCCCCATTCGGAGCAACGAAGCCGGCGGATGCCGGCTGTGCCCATTCTATCGGCCGGTCCCACCGCAACTTTGGCGCCGGAGCCGGGTCTGAATGCCTTCTTTTTCGTTTTCTCACGACCGTACTGAGCATCCGTCGGGCTGCTCCACGATGGCCCTGAGCTTGTGTTCTACGCCTGAGTCATTCGGATCATTCCCGAGGGTCCCGAATCGACCATCTCGGGCGGCCCGCCGTACGCTCGTCCCCGTGTCTCTCGTCGACGACGTGGACCTTCCGCCCCTGGCCGGCGACCTGGTCCGGGTCGAAGACCGCCTGAACCACGCCGTTCGGGCCGAGGACCGGTTCTTGGGCGACGTGGCCGGCCATCTGCTGGGAGCAGGTGGCAAACGACTACGACCTGCATTGTCGCTCTGCGCGGGCTACGCGGCGCGGGGCGCGGGCGGTCCGGCGAGCGCCGAAGTGGTCACCGGCGGATCGGCCGTCGAGCTCGTCCATCTCGGGTCGCTCTACCACGACGACGTGATCGACGAGGCCGAGACCCGGCGGGGCGTGCCGTCGGTGAACGCACGCTGGTCGAACATCGTGGCGATCCTCGCCGGCGACTATCTCCTCGCGCAGGCGTCTTCGCTCGCCGCGTCGCTGGGCGCCGATGTCGCCGGGCTGCTGGCCTCGACGATCGGCGAGCTCTGCCGGGGTCAGGTGCTCGAACTGCAACATCTCTTCGACCCCGATCGCTCGGAGGAGTCGTACCTGTCGGCGATCGAGGGCAAGACCGCGTCGCTGATGGCGACGGCATGCCGCATCGGCGCGATGGTGAGCGAGGTGTCGGCGGACACTCTCGACGCGCTCACGCAGTTCGGCCACCACCTCGGCATGTGCTTCCAAGTCGTCGACGACGTGCTCGACGTCACGGCCACCGAGGCCGTGCTCGGCAAGCCGACCGGGAACGACGTGCACGAAGGCGTGTACACCCTGCCCGTGATCTACGCGCTGGCGGGCTCGGGTGAGCTGCGCGCGTTGCTCGGTCGCAAGCTCGAATGGACCGACGTTCGCCAGGCGGTCGACCTGATCGCGACCGCGGAGGTCGTCGACGCGTCGATGACGGTGGCGCGTACCCATGCCACGAAGGCCTCCGAAGCGCTCGCGGGCGCGGCCGAGCTCGACGGCGAGGTGTGCGACCGCCTCAAGAAGCTTGTCGACGGCCTCGTGCGTCGCTCTTCGTGACCCATCCGCGCGACATCTTCATGCGCCGAGTCGATGCCTGGGTTGCTTCGGACCTCGACGCGTACATGGATTGTTGGGCCGACGACATGGTCATCGAGCTGCCGTCGGGCGTGGTCGACGACAGGGCGAAGTACCGGCGGTTGGTCGAGTCCGGCTTCGGATGGGCCGCGCCGGTGTCGTTCGACGTCCATCACCTCGCGTTCGACGGGGACGTCGCGCTTGCGGACTGGACGATCCGAGTCCGCCGGCGCGAGGACGATGCCTTGATCGAGTGGCGCGGGCTCTCGGTGTGTGAATTGCGCGGGGACAAGATCGCATGGTGGCGGGAGCACCACCTGGCGCCGCCCGCGCCGATCGCCGGCTAGGCCGCGGAAATGTCCGCGGCGGCGTCGACCTCGTCGAGGAACGACAGCACGACATCGTTGAAGCTGGTAGGCGCCTCTGCCATCAGGCCGTGCGCCGCACCACGCAGCACGTAGAGGCGCGCGTTCGGAATGAGCTCCGCGACCTCTTCCGCGTCGCCGAGCGGTGTGAGCGTGTCCTGCGAGCCGGTGATCACGAGGGTGGGCGCGGTGACGTCCGGAAGCTGGAACCGCAACTCGTCGGAAGCATCCAGGATGGCATCGACCTGCGCGATGAATGCATGCGGCTTCGTCTGGATCAGCACCCGCGCGAGCACGTTGACGAACACGCCGAGTCGGCGTTGCAGACGCGGACCGATCAGCCAGCGCATGCCGTCGTCCCGCAACCCGGCCATCCCGCGCTCGCCGACCGCTTTGGCCCACTCGGCGAACAGCTCGCGCCGCCATTCGTGGTGCCGGCACCCGGTGCACGCCAGCGTCAGCGATCGCACGTGCTCGGGATGCCGCACGCCGAGAATCTGCGCGATCACGCCGCCCATCGACGCGCCGACGATGTGCGCCCGCTCGATGCCCTCGTTGTCCAACACCTGCACGACGTCCTTGGCCATCCGCGTGAGGTCGTAGGGTCCGGGCGGCGCGTCCGAGCCACCCACGCCACGGTTGTCGATGGCGATACAACGATGGTGGCGCCCGAACGCTCCGCGCTGCAGTGCCCAGCCCCGGCTGTCCATGCCCAGGCCCTGAATGAGCACGACCGGCGTACCGTCACGCCGTCCCCACGTGCTGTACGCAATCTTCGTGCCGTCGTCGGTGACGATGTCCGGCATGGGCGAAGGTTACCGGGAGCGTACGGGGCGCGGTTCGCTCAGGTTTCGTTCAGCAGCGCCCGCACCGCCACGCGCATCGCGTCGGCGAAACGAGCCGCCGCGAGCGGGTCGTCCGGGTCGTAGGGGTCGTCGAGCGTCACGAGCGGACCGAAACGGACGTGCCACGGGCCGAACGCGGTGCCGAAGGGACCGCCGGGCATCACGGCTGCCGGGATGATGCGGGCGTGTGTGAGCGCGGGCATCAGCGCGTGCGGGGGCGCACCCGCGCCGGTGCGGAGGAACGTGTGCGCGAGGGGGACGCCGACGAGATGACCGGCGCGCAGCGCGACGGCGATGTCCGCCTCGCTCGCGGCGATAGCCCCGAATCGTCGCGCGAGCACACCGAGGAACGGCATGGCCGGCGCGCCGATCACGCGCAATCGTCGACCCGTGATGCGTTGGACGGCGAGGCAGAGCGCGGCCGGTTCGACGACACCGAAGCCGCGGTTCGCAACGATCGTCGCCGCCCCCTCATCGGGGACGTGTTCGCCGCCGCTCACCCGCACCGGCAGCGCGACGGTGAACGCGGGAATGACGAGGTCTGCGAGCTGCGGGTCGAGGCCGAACGCATCGATCGGAAAGCGACCGGAGAGGCGCCGCTTGATCGCGGTCACCGGTGCTTCCGGCCGCCCGACGCGCTCGTCGTCGAGTCGATCCAGCGGCGTCACGCTGTGCATCGCGGTCACGCCACTTGCTCCTGTCCGGTCGCGATCGGGACCACGTCGGCCCACTCGAACAGCTCACGAAGCACCTCTTGGGTGGATGCGAGCCTCGTGAGGTGGAGCACTTCGCGCGCGCGGCTGCCGTCGCCGGTGCAGCCGTTGCGGATGAGCTCGACGACGTGCGGTGCGATCGCGGCGCCGGCGATCTCCGTGGCGCGCGCCACCGCGCCCCACATGCGCGGTGGGACGGGGAGCGGGACCCGCCCACCGAGGCGCGCCGCTTGCCAAGGTGTGGCCGCCCCGGGGCCGACGACGTTGCACGGGCCGTCGACGCGATGCTCGATCGCCGCGACCATCGCCTGCGCGGCATCGTCGGGATGCAGCAGCGAGAAGGGCGGGTCGGCGAACACGCTCACCGGCACGACGGGGAGCCGCAACAGCCGCCCGAGCGGACTCGGCACGTGCGACCCGACCACGGGTGCGTACCGAAGCGCGCACACGCGGACGTCCGAATGCATCAGCGCGATGCCCTTCGCAATTCCTTCGACGTTCAAGAGCGAACGTCCGTACGGCGTCCGCGGCACGGGCACGACATCCTCGTCGGGCACCGACACCCTCGCGGTACGCGGTCCGTAGACCTCGAGGCCACTGCGCAGCACGACGTACTCGAGGCTGCCCGCCCGCGCCGCGGCACTGAGCGTCGCGATCGCGGAGAGCTCGGTGCGTTCAGCTGCCGATGCAGGCGTCATGCGCGACGCTGGCTCGTACACGCCGAAGTGCGCGACGACGGTGGGCGCGTAGTCCTGCACGAACGCCGCGAGGCGATCGCGGTCGCGCGGATCGATGCGCCGGAACTCGGTTCGCCGGAGTCGCCGTCGTGGTGGCACGAAGTCGACGCCCATGACGTCGTCCGCCCACGACCGCTGCTCGATCAGCTGCGCGACGCGGGTACCGAGCTCGCCCCCCATCCCGGTGATCAACACGCGCTGGCTCATGACTGTCCCGCTTCGGGCCGCAGGTGGGGAAACATGATGACCTCACGGATTGAGGTGACGCCTGCGAGCAACATGATCAGCCTGTCGATGCCGAGCCCCATACCACCGGTCGGCGGCAGGCCGTACTCCAGCGCGCGCACATAGTCGGCGTCAATGCCGTGCGCCTCGACGTCGCCGAGCTGCTTGAGCGTTGCCTGCGCTTCGAACCGGCGTAGCTGCTCGACCGGATCGTTCAACTCGCTGAAGGCATTGGCGAGCTCGCGGCCGCGCACGATCAGCTCGAAGCGCTCGGTCATCGCGGGGTCGTCGCGGTGCGTACGCGCGAGCGGCGAGACCTCACGCGGGTAGTCGCACACGAATGTCGGCCCGGCGATGTTCGCCTCCGTGGTCTTCTCGTAGATCTCCAGCACCAGCTTCCCCGAACGCCAATTGTGCTCCCAAGGTACGCCCAGTTGGTCGCACACCTGACGCAGGTCCTCGACGGGCTGGGAGGGATGCACCTGAACCCCGGCGTGCTCCCGGATCAGGTCGACGAGGGAGCGGCGCTCGAAAGGCGGCGTGAGATCGACGGGATCGCCGTCCCATTCGACGTGCGTCGTCCCGATCGCGGCCTGGGCGGCCTCGGCCACCAGCTCCTCGGTGAGGCGCATCATGTCGTGATAATCGGCAAACGCCTCGTACAGCTCCAACATCGTGAACTCGGGATTGTGGCGCGTCGACAAGCCCTCGTTGCGAAACACGCGAGCAAGCTCGAACACCTTGTCGTAGCCGCCGACGATCAGGCGCTTCAGGTACAGCTCGGGCGCGACCCGGAGGTACAGGTCGGTATCGAGTGCGTTGTGATGCGTCACGAACGGCCGGGCGGTCGCGCCGCCAGGAATTGGATGGAGGACCGGCGTCTCGACCTCTTCGAAGCCCCGCGCACGAAGGGAGGCGCGGATGGCGGCGATGGTCTCGAAGCGGACGTTGAACACACGACGGGCGTCGTCGTTCGCGATGAGATCCACGTAGCGCTGCCGGTAGCGCGTGTCCGTGTCGGTGAGCCCGTGCCATTTCTCCGGCAGCGGTCGCAGCGCCTTCGACAGCACCGAGAACTCCGCCACCTTGACCGAGAGCTCACCACGCTTGGTCTTCATGACCGTTCCTCGCACGCCCACCCAGTCGCCCCGATCGACCTCGGCGACGAAGCGATCGAAGCCGTCGTCGCCGAGCTCTCCCTTGGAGACGAACAACTGCATCGTGTCGGTGCCGTCACGCATGGTCGCGAAGACGAGCTTGCCCTGATCGCGCAGCAGCAACACACGGCCCGCGACGCGCACGACGTCGTCGGTCGACGCGCCCTCGTCGACCTTGTCGTCCCAGCGCGTTCGCACCTCGTGCAATGTGTGTGTGCGATCGAACCGCGCGGGATAAGGGTCCTCGCCGCGGGCACGCATCGCCTCGATCTTGGCGAGCCGCGCCGAGAACTCGTCGCCGGTCTCCGCGTTCACGTATTCCTCTCGAAGATGATCCTCAGACCGTAGAGGGTCAGCCACGGCTCGTAGTGCTGGACCGTGCGCGAGTGCGGGATGATCGGCTCCGCGAGGCCGCCGGTGGCGATGACCTCGCACGGGCCGAGCTCGGCGATGAACCGGTCGACCAGGCCGTCGACCTGCGCGCTGAAGCCGTAGACCATTCCCGACTGGATCGATTCCGCCGACGTCCGGCCGATCACGTGCTTGGGCTCACCGAGCTCGACGCGCCGGAGTCCGGCGGCGCGCCCGAAGAGCGCATCCATCGAGATCTCGACGCCGGGAAAGATCGCGCCGCCGAGATACTCCCCCTTCTCGCTCACCGCTTCGATCGTTGTCGCGGTGCCGAAGTCGACGACGATCGACGGGCCACCGAAGAGGTCGTACGCGCCGACGGCGTTGGCGATCCGGTCGGCACCGACCTCCTTCGGGTTGTCGAAAAGGATCGGCATGCCGGTGCGAACTCCCGGCTCGAGGACGAGCGCGGGAAATCCGAAGTAGCGGTCGGTCATCGTGCGCAGCTCGGCGGTGACGCGAGGAACGCCCGACGAGATGGCGACACCCGTGATCGACGCGTCGAACGAGAAGCCGTGAAAGCCGAGGAACTGCTGCACCATCAGCGCGAGCTCGTCGGACGTGCGGTCGGCAACGGTCGCGATGCGCCAGTGATCGACGAGCTCGGCATCGCGGAACAACCCGACGACCGTCTGGGTGTTCCCGGCGTCAATGGCGAGTAGCACGGTCGCACGACGCGGTGAGCGAAGCGGAGCGGAGCGAACTTGCCGGAGCGGCGAGCGGCCCGTAGGGCGGCGCCGGGTATCCCGGCGCCGAGCGAGTGCGACAAGGAGTCATTGGATGTCGAGGCCGATGTCGAGGATGCGCACCGAGTGCGTGATCGCACCGATCGAGATGAAGTCGGCGCCCGCTTCGGCGTACGCACCGACGGTGTCGAGTGTCACGCGGCCCGACACCTCGATCTTGGCCTTGCCTTCGATCAACTTGACCGCCGTCCGCACCTCGTCCGGCGTCATGTTGTCGAGCAGGATGCGATCGACCCCGGCGTCGCGCGCCTCCGCGACGTGCTCCGGCGACTCGCACTCGACCTCGATCGTGCGCCCGGGCCACCGGGCCCGCGCCCGCTCCACTGCGCGGGTGATGCCGAGGGCCGCCAGGTGATTGTCCTTGATGAGCACCGCGTCCGACAACGAGTCGCGATGATTGAACCCGCCGCCGGCGCGAACTGCCGCCCTCTGCGCTGCCCGCATGGTCGGAATGGTCTTGCGAGTGTCGAGGATGCGTGCCTTGCCATGCGCCGCCCGCACGTACCGCCGCGTCACCGACGCGACGCCCGAACAGTGGCACATGAAGTTGAGCGCGGTGCGTTCGCCCGCCAGGATGGCCTGCAACGAGCCGGTCACCTGTCCGAGCTCCGCACCGGCATCGACCTGTTCACCGTCACGCACCGCCCATTTGATGTTGACGTTCGCGTCGAGCTGCCGGTACGTCTCGATCGCGAGTGCAGTGCCTGCGAGCACGCCTTCCTCGCGGCTGACAAAGGCCGCAGTCGCGGTCTTGTCTTCGCCGACGCACGCGATCGAGGTGATGTCCCCGAGCAGGCCGAGGTCCTCGATGAGTGCGTCCTCCACGAGCCGGCGTACGACGGTGCAAGGCGGGTCGAATCTCTTCATGAAGGCTCTCCTACGGCGACCGCGCCGAGGGCGACGAAGGCAGGCGCCATCCGTGCGCGCACGACGAAGCGGCCCAGAAGCTTGTCGGAGCTCCGGGGGTAGTCGCGCCGCCAGTGCGCGCCGCGTG
Organism: Acidimicrobiia bacterium; assembly: GCA_038238245.1. GTDB lineage: Bacteria > Actinomycetota > Acidimicrobiia > IMCC26256 > PALSA-610 > DASQHW01. The sequence continues at coordinate 20,214 of JBBRXX010000047.1, forward strand.
ATTCCAGACGAGCCATTGCCGACACGACGATCGCGCGCGAGACGCGCAACACGTTGCATACCTCGTAGGTCTCGATCGCTCGTGGCGGGAGGTGCTCGGCGAGGCTCCACAAGTCGGCGAGCGTCTCCGACGCGCGCCGCAATCCTTCGGCGTCCCGCACCACCGCGCAGTCGGCGGACATCACACGCTGTACCGAAGCAAGCAGATCCGCGGGATCAGTCGGTCGCTCGCTCGTTCCCTCCGGGAGCACGAGCGGATCGGGCTCCGGCTCGTCGAGGCCGACGTCGAGGACGCCGTGCATCGCTCCGGTTGGGACGGCCTCGCCCTTGCCGCCCATGATCGCCTCGACGACGCGTCGCCCGAACACGAGGCCGTCGAGAAGCGAGTTCGACGCGAGCCGGTTCGCGCCGTGCACACCGCTGCACGCGGTCTCGCCACACGCCCACAGGTGCGGCAGCGTGGTGGACCCGTCGAGATCGGTGACCACACCGCCCGACATGTAGTGGGCGGCGGGTGCGACGGGCAGCCAGTCGTTCTCGGGGTCGAGGCCGACCCCCTGGCAGGCCGCCCAAATCGTCGGGAAGTGGTGCTCGAAGTCGTCGATCATCGTGGCGTCGAGCCACATGTGATCCATATCGGTCAGTTGCATCCGCTCATGAATGGCACGGGCCACCACGTCGCGCGGCGCGAGGTCCGCCAGCGGATGGAGGTCCGCCATGAACGCGGCGCCGTCGCCGTCGCGGAGGACCGCTCCTTCCCCGCGGAGTGCCTCCGAGAGCAGGGGCCGGGGCATCGAGACTTTGTGGAGCGCGGTGGGATGGAACTGTACGAATTCGAGATCCGCGCACGCGACCCCCGCCTTCAGCGCGAGTGCGATGCCGTCTCCCGTCGACAAGGTCGGGTTGGTGGTGACCGCGAAGCATTGGCCCGCGCCACCGGTCGCGAGGACGACATCGGTCGCGCGGACGAACTCGATCTCTCCGTCGGCCCGGAGCGCGAGCACCCCGGTGCACCGGCCTTGTTCCACGAGCAGATCGATCGCGAACCAGCCCTCGCCCACTTCGATGTCCGAGCTCCGCACCGCGGCGACGAGCGCGCGTTCGATCTCGGCACCCGTCGCATCACCGCCCGCGTGCACGACGCGTGCGAGCGAGTGGCCACCTTCGCGGGCAAGAAGGAGCTCGGCGTCGCCGGAGTCGAAGCGAGCGCCGAGCGCGGCGAGCTCGCGTACACGGTCCGGGCCCTCGGTCACGAGCGTGCGCACGGCTTCGACGTCGCACAGTCCCGCGCCGGCGGTCAGGGTGTCGGCCATGTGCAGCTCGGGCGTGTCGGGCTCGGCGAGCGCGGCTGCGACACCGCCCTGCGCATAGCGCGTCGCGGAGTGCGAGAGCTCACCTTTCGTCAACACGAGTACCGACAGGCCTCGACGGGCCGCGTGGAGCGCGGTCGTCAACCCCGCGACGCCACTCCCCAACACGAGGACGTCGAACACGGGACTCAGCTCGACATCTTCTTGGTCGACTCCACGCTTCGCTCCCCTACGGTCGCTGCGCTGTCGTCTCCCTGGTGGCGGGACGGATGGCCGCGGATCCAAACGAGGTTCGAGCCCGCGCGCTCGACCGCCTCGCGCTCGCTGATCGGCCGGTTCGCCTCGTCGACGTGCACGATGATCGGTGCATAGCCGGCGAGCTCACCTTCGCTGTACGACGCATAGGAGATCACGATCACGCGATGTCCCGGCTCCACGAGGCGCGCGGCGGCCCCGTTCAGGATGACGTCGCCGGGTGCGCCTTCCATCGCGTAGGTCTCGAAACGAGCACCGTTGTCGATGTCCAGCACCGCGACCTGCTCGAATTCGCGAATGTCCGCGAGCGCCATCAGGTCGCGGTCGAGGGTGACGGATCCGACATAGTCGACATCCGCGCCCGTGATCGTGGCGCGATGGATCTTCGACTTCATCATGGTGCGTTGCATATGGCTCCCTCGCTGCGCCGTCCTTTTCTCCGCTGCGTCCGCACGGTGCCGCACATGGCTCTTGCTCCGTCGCTCCGGATCCCGAGATCGGCGGATGCCTTCGCACCTCGCACCGACAACATCACGTTGTCGATGAGGCGCGTCTCTCCGACTCGTGCCGCGACCGCGAGCAGCACGCGGCCCTCGATCGCACCCGCGCACGGCGTGAGGTCGAGCGCGTCACGCAGCTCGAGATACTCGAGCTCGACGCGCGGTTCGGTTGCCAAGACCCGGGCCGCAGCGGCGACCGTGGCGCCTGCGCCGCGTTCGCCGGCGATCACGGCGTCGGCCGCCGCTTCGAGCGCACGCGAGAGCACGAGGGCCGCGTCGCGTCCTTCGGCCGACAAGTACGCGTTCCTGCTCGACATCGCGAGGCCGTCGGACTCGCGCACGAGCGGACAGCCGACGACGTCGACCGGCAGGTTCAGGTCCGCAGCCATCCGGGTGATCACCGCGAGCTGCTGGGCGTCCTTGCGGCCGAAGAACGCGGTACACGGCCCGGTGATCGCGAACAGCTTGGTGACCACGGTGGTCACGCCGTCGAAGTGCGTCGGGCGGGCCGCGCCGCAGAGCCCTTCCGCGAGCCGCGCGACATGGACCGTGGTGAGCGGCGCCCCATCGGGATACATCTCTTCCATCGACGGCGCGAACACCACGTCGGCGCCCTCGGACTCGCAGCCGGCGAGATCACCGGAGAGGTCGCGGGGGTAGCGGTCGAGATCCTCGTTGGCGCCGAACTGGAGCGGATTCACGAAGATCGTCACGACGACGAGATCGGTGGCGGCCCGGGCGGCGCGGATCAGCGAACGATGCCCCTCGTGGAGGTACCCCATGGTCGGGACCAACCCGACCCGATCGCCGCGGACGCGGGCGCGCTCACACGCGGTACGCAACTCCGCGAAAGTCTCGATGTACTGCATGTTCGGCCTCGCTCGGTTCCGGCCCCGGAGGGTCCGGACTGGCGGGTCTGACGCCTGCAATCGTACAACGTGCGTGACGAACCCGCCTCTCGCCGGAGACGCCGGGCATGGTCGAGCTCAGGACGTGTCGGCCGGTCGGTTGCCGGACTTCAGGTCGTCGAGCAGGCGGTCGAGTCCGGTGTCACGGCTGCCGGTCAGGCGTGCCGCCTCTCTCGCCAGCGCGCGATACGCGTCGCGCTCGGGCGGGTCGAGCTCGCGCAAATGCTGTTCGACAGTCGCGAGGTCTCCGCGCTGCACGGGTCCCGTGAGCGCCTGGGACGGTCCGAGCGAGAACGCGTTCTGTACCGACGAGATCACCAGCTGGGCGAACGCCTCGTACGGGACGCCACAGGTGGTCGCGAGGCGGTCGACCTGACCCAGGAGCGCAACCAGATGATTCGACGCCACGACGGCGGCGGTGTGGTAGCGGACGCGGTCGGCATCCGCGACCTCGAACGTGCGAAGCCCGAGCAGATGTGCGATCTCGCTGACACCCGGGTCGCCGGCGACGGCTGCCCACGCCCCCCGCAGCCGCTCGACGCCGATCGTCGCCGAGGGGAAGGACTGCAACGGGTGGAGTGCGCCGACACGAACGCCCGTACGCTTCTCGAGGAGTGCGTCGAAGACGTCGAGACCGCGTGAACCGGCAAGGTGGAACACCAGTGCGCCGGGCTCGATCGACGGTTCGGCAGCCAGCACCGCTTGCTCGATGGCGCGGTCGGGTGTTGCAACGATCACCACTGACGCACCGCGCGCGGCTTCGGAGACGAGCGCCGGACGCGCCGCGAGGCACGCGGCTGCAGCCGACGTCGAAGCGGCATCGGGCGCCCGGCCCGCAACCGCAACGACGTGCCAACCCTGCTCCACGAGGGCAAGGCTGATCGTCGTTCCGGCGCGGCCGGGGCCGATCAACGCGACGGTTCTGACCCCTTCCACCAAGAACGCAACTGTACCGCCGCTTCGCGGACCCCTTTCCACGACGCGCCCGCATCGACGAGATGCGGTGCGACGTCGCGCAGCGGCGCGAGCACGAACCCGCGTTCCCACATGCGTGGGTGCGGGAGGACGAGATCGGGATCATCCAGGGCGAGGTCGTCGTACAAGAGCACATCGACGTCCAGGGTGCGCGGTCCGAAGCGTTCGCCGCGTACGCGATGCGCATTCCGTTCCAGCTGTTGCGCGAGCGCGAGGAGCGCATGCGGATCGAGCTCGGTGTCGACCGCGACAACTGCGTTCAGGAACGGATCTTGCGGCGGTCCGCCGACCGGCGCGGTCTCATAGACGCGTGAGAGCGCGTCGACGCGTATGGCCACCGCGGCGGCGAGGGTGTCCACGGCCGTTTGCAGATTCGCGAGACGATCACCGAGGTTCGAACCGAGCGCGAGGTAGGCGCGCGTCACCGTTCGATACGCACGCCGACGTGCCGCAGCATCGTCCGGACGGGCGGTTCCAACTTGCGCACTTCGATGACGACGCCGACCACTCGAGGGTCGGACCGGCACACCTCGGCGATGCGCGCGGCAAGCCGCTCCAATAGCCGGAAGCTCTCGGAGGAGATCACGCGGCTCACCGCTTCGCTGAGCGCCCCGTAGTCGACCGTGTCCTCGAGTGCATCGCTGTTCCCCGCCGGCGTGAGGTCGACCAGTAGCTCGACATCGACCTCGAAGGGTTGCGGCCGCGTTTGCTCCTCGGGCAACACACCGTGGACACCGAGCTCACGAATGCCGGTGATGAGGATTCGATCCACGACGCGACGGTATCAACGAGCGAGCATGACCCTTGTGGTAGTCCGGTGCGATGCGGCGTACGAAGATCGTTGCGACGATCGGTCCCGCGACTTCGACGCCGGAGACGATGCGGGCGCTGCTCGACGCGGGCGTCGACGTCGTGCGGCTCAACGCGGCGCACGGCACGGCTGACATCCCGGCGCGCGCCGCACTCGCGCGTGACACCGCCGCCGACCTCGGACGCGCGGTCGGCGTCCTCGTCGACTTGCCCGGCCCGAAGCTGCGTACCGGCCCGATCGCCGGCGACGAAGTGGAGCTCCTGACCGCCACCCCGTTCACGCTCGTCGCGGCGCCGGTCGAAGGTGACGAAACCCACGTGTCGACGACGGTCCCCGAGCTCGCGCAGTGGGTCGATCCCGGTGACGAGGTGTACCTGGCCGACGGTGCGATCGTGCTGCGGGTCGTCGCGATCGACGGCGCCGACGTGCGGTGCGAGGTCGTGCGGGGCGGCGTGTTGCGCTCGCGCAAGGGCATGCACGTGCCCCGTGCCGAGGCCCATGTCGAGCCGTTCACCGAAGCCGACGCCACGGCGCTGCGCGTCGCCCTGCACCTCAAGGCCGATTTCGTCGGGCTCTCGTTCGTGCGCCGGCCCGAAGACTGCGAATCGGTGCGGACCCGGCTCCCGAAGCGCGGCGCGAAGCCCCAGCTCGTCGCCAAGATCGAGACGGCCGTTGCGCTCGATCATCTTCCGGGCATCGTCGGCGCCGCTGACGCGGTCATGGTGGCGCGCGGTGATCTGGGCATCCAGGTACCGGCGCGGCGCGTCCCGCTGATCCAAAAGGAGATCATCCGGTTCTGCAATATGTCCGGCAAGCCGGTCATCACCGCGACGCAGATGCTCGAATCGATGACCGACGCGCCGTTGCCGACGCGCGCCGAGGTCAGCGACGTCGCGAATGCCGTGCTCGACGGGACGGATGCGCTGATGCTCTCGGAGGAGACCGCGGTCGGCCGCTATCCGGTGGACGCGGTGCGGACGATGAGCGAGGTCGCCGAAGCCGCGGAGTCGTGGCCGCACATGCGAACGACACCCGAGGGCGTGCGCGCAGTCGTCGATGACGACCACGTTGCCTGGGCCGTCGCGCACGCGGCCGTGCAAGCGGCCGAAGATCTCGCAGTCGCCGCGATCGCCTGCCCGACCCAGAGCGGTACGACTGCGCGCCGTGTCGCTGCGTTCCGACCTTCGGTCCCGATCGCCGGGATCGCCGGCTCGCCGGAGGTGTTGGGTCGTCTGTGTCTCGTGTGGGGCGTGCGGCCGATCGCGATGTCAGCGGGTGCGGGTGAGGACCACGTGCGGGCTGCGGTACGCGCGGCACGTGCCTGCGGGTTGGTGCACAAGGACGAGTTGATCGGTGTCGTGTACGCGTCGCCCGGCAAACGCGCAGGGGCCACCGACACCGTCCGGATCGTAAGGGTGTAGAGACGAGCTAGCGGATCTCGTTGAGCGTGACGGAGACGATCTCGCGTCCGGACGCGTCGAGGCTGCGCGAGGTGAGCTTCTCGATCATCGAGATCGCGTGCGGCCCGTGGTCGACGAACCCGGCGTACAGCAGGTAGCCGGCGAGCACGCCGAGCAGACGGTCGCCGAATTCTTCGTGGTGCAGATAGAGCTTCTCGTCGGGGTCGTCGAGCAGCTTCGTGAGCGTCGCGTAGATCGCGGTGAGGCGCGGTGCAAGCTCGTCGTGGGGGCCCAGGGGGACGTGCACGTAGGCGATGCCCGCCTCGTCGTACGCGTGGAGGTTGTGCGGCGAGTCGAGCAACGAGACCACGTGCGTGAAGGCGTTGACCGACAGCCAGATCAGCTCCTCCTGGCGGCGCACCTTGCGATGGTTGCGGGCGAAGCCGCCGGGCCGCTCGCCCGCCCCGAGCCGGTCCTTGATGACCCACGTGAAGTAGCGGGGTTGCAATCCCTGCGCCCAGCGGCCGCGCAATCCCCCGGTGGTCATGCGGCGAGGCCGTCCTCTGTCACGCGGTCCAACACGCCGAGCAGCTCGACCGCGCGGCGGGACCGTTCCACGTCGTGCACCCGTACGACCGCCGCGCCGTGCACGAAGCACCACACCGTGACGGCCATCGTCGCGTCCTCGCGGGCCTCGACGCCGCGATCGAGATCTCCGAGCAGGCGCCCGAGGAACGACTTGCGCGACGCGCCGACCAGAAGCGGCGTGCCGACGAGCGGGGCGAGCTCGGGGAGTCGCCGCAGCAGCGCGACGTTGTGGTCGGCGTTCTTGGCGAAACCGATGCCGGGATCGGCAAGGATGGCGCGGGCGTCGATCCCGGACGCGACGGCGCGTTCGACGCGCGCGCGAAGCACGTCACCGACCTCGCGCACGACGTCTGTATAGTGCGCCTGCTCCTGCATCGTGCGGGGTGTGCCGCGCGTGTGCATCACGACATATGCGGCATCGGCGTCGGCAACCGTCGGCAGCATCTCGGGGTCGGACGTCCCGCCCGACACGTCGTTCACCATCGCGACGCCCGCCTCCAGCGCGCGGTGTGCCACGGCAGCCTTCGTCGTGTCGATGCTGACCGGCACGCCGGCATCCGCAACCAGCGCACGCACGACGGGCAGGACCCGACGCAGCTCTTCGTCGGCGTCCACCCGCTCGGCGCCCGGTCGCGTCGACTCCCCGCCCACATCGAGCACCGCCGCGCCCGCCTCGGCGAGCGCGAGGCCATGGGCGATCGCGGCCGGAGCGTCGAGGTAGAGGCCACCGTCGGAGAAGGAGTCGGGCGTGACGTTGACCACACCCATCAGCGCCCGGCGCGGCAGACCGGCAACGATCAGGCGGGGGGAGCCGGGCACGTGGCCGAGACTAGCCAACCGCTTGTCGCCTCCCGGAAGGGGTTAGGCGCGGCCGACGCCTGGTCCGAGCAGTGCCATGACCTCGGCTCGGGTCGCCGGATTGTCCTTGAACAGCCCTCGCACGGCGGAGGTGACCGTCAACGCGCCGGGCTTGCGGACACCGCGCATCGACATGCACAAGTGCTCCGCTTCGATGAGCACGAACGCGCCGCTCGGACGCAAGACTTCGACGAGCGCATCCGCGATCTGGGTGGTCAGCCGCTCCTGTATCTGCGGGCGGCGGGCGAAACCGTCGACGAGTCGCGCGAGCTTCGACAGCCCGGTGATACGCCCGTCGGCGCCCGGGATGTATGCGACGTGCGCGCGTCCATGGAAGGTCGCGAGGTGATGCTCACACTGGGAGAAGAGAGGGATGTCCCGCACGAGCACCATCTCGTCGTGGTCCGCCTCGAACGTCACGACGAGATGCTTGGACGGATCCTCGTGCAAGCCGCCGAACACCTCCGCGTACATCTCGGCAACCCGACGCGGCGTGCGCTGCAAACCGTCGCGGTCGGGATCCTCACCGATCGCGACGAGGATCTCGCGCACCGCTTTCTCGATGCGGGCGACATCGATGCCTTCGGGTATGGGGTCCTGGATACTCACGTCATCAGTCCGTCCATCGGGCCTTCGTACTCGGCGACATAAGGAAGGTTCCGGTAACGCTCGTCGACGTCGAGGCCGTAGCCGATGACGAAGTTCGGGGAGATGCGAAAACCGACGTATTTGAGGTCGGGATCGTTTCTCTGCAGCCCTTCCTTCAGCAGAAGTGCACACACCTCGAGCGACGCGGGGTTGCGTGCCTTCAAGTTCTTGCGGAGGTACGCGAGGGTGAGCCCGGAGTCGACGATGTCCTCCACGATCAGCACGTGCCGATCCGTGAGATCGAGATCGAGGTCCTTCATGATCCGGACGACGCCGCTCGTCCGAGTTGCCGATCCGTACGACGACACGGCCATGAAGTCGAACTCCACCGGCAGGTCGATCGCGCGCGCGAGATCGGCCATGAACATGAACGCGCCCTTGAGGATGCCGACGAGCAACGGTGGATGATCGTCGTACTCGGCCGCGATCTCCTTGCCGAGCTCACGAATGCGTTGCTGCAATTCGTGCTCGTCGACGACGATCCGACCGACGTTCGGGTCGTTCATGGGTACGACGGCTCCGCGCTCAGCCAGAGGAAACGACGCGTGCTCGTCGAGACGCGCACGCGGCGATCGACACCGTAACCCACCGCCCAAACCGGTCCGCCGCAGTCGACGATCGGGGTGCGCTCTCCGGCCCGGATCACGGCCGTGCCGGCGATCAGGTCCGCGTCACACACGGCGAGCCATCGCCCGTCGGGCCACGCAGCGGGCGGTCCGTGCTCGATCCACGCCTCGAGCACCAGGGCGCCGAACTGAGCGCGGCCGGGCAGTGAGAGTGCGGCGTCCCCGGGCGCGGGCGGGTTCGCGACATCGGTACGCACGAGCCGCATGCCGATACGGCGGATCTGCGAACCCCCCGGCAGCTCGGTCGCAACCCGGTCGCCGCGCGCGACCGCGAGGACGCGCTCGATCGTTGCCGACGACGGCGGCGGCGGGCCGAGCTGTTGTCGCAGCATCCGGCGCGCGAGCGCGACGGGCATCGCGGCGATCGCCTTGGCGTCATCGGTCCGGCGTTCGGCGGCCAGCGCGTCGAGCAGCGTGTCCTCGTCGCGCAGGAGCTCGGCCTGGCGGGCGAGCACCTCGACGAGATCGCGATCGGCGCCGCGCTCGAGCCGAGGAATGATCTCGCGCCGCAACCACACGCGTCGGTGGTGTAGGTCGCCGTTCATGGGATCGTGTACCGGCGCGTAGCCCAAGCGTGCACACAGCTCGTGCGTGTCGGCGCGCCGCATCGCGAGCAGCGGCCGGCGGACAAGGCCGCGTTGCTGCGGGATGCCCGCGAGCCCGGCGGTGCCGCTGCCGCGCAACACGTGCATCAACACGGTCTCGGCCTGATCGTCGCGTGTGTGCGCGACGAGGGTCGCCCGCGCCTGCACGTCGGCGCGGGCCCGCTCCAGGGCCGCGTACCGCGCGTCGCGGGCGCGCGCCTCGAGATTGGCGCCGGCCGCGACCTCGACGACCTCCAGACGCGACGCCGCGCCCAGACGGTCGGCAATCAAGGCGACCGCGGCGGCTTCGTGCGCAGTGCCGGCGCGCAAGCCGTGATCGACGTACACCGCGACCGTGTCGAAGCCGAGCGCGCACGACATCGCGAGGAGCGCGACCGAGTCGGCACCACCGCTGCACCCGACGACCACCCGCGCGCGTGCCGGGAGATCATCCAGGGCGACGAGACGGGCGAGCCATGGGTCGCAGGCCGGGACGGTCACCGCGTCGTGCGAGGTCAGTGCCGGACACCGGCCCGGGCCGAGCTCACGCGGAACAACCAGCGGTCCGGCGCGTCGAGCTCGGCCAACGTCGGCAGGTTGCCGGGGGCTTCCCACGCGGCGTCGACGGCGTTCGGTCCGGCCAGCGCGATCGCGCCGCGCACGAACTTCTCGCCGACCTCGTACTGACGCATCTTCTGCTCGAGCCCGAGCAGCTTGTGCATCGCGGACGCGATCCCCCGCTGCTGGCGTCGTGTCTGGAGCACCCGCGACATGCGCTCTTGCCCGACGACGTGCCGGCTTCCGAGATCGTCCATGACGACGTTGCCGTGACCTTCGAGCAGCGACATCAGTGCCTGAACCTGGCTGAGCACCCCACGTTGCTCGGGCGACGCGAAGAGGCCGACGACGCCGCCGTCGTCGAGCGGGTTCCTGCCGGCGCGAATCTCGTCGACCGCCTTGGTGACCGCGCGGATGACGGTGCGCGGGTCGGGGTCGACGAGGTCGAAGGCCTGCCGGACCAGGCCGAGGAAGTGCGCGCGCATCCAGGGCACGCCGGTGAACTGGGCACGGTGCGTCACTTCGTGAATGGCGATCCACAAGCGGAAGTCGCGTGGGCGGAACGCGAACCGCTTCTCCAACCCGAGGACGTTGGCGCCGACGTAGTACACGGCGTCTCCGGGCGCCGCTCCCGGCTCCGCTGCATCCGTATCGGGAACCAGCAGATCGTATTGACCCAGGACGCGCTGGGAGAGATAGCCCAGCAGCGCGCCGAGCTCGCCCGCCGCGACGCGACGGCTCATCGGCGCGAGCGGGTTGTGCGCGAGGCGGGCGCCGAAGCGCTGCATCAGCGGATCGAGCATGGTGCGCATCGACGTGAGGTTCGAGTCCACCCACTCGCGACGGTCGAGGACGCGGGCCGACACGTTGCCGGGCGCGCGCAGCCCGGTGTGCTCGGCGACCAGCTTCTCGGCATGGACAGTGAGCGCTTCGAAGTCGGCCTGGAGCGACGCGGCGAGATAGGAGTCCGAAAGTGGGTCGCGCCCGGCGACGAGGCGGGCGATACGACGCGCAGTCGGCCAGTCGACGGGATCCGGCGCCCTGACCTCGGTGGTCTCGGTGGAGGTCACTTGCGTGGGCGACCCTTGACCTCGAGCCTGCCCACCTTGACGTAGTACTGGGCGATGAGATTCGCCATGACACCGGCGAAGCCGATCGCGAGCAGCGGTGCGATCCAGTAGAACCACGGCCGGTGGCTCCCGCGCTCGACGAACGCGAGGATGCCCAGTGCAAGCCCGGCGAGCGCGACCACGACACCGGTGATCAGCGACACGATGGTGGACGGCCTCAACGCTCCTCCTCGAACCGGTCGCTGCATCGTAGGCCGGGCGGCCGGTGCGCCTCGGAAACGAGCGGTGCACGGCTCAGGTGTCGATCTGCAGGGCCTTGGCGATGCGGTCCCGCAGCTCGGCGGGCACCTCCTCGTGGCACTTCGACACGATGACCCGTCGCAACTCGATCTCGAAGGTGAAGCCTTCGGCGCACGGGGGGCACTCGTCGAGATGCCGAGTGATCGCCCGGCGTCTCCAAACCGTCAGCTCACCGTCAAGATACTCATAGACACGGTGAATCGTCCCTTCGCAGTCCTCTCCCACTTCACCCCCCCGAAGCCGTCTCGACCCGCGGTCGCAGGTTGTTCTGCTCGGCGTAGTCCCACAGTTTCTTCTGCAGTGCCCGCCTGCCCCGGTGAATCCGACTCATGACCGTGCCGATCGGCACGTCGAGGATGTCCGCGATCTCCTTGTACGAGAAGCCTTCGACGTCCGCGAGGATCACCGCCATCCGGAACTGCTCGGGAATCGACTCCAGCGCCTCTTTCACCTCGGCGTCGGGAATGCCCTCGAGCACCTCGGCCTCGGCCGTCCGCGCCGCGTCCGCGGCCTCCAGTCCTCCGAGTCGCCGGTAGATGTAGAAGTCCTCGACGTCGTCGAGGTCGACCTGGTCGGGCCGGCGCTTCTTGGCGCGGTACTGGTTGATGAAGGTGTTCGTGAGGATCTTGTAGAGCCACGCCTTGAGGTTCGTGCCCTCGCGGAAGCCCCCGAAGCCGCGGTATGCGCGCAGGTACGTCTCCTGCACGAGGTCCTCGGCATCCGTGGGGTTGCGCGTCATCCGCAATGCGGCCGCGTACAGTGCCGACATGTACGGCATTGCCTCTTCGGCGAAGCGCGCCTGGTCGGCCATGGGTCGAGGGTACCCGGCCGGCCAAATCGAGCAGCCCCCGGGGGCGATTGGCGCTACAGGACCCGGCACCGGACCCCACCGTGCGAGGTGTCGAGCCTCGCGATCGTGTGAGACTCGGGCATGGCGCCGAGTGGGCTGCTCTCGGGAGTGCGGATCCTGGACTTCACGATCTGGCGACCGGGCCCCTACGCCACGCAATTGCTCGGCGAGCTCGGCGCCGAGGTGTGCAAGGTGGAACCGCCCGGCGGCGATCCGATGCGCGCCTATCCCGGCCTGTTCGCGGCGTTGAGCGTCAACAAGCGCAGCATCGTGCTCGACCTGAAGACCGACGCCGGCCGTGGGCGCGCGCTCGAGCTCGCCACGGACGCCGACGTCGTCATCGAAGGGTTCCGGCCGGGTGTCGCCGCCCGCCTCGGCATCGGCTACGACGACGTGCGGGGTGTGAACGCGCAGGTCGTGTACTGCTCGGTCTCGGGCATGGGACAACTGGGTGAGCTGTCGACCGCGCCCGGCCACGACATCAACTTCCAGGCGTGGAGCGGCGCGCTCGCGCCCGACGGTGGCACACCGGTCGTCGCCGCGGTGCCGATCGCCGACCTCGCGGGCGGGATGGCCGCCGCGTACGCGGTCTGCGCCGCAATCGTGAACCAGCTGCGGACCGGTACGGGCGAGCGCATCGACGTGGCGATGGGCGACGTGCTCGCGACGTGGACAGGCGCGGTGGCACCCGCGGCACGAGGTGTGGACCCGTCCGCTCGGGGTGTGCCCGGCTACGGCGTGTTCCAGGCGGCCGACGGCGGCTGGATCACGCTCGGCATCATCACCGAGGACCATTTCTGGGCCGCGCTGTGCGACGTCCTCTCGCTGGCCGATTCTCGCGAGATGCAGTTCGTCGACCGTATGACACACATCGAGTCGCTCCAGGCGCGCATCGCGGGCGCGATCGCTCGACACCCGCGCGACGAAGTGGTGGACGCCCTCTTGGCCGCGGGCATCCCGGTGGCTCCGCTGCTCGACCGGGCGGAGATGTTGCGGCTGTCGCACTTTCGCGAGCGCGAAGTGGTGACCTTCGACGCGGGGTCGACGAGCGCGGCGACCGGACACCCGGTGCGGTTCGAGCACCATCCTGCCGCTCGCACCTCGCGCGCGCCTACGCTCGACGAACACAGGGGCACGGGCTTTCGTCCTCGGCCCTGAGGCTCAGCGGCTACCGCACAGCGTGAGCGCAACGACAACGCGTCGTGGTCGCCGGCTCGAACCGACTGTCCGTTCGTCAGCCCGGTCCCTCGGATCTGTGCCGGCACGGTCGAAGGAAAGATGTAGCGCTGCTCGGGGACCTGAGCAGCAGGGGCGGATCCACTCTGGGGAGGCGTTTGTGGCACGCGTAGTCACATGGAAGAAGACCGTCCGCCGACGCGTGGTCGTCGGCGGGGCAGGGCTGACGGTCGGCGCGGTGATCCTGTTCGTCGCCGCGGCGATGCCGGCGTTCGCTCACACTCCGCTGCTCTCGGGCCACACTGTGTGCAGCAACGGTCGACACGTCATCACGTGGTCGATCGGCAACGACTTCCACCTGCCGATGACGATCACCTCGGCCAGGGCGACCAAGGGCACCGCCTCCTATGCCGTCACCGGCTATCAAGCAACGGTCGGGCCGAACGGCAGCGCCTCGGACACCACGTCGGCCCACACCATCGTGCCCGCCGGCGCCACCGGGAGCGTCACGCTGACCGTGCACGCACGGTGGACGGATGGTTTCACGACCTCCCGCTCGACCTCCGTCTCGTTGATCGGCCCGTGCATGGGCGCGACCACGACGACGCTGGGTTCCCAGGGATCGACATTGCCGCCGCCGACCACGACGCCGACCACCGCCGGCCCCCCGACGAGCCTGCAGACGACCACATCGACCGTCGGCTCGCAGGGTTCCACGTTGCCGCCGCCGACGACGTCGACGGTCGCCTCGCTGGGATCGACCTTGTCGCCGCCGACGAGTCAGCCGGGGGCGAACGGCGCGGACAATGGTGGGACGCCGATCGCGCCCCTCGGTGGGCCGAGCGGACCGCCCAGCGGAACGAGTATCGCCCGGCAGCTGCCGTTCACCGGCAGTGGCTACACCGGACCGATCCTCGGAGCCGGCTCACTCCTGCTCGGTGGCGTCGCGGTTGCAATCGGCTCCGCGCGCAAGCGCCGCCGCGAGACCATCTGAGGGAGATCGGCTCGTGGCGGGTCACCACGCTCACGGGTCAGCCGGAAGGGGCGATGACGCCGACGTTGTCGATGATCACGGCGGGGACGCCACCGCTCCATGAACCCGACACGTACAAGAGGACCCCGATGTCGCCTGCTGCTTGCAGCGCGGCCGGGGTCGCGCCTGTGCTGGTGACGAGCCAGCTCTGCGGCTCCTGACTGCCCTTGCGCCACACCTTTGCGCGCAACGTGGTGGTCGTCGTCCCGGCGACGACGAATCGGGTGCGGAGAATGTCGCCGGGATTGACGTGCAACGCGGGAACGGTGGTGTTGGCGAGGATGGTTTCGGTGCCGCCGACGGTGCGGACCAGGTAGGCGATGACGCTGCCGTCCGGCATGTAGCGCAGCTTCAGGCGATGGTCGTTGCCGTTGGAGACGCGCCGACCGATGAGCGAGACGTACGCGCCACCGCCACTCGCCGCGCTGTCGAGCGCGACGTCGGAGGTCATGTCGATGTCGGTCTGCCGGACACCGGCGAGGTACGCGGCGCGGCTCGCGGACACCGCGCCGACGATGCGGCCCGCGCCGTTCACGGTCGAGAACGCCGACGCGGTGCCGGACAGCGTCCAGGGCCCACCGAGATCGGCCGTGCCGAGGCCGTTCGAGACGACGCGTTCAAAGGTGTCGGAGGCGTAGCCGTCGGTGATGGTGACGGAGCCGGTGGTGGTGGCGGCGGCGGCGCGGTCGTCGGTGACGGTCAGCGTGACCGTGAAGGTGCCGGCCGTCGCATACGTGTGTTGCGGTGTCGGACCGGTTGTGGTGGCCGTGTCGCCGAAGTCCCAGGCGTAGGAGGAGATGGTGCCGTCCTGGTCGGTCGACGTCGAGGTGAACGACGCCGTGTGGTACGTGACGGCGGCGGTGAACGACGCCTGGGGCGGGATGTTGGCAGGCGGATCGGTGACGGTGATGCTGCCGGTGACGGCACCCGTCCCACCTCGGTCGTCGGTGACGGTGAGGGTGACGCTGTAGGTGCCGGCGGTCGCGTAGGGGTGTTGGGGTGTCGAGCCGGAGCCCGTCGTTCCGTCACCGAAGTCCCAGGCGTACGACACGATCATCCCGTCGTCGGTCGAGCCGGTGCCGTCGAACGATCCTGTCAGGAAGTGGGCCGATGAGCTGAACGATGCCGTCGGCAAGACGTTGGGCAGGCCACTCCCGCGTCCGCTGGCCACGTAATGGGCGCGGATCTGGCCGAGCGAAAGTGCGTCGCGGTAGATCGCGACTTCGTCCATGTTCGCCGCGATGGCTTCGCGCGACGGCGTGGACGGCCATGACGTGAGCCGGTCGCCGCCCACGCGCCAATATCCCCGGTATACCTGCGCCTTG
>JBBRXX010000048.1:0-35728 GCA_038238245.1 Acidimicrobiia bacterium
ACCTGTAACCCGACCGCGAACTGCACCGGCACCCCGACGACCATCACGATCAGCGTCACCGAGAGCCAGGACACCTCGGAGACCTCGCCATACACCTACACCCTGAGCGCAGCATTCCGGAAGGTCCCCGCGCTCGGATCTGCGCCGACGGCGCCTCCCGCCGGTCCGTTCCCGTTACTGACCTTGAACACGACCGGCACCGGATTGCAGATCACCGGAAACGGCACCCTCCAGATCAACAACAGTGGCACGGTCATCGTCAACTCCAGTTCTGGCAACGAAGTACAAAACGTCGGCGGGACGATCACCGGCGCCGCCGCGATCAAGGGGCTCGGCGTCTGCGACAACATCTTCTGTCCATCGAACTACACCCAGATCACCCAAGCACCGGACGACCCGTACAAAGGACTCGCCGCACCGTCAACGTCGGGACTCCCGGCCCGGTCCGGATGTGCCGGCGGGAACGCGCTCCCCGGCGTGTACGCGGCGACGCTCAACCTCGTCGGGACCGGCATCTCCTGCGCGTTCGCCAGCGGCGTCTACATCTTCCAAAACGGCCTCTCGATCACCGGAAGCGTCACGCTCACCAGCGCCGCCGGCGGCGTGTTCTTCTACATCGCTGGCGGTCCCCTCAGTCTCACCGGCAGCGGCAGCATCTCACTCACACCCATGACCACCGGCACCTACGCCAACATCCTCGTCTACCAGAACCGCACCAACGCGAACGCGATGACCCTCACCGGAAGCGGCACCGTCAACGGCTACAACGGCCTCATCTACGCCCCCGCCGCACAAGTCAGTCTCGTCGGCAGCGGCAGCCTCGCCGTCAAATCACTCATCACCGCCTCCCTCAACATGACCGTCAGCGGCGGCACCGCAACCATCGGCTGACCATCGAATAGCCGCCGACGGTCTCACCCGGTCACGGTCGGATCGTCAGGTCACCTACCCGCCGTCGAACGCCCACAGTGCGCGGTGGCGTGCTCCGCTGATGGTGCATGCCGAAGGTACGGTCCCGGCTGCACCGACTACGACGACGGACGGCTGCCGCGGTCCGAGCTGCGCGATGAACCCCGGCTCCGTGCATCGTGTCTCACCCGCCGGTTGCAACTACTCCGGCGTGACCGAGTTACGTCACGCACTCGCCGTACCACGGCGCCAGACGCGCGGCCCTCGGCTCACCAAAAGACAGGGCCGGTGCCCTTCAGGTGAGCAGTCGTCGTAGCAGCGCTATAGCGGACGACCATCGCCTCATCCGTTTGGCCGGAGGGGAGGCGAACGCTGACCTTCTGCTGGTGGATGAGCACGCCATACCAATCGACGTGGGGGGACTTGACCGTCCCTTCCAGGACGTCGCGCCGCTGCCTGCCACGAGTTGCGCGTTGCCGACGGTGAAGTCGGCGTCACCGGCGCGCACCTCGCACGGTCGGGTGTAGGCGCTCATGACGAAGTGTTCGGCCGTCGTAGAACATCCGGTAGCAGAATCCCCGATTCGGGGCCCTTGGGCCGATAGAGCGTCCGGCACGGCGACGACGGCAAACCGCTCCCGAAACCGCCGAGTTGAGTTGAGACGACTCATCCCGTGTTTTCGGCCGAGCCGTTCGGGGCTCCTGCCGGTGCAACGCCTCCCTCGGGCGGCCCGACCTCGCAATCTGGCACGATGCCGACTGTGGGAATGCCGTTCCGACCGATGCTCGCCTCGACCAGCGCGGCCCGGTCGCTCGCCGGCCGGTGGGTCATGGAGCCGAAGTTCGATGGTTGGCGAGTCATCGTCGCGATCGACGGCAACGTCCGCGTATGGACACGACGCGGCCACGACCTGACCGAGCGCCTGCCTGAGCTTGCAGAACTCGCCGACGTCGTTGACGACGTTCCCGTCGTGCTCGACGGTGAGTTGGTCGCGGGCCAGGGCCGCGCGAGCGATTTCTATAGCCTGCTGTCTGGTGTCGCAGCGCGCCGCCGACGCGTGCCGCTGACCTTCGTCGCCTTCGACGTCCTCACGTTCGTTGGGCCCGTCATCGACCAGCCGTACGCGAAACGGCGAGCGCTGCTCGACGACCTCGAGCTCGACGGCACGGCCTGGTGTGCAGTGCGCCAGTTACATGGCACAGTCGCCGACGTACTCGGGGCGTGTGCGGAGCATGACGTCGAAGGCATCGTCGCCAAGCGCGTCGACTCTCCCTACCGGCCGGGTGAACGCTCGAGCGACTGGCTGAAGCTGAAGACCGCAGATTGGCGTACCGCGCACGCATCACAGCGGCATCGGCGCTGGGGACACGTCGGCGGCACCTACGAGCGTGCGAGCTCGCTCTAGAACGGGCAATCTGGCGCGCGTGACCGAGCTTGCCGTTGACGAGGAACGTCCACGCGGTTTTCGCGATGCGGGTCCCTGGTGGACACGATCAAGCGGGTGTGCAAAGTAGAGGTCTGCTCGCGTTTGGACCTCGAGCCGGTCGACCAGGATGGTTTGCCATTCGTCGAAGTGTGTCCTGAAGCTTTCCCAGATGTCGCTCAAGGTCGCCGACCCGCCCGATTGCTTGCGCGGGAAGGCGAGTGCGGCGAATTCCACTTGGGCGATGGCGGTGTTCGCGATGTCCGAACTCGTCCCTTCGAAGTACCGCTGCAGCCGCTGATCTACGCGTTCCGCGCGTTCACGATCCCCGAGGCCATGCAGGACGAGTACGGGTATCCGGCGCTGACCGCCGAGACGAAGGAGCGCATCCTTGGCAGCAACGCGCAGGCCGCGTACAGCGTCGAGCCGTCGCCCGTGCCCGACGGGTCGTGGGTGACGAACGGGGAGCGCGGATCCGGTCCGCGCGATCGCGCGCGCGTCGGGCTGACTCAGCGGCAGTACTTGGCGACTGCGTCGGCCGGTTCGGGCGGGATGCGCTCGCGCGTGTCCCACGGCGCGTGCCACACGTTTCCGATGAAGCGGCCGAGGGACATCGGCCGGCTGGAGCGGCCGAGCAGCGCGCGCAGCTCGCCGCATTGCAATGCTTCGCGAGCATCCGCGACGCGGGTGGCGAACGGGTCGCGCGGGTTGTCGAGTGGGCGCGCGGTGAAGATGGGCGGCAAGGGCAAATCCGCTTCACCGACTTGCGCGTTGTCGGCGAACAGGCGCGCCGCGACCCACGGCCTCGGCAACGGCTTCTCGTGGCCGGGTGCGACGCCGCGCCGCGCGAGCGTCAGATGCGACGTGAACGCGTCGCCGAGACCGAGCATATCGAGCACGTACACGTCGGTGCCGATCGCGTACGAGCTGAGCCCGACGCCGAAGCTCGCGACGACGGTTGGCGGCAAACCGGGGTGGCGGGGCGCGTCGACGAGCTGTTGGCCCCAGTACACGCCCTCGCCGCGCACCCAGGCGCGTGCCGGTCCGTCGCGCTGCCAACCGTGGTCTTCGAGCGTGATCGCATTGAGCGGCACGCCCACGAACGAGAACGGCCGATCGTGGATCGAACGGACGAACCCGGCGCACACGACCGCCCAGACGAGAATCACGGCGGTGGCGAGGGCGCGGAGGATCGAACGGTCGACTCGGGTGACCGCGACGGGCGCAATGATCGCGGTCAGGGCGGGGAGCACCATGCGGACGCCGCCGCCGACCCGTGCGGCGTACACGATCTGGGCGGCGCCGCCGACGAAGCACGCGCCGACGAGCAGCAATCGCCGTCGATCGCGCGCGGCCCGATAGGCGCGGATCATCGGTACGTACCCGCCGACGACCAGCGCGGCCAGCGGCAGCCACAACCAGTACTCCTCACCGGAGTCCCAGACGTACTCCCATCCCTTCGACCCCCACGACTGCGATGCCTCCTTCGCCAGCGCGGTGTTCGGCACGAGCAGGCCGTAGTAGCCCATGCGGAAGATCTCGTACGCGACCGGGATCACTGCCGCGGCTGCGAGGAAACGCAGTCGCGTTCCCCAGTCGGGCATCGTGAGCACGACCGCGAGCAGCAGCAGGCCGGCGAGCACAGCGAGGTCGGGGCGTATCAGCGGCCCGAGCCCGACGACCGTCGCGAGCCACAACGGCGGCGCATCGGCTCGGCCGCGCGTCCAGCGCGCGAGGAACGCGAACGACACACTGAACCACAACGCGAACAAGCCGTTCTCGAGCCCGCTCGACGCGAACTTCCACTGCGCGGCGAACGCGGCGAGCACCCAGATCCCCGTCGGCACGACGATCGCGTCGCCGTCGCGGTCGGGGAACAGCTGCGTCGCGCCCCACATGACGAACGCGGCACCCGCGATCGTCATCACGATGCCGAGGATCACTGCGATCCACTCAAGGGAGAACGGCAGGACCCAATCGGCGACGGTGAGGACCGCGACCCACAGCGGGCTCGTGGAGGCCTCGACGCGTTCACCGGCGTTGAACACGGGACCGTGGCCGTCTTGGATCTGGCGGACGACGCGCAGGTTGATGAACCCGTCGTCTGACATCCACCGGTAGCGCCACGACCCGACGGCCAGCACGACGAGCGGCAGCGCGAAGAGCAGCCACGTCAGCGACTGGGCTCGCACCGCGGCGCGCGGGCGCAGGGACGACTCGGCGGCCATGAGGCCCGGAATTCTAGATCCGGGGTGTGTCGTGCGGCGCCGATGGTGGAGGAGCCATGAGCACGTTCTCGCTCGAGGGTTGGGACATCAAGAAGTTCGACGACCTCGACTCTTCGCCGTGGGGCTCGACCGGCGACGCGCGCGCGAAGGTGCTCGGTGTCGCCGACGACCGCCGCGGGCGCGAGCACGTTGAAGAGGGTCCTGCGGTCGATGCGGGGATCTCGCGCCCGATGTCGACGCGGTCGAGCTCCAGCTGCTCGCTCGGGCGGAAGAACCCGAACGTGCGCCCCAAGCGCGCAACCACGACCTTCGGCAGGTCGCCGAGGTGGTCGCCGATGTGGTCCTGTGCGAAGCGGCGGTACACCCGATCGCTCGACGACTCGTCGGCCGGGACCGGAAGGTTCCACGCGCGCACAACGAGCTGTAGTACGGGTGCGGTAGGGCGCGGATGCCGGGGACGAGGCGGGCGATTTCCCATGATGCGACTGTGAGCGGCTCACCGCGGTCGATCGCGTCCGCCCTCGCCGAGAACGGCTCGACCCATGGAAACTCATCGCACGCGACCAGCCGTTCCGCGTATTCGCGCGCCCGCGGCGTGACCGCATCGCGGTCGTCACTGTCATGTTCCCGTATCCGCGTCATCGTCCGTCTCGTTCGCCAAAATACGTGCCCGCAGCGTGTCCAGCTCCCGCTCACGGCTCCACCGAGAATCGGCGGCCGCTTGGCTTGCGCTGACCGCCAAGTCGCGGCGCGCGCCTGCTCCTCGCTCGGCAATTCCAAATCACCCAACAACTTGGCGAGGACACCAGCCGGCCTTGCCGTACCTCGGCCACAAGACCCGAGACGCGCTGCTGACCTTCGAGCCAACGGTCAGCACGCCGTCCTCGGTGAGCACGCGCTCGAGTCTCGACGACAAGGTCGACCTGGCGGCACGCCGCGTTGGGCCAACGTCCCGGTGCACTCGCGATCGCGCACACACATCGTCCGCCTGGTGACACCGTTTTAAGCCACGCCTGTCATTAAGGTGCGAAGGCGGGCGCGCCTGGTTGCTGCTGGTGAGGTGCATGATGGTTCAAGGTTCGGCGAGCGTCGAGATCAACCGGGACCCCGCGATGGTGTTCGCTGTCCTCTCCGACGTGACACGCATGGGTGAGTGGAGTCCCGAATGGTCGCGACGCGATGGGTCGGTGGTGCCACAGGCCCCGCGGTGGGCGCCAAGGTCGAAGGCGGTAACCGCGTCGCCGTGTTCGGAGTCAGCTTGAAGCAGTGGACGACGACGTCTGAGGTGACGGCCTGCCTGCCCGGTCAAGTGTTTGAGTTCGTCACCGAGGGTTGTACGACGTGGCGCTATCGGCTCCAGCCGAGCGGTTCGGGGACCGTGGTCACCGAGTCCTACGAGTACACGTCGTAGCGCGGCGCCAGGACGTTCATGTACGAAGGGTTGTTGCGTCGGCCGACAAGCATGGTCAAAGGCATGCAACGCACACTTGAACGGATCAAGCAGTCCGTCGAATCGAGAGAGCGCGATTACTGAGAGTTCCGTGGTACTTGCCGGGCCGCGATATAGGTCTGACCGCCCGTTACCGCGACGTCAGGTCCAGGTCAACAAATCGGCGCGGGAGAGCTCCACGCGTGCAACCGGTAACGAGGACGCGCGCGTACCACGCACTGTGTCCATGCCGTGAGTCGCGAGAAAGTCGCACAGTTGCCGGACGCTCTCGCCGTACGAGGCACGCGTGTGGGGGCTTCTGTTCTGCGCGCGAAGCGAGCGATCCCAGGACGGTGCAAGGCTTCGAATGTCGCCCGGAGCGAGCGTTACTGATTCACCATGTAGCAACGTTATCGCCTGAGCGAGCGATGCGCCTGCAACCGAAAAGTGGCCCCCGGCGGGAAACCCGGGCCGGGGGCCACCTGTGGGCGGTAGGCGACTCGAACGCCTGACCTCATCCGCGTCAAGGATGCGCTCTAGCCAACTGAGCTAACCGCCCCGGTCGAGCCCGTCACAATAGTCGGGCGGTCGGTTCGGCCCCGGGGACGCTGACGCGCGCCTGGTCGCGGCCTCACGAAGCCCTCACAAAGAGGGGCGATGCTGTGCACATGAAACTCACCCAGATCATCGCCACCGCCACCACTGCGGCCGTGCTCGGCACCGCCGGCGTCTCGATCGCCGGCGCGACCGGCGGCGGCGGCAACGCCTCCAAGCCGAGCGCCGCGGCCGCCAGCCCGGCGGACGGGAACCGCTCGGCACGCCGAGCCCATCGCCGTGCCGTCACCGTCCGCAAGGCGCTCGAGGTCGCCGCGGACACCATCGGCATCGACAAGAGCGATCTCGTCAAGGAGCTCCGGGCGGGCAAGACGCTCGCCGAGGTGGCGACCGCGCACAACGTCGACCCCCAGCACGTGGTCGACGCGCTCGTCCAGGCCGCCACCCAGAAGATCGAAGCCGCCAAGACCGCCGGCAAGATCACCGCCGAACGCGCCGCCAAGCTCGAGGAGCGCTTGCCCGAGGCCGCCGGCAAGCTCGTGAACAACAAGCACGCGGGGAAGAACGCCAAGCGCCGTGCCGACGTTCGCAAGATCGCGCGTGGGGGCGTCAAGGTCGCGGCTGACGCGATCGGGATCGCACCAAAGGATTTGGCCAAGGAGGTGCGGGCGGGCAAGACGATCGCCGAGGTGGCGACCGAACACAACGTCGACCCACAGCACGTGGTCGACGCGCTCGTCCAAGCGGCCACGCAGAAGATCGAAGCCGCCAAGACCGCCGGCAAGATCAGCGCCGAACGCGCCGCCAAGCTCGAAGCGCGGGCCCCGGCTCGCATCACCAAGCGTGTCAACGAGTGGCACCCGAAGGCAGGGGCGAAGGGCGCGAAGGGCGCCGGCTCCTAGTTCAACACACGCTCGCAGGCGCGGCACGGCAGACTCACCGCGGATGCCGACGCTCCTGATCGTCCACCACACTCCTTCCCCCGCGATGCACACGATGTTCGAGGCCGTGCGCGCCGGTGCGACCGACGCCCGCATCAGCGGCGTGGATGTGCTGACCCGCCCCGCACTCGTCACCACGGCGGTCGACGTGCTCGGCGCAGACGGCTTCATCCTCGGTACGCCGGCGAATCTCGGCTATATCTCCGGAGCGCTCAAGCATTTCTTCGACCAGATCTACTACCCGTGTCTCGACGCGACGAGGGGCCGGCCCTACGGGCTCTACGTTCATGGGAACAACGACACCGCCGGTGCCGTGCACGCGGTCGAGGTCATCACTACCGGGTTGCACTGGCGCGCCGCCCAGCACCCCGTCTCGGTGGTGGGCGAGCCGACCCGCACGGACATCGACGCGTGCTGGGAGCTGGGCGCAGCGCTCGGCGCGCTTCTCTCCGAAGCCCTGGCTTGAGCTCGCCTCTCCTCTTGGCCGAGGGGCGGTCAAAGGCGAGACACGCGCCTGCGACGGCACGCTCGGCTCGGCCGACAATCTCTGATTCCTGCATTCATTCAAATGCTGCGGACTGCAGCAGCTTTGTTGGCGCTGAGCAGCGACACTTCACCGAGTCGCGCACCGCGGTCAACGGGCGACATATGAAGGTCGACAATGACTCAGCGGGGTCGCGACAGCTCGCTGGGCAGACGCGCGACCTACCAATCCTTGACTCCTACCGCGCGTCGGTCTAAACGTGCAATCGACAGAAATTACTGATATTCGAAGCGGGGAAACATGTTGCGGCGGAGCATTTTGACGATCGCGCTCGCGGTCGCGCTCTTTACCATCGGCCTTTACGCTGCCGGGTCCCCCGCTACGACGGCCATCACCTTCGGATTGCTGATATTCGTCGCGTTCGTCGCCGTGATGTTCGGGTGGGAAAGCCTCAAAGACGAGATCCTCGAGGAAGTAGAGCAATCCCACCGGCAGGTGCTCTCCAACGTTCCGAACCAAGAGCGCGCCGACCGGCACGAGCTCCGAGACTGGTCCCTTGCTCAGACGGAGACTCTCGTTCGATTTCAGCTCGGTCCGGTTGCGGAGATCGACTGGACACCCGAGCGACGAGCGAGCGCGCTTCAGTTGAGCCGTCCGCTGCCGTACGACGCGCGCTGACGGCAACACCGAACACGTTGTTCAACGTACGTTGTCTCGACGTTGTTCACCTGTAGATGACATGCGTGGATCGGCGATATCTACACGTCGGGACACGCGCGACCCTGTCCGGGCTTTCGGCAATCGCGCACCATTCTTCGAGCGACTGATATCGCTTTCGCGAGGTTGACGGGCCGGAATGACCCTCCTACGGTATTGACCTGAAAGAAGGTGCCGGGTCAGGTCCCGCGCGCACCAACGAGGAATCGCTGACGTTCACGTTTCGCCGTGCGGTCTCCGAAACCGCGTGGCTGTGGCCCATCGGCATCCTGGTCGTGGCGCTGGCCGTCCACCTCTTCCTTCCAACCCAGCTACAGAAGTACGACCCGCTCGATCGTTTGTACGAGCGACTCGGCCCGGACGTCCCGGCGCAGCAGCACGGACCGCCACCGGGCCCTCAGCGCGAGCCGGAAGGAAGCGATCAGCCGCGCTGACGCCCTCGGGGCTCGTGACCCGCGGCCGATGCAGCACATTGATGTCGAAACGCGTCGGCGGGGCTTTCACCACGCCTTTGCCGCCCATTGCAACCAATCGCAACTCGCACACACCGCGCGATTGCAATCACCACAACCAGTCGACACGCTCGCATGAGGCGTCCTCACACTCCGGCTCGGCCGCCACAGACGATCCGTCTCGCGCACCCATGCGGCTCAGCCACAATCCAGAATCAATCGATTGCACCCGGGACAAGACGTCCGCGCGCTGCGAAAGAGGGGTCGCCGAAGTCTTTCGGCGCGCAACGGTTATTGCGTCGTACAAGCGATCTGACGCGATCGTCGACGCGAAAAGACCCTCGATGTGACGCATCGATCCAACCCCTACTGCATCGGGTCTTCACCGTTGACGCTTCGATGTCCTGAGCGTACGGTCAATGACTTGGCAGCCGTAAGCCATGCACTGGATGGCCGTCCGCGTGGGTCGGTGGGTGCGCGCCGCGCTTCTTCCTGCTTGGCCGAGTCAATCTTTGCACGAGAGGGAAGAGAACCACGGAGGTAAGCGATGGCCCCTGATGAATCGAGAAAGTCGCAAGGTCTGTTGCACTACAGCAGCGGCTCGTTGACCGAGACCTTGCGTACACGCCTGCTTGCCATCCATGACAACATGACGTTTCCAGTGCGGCTCTCTGTCGATGAGACCGAGGAGACCATACGTATCTTGTGGGAGTTCGTCGGGCACATGGGTGACGACGTCGGGATCGATGGATACGAGTTCCGTCTGCTCGAACGTGCCCGGCACTGGGCGGAGGCGCTTCAAGCCGCGATGCTCGCGGCAGTGGCGCATGCCGGCCCCAGCCTCATGCAAAGCCTCGCCGGCGAGGCAGAGGCGGAACGGGTGACGACCGCGCCGTAGTCGGCATCTCGTCCGCGTTCGAACCGGCGACATCCCTCGTCAGCGAACGTTCCAATCGAGTGCACCACTGAAGGTATCGGTCGCGTTGCTCCCGTGATCCCAGGCCGCAAGACAGAAGACTGTCCCGGCTCGGAAGTTGGTACCGATCGTGATACGCGGTGTCGGATCCGCGTTCCTGAATCGTACCCATGCGCCGTGAACGGATCGGTTCGAGCACCGCTCCCAACGCAGATCGATTGTTGGCCCATCGGTCTTCCGGAACTTGATGCTCGACCCGGACACTGTGATCTTGCGAGGGTTCGAGTAGTGGCTGACCACACCACGCCGGAGCGATCCCCGCACTCCGGCGGTCGTCGCCGACGCAGTCGTGGGTGCCAGGAGTAGGGCGACCCCCGTCGCGGCGGCCGCAGTGATTCTCCACACACGTCTCTTGAGCACGCTCTCCCCCGATCCGTCACCGCGGTTGGCCGTGGTCATCTGTCGGGAGATACCACACCGCTGACGGTCTCTTCGTGACAGCATCGGCGCAGCTTGCTCCAAGCATCGAAGGCGGCGCTGCTCGCGCGGTCGCCGTCGATCGGGTCGCGTGCGGTGCTGCCAAGAAATGGTGGGAGTTTGCTGGATTGCTGCTCGCTGACCTTCGCCGCGTTCGACGTCCTCACGTTCGTTGGGCCCGTGTTCGACCAGCCGTACGCGACGCGGCGAGCGCCACTCGACGACCTCGAGCTCGACGGCGCGGCCTGGTGTGGAGTGCGCCAGTTGCATGGTTCGGTCGGCTACGTACTGAGGGTGTGCGCGGAACATGACGTCGAAGGCATCGTCGCGAAACGCGTCGACTCGCCGTACCGGCCCGGCGAACGTTCGAGCGACTGGCTGAAGCTAAAGACGGTGGATTGGCGTAACGCCCACGCCTCACAGCGGCATCGGCGCTAGGCAACGGCCCCGCTGGTCGTTCGGCGCGAGACATCGATCAGACCGACGGTCGAGCGTCTGAACAATTTATGACCGAGCGGGTAACCTCTCTGCCCCTGCGGGACGTCTACTACCAGAGATGACGCATGTGTCGGAGCCGCGGAGTGACGAAGGCGCCAGACGTGCGCGGGCGTCGATGATGTTCATTCTTAGCGGGCTTGGTGCGTTCGTCCTCCTCTTGGTTATGGCGTGCATCGTGATTGTGGGTTCGCTCCACTCGATGGGCGACAACGTCTCTTTTCCGGGGGACAAGCACTTCACGCCCATTCCGGTGGCTGCGACGGCGTGTCCGTACCTGCGGGAAGTGCACGACAAGGCTGAGGCCGCGGGCCGGGCATTCCTGAACGTGCTCCGCGGCCAAACTGGCGAGTGGCGAACCGAAGCAGCACAGCACGCACAGTTGCTCGCAGCATTCGAGTTGACGTTGCGCGCGGTCATCCCACATGTTCCCCCGCCCGTCGCCACCGAACTCAAGACCGTACGCATGAAGGTCGCCGCCGGCCGCATAGAGGTCGCGGCCGCACCTTCCGCAGGTGAGTACATGCGCCTGAGCACCGCCCAGGCATTCGAGGGCACCATCGCATTAGGCAACGCGAGCGACCTCGTCGGCAACGCTTGCGGGTTCAAACTCAGTCCGGACGTCTCCTCCTCTCCTACGCCATAGCGCGGGCGGCGTCGGACTACCGTCGGCTTTCATGACCACTCCCGGCGGCCTGATCGTTCACGCCGACGGCACGATCGCCGGCTGCACGTTCGACTAAGACGAAGACGAAGACGGATGCCGGGGACGCGAGCTACGGCACGAAGGCGACCGGGTGCGCTGCTGGGTCTGGACGCTCGCCGGCTGCAACTACTGCGGCGTTCAGGCGGGATAGCGGCTCGCAATAACACGCCAGAGCGGGCATTATGCGTGCCGTGATCGAGACGGAGGGCCTCACTCACATCCATCTCACCGTTCGCGATCTTGACCGCTCGCTTGCTTTTTACCGGACCGTGTTCGGCGTCGAAGAAATGTTCCGCGACGGTCCGCACATGGTGTTCGTTCGCACACCTGGTTCGCGCGACACGATCACGCTGAACGCCGACCCAGCACAACACGCGATTGCTGGGCAGTCGGGAGGTGTGGGTCACTTCGGGTTTCGGCTGAAGGACCGGGCGCAGTTGGATGCGGCAATCGAGGTGGTCGAGGGAGCGGGTGGTCGACTCGTCGAACGGGGCGAGCGCAGCGCGGGCGGCGTCTTTGCTTACGTCGCCGATCCGGACGGCTATCTCATCGAGTTGTAACCAGGTACAGAGCTGCCGATCTGGTCGCTGACCGGCTGCAACTACTGCGGGTCAAATCGCACCGCGAAATTCGCGAGTTCCCAGTTGAGTCGAGAGGGGCGCGGACTCCGCCGGCGCGCACGCCTCCATACTTAGGTCCATCGAAGTTCTGAGGCCGAATCTGCTGGACGTCACCCGTGATGCTGTCGTCACCATCGCGGTAACCGTCGTGATGTCTGCTGCGCTCTTCTTGTCGGTCCGGTGTGTGATTCGCCGACTCGTCCATCGCGTCCCGCACGTTGGTCGTGTCATGAAGTGCTTCCAAGAGTCGCCAGAGGCTGGTTAGCGACTCGCAATAACACACCAGAGCGCGCATCATGCGTGCGTGACGGTCCGGATGATCGCGGCCGACGTGTACGCCAGGACGCGAGCGGTTGAAAGGGATGAGATCGGCGTTTGGGACGATGACGAGCCCTGCGAGCGGTTCATGAACATGTGAACGGCCGTCAGGCTTCGGGGTCGGCGGCCGTTGCGCGCGTCTTCACTCGTCCGCGAGCCCGGCCTGTCGCCGTGTTCGCGTGATCTCGTCGGTAAGGTCGTCGATGACCTCGTCGAGGCTCTTGCGAGCTGCCGCAGACGTTGTTGCGGCGCGCGAGTTCGCCATCAGCCTCGATCGTGCTGTGAAGAGGCATCGCACCTCGGTGCAGCGCGAGCGCATGCGCGACTGTGCCATGGAGGGTTACGACACGCCGGAGAAGATTCGCGATCTAAAGCAGGCCGCAGCGCGCGAGGGATGGCTCGCACGGCCGGGACAGGGTCGACGAGGCGGCTACACGCTCACATCCGAACGACGCGCCAGGTTGGAGGAAGCAAACCGATGACACGGAAACGCAATTACCCACCCGGACTTCGCGAGGCGCGTGGCGGTCGACCGGGCTGTCAGATTCGCTTCCGCGATCAGGATGGCGTACGTCGCACCGAAACGTACCTGAGTTATGCGAGAGCGAAGGCGGAACTACAGGCGCGCCAAGGAGAGGTCCGGGACAGAAACTATGTCAGTCCCGATCGTGGCCGAGTGCTGTTCGCGGAGTACGCCGCGCTGGTGGAACGGGCGCCACGCGACCGACGCGCCAACACCAAGGAGCGCGACGAGATGATCCTACGAACGCGGCTTATTCCTGCGTTCGGAGAACGGCCGATCAGTCATGTCGACCGGCTCGAAGTGAAGGCGTGGGTCGACGCGCTTATAACTGAAGGGCTCGCGGCGGCGACGGTGCACAAGATCTTCCGGCCGTGCGCGCGCGTGTTCGACGAAGCAATCGAGGATGGTCTCATCACGGCATCACCGTGCCGCAAGATCAAACTGCCGTCGATTGTTCGTAGCGAACGGTTCGCTCTCGAACCGGAGCATGTAGGTGCCATCGCCGATGCCGTGCCGGGCCGATATCGCGCGCTGATCCTGAGCGCGGCCGCGACCGGCCTTCGGTGGGGCGAGCTCGTGGGCTTGCGCGTCTGCCGCATCGACATGCTCCGTCGAGAGATCGACGTAGCTGAAACGCTCTTCGAGTCGAGTGGCAAGTTCAGTTTCGGACTACCCAAGACCGCAAAATCCCGCGGCCGCGTGAGCTTCCCGGCCGGGCTGTTGGCCGTGCTCGCTGCGCATCTCGACGAGTACGGCTCGCGCGCCGGCCGCGGTGCGCTCGACCGTGACGGCCTGGTGTTCACCGTTGCCAATGGTGGATACCTACGCCGCTCGAATTTCCGTCGGAACGTCTGGCAACCAGCACTCGCGGCCGTCGGCCTTCCCGCCGAGGTGCACTTCCACGACGTCCGGCGTTTCACCGCGAGTCTGCTCATCGACGGCGGCGCATCACCGCTCGAGGTTTCCGAGAAACTTCGTCACGCGCGTCCGAGCGTCACGCTCGATGTGTACTCGCACAAGTTCCGCTCGGCGTCAGAACGCACCGACGAGATGCTCGGCGACGCGCTGTTCGGCACCTCGTGGGGTACAGGCGGGCTCCTGACGCGATGCAGCCCCGGACGAACCGGGGCTGACCTGCGTGTTCTTGGAGCGGACGACCGGGTTCGAACCGGCGACCTCAACCTTGGCAAGGTTGCGCTCTACCAACTGAGCCACGTCCGCGTGGACCGCCATTATACAAGCCGGCCTCGTGCCCGGAGGGGTCCGCGGATAGCCTCCGCGGCGGCAAAGGGGGCCGTTCATGCGCATCGGGATCTTTGGCGGCGACACGGCCGGGCGCACCGTCGACGACGTCGTTGCCGACGCCAAGCTGGCCGAGAGCGGCGGCTTCGCGTCGTATGTGATCCCGCAGATCTTCGCCTTGGACGCCATGGGCGTGCTCGCGGTTGTCGGCCGCGAAGTGCCGCGGATCGAGCTGTCGACCGGCGTGGTACCGACCTACGGGCGGCACCCGATCACGATGGCGCAACAGGCGCTCACCGTGCAGATCGCGAGCGGCGGCCGCTTCGTGCTCGGCATCGGGCTGTCGCACCAGATGGTCATCGAGAACATGTTCGGGTTGTCCTTCGACAAGCCGGTGCGCCACATGCGCGAATACCTGTCGGTCCTCATGCCGCTGCTGCACGACGGAAACATCTCGTACAAAGGTGAGACGATCAGCGCGGCGGCGACGCTCGGTGTCGAGCCGCGCATTCCGCCGCCCGTCGTGATCGCGGCACTCGGCGAACAGATGCTGAAGCTCGCAGGCACGATGGCCGACGGCACCGTGACGTGGATGACGGGCCCGGCGACGCTCGCGTCCCACATCGTGCCGACGATCACGTCGGCGGCGGAGCGGGCCGGACGACCCGCACCCCGGGTCTTCGCCGCGTTGCCCATCTGCGTCACCGAGGACGTCGACAAAGCGCGCGAGCGCGCCGGTCGCGAGCTGCAGGTGTACGGCTTCTTGCCGTCGTACCGCGCGATGCTCGACCGCGAGGGGGCAGGCGGGCCGGGCGACGTTGCGATCGTCGGTGACGAGGCGGCCGTCGAGAAACAGGTGCTCGCACTCGCCGACACGGGCGTCACCGACTTCGTGGCCGCCGACTTCGGCAGCCGCGAGGAGCTCCACCGCACTCGCTTGCTCCTGGCGTCACTTCTCTGAGCGACGTCGGTGCCGGACGATCCCCGCTCGCCACTCGAACTGCTGGAAGCGCTCGCGGTCGAAGAGGTCGAGATCGCCCCTGGCCTCGCGCATCTC
Organism: Acidimicrobiia bacterium; assembly: GCA_038238245.1. Taxonomy (GTDB): domain Bacteria; phylum Actinomycetota; class Acidimicrobiia; order IMCC26256; family PALSA-610; genus DASQHW01. The sequence continues at coordinate 15,493 of JBBRXX010000048.1, forward strand.
GAGGTGTACACCCTGCGCGGGCTGCTCACGTTGATGTGGCACGGCGCGCGCGACGCGCGCAGCGTCGTCGTGACGTGCGGCGGCGGAATGGGCAGCCTGCTCGGTCCCGCCGAGGGCCTGTATCACTGGCTCGGTCAGGAACTCGCACCCGAGGGTGCCGGCACCATACGCGTCGGCTACCGCAAGCCGAACGACCTTTCGCGCTGTGTGCACGACGTCGCGGCCGCGTGCGATCTCGCGAGCCGCGCCGGCGCGCGCCGGTTCGTCGTGATCGGTCATTCGTTCGGCGGCGCGGTCGCCGTGCAGGCCGGGGTCGTGCTCGGCGAGCACTGCGCGGGCGTCGTCGGTCTTGCGACCCAGTCCGCCGGTTGCGAGCTCGCGTCCGAGCTCGGCGACACGCCGTTGCTGTTGCTGCACGGTACCGAGGACGAGATCCTGCCGCCCGAGACGAGTGGCGTCGTCCAGATGCTCGCCGGTCACGGGGAGGTCGTGCTGCTCCCCGGCACCGGGCACCTGCTGACGCAGTCGAAGGACGAAGTGCGCGACCGCGTGCGCAGCTGGATCATCGATCGTTTCGCGTCCTGAGTTCTTGCGACCAACGACGACAATATTGTCGCCGGCCGTCGCAAGAACTACTGGCCTGCCAGCTTGGCGACGATCGGGGCGAACTCGTCGACGTTGTCGTCACCGACCACGATGTACGACAGGCCCCACTCCTCGCGCCGGCGGTGCAACTGCTCGCTGATCTCGTCCTCGGTGCCGACGAGCACCGCGCCCGACTCCAATGCTTCTTCGGGCGACACGCCGAATGCAGGAGCGAGCGCCTCGGCCATCGCCATACGGTCCGGACGCACGCTGGTGACGAAGAAGCGCATCTGGATCTCGAGGTCGTTCCAGCGCGGACCCGCCGCATCCCGAACCCACTGCACTTTCTGATCGGTCTTCTCCCTCAGGGAGTCGAGCGACGCTTCGCGTCCGATCGCGCCGGCGCGCAGGTTGGGGTTGATGCCGACGATGTCGGCCTCGCGCGCCGCGATGGAGAGCACACGCTTGCCGCCGCCACCGACGAGCAGCGGCGGGCGCGGCTGTTGCACAGGCTTCGGGAACGATGTGTAGTCGCTGATGCGATAGTGCTCGCCGTGGTAAGTGAACTTCTCACCCGCGAAGCATTGCTTGATGACGTGCAAGGCCTCTTCGAAACGGTCGACACGAACCGCGGGCGGGTCGTAGGGCAGCCCCAGCTGGTCGTAGTCGGTGCGCATCCAACCCGCGCCGACACCGAGCTCGAGCCGACCGTCGGACAGCAGGTCGATGGTCGCCGCCTCCTTGGCGAGGATCGCCGGATGCTTGTAGTCGTTGTCGAACACCAGTGAGCCGATGCGCAACGTCGTCGTGTGCGCCGCGGCCATCGCAATCGCCGGCAGCGGCGCCAGCTCCTCGCCGAAGTGGTCGGGCATGAACAGCGTCGAGAAGCCCAGGTCCTCGAGCTTGCGCGCCTTGTCGCGCCAAGCCGCCGCCGAAGCGGCCTGCGAGACCTGTACTCCGAATCGGAACGGATTCATCACTGACCTACTTTCCTGCCAGCCGGGCGACGATCGGCGCGAACGAATCCACCGCCTGTTCGTCGACGACGTGATACGAGAACTGCCAACGGTCGCGACGCTCCTCGAGCGACGCGACGATGTCGTCTTCGGTTCCCACCAGGCACGGCGGCGCGAGACGCGCCTCGTCGAGCGTGATGCCGAACGAGCTTGCGATGCCGTCGAGCACCTTCGATGCGTCGTCGCGTATGTAGACGAAGCCGACCAAGGACTGGATCTCGAGATCGTCGAACCGATCGCCCGCCGCGTCGCGGACCCAGGCAAGCTTCTGGTCGGTCGCGGCCGGCGTCATCGACATCGCGGTATCGGGAGTGGTGCCGTCACCGGACCGCAGGTTGGCGTTGATGCCGACGATCTGCGCCTCGCGCGCGGCCAAGCCGAGGATCTTCGGCGCGCCGCCACCGATCAGGAACGGCACCGGCTGTTGTACCGGCTTCGGCTGACCGTCGAGATCGGTCACGTGGTAGTGCTCGCCGTCGAACGTGAACGGCCCCTCGGCGAAGAGGCCCTTGATGATCGTGATCGATTCGGCCAGCCGCGAGATGCGCACGCCCGGCCGGTCGAGGGTCATGCCCGCCTTCTCGTAGTCCGCGGTCATCCACCCCGCACCAATACCGAGCTCGACCCGGCCGTCCGAGAGCAGATCGAGCGAGGCCATCTCGCGTGCACACACGACCGGGTGCTTGTAGTCGTTGCCGAGCACGAACGTCCCGACGCGCAAGTGCTCGGTGACCGCGGCCGCGTGGGCGAGAGCGATCGTCGGCGCGAGGTCGTGCTCGACGAAGTGGTCGGGCACGAACATCGTCGAGTACCCGAGCGCCTCGATCTTGCGCGCGAGCTCGGTGAACTCCTTGCGCGACCGCGCCTTGCTGCATGCGACACCGAAACGGAACCGCCTCTCGTGCATGAGCGCCGACCCTAGTTGGCGTCAGCGGCGACCCGTCGAGCCCCATCCACCGGTGCCACGTGCGGTGTCGTCGAGCGACTCCACCTCGGCCCACTCGACTTCGTGCACCCGCTGGATCACCAGTTGGGCGATGCGGTCGCCGGGCTGCACGTCGAATGCGAGCCGCGGATCCAGGTTGACGAGCAGCACGCTGATCTCGTCTCGGTATCCCGCGTCGATCAGGCCGGGGGTGTTCAGGCACGTCACCCCGTGGCGGAGCGCCAAGCCCGATCGCGGTTGCACGAAGCCCGCGTATCCCTCGGGGATCGCGATCGCGATGCCGGTCGGCACGAGCGCGCGTCCACCGGCCGGCGTGAGACGCGCTTCGGCTCGTGCGCACAGGTCGTAGCCCGCATCGCCGCGATGGTGGCGCACCGGCAGCTTGACGTCGGGATCGAGGCGGCGTATCCGGATGCGCACTCGCGCAGGCTAAGACGGCAAGGACTCGTCGCGCAGATCGCCGAGCAGCGCGGCGTGTTGCTCCTGCGTGAGTACCACATCTTGGTCGTAGTCCTGATGGTCGACGACGACATGGACGGGCCCGCTCGCGAACATGTCGATGTCTGCGGACGTGAAGGCGAACTTCAAGAAGTGGACCGCGGCAGTCGTGTCGGGGCGCGTGAGACGGGATTCGTCGTCTTCGGAGGGAACGCCCCGCACGTCGCTGCCGTCGGGGAGCACGATTCGCACGTGGTGCTCGACGCCGACGAGTCGCGGGAGCCATTCGCGCAATGCAACCTCGGACGTGAGCTCGAGCAACAGCGTGCCCGACAGCTCGCCGGCGTCCGGGATGATCTGGTTGTACGTGTCAACCTCGTGCGCGATCTGCTCGTCACGCAGCATGCGCTCGGCGCGCACCATCTCCTGCACTTGCCAACGCATCGTCTCGGTGTTCTCGAAGACGATCGTCATGATCGGGCCGAGCTGCACCCGACGGATGCGCTTCATCGCGATGATCCGGCGCCTGAACTCGTCACGCTCGCGTTCGTACTCGCGGAAGTCCTGGATGTCGTCCACAGTGAGCTTCTTCATCGGTGATCGTCCTCGTACGGGCGCCATTTCATCCTCGGGGCGGGCGAAAACCAGCCCCGGGGATTTCCCCCGGGGCTGTGACTGTGATCCGGCGAGGGTGACGTCAGGTGACGTTCTCGAGGCCGGCTTGGAACCGACCGGCGTGGCTCTTCTCGGCGCGGGCAAGCGTCTCCAGCCACTCCGCCACTTCCTCGAAGCCCTCGTCACGAGCGGTACGCGCGAACCCCGGGTACATCTCGGTGTACTCGTAGGTTTCGCCGGCGATCGCCGACTTGAGGTTGTCGTCGGTCGACCCGACCGCAACGCCCGTCACCGGGTCGCCGACCTCGGCCAGGAAGTCGAAGTGGCCGAACGCGTGGCCGGTCTCGCCCTCGGCGACCGAGCGAAACAGGGCGGCGACGTCGGGATAGCCCTCCACGTCGGCCTTCTGTGCGAAATAGAGGTAGCGGCGGTTCGCCTGGCTTTCGCCCGCGAACGCCTCCTTCAGGTTCTCGTGAGTCTTGCTTCCGTTGAGGTCGGGCATCAGTGGGCTCCTTGAGGCATCAGTTCTCCTTGGCACATTCCTCACAACGGCCACGGAAGATCACCTGGATGTCGTCGACGGTGAACCCGCGGCGGTAGCGATTCGGCACGCGCAGCCCGGTGAACTCCACCGGGAGATCGCGTATACGCCCGCACCCCGTGCATACGAGATGGTGATGATCGTCTTCGACGTTCGGGTCGACGCGCAAGCTGCCGGTACCGAGGTCGAGCACCTGCACCTCGCCGAGCGCCTCGAGATCGTGGACGGTCTGGTACACGGTCTTCAACGAGATCGTCGGCATCTCGGCCCGGGCGCGCTCGAACAGGGCCTCGACGGTCGGGTGCGCGTCGTTGGCCTGGAGCAGGCGAAAGATCGCCTGACGTTGCGGCGTGACGCGGAAACCCTGCTCGCGGAACAGATCGGTGAGCTGGGCGCTGCTCTTCATGACAATGAGACACTATCAACAATCATTGTTGAGAAGCAAGTCCCGCAGGAGCGCGCGATGCTGCGCCGGTGCTGTTGATCGGCGAGATGCTCGCGAACGCGGCGCGCGTTGCGCCGGCCGCCGTTGCTGCGACCCTCGACGACGACGTCCTCACCTTCGGCGAGCTCGATGCCCGGGCCGAGCGCCTCGCCGGCGGCCTGCGCGCCATGGGTGTGGGGCGAGGCGATCGAGTGTTGTGGTGGAGCGACACGGCGTTGGAGGCGGTGCCATTGTTCGCGGCGCTCGCCAAGATCGGTGCCGTGTTCGCGCCTCTCAACGCGCGATCTGCCGTCGAGGAGCTCGTTGCCGTCGCGCAATATGCGCGACCGACGCTGCTGCTCGCCGGGACGTCCCACACCGACGCGGGCGCCGAGCTCGCACGCGCGGCCGGCATTCCGTTCTCGGCCTCCGTCCCCGAGGGCGACGCGCGCCCGGCACCTTCGACCGACGTCGACGAGCGCGACCCGCACGTCATCTTCTTCACCAGTGGGAGCACGGGACGGCCCAAGGGGGTCGTGTTGTCGCATCGAGCAAACTGGTTGCGGACGTTCGTGGGTGCGACCAGCAGCGCCGGCGGCGGTGGCACCGTCTGCATGTTCCCCCTCTTCCACATGGCGGGTTGGACGATCGCAATGGGCGCATGGCAAGGGCGTCGCCCGGTCCACTTCGTCCGTATGCCCGATGCCGAAACCCTTTTGCAGACCGTCGTACGGCACCGGGCCGCGCGCCTCTATTGCATCCCGGCGGTGTGGGCACGCGTCTTGGCGCACGGTGTCGGCCGCTACGACCTGTCTTCGCTGTCGGAAGCCGACACCGGCACCTCGGCAACTCCGCCGGAGCTCCTCCGAGCGATCAAGGACGCGCTGCCCCACACCGCGACGCGCGTGTTCTACGGCTCGACCGAAGCCGGTCCCGGCGTGCAGTTGAGCGACGACGATCTGTTTCGCAAGCCGGGCAGCGTCGGCGTCGCCCAGCCCGGGGTCGAGGTGAGGCTCGACCCGACCGGCGAGGTATGCATGCGCAGCCCGTTTCTGATGGATGGGTACTTCGACGATCCGGATGCAACAGCAACGTCGTTGCGCGACGGCTGGTACCACACCGGCGATCTCGGCGCGTTCGACGACGACGGGTATCTCTCGATCGTCGGGCGCGCTCGCGACGTCATCCGAACGGGCGGTGAGACCGTGGCGCCGGTCGAGATCGAGCAGGTGCTCGCATCCCATCCCGCGATCGCCGAGGTCGCGGTCGTCGGATTGCCGGATCCGCAGTGGGGCGAGGTCGTCACCGCGGTCGTCGTCGCGCGCCCAGGCTCGGTCGCGCCGGATGCGGCGGCGCTCCGCACGTTCTGCGACGGCCGCCTCGCGCCGTTCAAGCAGCCCCGCCGCGTCGCCGTCGTCGATGCACTCCCCCGCACATCAGCCACGGGCCAGGTCCAGCGGCCGCTCATCGTGGAGCGGCTCCTGACGAGCGGTTGACCTCCACCACCTGGGCGGAATACTGTTCTCAAAGTGCAGAACGTTGTTCCGGTCGAGGCGGCGCTAGCCGATCGCACACTCGCGGTGCGGCGGGACGCCTATGCGGCCGAGGTGCGACGGCTCATCGATGCCGCGTTCTCGGTCATGCGCGAGAGCGGCGACATCGATCCGCCGGTACGTGACATCGTCAAGACCGCCGGCTTGTCGAACCAGGCCTTCTACCGGCATTTCGCATCGAAGGATGCCCTCCTGCTCGCGGTGCTCGCCGACGGGCACCGCCAGCTCGTCGAGTACCTCGAGGGGCGCGTCGCGTCGACGAGGGAACCCAAAGAGCAACTGCGCCGGTGGATCGAGGGCGTGATGGCGCAGGCGCGCGACCCACGCGCCGCTGATGCCACACGCCCCTTTGCCCTCAACGGTGCGCGCCTCGCCGATCGCTTTCCCGATGATCTCGCGGCGTCGCGCACCCAGCTGGTCGACACGCTGTCACCCTGCGTGCGCGCGCTCGGCGGTACGCATCAGGACGCCTCGTTTGTCTGCGACCTTGTGCTCGCGCGCATGAACGATGCCATTGCCCACCGGCGGCGGCCGCACCCACAAGAGGTGCAGCGTCTCGTCGGTTTCTGTCTCGCGGGAGTCGCGCACCATGGAACGTGAACTGTTGATCACCGGCATCGGCGGGCAGGGTGTGCAGCTCGCCGCGCAGGTACTCGCACGCGCCGCGACGCTCGAGGGCCGCGAGGTGATGTTCCTCGGTCTCTACGGCGGCATGATGCGAGGCGGTAACACCGACAGCACGGTGGTGATCGCGGATACGCCGATCGCGGCACCGCCTGTCGTCTCACGAGCCTGGTCGGCGATCGCGATGCACGACGACTATTGGGCTCCCGTCCAGGCCAAACTGCGGCCGGGTGGTCTCGTGCTCGTGAACGACGCCACGTTCACCAGCACCGTGCGCGACGACGTCACGCTGCACCGCGTGCCCGCGACCACGGTGGCGGCCGACCTTGGCAATGCCATGGGCGGCTCGATGGTGATGCTCGGCGCGTTCGTCGCAACGACCGCCATCGTCACGATGGACGCACTCGTCGCCGCGATGCGCGCGTCGATCCCGTCGTACCGAACGCAGCACATCGAAGCCAACGAACGAGCGTTGCGTACAGGCGGCGAGCTGCTGCCCGCGAACGACTTCCCGGCATGGGAGACCGCAAATGTCTGACCCGAGCGTCCGCGAGCCGAGCGTCGAGATCACGAAGATCAAGAGCCGGGGCACTGTCACCATCGATGTCGAACACTGCAAGGGATGCGAGCTGTGCATCCCGGCGTGCCCGCCCAACGTGCTCGCCATGTCGACGCCGGTGAATCACATGGGCTACCGATATCCCGAGCTCCATCCCGGATGTACGGGGTGCGCTGCCTGTCTGCTCGTCTGCCCGGACTTCGTGTTCGAGGTGTTCCGCTTCGAACAGCCGGTCATCACGGAGGTGCCGGCGTGACGTCGACCGCCACCTCCGAACGCGTGCTGATGGAAGGGTCAGAGGCACTCGCACGTGCCGCGATCGTGGCCGGCTGCCGTTTCTTCGCCGGGTACCCGATGACCCCGTTCACCGAGGTGCTCGAGCACTTCGCACGCCTCCTGCCCGACGCCGGCGGCGCGTGCATCAACGCCGAGTCCGAGCTCGAGGCCGTCGGCATGGCCTGGGGCGCGCTGTCGACCGGCGCCCGCGCCGCGACGGGCTCGACCGGACAGGGCCTGTCATTGATGCAGGAATCCTTCTCGGAGATGACACTTGCCGAGCTGCCCCTCGTCATCTTCAACATGGCGCGCGGCCAGCAGGACTACTTCCAGGCGACGCGTGGTGGCGGTCACGGCGACTACCGGCACATCGTTCTCGCCCCGCAAGACGTGCGGGAAGGTGTCGAGCACGTGCAGCTCGCGTTCCATCTCGCCGACAAGTGGCGCAACCCGTTGCTCGTCTATGGCGACTACCTGCTCGCACACACCCAGGAGGCGATCGCGATCGAGCCGATGGAGTTCCCGGTTCTCCCCGCCAAGGACTGGGCCGTGAACGGTTCGCGGTCGGGTACCGGGCGCAGCGGCGCGGTGACGTCGCTCGGCGTCGGCAAGGTCGGCCAGCGCGCGCTCGGCCAGGAGGGCAAGGCGCAGTACATCGCAACGAAGATCCCGTACATGGAGCGAGAGGTGCGGGTCGAGAGCGGCTTCCTCGATGACGCCGAGACGGTCGTCGTGGCGTTCGGTTCGCCCGCCAAGTTCGTCAAGTACGCGATCACCCAGCTCCGAGCCACCGGCCACCGCATCGGCTACGTGCGGCCGATCACGCTATGGCCGTTCCCCTATGCGGCGGTCGCGGATGCCGCGAGCCTCCCTTCGGTCCGCCGTGTCGGCAGCTTCGAGCTCGCGGCCGGACAGATGATCGACGACGTGCGCATCGGCGTCGCGGGGCTGGCGCCGGTGACGTTCATCGGCGGTGTGTCGACCGACCACTCCGGCTTCGGCGTCGGCCGGATACTCGACGTCGAGGTCATCGCCGACCGCATCCTCGCGTTGCACGAGGACCGTGGCCTCCCGGTGATCCCCGGATACGAGAGTTGTTCGTACGAGCTCCAGGAGCACCAGGCATGAGCGGACCCGGCACACCGATCATCATCGACACCTCGAGCACACCGACGGTACCGGCGCGCAAGGTCGAAGAGCTGAAGCCCGCGCTCTTGCTCACCCAGGAGCACCACATGTGCCCGGGGTGCGGCGAGCCGCTCGCCATCCGCCAGTTCCTCGAGACGATCGAGGACCTCGACGTCGCGCAACGGTCGATCGCGGTCGCGGGCATCGGTTGTTACACGTCGTTCTCCGGCACGATGGACATCGATCTCGTCCAGGCGTTGCACGGACGTGCGCCGTCGGTCGCGACCGGCGTGAAGCGCATGCTGCCGGACGCACTCGTCTTCACCCTCCAAGGCGACGGCGACATGGTGAACGAAGGACTGCAAGAGGTGATTCACACGGCTGCGCGCGGCGAGAACCTGACGTGCATCCTGTTGAACAACGGCGTGTTCGGTGAGACGGGCGGCCACATGACCGCGACCAGCGTGCTCGGGCAGCGGACCAAGAACTCCCTCGACGGGCGCGATGCCGAGTACCACGGCTATCCGATACTGATCGGTGACCTGATCGCCCAGTTGCAAGGTGCCGCGTACGTGGCGCGCGGGTCGGTGCACAACGCGGGCGGGGTCGCACGAACGCGCAAGATGTTCAAGCGGGCTTTCGAGACCCAGCTCCGCGGCGAGGGGTTCACGTTCGTCGAGGTGCTGACGATGTGTCCGACCGGGTGGTTCATCCCGACCGCGGAAGGTCCCGGGTACATGCACGAGACGCTCGGCGAGGTGCACATCATGGGCGAGCTGAAGGTCGACGGACGGGTGCGCACCACCGACGAGCTCCACGCCGAGAACGTCGCCAGGCAACGCGAGCTCGACGAGCAGCTGGCCCGCGGCGGCCTGCACGACAAGTGACCAATCTGTTTGGACGCGTAGCCCGCCACACACGGGCTGAGCGTCCAATCTGGTTGGACGTGTAGCCCGCCACACACGGGCTGAGCGTCCAATCTGTTTGGACGCGTAGCCGGCCGGGCGAGAGACTGAGCAATCCTCCGTCGGCGCTGGATCTCTTCGACGGTTCCGTGCAAGCGTCGCGTCGGTGCCGAAGACACTGATCCGATTACCGGTGCGCGTTCGACGAGCGTTCGACGTCGCGGCGATCATGGCGCTCGTCCTCGCGTCCTACATCGCGCGTCGGGGCAGCCTGCCGTTCGATGGCGTGTGGTTCGACGATTCGTGGGTCGCCGCGGGCGCGATCCACGGACGACTGACAGCAATCATGTCGGACGGTTCTGGCACTCCGGGGTTCACCGGCCTGCTGATGATCGTGCACCGGCTCGGCGGTGGTCAGCTGCGCGATCTCGGCATCCCATCGCTCGTTGCAGGCGTTGTCGCACCCGCGCTCTTGTTCCTGGCACTCCGGAGGTGCGGGTACGAGCGATCGATCGCCGCAGTCGTCAGTGCCGCTCTCGTCGTCGCACAAGTTCACATCCTCTACTCGGGACGAGTGAAGGGCTACACCTTCGACACCGTGTGGGTGCTCCTCCTGGTGATCGCGCTTCCGTCCCTCGCGCGGCGCACCTGGCGATGGCCGCTCGCGGTGACCTGGACCGTGTGCGCGGTCCTGATAGGAACGTTCAGCGCTTACACCATGGTGGCCGTCGCCGGGGCAGGAGTGGCGCTCGTCCTGCATCCGACTTCGGACCGGGTCATCCGAGTCGTCGCCGTCGGTGTCCAGGCCATCGCACAGCTCGTGTACCTGTACATCGCGTCGCAGAAGGTGGACCTGGCCGGGCTCGAGAAGGTTTTGGAGGACCGCTTCGACGCCCACATGAACTTCTCTTGGAATCCGATCTCGCTTGCCCGGGAATCCGTGACGCACCTCCGCCGCGTTGCACAGGTTTATCCCGGCGGTTCGGGCGGCTGGCTGACCCTCTTCGGGCTCCTCGCGATCGCGGGCTTGGTCGCGGCCGCGACCAAGGGGTATCGCCGATCGGAGTCCATTGCCGCCCGCTACCTCCTGCTCTTGGTGGCGATCGCGTTTGTGGGCAGCTTCTTGCACCAGTTGCCGTTCGGCCCCACCAACGCACCAGTCACCGCCGGAGGCCGACACACGCTTTGGCTCATTCCTTCGATGGCGTTGGGTCTCGCCGCCGTCGCGCACCGCATTCGGCATCTGATTGCGATGCGCGACGCGCCGCGACTCGCGTTTGACGTGATCGCGGTGGCAGCCGCAGCGGCCATAGTGCTCATCGGCTATGAACCCGCGCCCCGGGCTCCGTTTCCCGGTTCGCAGTCCGCGACGCGATACGTCGAGGCTTCCGTCCGCCCCAACGACGTCGTCATCATCACCAGCACAAGCGCCTTCTCGTTTGCCGTGAGCGCGACCACGCCGGTGACCCTCGTGCCGACCCCAAAGCACGAGGTGGGCTTCGCGCCGGTGTATCGGGATCCACGGTTCCACGTCATCGGTTTCTGGGCAGTCACGCAGGGGACATCGGCCGAGATTCGTAGCTGGGTGCGGGACGCGGACCGCGTGTTCGTAGAGAACAGTGGCCCATTGCAAGATCGCGGTCTCGAGGTGGTGGCCGGCGTGCTTCAGCCCGAGGGTTTCACGAAGGTTCGCCATGCTTTTGGGTGGAGTGCCGTCACGGTGTGGCAACGGATCGGCTGACTCTGGACCTGTAGCCCGCCACACGCGGGCTGAGCGTCCAATCTGATTGGACCTCTGGCGCGCGTAGGCTGCGCCGCACCATGGACTTCCGATATCCGGCCGAGGCCGAGGCGTTCCGCAAGGAGTTCCGGGAGTGGCTCGACGCGCACCTGACCGACGACCTCCGGGGGGACGGCCTGGCCGGCTCCCTCGAGCTCGACGGCGAGCACCTCGAACGACTCCGCCGCTGGAACCGCATGCTCGCGGATGCGCGGTACGCGGCGATCGCATGGCCCGACGAGTGGGGTGGGCGCGGCGCGGGTGTGATGGAGCAAGTGGTCTATGCCGAGGAGATGCACCGCGCGCGGGCGCCGGGCACGCTCAACCCGCTCGGCCTCTCCAACATCGCTCCCGCCATCATCGAGCACGGCACCGACGACCAGAAACGCACGTTGCTCCCGCGCATGTTGCGGGGCGACGACATCTGGTGCCAGGGCTTCTCGGAGCCGAACGCCGGCTCCGACCTCGCGTCTCTCCGTGCGTCGGCCGTACGCGACGGCGACGACTGGGTCGTGAACGGCCAGAAGACGTGGAACACCCTCGGCCACCTCGCCAACTGGTGCGAGTTGCTCGTCCGCACCGACACGAGCGCTCCGAAGCATCGCGGCATCACGTGCCTGCTCGTCGACATGACGTCACCAGGAGTCGAGGTACGCCCGCTCGTCACGATCACGGGCGAGAAGGAGTTCAACGAGATCTTCTTCACCGACGTGCGCGTGCCCGTTGCGAACACGTTGGGGCCGGTGAACGAAGGGTGGCGCGTCGCGATGACGACGCTCGCGTACGAGCGTGGCACCGTCGCCAAGCTGCACCTCGGCAGCCGGGCGAAGATCCGGCGGCTCATCGACACCGCCAAGCAGACGCCGCTCGGTGACGGCCGTACCGCCGTCGACGACCCCGTGCTCCGCCAGCGCCTCGCACGCGTCTACATGGAGGGCGAGCTGCTCAAGCTGATCTCCGAGCGGGCGATCTCCGCCGAGTTGCACGGCCGCGCCATGGGACCGGAAGGCAGCATCGCGAAGCTGCTCTGGAGCGAGCTCGAACAACACGTCACCGAGGCGGCCTCCGACGTCCTGGGCCCCGACGCGTTGCACGGGCCCTGGGCACGCGACCGCGTCTACAGCCGGGCGCTCACGATCGCGGGCGGCACGACACAGGTGAACAAGAACATCGTGGCAACGAGAATTCTCGGGCTACCCCGTCATTGAGGCGGTCTGCCCGTTGCGTGTCGGCAGCGTCTCGCCGGGCGCGAGCGGGAAGTGGCACGCGACGAACTGGCCGGGCCGGAGCTCCTTGACCACCGGCTCTTCCTGCGCGCACCTGTCCTGCGCCTTCGGGCAGCGGGTCCGGAACCGGCATCCCGACGGGGGCGCCACCGGTGATGGGATCTCGCCGCTGACCTGCGGGCGCTGGTCCGGGCGCACATCGGGATCCGGCACGGGAATCGCGGCCAGCAACGCCGCGGTGTACGGGTGCGCGGGCTGCTTGTAGATGTCGTCGGGCGGGCCGATCTCGCAGACCTTGCCGAGATACATGACGACGACACGGTCGCTCACGTTCTTCACGACCGCGAGGTCGTGCGCGATGAAGATGAGCGTCAGGCCGTAGCGCGTCTTCATGTCCTCGAGCAGATTGAGGATCTGCGCCTGCACCGACACGTCGAGCGCCGAGACCGGCTCGTCGCAGATGATCAGCTTCGGATCGGTGATCACCGCACGCGCGATGGAGATCCGCTGACACTGCCCGCCGGAGAACTGGTGGGGGCGCCGGCCGCGCTGCAACGACGGGTCGAGGCCGACCGTCGCCATCATCTCGTCGACCTTCTCCTGCTGCTCGGCTTTGGTGCCGACGTCCCAGATGCTCAAGCCCTCGGCGATGATGTCCTCGACCTTGCGCCGCGGGTTGAGCGACGAGATCGGGTCCTGGAAGATCATCTTCATGCGCGTGCGCGTGCGGCGCAGCTCTTCCCCCGAGAGCTGTGTCATGTCGTGACCTTCGAACGTCACGCGCCCCGACGTGGGTCGCGGCAGCTGCATGATCGCCTTGCCGGTCGTCGACTTCCCGCAGCCCGATTCGCCGACGAGACCGACGGTCTCGCCCGGGGTCACGTCGAAGCTGATGTTCGAGACGGCGTGCACCTTGAGGCCGCTCCGGCCGACCGGAAACTCCACGACGAGGTCCTCGACCCGGAGCAGCGACTCGCTTTCCGGTCGGAGGTGCGCGGTGCCACTCCCTGCCATCAGACCACGATCCCGGTCGTCAGGGCGTTGCCCTCCCTGCGGACCGGCATACCGGTCGCGGTCTCGCCCGCAGCGAGGTTGCGTGCGAGTGCGTCGCGCCCGGCGTCGGTCCCGACCGGGAAGTGGCATCGGAAGGCGTGGCCCGGCGCGTCGGTACCGGCCTCGCTGAGCAGTGGCTCCTCTTGCACGCACTTGTCCTGCGCGTACGGGCAGCGCGGCGCGAACTTGCACCCGGCCGGCGGCCGCACGAGGTCCGGCGGACGACCGGTGATCGCCTCGAGCCGGGTGTGACTCGCCTGCGCGAGCTTCGGGATCGACTTGAGCAGGGCTTCGGTGTACGGATGGCGCGTCTGCGCGAACAGCGCACGGGTGGGCGCCTTCTCGACGATGCGTCCCGCGTACATCACCGCGATGTCGTCGGTGCGACCCGCGACGACTCCGAGGTCGTGGGTCACGAGCACCATCGCCATGAAGCGCTCACGCTGCTGGTTCTGGAGCAGGTCGAGAATCTGCGCCTGCACGGTGACGTCGAGGGCCGTGGTCGGCTCGTCCGCGAACAGCAGCTTCGGACCACACGCCAGCGCGATCGCGATCATCACCCGTTGGCGCATGCCACCCGACAGCTGATGCGGGTACTCCCGCAGGCGGCGCTCGGCCTCGGGAATTCCGACCGATCGCAACAACGCGAGGGCGGTCTCCTCGGCGTATTCCTTCGAGACGTCGAGGTGGAAGCGCAGCGACTCCATGATCTGCTGGCCGACGCGCATCACCGGGTTCAGCGAGGTCATCGGGTCCTGGAACACCATCGACATCTGCGTGCCCCAGTACTGCTTCATCACGCGGCTGGAGGCGTTGCCGATCTCGCGGCCTTCGAACATGACACTGCCATGGCGCACCGCGTTGCTCGGCAGGAGGCCCATGATCGACCGGGACAGGACCGATTTCCCGCAGCCGGACTCCCCCACGATCCCGATCGTCTTGCCGCGTTCCAGCGAGAACGACACACCGTCGACCGCTCGCACGAGGCCGCGTTCGCTCCTGAAGTGCGTCTGAATCTCGTCGACGTCGAGGAGTGCGCCGTCAAGGGGCGCGTCGGTGAAGCGCTCCGCGCGGGCCGCTCGCCGACGACGCGGGCTCACAAGACGCCCTCACGCACGTCGAACTTCCGCCGCACCGCATCCCCGAGGTAGTTCAGCGCGAGCACCGTGATGAAGATCAAGAAGGACGGCACCATCCACACCGCCGGCGCCCGGTTCACATCGCTGATCTGCGAGTAGATCATGTTGCCCCACGAAGCGTTCGGCTCGGAGATGCTGACGCCGAACACGGCGAGGGCCCCTTCGAGCACGAGCACGACCGCGACACCGAGCAACGCGATCGAGAGCATCGCCGGAACGACGTTCGGCAGGACCTCACGGAACATGACGCGGACGTCGGAGGCGCCTTGTGCACGAGCCGCCATCACGAACTCGCGTTGCGACCACGACAGCGCGCTCGCCCTGGTGATCCGACCGAGGATGGGGATGGACACGAGCCCGACCGCGAGGATCACGACGAAGATGCGGTGGCGGTAGTCGTTCGCGCCGCCGCCACCGGACACCTTCACCGGTGCAAGCACCGACACGAGCGTCAGCGCGAGCACGAGTTGCGGAAAGGCCAAGAAGATGTTGAAGAACCCGCTCAGGATCGTATCGGTCGTGCGGCCCTTGAAACCGGCGATCAGCCCGAGGAGCCCGCCCACCAGCGTGCCGAACGCCACCGCGCCGAGCGAGATGGCGAGCGAGGCACGCGCGCCCCAGATCACGCGGCTGAGCACGTCTCGCCCGGAGTCGTCGCTCCCGAGGATGTGGCCCTGTGTGAACAAGCCGGCTTTCGAATGCAGATAGTCGCCAACGGTCGGGTTCTTGATCGGGAGCACCGGCGCGAGCAGCGCGATCGCCACCACGAACGCGATCCACCCGATCGCGATCCATGCGACCAGCCCGAGCCGTGACCGATCAAAGTGTTCCTCGGGCTCTTCGAGCGCGACGGCCGCGGCCGTGGCCGAACGCAGGGCAATGTCGGTGTCAGCCGATTCGAGCACCACGGATCCTCGGGTCGAGAACGCGGTAGAGACCGTCCACCGCGAAGTTCACGAGCACGTACACGATCGCGACGACCGCGATGTAGTCCTGCAGGGCGATGTACTGCCTGCGGTTGATCGCATCACCGATCGCGAATCCCAACCCGTTCAGGTGGAAGATCACCTCGATGATCAACGCGCCACTGATCAAGCTCCCCACGTTCAAACCGGCGACGGTGAGGAGCGTGAGGCTCGAAGGGCGCAGGGCGTGGCGCCACAGGATTCGTCGGTCCGAGATGCCCTTGCTCTTCGCCATCAAGATGAAGTCCTCCTGCAGCGTCGCGACCATGTCGCTCCGCAGGAGGCGCGCGTATACGGCGACCTGACCGATCGTGATCGCGACCACTGGGATCGCAAGATGCTTGAAGTGTTCGATGGGTGAGGTCCCGAACGAAACCCAACCTTCGGTGGGAAAGATGTGACGCTGGTAGCTGAAGAACAGCAAGAGCAGCGTCGCGGTGACGTACACCGGAATACTCAACGCGAAGAACGCGATGCCGTTCGAGACGTCGTCGATACGCGTGCCCGCCCGGTAGGCGGTATAGACCCCGAGTGGGACGGCGATCAACATCGTCAAGACCTGCACGTAGAGCATGAGCAACAGTGATCGCGGCAGGGTGTCCTTGACGCGGCCCCATACGGCGGGGCCCCGCACGTCGGTGCCGACGTACTCCCGGCCCATGTCGCCGGTGGCGAAATGGCCCAGCCACTTGCCGTAACGCACGACGACGTTGTCGCTCAACCCGAGTTGATCACGGATCTCCTGGCGGGTCTGCTCCGAGCCGAACGGCGCAATCGTCTTGACGGGATCCCCGGGCAAGAGCGCGGTGAGGACTGACGTGAAGAACGTGACGACGATCAGCACCACGATCAGCTGGATCAAGCGTCGCACGATCACGTGCACGTGCAGTCATCTCCTTTGCTCATGCCCGGGTCCGTCAGTCGCTCGTCAGCACTTTCCGCCGTCGCACCACAAGCCACTCGCGGGGTGGCCGGTGGCCAGCCCTTCGAAGGCGGCGGTGCCGTCGGGAAGGGGCGGACCGAGCACTCCGTGGATGTTCGGCTTGTTCGCCACCGTCCACAGCGTGTACTGCGCCCAGAGGTTCCAGAGCTCCTTGGCGAACTCGCGGTTGATGTCCTCGTACAACTTCGTCCGGGCCGCAGGATCGTCACTGACCCGGGCGTCGTCGAAGGCCTTGCTGATGATCGGGTCGTTGAACCCACCGAAGTTGACCGCGTTGTCACACGGCGGCGCACCGTTGGGGTCCGAACCGACCGGACCCGAGTTGCCGCAGTGCCACCACACGTATTGGGTGTCGTCGTCGGCGCCGGGGTGGTTCCGCCACAGCGTGGCATCGAACTGCCGGCCGATCGCCACATTGATCAACGTGCTCTGGTCCGGGACCGAGTTGAGGTTGATCTTGATCCCGGCGTTCTGATCGAGCATCTGCTGGATCAGCACCGCATCCTGGGTGGTGTCGGGATCGGCGGTATGACTCAACGTGAATGTCAGCGTCTGGCCCGTCTCCTGCTTGTAGGCCGCGGCCGCGTCCTTCGCCTTCTGCGGGTCGAAGTTCGGCAGGCCGGTGTCATCGAGGTGACCGTCGACACCCGGCGCGAACGGACCCGTGGCGTTCGTCAAGATGCTGTCGTTCCGGAGCTTGTTGAACGTGTCCCGATCCACCCCGTACGCGAACGCCTGGCGGGCCGACAAGTGGTTGAACGGCGGCTTCGTCGCGTTCAACATGACGTACCCGATCTCGGTGAACTTGTCGGATTCGGTATCGGCGAGCTTGCCGCTCTTTACGTCGTCCCGAATCTTGACGATCTGGAGCGGGCCGGAGAAGTGCGCCATCTGGAAGTCGCCGGCTTCGAGCGACCCGAGCCGCTTGGGCCCGTCCTCCAACGGCACGTAGGTGATGCGATCCAGGTACGGCAACTGCGTGCCGTCCTTGTCCTTCCCCCAATAGTCCGGGTTCCGGACCGCCACCAACTTGTCACCGAACTTCCACGACACCGCCTTGAACGGACCCGTGCCGATCAACTTGGTGTTGCAATCCTTCGATTCCATCTGCGCCTTGGCCATGATCCCCAAACGGCTGCTGCTCCAAAGGAACCACGGGAACGCCGACCACGGCCGCTTGCTCGTGACGGTCAGCGTGAGGTCGTTGACGACGTCGACCGAGGTCACGTCGGGGAACACGAACACGAAGAGCAGGTTGTCCTTGCGGTAATGGTCGAGGTTCTCCTTCACGACCGCGGCGGTGAGGGGAGTGCCGTCGGTGAACTTGATGTTCGGACGCAACTTGATCGTCCACAACTTGTTGTTGTTGGTGCCCGTCACCGACTCCGCGAGGAACGGGTGGATCTTGCCGTCACCGCCGGGCGCGGTCAGCGTGTCGTAGAGCGTTCGGGCGACCTGGATGCCGCCGATCGCGAGCTGCGCCTTGAAGAGACAGAACCCGCCGCTGGTGTCAGCCTCGAGGCTGTAGACCAGCGAACCACCCTTCACCGGCTTGCCGGTCGGGTTGTCGCTGCTGTTCACGCCGCCGGTGGTCGCCGGACCCGTTCCGCCGCCGCCGCTCTTGCTGCTGCTCCCGCACGCAGCGGCGAACATGACGAGCATCAGAACCAGCGCAATGGCTCGCGGCCCACGCCAGAAGCTCTTCCGAGTCACGGTTCCCCCCGATTTCACGTGGGGCCCTCGCCCCGTAGCATCCGACAGGCACGGCCAACTGTGACGGACGTCACAGGCGGACTGTAACGCGGGAAGCTACGAAGAGGCTCGCGGGCTGTCAATCTTTCTCGGCCGAACTCGCCGTGAGCCAGCGAGTTACACCGTTGCAACGTTCCGCTGCACCTTCCCCATGGGACCGTCGACTTCGGCCGGTGCGAGGCAGACCTTCGTGCCCACCAACTCCTCGCGTTCGGCGCGGGCGACGGCGTCCGGGTCGCGCAGATGCGCGTAGGTGCGCGAACCGGCGGGCACATCGCAGACGAGCAGTGCCCAATCGGGCGCGCCGTCACGGCCGTGCACGACCGAATACGCGGCGACCTCGGCATCGCCCTCGTGGGTTGCGACCACCGGGCGCGTCGCCGGCGCCGGGACCGGCTTCGGCGGACGCACCGGCCCGGGCTGGGAGGAGTAGCAGCCGAAGACGTGCTTGGTCATGTGCATGCCGACGCCGGAGACGAGCCCGAACGCTCCGGGGTCAGCGCGGAGTCGTTCGACCATCGCGGCGATCGAGTGGGTGAGATAGCCACTCGCAGGGCCACCGTGGTAGGGCAGCCCGCCGGTCACCGTGAGCCCGCGCGGGTCGGCCGGCGCCAGCCCGAGCGCGTCGCACGCGAAGTGCAGCGAGCTCGCGAAGCACGAGTAGAGGTCGAAGTACCGGACGTCGTCGGCACCGATGCCGACCATCCGCAGCGCCTCCGTGCTCGCGACCTCCATCGCGGGCGAGCGCCACATGTCGGGATGCTCGGCCACGAGCACAGGGTCGGTGCCGTGGCACCAACCTCTGAGATACACGCGCCGATCGGGCGGGATGCCGAGGGCATCGGCGCGTTCGTGGGTTGCGACGATCAGCGCGGCAGCCATGTCGACGTCCATCACCGCGACTGCGTACTTCGTGTACGGGTATCCGACCATGCGGTTCTGCCGGCTCGCCGTCATGATCTCCGACGGATCACGTGCGACGCGGAACCATGCGTGCGGGTTCTCGGCGGCGACGCGCGTCATCGGTGCCAGCATCCCGCCGATGGCTTCCCGATAGGCGTCGAGACCGGCACCGATATGCGCACGGCGGGCGTTGTCGAATACCGCGAACGTGAGCCATGCCTGGAACACCTCGTGAGCGATCTCGGCGGGGTCGGGCGGCGCCTCCCACGGGAAGGGGCGCTTCTCGGCGGGTTTGAACGAGTAGGGATACCGCTCGCCCCGCTTCTTGAACGACCGCTGGGTGGCGAGCGCTTCGGCACTCGTCACCAACGCGAGATCAAGGTCGCCCGCGAGCATGCGCTCGGCGGTGGCGTTGACGAGCTGCTGGGTCGTGGTGCCGCCGATGCCCGAGTAGTGCCGGTGGCGCGGATCGACGCCGAGCCGGTCCGCCAGACGAGCGACGGCGTCGTCATATTGCCAGGTCTGGCAGTAGACGATCTGGACGCTGTCGAGCTGCTGCAGGACGTCGGAACGCGTCGTGTCCGCCGCGGCGGATCGGGCGACCTTCTCCCACATGGACAACGCTTCGGGCGCGCCGTGCTCCCCTACTTCCTCGGGATGCCACGTCCGCGCACCGACCCCGATGATGCAAGGCGTCCGCGGATCAACAGCCCTCATGTCGACCGCAGTCGTACGCGGCGACGAGCGCAGCGGAGCGGAGCGAGCCCGCAGGAGCGACGAGCGCAGCGGAGCGGAGCGAGCCCGCAGGAGCGACGAGCGCAGCGGAGCGGAGCGAGCCCGCAGGAGCGACGAGCGCAGCGGAGCG
>JBBRXX010000049.1:0-35015 GCA_038238245.1 Acidimicrobiia bacterium
CAATCCTGCACGGTGCGCCAGTCCGGTGCGGCGAACCGGCAGTTCCGGAAACGTTTGTCGCCGACGCGTGTGCCGTCGCAACCGTCGGTGAGTGACGCGAACGTCGATCCGCGACCGTCGAAGAGGACGTTGGTCTTTGCGCCGATGGTGACCGGCAATTCCAGGCGGTAACACTGATTGACACCGAGTTCCGCCACGGAGTTGTTCGGAAGCGCATCGAACCACTTCTGCACCTGCGCACTGACATCAGGCTGCGACGTATCGCACTTGTCGCGGTGTGCAATGCTCGCCGGAATGACGTGCACCGCCCTGTCGGGTGTCAGCGCTGGAACGACACTGAACCCCGCGACGAGCACGAGCACTGCGGTAGCGAGCATGACAAAAGCACGCGTCTGAAATTTCATTGGGCTTCTCCCCCCGGCGAGCCGAACGACACGCTCCCCTTGTCCGCATGCCTGCAGGAATGAGGAGTGCCGTGGCAAGGAGTATCGGCACCGAGGGCGCAAATCGTTAGCGTGACTGGATTTCGTGTCCCCTGGCCACGCTCGACCCCTACCGGTGCCCTCACCCCCGGTCCTCAAGTGAGTTCGTGGGACGCCGATTTGGACCAGAGGGCTGTGATGGTCACGCGCACCGAGAGAGTGAGCCGGGCGCCGATGCTGGACGGAACGGAGTTCGTGCGCGGGGACGGAGATATCCAGGACGCGAGCCGCGGTTCGACGCTCGTCGAGGTGCTGGTCGTGGTCATCATCGTGGGCCTTCTCGTCGTTGCGATCATGAAGGCATTGGGAACGACTGAGTCGGGGTCCCGGATCCACCGGTCGGCGGCGACGACCGATGTCGTTATACGTGACTACGCAGAATCGCTCAAGATCGCCGTGACGCAAGCCGGTGCCTGGTGCAAGGCCACCCCGTACACCGTGACATACGTGCCGGCTTCCGGCTTTTCCGTCTCGCAAGTCGTCGGCGCATGTCCGGCGAACAACGCGACGACTCCGCAGTTCCAGACCGTCACACTGACTGCGACTTCGACAAGCAGCGCGGACACCGAAACTCTGCGCGTCGTGGTGCGAAAGCCATGAGGTTCGGACGTCGCGGCCCGCGAGGCGAGAGTGGGCAGGCGCTCGTACTCGCGTTGATCTTCGTGACCTTCGCAGCAGTGATCATCGCGGCGACCCTCGGTCTTGCGAGCACGAACCTCGCGGCGACGTCCGGGCTGAGGACGACGCGAGGCTCGTACTACGACGCCGACTCGGCGATGGAGGCGGCGATCGCCACGATCCGGGTCGACACGAACAGCGGCTATCTGAATCTCTGTCCCGCGTTCAGCCCCGCGTTCACGCTGAACACTGCGAGCATCCCACTCCGTGTTGATTGCTTCCCGCAGGTGGCACCCCTGTTCCAACGTCGTGTCGTGCTCTCGGTGTGCCGCGCTTCGACTGCCGCACCCTGTCCGGACGCGAGCTCGCTCCTCCGAGCGGACGTGAAGTTCTACGACGACGGGACCTTTGGTCGCGCTGTGGCAGTGCAGACCTGGAGCGCGCGGCAATGAAGCAGTTCCCGGCACTCGGCGACGAGTCCGGGCTCACGCTCGTCGAGCTCGTCGTGACCTGCATTGTCCAGTCGATGATCGTCGGTGCGATTGCGACTTCGTTCTTTCTGTTCGTCCACGCGCAGGACTCGACGAAGAAGCGCCTCGGGAAGTCACATGATGCCCAGCTGGCTGCGACGCACTTCGCCACGGACGCGCAAGCGGTGAGCGGCCCCGAGGTGTCACTCAACGACACGACGTCGTGCGCGGACCCGAGTCCACCGGTCACCGGCTCGCTCAGTCCGGTTGCACGGTTCACATGGTCCGTGACCGCGGGCGCCGGGACGACCACGAGCGACACGATCAACTACGTGCGGACCGGTGGCTCGCTGATGCGCCGATATTGCCGGGCCGGGACCCTCGTCGATGACATCATCGTCGGGAGCAATATTGCAGGCGCGACCGTGACGTGCAGCCCGACCACGAACTGCACCGGCACGCCGACGACGATCACGATCAGCGTCACCGAGACGCAGGACTCCTCGGAGACGTCGCCCTATACCTATACATTGAGCGCCGCGTTCCGGAAGGTGCCCGCGCTCGGAACCGCGCCGGCGTCGCCGCCCGGGGGCGCGTTCCCGTTGGTCGCATTCAACAGCGCAGGGACGGGGTTGAGCCTCACCGGGAGCGGCGAGATCCACGTGAACAACAGCGGCACGATCATGATCAACTCCGGCGCCGACAATCCGGTGCAGATCGTTGGCTCCGCCACCATCACCGGCGCCGCGGCGATTCAAGGTGTCGGCAGCTGCACGAACAGCTCCTGTCCCGCCGGCTACACGCAGGTCACACAGGCGCCGATCGATCCGTACAAGGGCCTGGCCCCGCCGTCGACGACCGGCCTTCCGGCGCGGGCCGGGTGTGCCGGCGGAAACGCCCTCCCGGGCGTCTACGCCGCGACGTTGTCCCTGACCGGGAGCGGTACCTGCACCCTCGCGAGCGGCGTCTACGTGCTCCAAAACGGTCTGTCGATGACGGGAAGCTTCTCGATCAACAGTGCCGCCGGCGGCGTGTTCCTGTACGTCGACGGCGGCAATCTCAGCCTCACAGGAAGCGGCACCATCTCCCTTTCCCCGATGACCACGGGGCCCTACGCCAACATCCTCGTGTACCAGAACCGCGCCAGCGCGGCCGCGATGACGCTCACCGGAAGCGGGACCGTGAACGGGTACACCGGGCTGATCTACGCCCCGGCGGCGCCGGTCACCGTTACCGGGAGCGGTGGGCTGGCGGTCACATCCCTGATGGCAGGCTCGATCAGCATGACGGGGAGTGGAATCGCCACGGTCGGCTGACCACAACAGCCTCAACGGTGAGCAGATCCGTGCCGAAGATACCGGAATGGAATTCCGGAACTGCCCCTACGACCAGACACCCATCACGATCGCGCAGCGTTCGGGTGGCTCGTTGCTGTTGTCGTGCGGCCACTGTGGTTCTCAGTGGGAACGGCACGGGGCGTGGCTCCGCAAGCTGGAGGAACCTGTCCCGGTCGAGCACGAGACGCGCGACAAGGAAGGCGTCCAAGGCGTCGGTTGACGCGTGGCGACCGTGCGCGACGCCCAAGCCACCCGCTCACGGATCGGCGTGCGATACCTTCCCCCGAAACGGTGGTTGGGACTCGATCTCGTCGACCCGTGGAGACGCAGTGGAAGTCGTGCGGATCGGTGTGCTCGGTGCGGCACGCATTGCGCCGGCGGCGTTGATCAAGCCGGCGCGCAACGTCGCGCAGGCCGAAGTAGTCGCGATCGCGGCGCGAGACCCGGCGCGTGCCCAGAAATTCGCCACGAAGCACGGCGTGCCGGCCGTCTTCGCCGATTACAAGGCGCTCATCGACGCTCCCGATATCGACGCGATCTACAACCCTCTGCCGAACGGGTTGCACGCGCAATGGACGACCGCCGCGCTCGAAGCGGGCAAGCACGTCCTGTGTGAGAAGCCGCTCACCGCGAACGCTGCCGAAGCAGAACAGCTCGGCGCGGTGGCACAGCGGACCGGCCGTGTGCTGATGGAAGCGTTTCATTGGCGCTACCACCCGCTTGCGCAGCGGATGGTCGAGATCGTCCGGGGCGGCGAGCTCGGCCCGCTGCGGCACGTGAGCGCGTCGTTGTGCTTCCCGTTGCCGCTGTTCTCCGACATCCGCTACCGGTACGACCTCGGGGGTGGCGCGCTCATGGACGCCGGCTGCTACACGGTGCACATCGTGCGCACGCTCGGTGGAGAGGAACCCGAAGTCGTACGCGCGGTGCCGAAGCTGCGTACGCCCGACGTCGACCGAGCAATGCGCGCCGAGTTGCGTTTCCCGAGTGGCCCTACGGCCTCGGTCACTTGCTCGATGTGGTCGACCTCGCTCCTGCGGTTGCACGCAGAGGCCGTCGGCGAGCAAGGCGAGATGCGCGTCTTCAACCCGACGACCCCGCAGCTCTACCATCGCTTGAAGGTCACGGTCGACGGCAAGAGTCGTGTGGAGCGGTTGTCGCGGAAGCCGACGTACGAGTACCAGCTCGAGGCGTTCTGCGCGGCGGTGCTGCACGGCGCCGACACGCTGACGCCGCCGTCCGAATCGATCGCGAACATGCGTGTCATCGACGCGATCTACCAGGCCGCCGGCATGAAGGTGCGCGGGAGCTGACCACGAGCGTTCCCCGAGACACTCGCCCGCCGATGTGGTTAGTGTCGCCGAGATGAAAGCTGCGGTTCTCGAGTCCATTCCGGGTGAACTGGTCATCGACGACGTGCAGATCGGTGCGGTCGGCCCGCACGACGTGTTGGTGCAGACGGCCGCCGCGGGGTTGTGCCACTCCGACCTGCATTTCATGGAGGGCAAGTATCCGCATCCGGTACCGGCAGTGCTCGGCCACGAGTCGGCCGGCGTCGTCGACGCAGTAGGTGCGCAGGTTTCCTACCTACGGCCCGGCGATCACGTGATCTCGTGCATCAGTGGCTTCTGCGGCGCATGCGGATACTGCCTCTCGGGCCGCCCCAACCTCTGCGACAGGGCGGGAATGGCAGCCGATCCCGCTGGCCCGCCGAGGCTGCGGCGCGGCGACCAACCGCTCTTCCAGTTCGCTGACTTGTCGAGCTTCGCCGAGCAGCTCCTCGTGCACGAGAACATGCTCGTGAAGATCCGACCCGATATGCCACTCGACAAGGCCGCGCTGATCGGTTGTGGCGTCACGACGGGCGTCGGCGCGGTATTGCGCACCGCGAACGTCCGCCCCGGCGAGACCGTCGCGGTGATCGGCTGCGGTGGCATCGGGCTGAACGCAATCCAGGCCGCCGCGATCGTCGGTGCGGGTCGCGTCATCGCCGTCGATCGCCTCGCGTCCAAGCGCGACCTGGCATTGACGTTCGGCGCGACCGATGTCGTGGACGCCTCAGCCGGTGACGCCGTCGCCGCCGTGCTCGACCTGACCGGTGGAGGCGTTGATCACGCGTTCGAGGCCATCGGGCTGGCTGCAACTGCGCAGCAAGCATTCAACATGTTGCGAAAGGGCGGCACCGCGACCGTGATCGGGATGATCCCGCTCGGCGACCGTGTCGAGATCGACGGGTTCCAGCTCCTGTTGGAGAAGAAACTCCAGGGTTCCAACATGGGTTCGAACCGGTTCCGCGTCGACATGCCGCAGTACGTCGAGTGGTACCTGGCCGGGAAGCTCAAGCTCGACGAGTTGGTGAGCGGCGTCATGCCGCTCGAGAAGATCAACGACGGCTTCGCGGCCCTCAAGGGTGGCGAGGTCGCCCGCCAGCTCGTGACGTTCGACTGACGCGCTTTCCGAACATGCGTGAGTCACGGCCCTATAAGGGCCGTCTGCCACGCATGTTCGTGTGTGATAGCGAATGGCGATGGATTTCGGCGCGCATCTCCCGTTGATGGACTTCGGGGGGCATCCGTACTCCCTCGATCATCTCGTCGCGTACACGGAGGCTGCGACGCAACTCGGTTTCAGCGCACTTTCGGTGAACGACCACATGGTCTTCTCGGTGCCCTGGCTCGACTGACCGGTCGCGCTCGCCGCGGTGATGGAGCACTCAGGCGAGATGACGCTCGCCACGACGGTGTCGCTCGCAGTGGTGCGGGGACCGGTGCCGGTCGCCAAGACATTGGGTGCGATCGATCGTCTGTCGGGGGGTCGGCTGGTCGTCGCAGTGGGTCCGGGCTCGTCGCTCGAGGACTACGCGGCCGTCGGACTCGATTTCGCAGAACGTTGGCCGCGGTTCGATGAGGCGATCAGCGCGCTCCGGGCGTTGTGGCGCGACGGTGAGCCGTTCACCGGCCGCTTCTATTCGACCGAGGGGATTTCGTTGGAACCCCGTCCGGCCCAACCGCTCGGACCGCCGATCTGGGTCGGGAGCTGGGGCTCTGACGCGGGGCTTCGTCGCGTGGCCCGTCTCGCCGACGGCTGGCTGGCATCTGCGTACAACACCACCCCGGAGCTGTTCGCCCAGGCATGGCAAGGTCTCCGTGCGAAGCTCTCGGATCAGGGGAAGGAAGCCGCCACGTTCCCGAACGCGCTTGCGACGATGTGGTGCTACATCACCGACGACCGCGCCGAAGCAGACCGCATCCTCGAAGAGCGGATGGTTCCCACGGTGCATCGACCCGAGGACATGCTCCGCGAGCGTCTTCCGATCGGCCCGCCGGAACTGTTCGCCGAGAAGTTGACCGCGTTTGCGAAAGCGGGCGTGCAGCGTGTGTTCATTTGGCCGGTCGCCGACGAGGTGCACCAGCTCGAGCGCTTCTGGAACGAAGTGCGACCGCTCGTCACCAGCACTTAGTCGGACTCCGGGTGCTACGTTCCCGCGCCATGGGAGAGAGCTCGGAGATGGAGACCGACTACCTCGTGGTCGGCGCCGGGGCGCTGGGGATGGGGTTCGTCGACACCCTGATCGAGAAGTGCGATGCCGACGTCGTGATGATCGATCGACGCCACCGCGCGGGTGGTCACTGGCTCGACTCCTATCCCTTCGTTCAGCTGCATCAGCCGTCCATGAACTACGGCGTGAACTCGACCTCGCTCGGACTGGACAGGGTTGAGCCCGGCGGACGCGACGCGGGTTTCTATGAACGTGCCGGCGGGACGGAGATCTGCAGCTACTACGACGAGATCATGCGTCACCGAATGTTGGCGTCGGGCCAGGTGCGCTTCCTTCCGATGTGCGACTACCTCGGCGACCGGCGGTTCCGTTCCAGACTGACCGGTGCGGAGACTGACGTCTCGGTGCGACGGAGCGTCGTCGACGCCACCTACATGGCGTCTCGTGTTCCGGCCACTGACCCACCGCCGTTCGAAGTCGCCGACGGGGTCACGTGCGTCCCGGTGGGTGCACTCTCGAGCGTCACGAAACCCGCGGCGGGTTACGTGATCATCGGCGCCGGCAAGACCGCGATGGACGCCGGGTGCTGGTTGCTCGATCAAGGCGTTCCTCCGCACGACATCACCTGGATCCGCCCTCGCGACTCGTGGGTCCTGAACCGCGCGTTGTTCCAGCCCGGGCAGGGTGTCGTTCCCACGTTCGAGGGCGTCGTGCTGGAGCTGGAAGCAGTCGTCGAGTGCGACTCGATCGAGCAGGTCTACGAGCGGCTCGAGGCACGGCAAGTTGTGATGCGCATCGATCCGTCCGTCCAGCCGTCCATGTTGAAGGGCGCCACCGCAAGTGTCGGCGAACTGGACCAGCTCCGACGCATCGAGAACGTGGTCCGCCTCGGACACGTCGCGCGCATCGACCTGGATTCGATCACGCTCGAACACGGATCGATCCCGACCAGCTCCGGTCACATTCACATCCACTGTGCGTCGGCCGGACTGAGCGACAACCCACCCAAGCCGATCTTTGCCGACGGCGCCATCACCCTCCAACCGATCACGCGCGTCAGCCTCAGCCTCTCCACCGCGCTCATCGGCTTCGTCGAAGCGTCGGGCCGGACGATGACCGAGAAGAATCGGCTCTGCCCACCGAATCCCTGGCCCCACACGCCCTTCGACTGGGCACGACACCTGTTGACCGGGATGAAGACCGAGATGGAATGGCAGAGCGCCCCCGACGTCACCGCATGGGTTGATGCGTCGCGCCTCAATCTCGTGAAGAGTCTCGATCAAGATCCCGACAAGGCAGCCGTGGCGGACCTGCAGCGCCGATTCGTGACGGCACTGTTTCCCGCGCTGGCCAAACTCGACGACCTCGCGTCGCACGCCACCCCGGCCGAGCGCGCGCGCATGTTCGAGCCCGCCGAACCCGAACATGCGTGACTCGCGGCCCTATGAGGGCCGTCTGCCACGCATGTTCGAGCGGAGCGCGCTTACGCAACCTTCTCGCGCCACTCCATGGCCTGGAGCTCGACCGCGACGGCGTCCATCACGTCGATCACGGGCTCGAGCCGGAACGTGAACGCAGCGAGGGCGGTGGTGATCAGGTGGATGTCGGCGAGGTTGTCGGCCTCGAGGACCGCGTAGCCGCCCCAATCGCCGACCCGTACCACGAACTGGTGGAACGTGACACCGGCCGGCGTGTCCCACTTGCGGAACACGTCCAGGATGCGCGTCTGCGCGGCCTCGTACTCGGCCGGGCCGGCTCCCGGACGTTCCTCCCATCGCAGGACGTATTTGCGGTACTCGGGTGCTTCGGTGGTGGGGGTGTTCATGATGTGCCTCCCGGTCGTCGTGGCAATGTGTTGACAAGTCGATGAGCCGCTAGGCGTCGTACTTGCCGCCGAGCTCGGCGGCCTGGGGCTTGCCCTTGTGCCCGGCTTCTTGCAGGATCGGCGGGACTTCGGGGTCGGAGACGAAGCTCTGCCAGCCGTCGGCGTCCCAGTCGAAGAGCACCCACACCCGGTCGTCCTCACTGGGATCACGGAACACGGTCGAACCCTTGGACCCGTGCTGCTTGCGCTTCACCGCACCTGCGGTCGAGAAGACCTTCAAGAAGCGGTCGAAATCCTCGACCTTCGTCGTAGCCAGAATCATCTCTCTCTCTCCTCCTGTTGGGAACGAGGAGATCGTGCGGCAGCGGCCGCATCACTTGCGCGTCACCCCCCTTGCCCCGAGGTGACGCGCAGACGACGCGCGGGCGCGGTCATTGTTGTCTCGTACGATGACACGCTGCTCCGAGGAGACACGCGATGAGGACGATCATGATCATCCACGAGGTCGACGACGTCGACCACTGGCTCTCCTCACCGAAGCGTCATGAGATCTTCGGTCCGCTCGGCATCACAGCCCGTACGTTCGTGGACACCGAGCGGCCGAACCGCGTCGGGTTGATCGTGGAAGTGCCGAGCATGGAGGCCTTCGACGAGTCGATGGGGACGCCGGGCGCGGCGCAAGCCCTGGAGTACGACGGCGTCCGTGCCGAGACGATGGTGGTTCTCACGGAGCGCTGAGGCCGACGAGCGCGTCGATCTGCGGTATCCAGCTTCGGAAGCCCAAAGAACGGCATAGCGCGGAGGCTTCACTGAGCCAAGCATCGCTCTCGGTGTCGAGTTTGCCGAAGTGCCGGAACCGATTTTGCGCGAGCGCGAACAACGTCGTCGACCGGTGGTACTCCCATCCAAACGCGTTCGCGATCTCGAGCGCGGCGAGCAAGTGTTGCTCCGCAGCCTCGTGCTGTCCCAGGAGTGACGCGAGCTTGCCCGCATACGCGGCGATCGGCCCTTGGCTCGTGACGCCGTTGAACGCGACCTCGGACGCGAACGGCTCGATGAGGGGAAGCAGTTGCGCCGCGGCATCGGCGTCACCAAGGTCGATCGCGAGCACCGCGTAACCGATGACGGAGGTGGTCCAGATGTTGTCGACCGCGATCTCGCTGAAGCGGGTCGCCAATCCTTCAGCCAGGATCTCGCGCGCGACCTCGTCGCGCCCGACCTCGGCGCAGATGATCCCGTATGCCAGTTTGAACGGGACGACGCCGGGGTTGTCGTTCGCGGCCCCTTCGACGAGAGGGAGCAGCTCCTCGTGGCGGCCGGCGAAAGTACCGATGACGTACACCTGGGCGGCAAAGAACGTGAAGGCGTCGGTCTCGCCGATCTGCGTGCCGAGCTCGAGGTTTGCCGTGGCGATGACCTCGGCCTCGTCGAGCCGGCCGGCCATCGTGGCATCGAACGTGTCGTAGAGTCCCGCGGTCCACCGCAGCCTTGGTTCCGCCAGTCCGCGTATGGTCCCGCGGACCTTGGCGAGGCTGCGCGCCGCGACCACATGGTCGGCGGACTCCACCGCAATGTTGTACGCCGAGAGATACGCAGTGAACTCGAGCCGTGGGTCGCCGACGGTCTCGGCGGCGCGAATCGCTTTCGCTGCAACGCGTGCGCGCAAGTCACGGCGTCCCGGCGCCCACAACCCGTAGAGCGCCGCCGGCGCGATCTGCGCGAGCAGTGTCGGATCGCCATACTCGGTCGCGAGATCGAACGCCTCGTGTGCGGCCGCCAAACGCCGCGCCGCGTCAGGCGTGTACATCAGGCTCCGCGCAAGCAGCGCGCGGAGTCGCGCGAACGTCGCAACATCGGCGGGGTCGGTGACCGCGAGCGCCGATTCGACCATCTCGAGGTACTCCGGTGCGCGGTTGTCGAGGAGCATGAATCCTCGGTCGGCCGCGAAGACCGCGCGAACCAGTACGTCGTGTGCGCCGCTGCGCCGCGCAAGCCGAGCGCCCTCCTCGAGCGTGTCGAGGGCCTGCGTATCCCCGGCGCGATGTTGGGCGTCTCCGAGCCGGACCAGCAGGTCAGCACGTTCGGCATCGGGTCGATCCAGCGCAGCTTCCAGGTCGAGGGCGACCCGGTAGTGATACGCAGCCTCGGTGGGTGCGAGGTGATCCAGCGCGTGGTCACCCGCGCGAATCGACCAGTGTCGGGCTTCGGCCGGCCACCCTGCGAGCGCGCAGTGCCGCGCGAGTTGCACGACCAGATGTGGCGGCAACTCGTCGACACTCTTCTCCAACGCGCGTGCCGCGAGTCCATGCAAGTGTGCGCGGCGAGAGGGGCCGAGGTCGGCATACAAGGCGTTGGCGACGAGCGCATGCACGAACTGGAGCGATCGGCGGACCGAGCCGGCGTCGATCAACAGCCCACCTCGTACCGCGGTGTCGAGCGTTTCGATCACGACCGCTTCTGAGAGCCCCACCATGTCGAAGAGCACGTCTTC
This sequence comes from Acidimicrobiia bacterium, assembly GCA_038238245.1. GTDB lineage: Bacteria > Actinomycetota > Acidimicrobiia > IMCC26256 > PALSA-610 > DASQHW01. The sequence goes on from JBBRXX010000049.1 coordinate 10,723, forward strand.
GTAGAAGTCGGGGCCGAGCACCGCCGCGGCGGTCAGCACCTCGGTCGCGTCTTCACCGAGCGCGTTGACGCGGCTCCAGACGATGTCTCGAAGGCTGGGCGGCAGGGCGTTGCGATCTCGGTCGAAACCGGTCTCGGTCCAATGCCGTATCAGTTGCGACGCATACAGCGGATTGCCGGCGGTCTGTGCACGCAGCGCGTCGACGAGCTGCTCGGGTTCGGACGTGTCGCCGATGCTGCCGTTCGCCGACACCAAATCGTTCAGCTCGTTCGTGTCGAGACCAAGCAGTCGGAGCCGGCGCGTCGCGTCCTGGTCGAGGTCGGCCAGGGCGAGTCGCAAGGCGTCGGACGCATGCTCGACCCGGTCCCGACAGCTCAGAACAAGCAGGACGGGCGCGCCGGCGAGCGCACGCGCCAGGTGGCGCAAAAGTAGGAGTGCCGTCGGCTCGGCCCACTGGAGGTCGTCGAGCATCACCACCAACGGCCGTGCCACGGCGATCCGGCGCAGTACATCAGATGCCGCCTCGAACGTGAGGAACCGTTCGGTCGCGTCATCGGATTCCGTGGGCAACGGGGTGGTTGCGACGCGCATCGGCAGCGACGGGCAAATGCGGAGCAGTTCACCGCCGTGTTGCGCGACGTGTTCGGCCAACATGCCGGCCGGCGCATGCTCGATGCACGCGGCAAGAACACTTCGGAACGGTTGCATCGACACGCCCGTCTCGTCGCAACGTCCGTACACAACGGTTGCGCTCGCAGACGACACATTTTCCCGAGCGAACGCGGCGAGGAGGGTCGTCTTGCCGATCCCGGCCTCCCCGCGGAGCACAACGGATCGCAACCGCGACGTCCGGACGAGCGTGAGCTCGCTCGCGAGCGCGTCCAGCTCTTCGACACGTCCGATGAACCGGACTTCGTGCGCGAGCAGGCTCGGGAGCGGAATGTCGACCGCCTCGTAGCCGTGATCGGTCCGGGGCCCGGGGACCATGGTGGGTGCGGACTCCATGCCATCCCAACCCGTCGCGATCCGCCGCTCGATGCGGACCACGTCGGGAGACGGATCGGTGCCGAACTCGTCGATCAGCAGCGATCGGTACTGCTGGAACGCGCGCAGCGCGTCCGCCTGCCGTCCGGCACTCGCGAGCGCCCGGATCAGCAACCCGCGCGGACGGTCGCGGTATGGGTACCGGGCGATCTGTCCTTCGAGCAGTGCGACCGCCTCGGCAGGCCGACGCGCCTCGATGAGCGCGTCCGCGAGGTCGTCGGCAGTGCCGGCATGGATCTCGGTCAGCCGCGCGATCTCACCGTCGGCCCACACCTCGCCGAGGAACTCTTCGAGCGCCGGGCCGTTCCACAGGCCGAGCGCATGCTGCAACGCGGGCACCCGACCGTCGATCTCGGCGTCGGCGGCATCGGCGACGGCACGGCAGAACCGCGATGCATCGACATCCCCCACGAGTGCGTAGCCGGTGCTGGCCGTTTCGAGCATTCCGCTGCCGACCGTCGCACGGACGCGCGACACCGATGTACGCAGCGCACCGGGAGAGATCTCCAAGACGTCCGCGAGCCATTCCGAACGCAATCGGCGAGGCGAGTGCAGCGCCAGAATCGCGAGCAGCCGCCGCTGGCTGGCGCTCGGCAGGTCGACCAGGGATCCATCTGCGGCCACCGCGTGCACGCCGCCCAGGACGCGCACGCTTGCGATTGCCGGTTCCGGATCGCTCACGGGGCGCATTGTCGCATCCGTGAAGGGACGCGGGGCTGTGACGTCCGGGTTCGCCACTCGGAGGGACGGAAGCAGACGGTGCCCCTGTCCGGTTGTTCGGGTTTGTTCCCCGCGCCGAGCCGGCGCGCCTCATGTTCGTTTGCGAGGTCGCGGGACGCGCAGGCGGTGCTTCGTCGCGGAAAATGTCGCGAGCTACAAGCAGGTCCGGAAGCTCACCTACGTCGACGCGATTCCGAAGTCGGCGTCGGGCAAGATCTTGCGTCGCGTCCTGCGCGACCTCGCCACGCAGTAGCGCCACGAAGGGCGACGCCGGTGCCGACCCGATCGTCGGCGCCGGCGTCGCCCAACACTCCGTGTCGGATGCAGCCCGAGAGTTGGTGTCAGGTCCCTTCCACCCTGCACTCCTTGGGGTCGATGTGACCCAGGTTCTTCACCACCTTGAACGTGCCACCCTCGGAGCGAGCGATGTACATGTTCATCCGCACGTGGTGCTCGCCCGGCACCATTTCGGCGGGACCTCCCGGACCTTGCGCGATGCGGGCGTGGTCGAGCGCCGCGATGACGTCCTTCTGGTTCAGCGAGCCGGCCTCGTTGACGGCAGCTTCCCAGAGCTTGAGGGCCCGGTACGTTCCCGTGCACGCACTTCCCGCGGTGAACATCGCGCTCCCGGGGTTCAAGCCTTCATACCGGTTGAGGAGCTCGATGCTGAACGGATCGTCGACGGCCCGGTAGTAGTCGAGGCACCCATACAGGCCTTCGACCTGATCGGCGGGGACGAGATTCAGGAAGTTCTCATCGAAGTAGGTGCAGACGATGATCCCGCCCCGACGCGTGAAGCCCGCGCGGTGCAGCTCATCGAGGAACGGCGTCAGCCCGGGCGGCACGATCGTGTTGAACACGACCTCGGCGCCGGTCGACATGATGTCCTCGACGATCCGCTTGTAGTCGGTGTGATCGAGCGGGAAGTACTCCTCGCCGACGATCTCGCCGCCTTCTGCAGTGACGACCTCACGCACCTTCTTGTTCATCGTGTGCGGCCAGATGTAGTCGGCGGAGGGCATGTAGAAGCTCCTTGCGCCGGTCTGCTGCATCAGCCAGGGGAAGAACGGTTCGACCTGCTGCGCGGGTACCGGACCGGTGCAGAAGATCAGCGGGTGACACTCCTGGCCCTCGTACTGTTCCGGGTAGATGTAGAGCGTCTCTGCCCGGTCGACGACGGGTCCCTTGATGGCCTGTCGCGTCGAGCTGTAGATGCCGCCCACGACGACGTCGACCGCACGGTCGACGAGCTTCGCCGCCGCGGCTTCGGCCACGCTGTCGTCGGTGGCGCTGTCCTCGATGAACAACTCGACGGGGCGACCGAGGAGGCCGCCACGTGCATTGATGTCATCGATCACCATCTTGGCGACGTTGACATTGGCGATGCCCATGAAGGAAAGCGGGCCGGTCTGATCCGTGATGAGGCCGACGCGCCCGGGACGGTTGAGAGTGTTCATTGTCCTGCCTCCTCATGCCTCGTAGGAGCCGAGCAGCAGCGCGGCTTGTGGCTTGCTCAGATGTCCGGCTTCCCTGAGGACCGGCGGGACGCTCGGGTCGGAGACGAAGTTCGCCCAACCTTCCTCGTTCCAGTCGAACAGCGCCCAGACCCGGTTCTCCTCGGTGGGGTCGCGGAACACCGTCGAACCCTTGGAGCCGTGGAGGGCGCGCTTCTCGGCGCCCTTCTTGCCGAACACGTCCAGGAATCGGTCGACGTTCTCGACGGTCGTCGTTGCCAGGATCATGACTTCCCCTTTCAGGATGGATCGCTTCGGATCCGAGTCCCGCCGACCGGTTCGGCCGGCGTAGGGGTTCATTGTCCGGACAGGCCGCCGCCGCGGCATCGGTAGACCTACCCATTTCCGCGCCGCGACTGCGTCGCGTCGGAGACCGACCGCCTGCCGGAGCCGTCAGCGTGCGACGATGTCGTCGACCACCTTGTGCTTGACGGCCCAGCGCGTCGCGGCGGCGCGGCTCGAGACACCGATCTTCGTATAGATGTTTTGTACGTGGTGCTCGGCTGTCCTCGAGGAGATGAACAGCTGCGTCGCGATCTCACCGGCAGTTCGGCCGTCGGCCACGAGGCGGAGCACTTCGATCTCCCGCCGGCTCAGGCCTCCGGGCCGCGCCTGGCGCGCCCGCGGGCTCGGCTCGCGGCGCGCGACATCGATCTGCTGGCGCGCGTAGACAGCCGCATCGCCGAGGTCGAGGGCAGCTCCCGCCGCCATCAGCTCGGCGGTGCGCGTCTCGCCGAGCTTGCGACTGATTCGGTCGCCGAGGTCGCTGAGCTCAGGGACGTGGTGGAAGCTCGAAGGTTCGCGAGCGAGCGCGCCGAGGAGCATCGCCGCGGGTGCAAAGCGTTCCAGGCGTTCGAACAACGCAGGAACGCTCGCGAGAGTGATGATCAACTGAGGCACATTGCCGGCCCGATGGAACACCTCGATGGCGTCGGCGAACAGCACGAGCGCGGCCTCGGGCTCGCCGTCGGAGGTGTGCAGGCGTCCTGCGTCGCGTGCGAGGAAGCCTTCGAAGAACTGGACGCGGTGCTCACGCACGAAGGTGACGCCCTCGTCCCAAGCCGCGAACGCGCGGCGCACATCGGTCTTGGAGAACGCCATCCCTGCGATCCAGAGCGCGTAGGAGACCCAATACGGGTTGCCGAGCGATCTCGCGGCGGCGACGGATTCTTCGGCAAGTGCGAGCGCCTCCGCGGTCCGGCCGCACGATTGGAGGCCGTCGACATAGGAGGCGAGGCCGTATCCCCGAGCACTTCCGTACCGCTCCGCCACCGCACCGGTGAGCTCGACATAGCGATCGAGGTCACCGCAGTACACGGCGCCCAGCGCCTCGATGAACGAGGCGTATCCGGGCTCGCACGCGTCGTAGCGGGGATCGACCTCCAGCTCGGTCGCTCGGTGCGCGTTCGCGCGAGCGGCCTTCGCCCTTCCCACGAAGCACGCGTAACCAGCCGCGGTGTACAACCGGGGAAGACGGCGGACATCGGCCGCGGTTGCGGGCGCGAGGAGTTCCTCGGCCCAGGCCAGCGTTTCGAACAGCTGCACCGAGAAACCCATGAGCGCGGCATGCGCCGCGATGTCTGTCGCGACCTCGAGCTCGCCTCGTTGCGCGCTCCACTGGTATCCGGAACGCAGGTTGCCCAGCTCCGCCTGCGCCCAGTCGACCGCATCGCGCCACCCGGGCCCGTTCCAGTGCTCCCATCGAGTCGCCGACTCGCGCGCGAAGTACTCGGCATGTCGATCGCGACTCTGCTCGAGCGCGCCGACCTCCGCCAAACGGTCCTCGGCGAAGTGGCGGATCGTCTCGAAGAGGCTGTATCGGGTACGGGTCGCGGTGTGGTCGGCGACAACGAGTGACTTGCGAACCAACGAGTCGAGATGCCGGAGGGCGTCGACATCGTCGGCGCCGTCGACCACCGCGCAGATGCTCGTCAGGGTGAAGCCGCCCGCGAAGACCGACGTCAGTCGGAGCAGGTCGCGCTCGTCGTCGGTCAGGAGGTCGTACGACCACTCGACCGCATGGTGGAGCGTAAGCTGTCGCTCCGGCGCCGGCGTCGATCCTTTCAACAGCCGGAATCGATCGGCGAGTCGATCCCGAACCTCGACCGCGCTCATGGCCGCCATTCGGGAGGCGGCCAGCTCGATCCCCAGCGGGAGTCCGTCCAGGGTCTCGCAGATCTCGGTCACCGCGGCGGCCGTGTCGGGCTCTCTGAGTCCGAAGTCGGGCCGGACGGCTCGGGCCCGGTCGACGAACAGCGCAACGGCATCGGAGGTCGCGCCCCCCTCCAGCGCGAGGGGCGCCACGGCGAGCACGGTTTCCCCGTCGACCGCGAGGGTCTCGCGCGTCGTGGAGAGGACCTTGACGTTCCGGGAGCGACCGAGAATCGTGGCGATCGCCGATCCCGCGGCGGTGAGGACGTGCTCGCAGTTGTCGACCACCAGGAGGAGCCCCCGACCCCCGAGTGCATCGGCAACTGTGTCGATGAGCGCCGCGTCGCCCTGGGGCGTGATGCCCAGCACGCTTGCGATCGCAGCCGGGACCGAGCCCGGGTCGCCGACTGATGCGAGCTCGACCATCCACACGCCGTCGGGGAACTCGCCGGCGACCTCGGCCCCGACCTCGAGCGCGAGCCGCGTCTTGCCGACGCCGCCGACGCCGGTGAGCGTGACGAGCCGGCTCGACCGGACGAGCTCGGCGACTTCGGCAATGACTTTCTCGCGGCCAACCAGTGAGCTCAACTGCTGAGGGAGGTTGCCCGCGAAGTAGTCAATGCTGCGGAGCGCGGGGAACTCGGCCGGGAGTCCGTCGGCGATGATCTGGAACACCGACATGCGTCCGTGCAGACCGCGCAGCCGGTGCTCACCCAAAGGTCGCAGCGCGACGCGGCTGCGCAGTAACACCTCGGTCGCGTCCGAGACGAGCACCTGCCCTCCGTGCGCGATCGACATCAGCCGTGCCGCGCGGTTCACTTCGCTGCCGAAGTAGTTCCGGTCGCGTTCGACCGCTTCACCGGTATGCAGACCCATACGAACGACGAAGTTGACGAGGATCTCATCGCGCAGCTGCTCCTGGGATTCGATCGCCGCGGCAGCCGCGTCGGCCGCAGTCGAGAACGCTGCGCAGAAGCCGTCGCCACCGGTGCCGAACACATAGCCGCCATGGCGTTCGATCGTGCTCCGCACGATGGCGTCGTGGACACGCAGTGCATCGGCCATGTCCGTAGGGACTTCCTCCCACAGACGGGTCGAGTCCTCGATGTCGGTGAACAGAAAGGTCACCGTGCCCGCAGGGAGCCCGCGCGTCATTGGAGGCCCTCTCGCCTGACCGTCGGGAGCGGGTGGCCGAACGGTGCGCCGGCGGCGGCGAACGCAATCGCATGAAACCGTTCGCCGATTCGTCGGTAGCCATCGGCGGTCGGGTGTAGCCCGTCGTAGAGGTCGCCGACGTCCTCGGGTCCGAACAGATCGAGTCCATCGATGAGATGGAGGTGGTGATCGCCCGCGTTGCGGCGCGAGTTGACGACGGCGGCTTCGATCTCTCGGATGCGGCACAGAGTCAAGGCGCCGACGAGGAGCTCGTCGGTACGCGGCGCGGCGTGGAAGCGCTCATCGCGTCCAAGGATGGTGGGTCCGGGATGGACTTCGACGCTGGGGCAGATGATCGGCGTGATGAGCACGATGGGGGTGGTGGGGTGGCCATCGCGGATGGTGTCGAGGAAACCGTGGAGCGCGGGTGCGAATGTGCGCTCGCGCATCGTGTCGCCGTTGACGATGTTGATGCCGGCCTTGATGCTGATGAGGTCGGCCGGCAGGTCGCGGATCGTGCGGGCAACCATCTGATCGAGCATGCATTGACCTGCGAACGCGAGGTTCTGCAGGTCGACGCCGGCAAGACGTGCGGCGATGGCCGGCCACGTCGCCGTTGGTTGTGATGCTTCGAGGCAGTGGCTGATCGAGCTGCCGTGGTGCACCCACCGACGGCGGCCGGTCGCCTCAGCGGTGATCGTTGCGCCGTCCGTCACGCGCAGCGCACGCAGCTCGACGACGCAGTCCTGCGGCAACCAGAGCTCGACGGAGGCGGTGCCGTTGGTGTTGAGGCCACCGAAGCTGATCGTGGTCGGTCGACCGGATTGGAACTCGACGTTGCCGGTGAACGCGTCGTAGAGGATGCGCGTGCCCTCGGTCGTCCTGACTGAGGCATTGAGCTCGCTGTCGACGACGAGGTCGAACGCGGCCGGCTTCAGCGGATGGTCGCCGATCTGCAGGAGCGTGAGCAGGACGTCGAGCTCGATGTCTGTCGTGTCCGTCTCGAACTCAATGCGGACACCGGCCGGCATCGTGACCATGAGTGCGAGCTGGATGTCGCTGACCTGGTGACGGGTCCATGCGGGCAGGCGGCGGAACACCACACCATCGCCGGTGACGTCGTGATCGAGCGCGCCGGCCACACGGATGTCGTCGAGCGCGACGGCTTTCACGTGCGTGCGACGGTCGCGCTCGGGTCTCTCATCGACATTGATCTTTGCCGAATTACGCTCCGTATGCCGCAGCGGCGCAGTACCGACGGAATGGGAGGCCCCGGATGAACGAGCGGACGTTCGTCGACGCCCACGGCGTGGAGATCTTCACCGGCTGGTGGATGATCGACGATCCGCGCGCGTTGGTGCTCATCTCCCACGGCGCTTCCGAGCACTCCGGCCGCTACGACCGCTTCGCCCGCGCGCTCAACGACGCCGGCTTCGCCGCAGTAGCGATCGACCATCGAGGCCACGGGCGAACCGACCCGGCGACCGCGCGAGGTGTCATGGGACCGGGCGGCGGCGACGCCGTCATCGACGACCTGCACGAGCTGCGCGCGGCGGCGCACTCGGAGATCGGCGGCGACGCACCCGTGTTCCTCTTCGGGCACTCGATGGGCTCGCTGATCGCCCTTGCCTACCTCACGCACCACGCCGACGGTCTCGCCGGAAGCGTGCTCTGCGGGTTCCCCGTCGACGTGAACGGTGCCGCGTCCCTCGCGCCACTACTCCAGGAGTTCGCCGACGCGGACACGCGCGACGAACCCGCCACCGACCTCCTCGGCGACAACAACACCGCGTTCGAACCAACGCGGACGCCGGCCGACTGGCTCAGCCGCGACGCCGACGAGGTCGACAGATTCATCGCGGACCCGATGTGTGGCGACAGCAACCCACTCACCTACGGATACCTCATCGACCTGTTCGACGTGGTCGCTCCCGCCCGCGACCAACTGGCGTCGATCACTTGCCCCGTCTTCGTGATCGCGGGCGATCAAGACCCGGCCGCGGCGATGGGAGCCCACGCGACCACCCTGGCCCGCGCGCTCACCGCCGTCGGCCTCCACGTCGACGTCGCGCTCTACGAAGGCGCGCGGCACGAGCTCCTGAACGAAACGAACCGAGACCAGGTCACCGCCGACATCATCCACTGGCTCCGGTCGCATCAATAGCGGAGGCGAAGGTGGACCACGTCGAATGCGATGGCCTTCGTATTGCGTACGAACGCACCGGCGCCGGGCCGCCACTCGTTCTCCTGCACGGCTATGTGGGCGATGGAGTTTCAACGTGGCGGCGGCAGATCGAGGCGCTCGCGGATGAGTACACCGTGGTGGCCTGGGACGCGCCGGGCGCCGGGCGCTCGTCTGATCCGCCGGAGTCATTCGGAATCGCGGGCTACGCCGATTGCCTCGCGCGCTTCGTTTCGGAGCTTGGTTTGGATCGCCCGCATGTCGCAGGGCTGTCGTTCGGTGGCGCGCTCGCACTTGCGTTCGCGGGACGCCACGGCGCAATCCCGAAGACGCTGGTTCTCGCATCTGGGCATGCGGGATGGGCGGGTTCCTTGCCTACGGACGAGGCCGAACAACGCCTCGGCGAGGCTTTGGAGCTCTCCGAGCTGGCGCCCGACGACTTCGCCGGAGCGCTCCTTCCGAGCATGTTCTCGGCATCGACACCACCGGCGGTTGTCGAGGAGTTCGGCGCATCATTGCGGAAGTTTCATCCCGCCGGGTTCCGCGCGCTCGCGCGTGCATGCGCCGAAGATGTGCGGCCCGCGCTCGCCCAGATTCGGATTCCTACGCTGTTGGTGTGCGGGGACAACGATGTGCGCGCGCCGCTGGCAGTGGCCGACGATCTTTGCGCAGCGATCGCGAGCTCGACGTGTGTCGTACTGCGAGGCGCGGGTCACTGCTGCAACATCGAGGCAGCCGACGACTTCAATCGCGAAGTCCGAAGCTTCCTGCGCTCGTGTAGATGACGCTAGCGTCAAGCGATGACTGAGGAATACGAACCGAGTCCGTGGGAGTGGGTCCGGGACCAGGTTGAGATCTACGAGCGCACCGGTGGCCGGGAGGCCAACACGCTGTTGGACACTGGTCTTCCGATCATCATCGTCACCACGCGCGGCAACAAGACCGGCAAGGTTCGCAAGACCCCGCTGATGCGTGTCGAACATGACGGCGAATACGCCCTCGTCGCGTCGATGGGCGGCGCTCCAAAGCATCCCGTTTGGTACTACAACCTGAAGGCTGATCCCGACACGTTGACGATTCAGGACGGACCGGATCCGTTCCATGCGACGGTACGCGAGGTCACGGGCGACGAACGCGACGCGTGGTGGCAACGGGCCGTCGCTGCATATCCGTCCTATGCCGAGTACCAAACGAAGACCACACGCAAGATCCCGGTCTTCGTCGCCCGTCGTTTCGCCTGACGCTGCGAACTCCCAACGGTCAGGTCGCGAATCGTCGGCTCGCCGTTGAGGTCCATGGCCTTGCGATGCCCGTCAACTTGGCTCGACTCTCCACCGGGAGCGAGTTCGCCCGTCGCGTGCCTGCGTGGAAGCAGTACTTCTGGCTGGATACCTGGAGCTCCGGCCGCGCATCCCCCGACGGGGTGTTGCGCGCCCACGTCCGCGTGCAGGAATATCGGATCTCTTCGGCCCGCCGTGCGTTCCCCGCCGCGGCGGGCTAGTCGGGGAGTCAGAGCGGTTCTGTAGGAACCCCCGCAGCTCTGACTCCCCGGCGCCCTCACCTCGGTCACTGTCGGCTGTATTGCTGAAGAGGCGCTCCGAGCTGGGCAGTGCCGGAACGCCTCTTCACCAACAAACTGCCCCCGCGCAGCCTTGAGGCCCGCAACACCTTCTACTCCCGCAGGCTTTCGCTGCGCTTTCGCGAACGCCGGCTCGTGCCCGGAGTCATCGCCGCGAGCGTTCCCTGTATTGGTTGGTGGTTCTTTTTGCGACCTGGCTCATTTTCTTGTTGGACAGGTAGTTTGGGTTTGTGTTGTTTCGGGTGCTTGGTGGGGTGGGTGTCGTGGGTGACGATGGTGGGCTCACAAGCGTTGTTCCACCGAGGCAGCGGGCGCTATTGGCGCTGTTGATCCTCAACGCGAATCGGGTGGTCGATCGCTCGGCTGTCGTGGATTGCCTATGGGGTGAGGAGCTACCTGAGCATCCGTTCGGGGCGCTGCAGGTGCAGACGTCGCGGCTGCGTAGCACCCTGGGCGAGTACGCGCAGCGTGTGGTGTTCGGGCATGGTGGTTACCGCCTCGATGCTGCGCCCGAGGAGGTGGATGTCTTTCGGGCCGAGGCGCTGTTGCGCGACGGGCGGGCGGCTCTTGGACGCAGCGAAGGCGCGTCTGCGGCGGCCTTGTTCGATGCGGCACTTGACTTGTGGGTAGGCGAGCCGCTCGCGGATCTTGCCGATCTCCCGTTCGTGCGTGACGCGGGGCACCGTCTACATGAACTGCGCTTTGCATTGGTTGAGGCTCGCAACGATGCGTATCTCATGGATCGGCGACATCTCGAAGTGCTCGTGGATATCGACCCGTTGGTGGTCTCGGAGCCGCTGCGGGAACGTCTGCGGGCGCAGCAGGTGGTCGCGCTGTACCAAGCCGGACGCCAAGCAGAGGCGCTGAGAGCCGCGGATGACCTGCGGAAGGCATTGCGCGACGAGCTTGGGTTGGAACCCTCGCGGGCAATGCAGGACCTCGAGCGACGGGTCTTGGAACAGGACCCGGGCCTCCTCGCCACCGACGCAGGATTCATGACACCTCTTCCGGCATGGACGGCGGAAGTGCTGCCATTCGTCGGCCGCGACGCCGAACTGGATCTGGTCCTCTCCCACCTCGCGACCGCCGTTGAGGATGGCATTCGGTTCGTGTTGATCGAGGGACTCGCCGGCATCGGAAAGTCGCGCTTTCTCTCGCAGATCGCGCGCCGGGTCGTGCGTGACGCGATCGTTCTGCCGATTCACGTGCACGACGTGTTCAGTCCCGCGCTACACACCGTCGCACGTGTCATCGCGGAAGCCACGTTGCGTCTTTCCGACGACGAGCTGCGTGTCATCATCGACGACGTTCCGGATGTTCCGAACGACGTCGACCGACTGAGAGCGTTCGCGTCCGACCTCATTGCCGGTCGACCACTGGATGGGCTGCTGCGTGACGAGGATCTCCTGCGGGGCATGGCTCGCTGGATAGCGGCGCTTTCTCTGAAGGCGCCGGTCGTGCTCTTGGTCGATGACCTCGACGTCGCCGGCACTGCCGTCCAGCATGTGATCTGGCAACTGGCCTCGTTGTCGTTCCCGAAGCGTGTCCTCGTCGTCGCCAGCGCCCGCGCGCCCGTCGATCAGACGTCTCCATCCCTTGCGCGAATCATCGTGACGCTCGAGCGGCTTGGTCTCGTCGCCCGCATCGACTTGCCGACACTCGACGCGGACGCCATCAATCACTTGCTCAAACAGATGCACGTCGCGCCGCACATCAAGCTCGTCGACCGGCTGCACGAGATGACTGCGGGCAACCCGTTGCTGCTCGCCGAGTTACTGAGCCTCGGGCCACCAGAACGGGTTACCGAGCATTGGTCGTCGCCGCCGCGCGTACGCGATGTTGTTCGACAGCGGGCTGCCGAGCTCGGGCGCGCAACCGCGGAGTTCCTTTCGCAGGCGTCGCTCCTCGAGCACGACTTCACCGTCGAGTTGCTCTCCGACATCATGGGATCGAGCCCGTCGACGGTCCAGACGCTCGTCGATCGAGCGGTGGACGCGCATGTGCTCTTGGCAAGTACGGCCCGGTCCTATCGGTTCTGCCATCAGCTGTTCCGACAGACGCTTATCGGCGACCTGACACCTGCGCAACGCGCGGACGGTCACCGACGAATCGCTTGCGCGCTCGAACGCGTCGGGTCATCATCCGCCCTGCTGGAGGTGCACTGGGCGGGCGCATCAGGCCCCGACGCACCGGCAAAGGTCGTCCGCTACGCGCGGGCGGCGGGCCGCGAGTTCTTGCAACTGTTCGAACCAAACGCTGCCGCGAGCTCGTTCGAGGTGGCGCTCGCGCATGTCGCGGACGACGGTGAACGCGCTGCACTTCTGGTAGACCTCGCGGAGGCACAACAACTCTCGGGCGACTCGAACGCCGTTGCAAGTCTGCAAGAAGTCGTTCACATCGCACTCGCCGCAGAAGACGATGAGTTGGCCCTTCGGATCGTGAAGGTGACCACGCCGAGTTGGTCGAACCTGCCTGGGATCGCAGCCGCTGAAACCGAACAGCTGCTCGCCCGCGCGTCGAACGTCGTCCGCGACGACGCGACCCGGAGCCGCATTCTCTCCCGTCAAGCCATCGCGGTGAGTTTGTCCGATCCGGCGACGGCTGAACGGATGACCGACGAGGCAGTCGTGCTTGCCCGGGACGGTCATGACCGCGCGGCTCTCAACGAGTCGCTGCTCCGGCGGACCGCCGTGTCGCTGTCGCCCCACAGCCTTGCGGTCCGTCGGTGTGCGCTGCGAGAGGTGTTGGACGCCAGCGAGTACTCGGTCGACGTCGCGACCCGCTACTTCGCGCTCAGCGCCGCTGCCGTTGCCGCGGTCCAAGCCGGCGACATCGACGAGGTCGAATGCGCGAGTGCCGAGGCAGATGCGATCGCAACCCAGTACGACCTCGCTCCGATGCGATGGAGCGCCATGGTGCGGCGGGCGTGGAGAACGGGCCTCGCGGGCCGTTTCGAACATGCAGAGAAGCTCATCGAGAACGCGCGCAAGTACGGGGGCGAGTCTGCCATCACGGGCGCACCGGAAACGGCGCTCTTACAGCTCGGCCTCTTGCGATGGCAGCAAAACCGTGTCGCCGAGACACTGCCCGTCGTTCGCGCCGCGTTCGAGCACATGAGCGCCGATTTTCCCGGCATGGCGCTCGTGCTCGCACGCGTGCTCGCCGAACAAGACGCGTCTCATGACGAGGCACGAGCCCATCTCGCAGAATTCGCGCGCGACGGCTTCGCGCAGTTGCGTCCAGGGACGTTTTGGTCGTCCGCGCTCATACTGACCGCGGAAACCGCGGGCATCCTCGACCTTCCAGAGGTCAGCGGCATCATCCGAGACCTGCTCATGCCATTCGCCGACCAAGTGGCCTATTCCGGCGTATGGGTGACCGCACCTATCGCCTATGGCGTCGGGGTCGCCATGACCGGCTGCAGCGACCCACGCGCCCCCCGATTCCTCGAGCAAGCCGTCGACCTTGCCGATCGAATGAAGGCGCCGGCGATCAGTACACGCATCCGCGAAAGGCCACTCACCAAGTGGGGCTGAAGCGTTGGCGACGGGGGGCGACGAGATGGAATCCGGTGCCGATGCCGAGGTCATTGCCCAGCTGCTGACCTTCGTGGAGCAGACGGCGGACTTCGTCGGCGTGTCCGATCCGTGGGGTCGGATCCTGTACCTGAACCCGGCCGCGCAAAAACTCGGCGATGCGCCGTGCTCTCGGCGGACGGATCGCGCAAGACTGACGCCGTGCGGGAGACCGAGGTTCGGTACGCGGAACGCGCTGGGGACTACCTCGCGTTTTCCGTGTTCGGCGGCGGACCGATCGACCTCGCCATCGCGCAGAGCCGTTTCCCCGTCGACTTGATGTGGGAGCTTCCGCAGCTTGCGACGTTCATGGAGGCGCTGGGTCGCCTGGCTCGGGTCATCGTGTGGGACGCGCGTGGCGTTGGTGCGTCCGACCCGCTTCGTGACACGACCGCTGCGAACACTGAGACGTTTTCGGACGACGCGGTCGCGGTGCTCGACGCGGCTGAGTCGGATCGGGCCAGCGTCTTCGAGATGGGTGCGGCTACGTCCATTACCTTCGCCGCGACTTACCCCGAACGCGTCCGGTCCCTGATTCTGGTCAACTTTCGACTCTCGTATCCTGAACTACGAGGGTTTTCGACCTCCCGGCTCAAGCGACTCGCGATGTCGCTGCGCAGTGCCGAGCGGCTGCGGTTCGAGAACCCACGTTCGGCGCATGATCCCGGCCTACAGCGGTGGTGGGGACACGCTATGCGCCTTGCGAACAGCCCCGAGGGAATGGCACGAAACCTTGTGTCAGCGCAGAACGCCGATGTCGAGGCCTTACTACTCACGATGCCGACGACGCGGACACCGACACTTGTACTGCACCGCCGTGACAACCGGGTCTGGGATGTAGAGACGAGTCGCGCGGCCGCGAGCAGGCTTCCGAATGCTCGGTTCGTGGAGTTGCCGGGGGCGGAAAACGACATCTTCTTGGGCGACACCGCCCCGGTCGTGGCAGAGATCGAGCGGTTCCTCGCCGAACCGGAGACCGACGTCGCGAGCGACCGAGTGCTGTCGACGGTACTGTTCACTGACATGGTCGCCTCGACCGAACAACTTGCTCAACGGGGCGACGCGGCCTGGCGACGAGTCCTCGATGACCATGATCGCTCCGCGGACCGCATCGTCGCGGAGTTCCGGGGCCGCGTGATCAGTCACATCGGTGACGGGATGCTCGCAATGTTTGACGGTCCCGCCCGAGCGGTCCGCTGCGCGGCTGCGCTGATAAGTGATGCCAAGCGCCAAGGCATCATGTTGCGGGCCGGTCTCCATGCCGGAGAGATCGAACTCCGGCCGTCAGACATCGCGGGCATCGCAGTGCACATCGCGAGCCGTATCGCCGCGCTCGCCGCGCCTGGCGAGATGCTCGTGTCGCGCACCGTCGTCGACCTCACTGCTGGATCGGGATTGCAGTTCGAGCCGCGCGGCGACCGCGAACTCAAAGGCGTTCCCGGCACCTGGCCAACCTTCGCAGCCCGAGAATCAGAACCGTAAGCGACCACAGAACTGCCGATCTGCTCGCCGTCTCCAGGGACATTTGCGAACGCTGGCGTGCCGCGGTGATCGTCGTCTGACCTGCGTCGTTGTGGTACGCCCCCGGGACTCGAACCTGATGCCGTCGGTGGAGGCGCTGATCACTGACGCGGACGAGTCGCGCGGCTCGTGACGTAGCTGCATTGGTCGATGAGCGCACCGCCAGGACGCGCCGTTCGGGCCACGCGGATATGGCGCGTCACGGTCCCGGCGTTCGGCGACACGTTGTCGCGGCAGCGCCGCGCGGGAGGCGGCGCCAGTCAGCCGTGACTTGCGTCGACGATGCAGAAGCGGTTGCCTTCGGTGTCCGCCAACACCACGAAGTCGGGATCGACGGGATAGTCCCGAAGCACGCGAGTCGCTCCGAGCCCGAGAAGCCGTTCGATCTCCGAGGACTGTTCGGTCGCGTTGTCGACTACGAGATCGAGATGCACTCTCGGCCGCTCTTGGGCTGGCGTGATCGACCGGTGCACAGCGATGCGCGTCCCAGTGTGATCGGGCGGGATCAAGATCGTGAAGTCGTCGTCAGCTTCCGGAAACGAGACAGCCTCGTAGTTGAACACGTTGGTCCAGAACGTGACCGCCCGTTCGACGTCATCTGCACCCAGGACGACTGTTCCAAGCCGTAGCACGCACGCAGTATGCCTGTGGACATGGCGCGTCACGGCTCCGGCGATCTGAGACACCCCGATCGCGAGATATTGGGATGCGCATTCTGGGGCGCTCCTCGCGTCGCTCTGTACGGCTCGAGCGGATGGCGTAACGCGCCCCGAGCGGGCAGTCTGTGCGCTCGCGAGCGAGGAGGTCGTCGTAGGTATGCCCTTCGTCACCTGTCACATGTCGATCTCCCTGGACGGGTTCGTAGCGGGGCCCGACCAAAGCGCGGACAACCCACTCGGCATCGACGGACGAAAGCTTCACGATTGGCACCTCAACGATCCGAAGCACCCGGTCGACGAAGCTTTCACTCAACGGCTACTCGGGCCCCGTGGCGCGTACATCATGGGCCGCAACATGTTCGGCCCGGTTCGCGGTGGGTGGGGCGACTCCGATTGGCGCGGCTGGTGGGGTCCTGAGCCGCCATACCACGCTCCCGTGTTCGTGCTGACCCATCACCTGCACGATCCGATCGACATGGAAGGTGGGACGACCTTCTACTTCGTCGACGGCTTCGAGACTGCCCTTGCCGAAGCGGCCAAGCATGCCGACGACCGTCCAATCGACATCGCAGGAGGGGCAAGCGCCGTCCGCCAAGCGTTGCAAGCCCGCTGCCTGAATGAACTCGTTCTCGACATCGTCCCGGTGTTACTGCGAGATGGCGAACGAGTATTCGACGATGTGCCCGAGTTCCACGCAGAGGCCGTCGAGGCAGCTACATCGCCGCTGGCGACCCACATCGTCTACAAGATCACATGATCGGACTCACCCGAGTCGGTACCGCCGGACAGCCCAGCGGTTGGACCCGACAAGGTTGTGTGAGCCGACGCGCTACGCTGCCGTTTGTGACGTTCCTACCCGCGACCCTTCTTCTTCTCATGTAGGCGAGCGCCCATGTAGGCGTTCGCCGAAGCTCCTGTCCCTCGGGCCGGGAGCTTCTTGCGTTTTCGGACCTGTATCCGGTCACGACCAAAGTGAGTTGCAGCATGCCTCCCGAGCCCGCTCAGCCGAAGAAGATGCCGTTCGAGAAGTACGGCGCGTTCGTGCCGCTAGAGCTGCCCGATCGGGAGTGGCCTGACCGCAAGCTCACGAAGGTGCCGCGCTGGTGTGCGGTCGACCTGCGTGACGGCAACCAGGCGCTCATCGATCCGATGGACCCGGTCCGCAAGCGCCGCATGTTCGAGACCCTCGTGACGATGGGCTTCAAGGAGATCGAGGTCGGGTTCCCGTCTGCGAGCCAGCCCGACTTCGATTTTGTGCGCCAGCTGATCGACGAAGACCTCATTCCCGACGAAGTGACCATTCAGGTCCTCACGCAGTGCCGGGACGAGCTGCTCGAGCGTACCTACGAGTCGCTGCTCGGCGTGCCCCGCGCCATCGTGCACTTCTACAACTCGACGTCGATCCTGCAACGGCGCGTGGTGTTCGGCCTGGACCGCGCCGGTATCACCGCCATCGCAGTGAATGCAGCGCGCATGTGTCGCAAGCTCGAGGCGTCGGTGCCCGGCACTGAAGTCCGGTACGAGTACTCACCCGAGAGTTACACCGGCACCGAGATCGACTACGCGGTGGAGATCTGTGAGGCAGTCGCCGACGTCATCGAGCCCACGCCCAACCAGCCGTTGATCATGAACCTGCCGGCCACGGTCGAGATGTACTCGCCGAACATCTACGCCGACACCATCGAGTGGTTCCTCCGCACCGTGCGCGACCGTGAGTCCGTCGTGCTGTCGCTGCACCCGCACAACGACCGCGGTTGCGCCGTCGCCGCCGCGGAGCTCGGCGTCCTCGCCGGCGCCGACCGAGTAGAGGGGTGCCTGTTCGGAAACGGCGAGCGCACCGGCAACGTCGACCTCGTCACGCTCGCGATGAACCTGTTCAGCCAGGGCATCGATCCGGAACTCGACATCACCGACATCGACGCGCTGCGCCGCACCGCCGAGTACTGCAACCGCCTCCCCGTGCACGAGCGCCACCCCTACGTGGGCGACCTCGTCTACACCGCGTTCTCAGGTTCGCACCAGGACGCGATCAAGAAAGGCTTCGCTGCGCTCTACTCGGATTCCGAAGCTGCGGGCCGCGGTCGCGACTACGAGATCTGGGGTGTGCCATACCTGCCGATCGACCCTGCGCACGTCGGCCGCTCCTACGAAGCGGTTATCCGCGTGAACAGCCAATCCGGCAAGGGTGGCATCGCCTACATCATGGAGAACGAGCACGGGTTCTCGCTTCCCCGACGTCTGCAGATCGAATTCTCCAAGGCGATCCAGACCGTCACGGAAGACACCGGCACCGAGATCACGCCCTCGGCGATGTGGGACGAGTTCAAGGCCATGTACCTGCCGGATGAGCCGCGCCTCCAATTGCGCTCCCACCAGCTCGTCACCCGCGACGACGACCGCACCGCCATCACCGCACAGGTAATCGTCGACAGCGAACCCCTGACCATGTGCGGCGAAGGGAACGGCCCCATCGCGGCCTTCGTCGCCGCAATCCGGGACGCACTCGATGTCGAACTCGACGTCGTCGACTACCACGAGCACTCACTCAGTCGCGGGGCAGACGCAACCGCAGTTGCTTACGTAGAGACGATCGCCGGCGACACCACCACACGCTGGGGGATCGGCACCGACCCCAACATCATCACCGCATCGCTGCGGGCAGTGCTCTCCGCCACGAGCCGATTCCTCGACGACGAGACAGCCACCTAGCGCTCGCGCAACGCCTCAGTGATCGGACGCCGAGACCTTCATGATGACTTCCATGCCGGTAGTCGCAGACCCTCGAGCGTCGCCGATGTGCCGCTAGGGGACACTCCCACCGCGCTCGGGATCCGCATGAACCGACCAGTGCCGACGGTGCCCCCGGCCCGCAACCCGTGGCAGCCAGCATCCATGTCGGGAGGGCGAAACCGGCCGTCATGGGTGCCGAGGATCCCAGAGCCCTGGTCCGCGCCATGTGTACGTCCAGCGTGCGGAGTCCAAGCGGCGGGGCGCCGTTGGCCGACTGGGCAGGCTCAGCCGGCGGTCATGCTCGGCCTCGCAACACCAGGATGATCACGACGATCACGAGGATGAGCACGACGGTCCCGATACCTATGGTCATGCGCATTGCATACCCGTCGACCACACCAGCCACGCAATGCGCTGATCTACCGCTCCGAGTGGCATGACTCTGGGGACACACGGGTACGGACGCCAGGCAGTCCGCCCATTTTGATCAGGCGGACCTAACCAGGAGGAAAGCTATGGGCCTCGGAGTCAGCCTGTTCTTGATCGCCGTGGGTGCAGTACTCGCCTTTGCCGTCGATGCGACGGTCAGCGGTCTCGACATCGTCACGGTCGGATGGATCCTGATGCTGGTCGGCGCGCTCGGTGCTGTGTGTTCGCTCATTTTCTGGAGCACTTGGGGCGGCTTCGCAACAACCCGCCGCGGTACCACCTACGTCGAACGCGAGCGCGAAGTTCTTTGACGCAGCGACGACACGCCGATCGAGAAGGACGAGCATGAGCAACCCCGTGGTGAGTGCCGTCCTTCTCGCGTTCGCGCTCGTCGGCGGGATCCTTGCGTTTGCTGCCGTCCTGTTCCTTTCCACGGAAATGCTCGAACGACGGCTTGACGCGCCAACCGGGCCGCCCGACTCGCGTCAGGCACGACCGTCCAACACGACTGCGCCATAACTACGGATCTCTACCGACCTTTGCGACGTTGCCGCAGGCTGGTGTGCGCGAAGCCGTTGTCTCGGGAACGCGTACGCGATCGGTGGTTTGCGCGCCGGTCGATTTCTAGGCAGCTCGCGGCGATCGCTGTCGTCGCTGACGGGTCATGACATAGCGCAAGCGGGCGAGCGGTCGGCGGCCCGTTGAGGTGGGATCGTCCGGGGTGACTGGGAAGGCGATATTGACGGCGATCGCTAGCGCGACGGCGATCGACGCGCCGAGCGCCCATCCTGCAAGCACGTCGGTGGGCCAGTGGACCCCGAGAAGAAGACGGCTGACTCCCACACACGCTGCGCGAGACAGCCGCTAAGTAGGCACACGACGCGGGTGAGGGGCCGACGAAGAACATAGACGGCGACGACGAGCGCGAGGGAGGCGTACAGCGCGGGACTGGCCCGTCTACGGGCGAATACGCCTGAGGAGTCGCCGTACAGGACCTACAACGACGGCGTGGCGAAGGTAGTTGCGGGAGCGTACGAAGGCGTGATGGGAAGGTTCGCGGGAAGCCCAGAGGACGTGGCCAAGGTGATCGAACGGGCGATAAGGACCAGGCCCCCGCGCTCGCGTTATCGCGTCGGCGGGGGGAGCCGCCACGCTGCTCGCTACGCGAAAGCTGCTACCCGATCGCGCGATTGACATGGCGCTGCGGTCCCAGTTCCTTCACCGCAATCCTCCACTGAGCGACCGAACGCGTCGCGGTCGAGGGCTTCGCTCACCGTCCATATCTGCGTGGGCAGCTCTGGTGCATTGGGTCACGCTGGGTGCGTCCGCGGTGCTCTCGCTCGCGACAGGTGTAATTGTCCCTCGGCCACAACACCACTTGCGCCCCTCGGCGTGGTACGTGTTCTAAAGAGGCTCATCGCTCCTCGGCGTAGTACGCCCCCCGGGACTCGAACCCGGAACCTGCAGATTAAGAGATCGCCTCGCCCGTGATGCGTTGTCCGGCTGCGTAGCAGTCCGTACACGCTGCCCTCGTCCTTAGCGTCGACGCGCAGTGAGCTCGTGCTGCCGTGTCCGGGCTCATGTCGACGCGTTGGATTGCAGTGTGGATAGCGCCGATCAGCGGAAGGGCAGCACCGCAACTACCTCGAGAAGGTGCCGGTCTGCTAGGTGTGCCGTTTAGATTCTTAGAAGTAAGTTCAGATTGGTCGGGAAGGCAACGTGCAGGCGGTCCTCGCTCGGCCCCTTGAGCACGAAGGTTGGACGATCCGCAGCCAAGCGGATACGGCCAGCCGTGGAGTCGCGATCGATCTCATAGTCGAGCGCAATGCGCAACGACTGGCGATCATCGTGCCGCCGCTGAGGCTGCGGTTTGATCTGGGGGTCCCGGGTTCGAATCCCCCGGCGGTCGTAGTGAGGAGTTACACCAGGAGGGGAGGGGGAGGAGATCCGCCACCGCCCACCGCGGACAGAACAGGCCGAGGCACCAAGGCAGCCGGCGAGGACAGAGCACGGGGACGGGCAGAGGTCAGCAGGGGCGGCTGCGCGCACTTACGCGTAGCGCGGCCACCGCAACATCAGCACCTGGCACGCAAGACAGGCGTGCGGGTGGGTTTGCGCAATGAGGTGCGGCCGTTCCGCGTTGTCAGTAATCAGCACGAGCCGGACGACGACGGGATCGGTGGCGCGATCATCTCGCTGAGTCGCGGCGGTAACTGCTCAAGGCCGATGTGCGCTGAGTGTTCCGAGGGCTCTCGGGTCTTGTTGAGCGTTTTCGTTGATCATGCGCGAGACGAGCTGTCGGGAGATTCCCCAGAGCTCGGCGACGTCTGCGATGCTGAGACCGTCGCTGAGCGACATCTGGAAGCACGCGATGCGCATCGCGTGGCGTGCAGCTTCAAATAGGGTGAGCCGCTTGACGAGATCGGCACGCAAGCTTGAGACGCCCATTTGTTCCATGACGAGGTGCAACGATTCGCCGGTTTCGATCCGGCGACAGACCTGGTCGAGGGCAGATTCGTAACCGCGTAGCGCGTCGCGTAGGCAGCCCGCTTCGTCTTGGAATCGACGCAGGCCCGCGAGGGCTCCCGCTCGGTCATCTTCGCTCGGTGTCGGCATGTCGCGAACGACTCCTGGAGGGGGCTCAGTCTCCTTCGGCAGAGCATGGTGCTGCTTGATGGCCTCGAACCTCGATTTGGGTCGAGCCCTGGCACGGCGTCGCAATAGATATTGCGCAACACCTGTTTCAGGTGGGTGGCGAAGCGGCCGATACGCAGTCGGAGCGAGCCAGAACAGCATTGGCCGGACCTAGGAAGAAGGTGACGCAATCGTGGTCGGCCGCGTGCCATATGCGAGGCGCTGGTTCGCATCCCGTTGGCCGCGTCGGTCGGCATTCATGGGGGCGTTCACGGGTCCGTCGGCTCATGCAGGGGCGCGGACCGAGATGGCGCGTCGATATCGAAGAACCAGGTTCCCCCAGGTGACCTCCTCGGATTCGTGGGCCAGTTCGACGATCGGCACGGTCAAGACGATCACCCTGGTTTCCCGGTGCGGGGTGCAGCGACTATGCCCGTTGAGTTGATAGGAGCACCTTGATGCGTCAGCGTCTTTCCCGAAGGGCAGCGATCGCCGTCGTCGCGTGCGCCGTGGCGGTCGCGGTCACGGTTGGCCTGGCGTTCGCCTATTGGACCGCGGGTGGGACCGGCTCCGGTAGCGCGAGCACGGGCACCGCCGCCAGTGTGACGGTCAACCAGACGGTGTCGCCCACGGGTCTGTATCCGGGGGGCGCGGCCGCGTTGTCGGGGAACTTCAACAATCCCAACTCCGGCAGTGTGTACGTCGCGGCCGTGACCGCGGCGGTGACCGCGTTCAGCGTGCAGGCCGACAACACGAAGCCGGCATGTACGCAGGCCAACTTCTCCATCACTGGCACGGCGAGCGTAAACGCCGAGATCGCGGCCGGTAACGGAGTGGGTTCGTGGTCCGGGCTGACGCTCAACATGAGCGACACCGGAACCAACCAGGACAACTGCAAGAACATCACCGTGCCGATCACCTACACATCGAGCTGATGATCTGACACCGAAGCGAGGTCAAGGACGCCGCGTGCTCCCTTGTCCGGGCCGGCCGGACAGCAGATTGATGACTCGCGTCGCACGTCTTCTCCTCCTGACGGCGTCAGCGGCTGGCGCGTTGGCGGTCGCCGCGCTCGCCTGGGCGTTCTGGACCCAATATGGAGCCGGCGCTGCGACCGTCGGCGTGGGCACCCTCGTCGCCCCGACCAATGTCACGCCAACCCCGACCGCGGGCTATGCGACCGTGCCGGTGACCTGGACCGGCGTGATCGCGCCGAATGGCGGCGCGGTCGACGGCTACTACGTGCAGCGCGCTTCCGGCGGCACGCTGAGCCCGGCGTGTTCGAGTTCGCCGACTGTCCTGCTTGGTCCGGCGGCGACGAGCTGCAACGACATGAGTGTTCCCGACGGCACCTACACCTATACGGTCACCGCAGTCTTCCACTCCTGGACCTCGAGTTCGGCGGCCAGCGCTGCGATCAGCGTCGATGCGCTGTCTTCATTCGCGATGACCGCTCCCGCGACCGCGACGGCGGGGGCGCCGTTCACTGTCACGGTCGCCGCGAAGGATCAGTCGAACGCCACCATCGCCGGGTACCGCGGGACCGTGCACTTCGTCACCTCCGATTCCAACGGAGCTGTTGTCCCGATGGACTACACGTTCATCACGGCCGACAGCGGCTCACACACATTCACCAATGGCGTGACCTTCAATACGACGCCGAGCCAGAGCATCACGGTCAACGATGCTGCTGACGTCACCAAGACCGGCGCCGCCTCGATCGTCGTGAATGCGGGTGTGGCGGTGCAGTTGGGGTTCACCCAACAGCCCAACGGCGGCACCGGTGGTGTGGCGTGGTCGACCCAGCCGAAAGTCGCCGTCCAAGACGCGCTCGGCAACACCGTCACCTCGAGTTCGGCGAGTGTGACGTTGGCGATCACGTCCGGGAGCGGCAACCCCAGCAGCGTGTTGACGTGCACCGCGAACCCGAAGGCGGCCGCCTCGGGGATCGTGACGTTCGCCGGCTGCAAGATCGATCTGCCCGGCACCGGCTATACCCTCACCGCAACTGCGACCGGTCTCACCAGCACGACCAGCAGCGTCTTCAACGTTGTGATCGGGCCCGCGACCAAAGTCGTCTACACCCAACAGCCCACCGCAGTGGTCGCCGGTTCGGTGATCAGCCCCGCAGTTGTGGTCACCATTCAAGACGCTGGTGGAAACACCGTGACGTCAAGTAGCGCGACCGTGACCATCGCGATCAGCACCAACCCCGGAGGCGGGACACTCTCCGGTACCCTGTCGATCAACGCGACGAGCGGCATCGCGACCTTCAGCGATCTGTCGATCGACAAGACAGGCACCGGCTACAAACTCACCGCCTCGAGCACCGGCCTGACCAGCGCCGTCAGCACCACGTTCAACGTGAATGCGGGTGTGGCGGTGCAGTTGGGGTTCACC
>JBBRXX010000050.1:0-31764 GCA_038238245.1 Acidimicrobiia bacterium
CCGGTCCGCCTCCCCAAACTGCGCTCCCGCCCCCCCCGCCCCCCCCGTTTGCCCATGTTTGGGGAGGCGCCGCCCGCCTGTGGGGGGCTGCGCGTCCAAACCGCTCGGTCATTTCGTGGCCTCGTAGTCGCGGACGACGGGAAATCCCCCGTAGATCGTGTGGCGGACCTTGCCGGTGAGCTTCCAGCCTTCCCACGGCGTGTTCCGCGACCGGCTCGCGAGTCGCGTGCCGTCGACGACCCATTGATGCGCGGGGTCGATCACACAAAGGTGCGCGGGACGGCCGGGCGCGACGGGCCCGCCGTGCCCGCCGGCGTCGAGTCCGGCGACGCGCGCCGGCTGCCACGACATCGCCGCGAGGGCCTGCGTGAGCGTGAGCACCCCGGTCTCGACGAGCGTCGTGAGGACGACGGCCAGCGCCGTCTCGACCCCGAGCATTCCCGGCGGCGCCTCTTCGAACGGCACGTCCTTGGACTCCGGCGCGTGCGGCGCGTGGTCGGTCGCGATCGCGTCGATCGTGCCGTCACCCACGGCGATGCGCAGCGCGTCGACGTCTGCCTGCTCGCGCAACGGCGGATTCATCTTGAAGACGGGGTCGAACCCGCCGCACATCTCGTCGGTGAGCACGAGATGTTGCGGAGTGCACTCGGCGGTGACCCGCACACCGTCGGCCTTGGCGGCCCGCACCAACGCGGCCGACGCCGCGCAGGACAAGTGCAACACGTGGTACCGGCCGCCCGTCCGGCGCGCCAGTGCGAGGTCGCGCGCGACGATCGACGACTCCGCTTCCGCGGGGCGACCGGGGATGCCGAGGCGGGCCGACCACGCGCCTTCGTGCATGTGCCCGCCGCGCACGAGCGCGGGGTCCTCGGCGTGCTGGGCCAGCACCGCGCCGAGGAGCGCGGACGTGTACTCGAATGCACGCCTCATCACCGACGCGTCGGCAACGCAATCCCCGTCGTCGGTGAACACGCGTACACCGAGGTCGTACAACTCTCCCATCGGGGCGAGCTCCTCGCCGCGCCGTCCCTTGGTGATGCAACCCGCCGGGCGCACGTCGCACAGGCCGAGCGCACGCGAGCGCTCGAGCACCGATTGCACCACTGCCCCGTCGTCCAGCGGCGGTTCGGTGTTCGGCATGCACACCACCCCGGTGCAACCCCCGAGCGCGGCAGCCCGGGCACCGGTCTCGATCGTCTCGCTGTCCTCGCGCCCCGGCTCCCGGAAATGCACCTGCAGATCGACGAGCCCCGGCGCGACGACGCATCCCTCCGCGTCGAGCACCATCGCGCCCGCGCCGGGTGTCAGTGCCGGGCCCACCTCGGCGACGACACCGTCGACGACGCGGACATCGGCCCGTCGCGGGCCGGTCGCGTCGATCACGAGTCCGCCGCGCACGAGCACCTCGCCGTCAGACAAACGGGCCTCCGGAGCCGAGAAGCGTCCACAGCACCGCCATGCGTACGGCGACGCCGTTTGTCACCTGTTCGGTGACGAGCGACCGGGCGGAATCCGCGACCACCCCTGCGATCTCGACGCCGCGGTTCATCGGACCGGGGTGCATGACGAACGTGTCGGGCTTCAAGCGCGCCGCGCGCTCGACCGTGAGACCCCAGCGGCTCGCGTACTCGCGAACCGTCGGGAAGAGTGCCTCGCCGATGCGCTCGTGCTGGATGCGCAGGAGGTAGACGACGTCGATGTCGGGAAGCACCTCGTCGAGGTCATAGGCGACACGCACCGGCCAGCCGTCGAGCCGTTCCGGCATGAGCGTCGGCGGACCGACGAGCGTCAGCTCGCATCCGAGCGCATTGAACGCCTTGATGTTGCTGCGCGCGACCCGCGAGTGCTTCACGTCGCCGACGATCGCGACGCGACAGCCGTCGAGCGACGGTCCGCGGTGGCGCCGGAGCGTAAACGCGTCGAGCAACGCCTGTGTGGGGTGCTCGTGGCAGCCGTCACCGGCGTTCACCACGCTGGCCGACGTCCAGGACGCGACCCGATGAGGCGCGCCAGCCGACGCGTGCCGCACGACGATGGCATCGATGCCCATCGCCTCGATCGTCTGCACCGTGTCGAGCAGGCTCTCACCCTTCTTCACCGATGACGTCCCGACCGTGAAGATCATGGTGTCGGAGCCGAGCCGCTTGGCGGCCGTCTCGAACGACAGGCGGGTACGCGTCGACTCCTCGTAGAAGAGCGACACGACGGTCTTGCCGCGCAACGCCGGCACCTTCGGGATGTCGCGTTGTGTCACCTCGACGAAGGCCTCGGTGAGGTCGAGCATCGCCTCGATGCCGGAGCGCGGCCCGAGATCGTCGACAGAAAGCAAGTGCTTCACGGCTTCGACGTCGCGGTCACTCGGCTCATTCGGCCTCTCCCCAGAGCTCGACGCCGTCGTCGCCACCGTCGACTTCGGACATCCGGACCTGCACGTCCTCGGTGGCGCGGGTCGGCAGGTTCTTACCGACGTAGTCGGCGCGCACCGGCAGCTCGCGATGGCCACGATCGACGAGCACCGCCAGTTGAACGGCGCGTGGACGCCCGAGCTCGAGCAGGGCCTCGAGCGCCGCGCGCGCGGTCCGGCCCGTGAAGAGCACGTCGTCGACGAGCACGACCACCTTGCCGCTCACGTCGGGCACTTCGGTCGGACCAAGCGGCGCGATCGGACGCAGGCCGATGTCGTCGCGGTAGAAGGCCACGTCGAGCGCACCGAGTGCCGGCTCGACCGACTCGAAGGACGCGACCGCTTCTGCCAGCCGGCGCGCCAGGGCGACCCCGCGGGTATAGAGGCCGACGAGGACGACGTCGTCGGCGCCGTGATTGCGCTCGACGATCTCGTGGGCGATGCGGGTCAGTGCCCGCCGGAGGTCGGCCGCATCGAAGACCTGCGTACGCAACACGAGCCCCGCCGCCGTGCCGTCTGCGTTCGCTTGCGCGTGCTTGCGCGCCTGCATGCCGATTCCCTCCGTAGGGACCTCACAGGATCCCCTTCACGGTCAGAACGATCAGAGGGAGGATAGCACCGCGTCCGCTGCTGCACGCGCCTCCGGGGGTGCGCCCGCGGCCGAGTAGGCGTCCGCGTCGAGCGCGGCCCCGACGGTGTCGAGTGCCGGCGCGCCGAGCTGCTGGGCCAGGACGTTCGCGTACTCCCGCGGCGTTTCCGCCGGCGCGCGGGCGCGACCGGCTTTCCGTCCGACGCGTTCGAGCTGGTGGAGCGTGCGCGCCCCCCACGACGTACGGTGCGCGCGGCGCCGCCGAGCCATCGACCGGGTCGCCGGCAGCGCGAGCGCGAGCAGGACGAGCACGACCGCGATGATCGCAAGCTGCACCGCATGACTGCGCAGGTCGGAGAGCATCGAGCCACCGGTCTTCGCGTCACCCGCGAGCGGCACCGCCGCGGTCGGGTCGAACCCCTGCCATCCGATGCCCGGGAAGAAGATCTCGGCCCAGGCATGGGCGTCGCGCTCGCGCACGACGAACCTTCCGGTCAGGGCGTCGCGCTCGCCGGGCACGAAGCCGGTCGCGACCCGGGCCGGGATGCCGGCACTGCGCGCGAGGACGACGAGACTGCTCGCGATCTGTTCACACCACCCGAGGCGGGTGTGGAACAAGAAGTCGTCGACGACGTCGACGTCGGGCGACGACAGCGGCGCGTTCAGCGAGTACTTCGTGTTCGCGCCGAGCCATGCTTCGATCGCGCGGATCTTGTCGAAGACGGTGGGCTCGTTCGCCGTGATCTCACGGGCCAGGTCGCGCACCCGCTCGGTCGTGCTCGCGACCGGTTGCGCGTACTGCGCGGCGACCGCGCGCTCGACGGGTTCGCGGTCCGCGGCACGGAGGTCGGCCGCGGTGGTGGGCAGACGCCGGCTGACAACCGTGTAGACGGCGCCCTTGCCGAAGCCGCTCGACAGGCCCCCCACCAGCGCAACGGTCCCGTCGGGGCGATAGCGCACCAGCTTGTCGGTCTCGATCTCGCGCGGGCTGGGCGCGGCGAACACGATGTCGGAGAAACCGCTCTCGGCGTGGAACGTCTGCCGCAGCTCCTGGCCGACGCGCGCACCCGTGTCCTCGGCTGCGGAGGGGATGTCCACCTTGTTGGCGAAGACACGCTCGGTGAGGAACCGGCGGTCGTCCGAGCGCGTCCACGCATGGCCGTCCCATGCGTCGAAGGTCTCGCCCCGCCAAAAGCTCGCCCGCGGCGAGTCGACGGTGAACACGACCTTGTCGGAAAGCCTCGGGCGCGTGGTCATGTCGAGCGTCTTGGTGGTCCGCAAGGACGCAGGTGCGTCGCGTACGTCTCCGGAACCCGGCTCGAGCCCCGGCCAGACATGACGACCGAGCCGGTCGGTCACCACGGGCACGAGCGCGACGGCCGCGACGACCGCGACCAACGCGAGGACCGCGGAGGCACGTATCACCTCGCCCGAGCGTGGCGGCAGGGGCGCGCCGCCCTCGAGCGCGGGAACGGCCTCCGCCTCGGCGCGATCGACCAGCACGAGCGCGACGAGCGTGCCCACGGCCCAGATGCCCAGCAGCCACGCGCGATCGCGGCCCGGATACGCCGCGTGCCGGAGCGCACCCAGACCGCCGACGCCGAGCAACAACACCGTGGCGCGACGGGTGGGGATCGACGGCAACGCGAGCACGCTCAACGCCGCCGCGAGCATGCCGCCGGCAAAGCCGAGAATTGCGGGAAGGTGGAGACGCTCGGCAGCAATGGTGCCGATGGCGCCGAGCGCGATCCCGGCCGGGATCGCGACCAGCCGGAACTGCGGCGCAACCGTGCGACCGGGCGACGCCTCCTTCGTGCTCGTGCCCGTGCTCATGCTCGCCCGCTCTCGGCCCGGACGACCTCGCCCGGCCAACCCGGCGGCGGGTCGCCGGGCGGTCCCGGCACCGCGGCCGCGAGACGGCGACCGAGCGCACGAGCGTCCGGCACCAGCCCGGTGACCGGGCCGGCGTCTTCATGCGTGCAGCAACACACGACACCACCGGCGGCGAGCGTCGCGACACCGATCCCCATGGCCCGGCTCGCGGCCGTCTCGACCCCCTGGCCGCGCAGGTCGACGACGAGCGCGACACCGAGCGCGGGCGGCGGCTCGTGCTCGCGCACGACGAGCTCACCGCGGCGCGCACTCGTGGGCCAGTGCACGAGCCGGGCCGGGTCACCCGGCACGTACGGTCGCACCGCGCGCACCGTGTCGCCGGCACCCGTCGCGAACACGGACGCGGTCGTCGTGATCAGCTGATCGGGGATGGGCTGCAGCACAGGTGCTGCGGTGTGCCCGTGGGGCGCGATGCTGATCGGGAACCCGAGCTGCACCCGCAGCGTGCGCGTGCGCACGAAGACGCCCAGCGGCGCCGACGTCCGCAGTTGTATGCGCACCACGCGGAAGACCCCGCGCCGGGTGGCGACGTGCGACAGCACGCCCGACGCGGGGGACGACGTGCGTTGCCAGACGCCGGCCGGATCGAGGGCACGGATGTCGACCCGCGGCGCTCGACCGACCACCCTGACGCGCAGCTGCACCGTGTCACCGACTGTCGCGTCGGGCGGCGCCATCACCTCGACATCGAGGCGGGCCAGCGCGGCCACCGGCCACACGATGCCGACGACGAACAACGTGAATGCGAACACGCCGATCGCGACAACGGCTTCCTCGCCCGTCGCGGCCCCGGCCGCGACCCCGTAGGCGCCGAGCGTGAACAACACGATGGACGAGAGCGTGAGGTCGCCCGGCCCCTGGTGCGGAAGGCTCGCGACGGATGATTCGGGGCGACCGAGACTCACGGCCGGGGCGCGGCGACGACGCCCACGATCTCGCCGACGACGCGCGCGCCGGCCGCGATGTCGACGCCGTTGGCGAGGACGATGCGGTGCGCGAGCGCGGCCGCGGCGACCGCCTTCACGTCGTCGGGCGACACGAAGTCGCGACCCATCACGGTGGCGTGCGCCTGCGACGCGTGCAGCAGGCCGAGGCTCGCGCGTGGCGAGGCACCCAGGACCACACCTGGATGGGCGCGCGTTGCGTCGGCGACGTCGAGGACGTAGTCGAGCACCGAGTTCGCGCAGTGCACCCGCCGCACCGCCGCCATCGTCGTGACGAGCTCGGCGGGCGTCGTCACCGGTTCGATGGCATCCAGCGCGTCGACGCCGCCGGCGCCGCTCAGGATCTCACGTTCGGCGTCGCGCGACGGACGCCCCAGGGTGCACACCAGCGAGAACCGGTCGAGCTGGCTCTCCGGGAGCGGGAAGGTGCCGGCGGTGCCGAACGGGTTCTCGGTCGCGATGAGGAAGAACGGCTCGGGGAGCGGATGCGACTCGCCGTCGATCGTGACCTGGTGCTCCTCCATGGGTTCGAGCAGCGCCGCCTGCGTGCGCGGCGAGGCGCGGTTGACCTCGTCCACGAGCACGACGTTCGCGAAGACCGGGCCCGCCCGGAACTCCCACTCCCCCGTCGCCGGTCCGTACACCGAGGTGCCGGTGACGTCGGCCGGGAGCAGGTCGGGCGTGCACTGGACGCGACCGAACCGGCCCCCGATCGCGGCGACGAGCGACTTCGCCAACAGCGTCTTGCCGGTGCCGGGAACCCCTTCGAGCAGGAGATGTCCCCCTGCGAGGAGCGCGACGACCGACATTCCCACCACTTCGTCGGCGCCGCGCATCGAGCGCGAGACCGCATGGAACAGATCGACGGCCACGCCGCGGGGGTCGCGCGCTCCGGCATCCGGATCAGTCGGCAGCTGCATGCCCCGGTAAGGGTAGGCGACGGCCGGGGCGGGTCAGAACGGGTCCGGGTCGTCCGTTCCAGTTTCGGGAAGCTGCGCGAGCAGGACCTCGACCAACTCACCTTGGAGCGCGCTGAGCAGGGCGTACATGTCCGCGCCGGCGGCGCGCGGGTCGTCGTCGGCGAAGACCAGCGGCTCGTCTTCGGTGACGCCGAGCACGGTGCCGAGCGTCAGACGCGCGTCGTTGAGGACCGTTAGCCACGCGTGCTCGGCCTCGTCGTCGAGCACGGTCTCGACCCGGTCGGAGCCCGCCGGCTTCGCCGACTCGAGGTTCGCGACCACTGCCGCGACCGCGTCGAGTCGTGCGCGAACGAGATCGTCGTGCACGAGCGACTGGAACTCCTGCTCCGAGTCCTCCTCGGTGGGATCGAGGTACGCGCGCGGGAACAATCGGTTTGTCACCTCGCCGGCGGGCGGGGAGGTGAACACTTCCCCGAGCTCGGCGATGACCTGGCCGAGCAACTGTGCGACCGGTGCCGGCAGCGTGACCACGACGCGACCATCGCGCTTGCGCCGTTTGACCGGACGGAACGGCACGATCAGTTGTCTCGTTGCATGGTTGCCCACAACCCGTAGCCGTGGAGGCGGGCGACGTCGATCTCGCACTTCTCGCGCGTGCCGTTCGCGACGACGGCGCGACCCTCGTGGTGCACCTGGAGCATCAGCCGCGTCGCCTTCGGTCGCGAGTAGCCGAACAGCTTCTGCAGGACGAGGACCACATAGCTCATGAGGTTCACCGGGTCGTTCCAGACCAGCACGATCCACGGTGTGTCCGGACGCGCGTCTTCCTCGCCGAGCAACTCCTCGACCGTGTCGGGAATCGTGATCTGTTCGGTGTCGGCCGCGCTCATGTTCATGCGTCGGGACGGACGTCCTCGGTGATCCGCGCGAGGAGGCCGTTGACGAACCGCCCCGAGTCCTTGGTGGAGTATTCCTTCGCGAGCTCGACCGCTTCGGTGATCGCCACCGCGGTGGGCGTCTCGGGAATCCATCCGAGCTCGTAGGTGCCCATGCGCAGCAGTGCCCGGTCGATCACCGGCATCCGCTCGAGCGCCCAGTGCTCCGAGTACTTCCGTATGAGCGCGTCGATCTCGTCGCGATGGTCGTCGATCCCCTCCACCAGCCGGCGCGCGTACTCGTCCGGATCGACTTGGAGCTCGGCGAGGAGTTGCGCCGCGCTCAGGCCGCGCTGCTCACACTCGTACGCCAGCTCCAGCGCACGTTCTCGCGCGGCCCGGCGAGTGGGCACTCCGTCTCCTTCTGTTTGTCACGCTCGTGACAGATATTCGCCCGAGCGGGTGTCGACTTTGATGCGTTCGCCGGGGTTGACGAACAGCGGCACCTGAAGAACCAGGCCCGTCTCGAGCGTCGCCGGCTTGCGGGCGCCCGACACGCGATCGCCCTGGATCCCGGGCTCGGTGTCCTTGACCTCGAGCTCCACCGCCGCCGGGAGATCGACGCCGATGACGGCGTCGTTGTGCATCGGCAGGACGGCGGTGTCGCCTTCCTTCAAATAGTTCACGGCATTCCCCACGTTGTCCGCACCAACGTGCAACTGCTCGTAGTTCTCGTTGTCCATGAACACGTAGTCGGTTCCCTCGCGGTAGAGGAACTGCATTTCGCGCTTGTCGATCACCGCGAGAGGCAGCTTCTCGTCCGCGCGGTACGTGCGATCGAGCACCGCGCCGGTACGCGCGTTCTTGAGCTTCGTTCGCACGAACGCACCACCCTTGCCGGGCTTCACGTGCTGGAATTCCACGACCGTCATGAGTCCTTCGGGCAGGTCGAGTGCCATGCCGTTCTTCAAATCGTTGGAGGAGATACTCACAACACGAGATCCTTCGACGTGAGAGTGAGGGCCTCGGCGCCGGTCGCGCCGACGACGACGGTGTCCTCGATGCGCACACCCCCGACGCCGGGCAGATACACACCGGGCTCGACGGTGACGACGTCGCCCACGAGCAACGTATCACTGGCCGTGGACGCAACCCGCGGTGCTTCGTGGATCTCGAGTCCGACGCCGTGGCCGGTGGAATGAGAGAACGCTTCGGCCCAACCCGCCTCGGCGATCACGTCCCGTGACGCGCGATCGACCTCCGCGCAGCTGACGTCGGCCGCGACTCGGGCCCGTCCGGCCTGCTGACTCTGCAATACGACCTCGTAGACGTGGCGCGCGTCCGGACCGGGGTCGCCGACCGACACGGTCCGTGTCATGTCGGAGCAATAGCCCTCGACGATGCACCCGAAGTCGCACACGACGAGCTCGTTGTGGCCGATCACGCGATCGCTCGGCATGTGGTGGGGCTTCGCGCCGTTCGGACCGGACGCGATGATCGGATCGAAGCTGTTTCCGCTCGCGCCGCGTTCGCGCATCCCGAATTCGAGCGCGAGCGCGAACGCGCGCTCGCTCATGCCGTCGGCGATCCGCGGCAGGAGTGCCTGAAATGCATCGTCGGCGATCGCGCACGCCCGCCTGATGCGATCGATCTCGCCGGCGTCCTTCACCCGGCGCAGGTCCTCGACCAACGTGCCCGCCGGCACGAGCTCCCGGCCGTCGAAGGCAGATGCGTACTCGCGTTGCTGGGCCCAGGTGACGCTGTGATCCTCGAGCCCGAGCCGCGCGCCCGCCGCCACCGCGCCGACGAGCGCGTCTCGTTGCGCGGAGGCCGTGAGCCCGATCTCGATCTGCACGTCGACACCGGCGGCGTCGAGCTCTTCCTTCGAGCGCTCGATGTAGCGGCCGTCGGTGACGAACAGCGCGCCGTCGCTGGTCACGAGCAGTGCCGCCGCCGAGCCGGTGAATCCGGTGAGGTACCGGACATTCGCGAGCTTGGTGACGAGGAGCGCGTCCAGCTCGCTCGCACGCAACCGGTCGCGCAGCCGTCCGAGACGCGGCGCGACGTCCAACGGCGCCAGTGGTTCGGTCAACAATGCCGTCATGATGTCCGCTCCTCCATGAGTGCCGCGGCGGCTTCGATCGCGAGACGGTAGCCAGTCGTCTTCAGGCCGGTGATCGTGCCGTCGACGACCGGGGAGATCACCGACCGGTGCCTCCAGCGCTCACGGGCGGCGAGGTTGGAGAGATGCACCTCCACCCTTGCGCCCTCGAACAACACCAGCGCGTCGGCGAGCGCGTACGCGTAATGGGAGAACGCGCCGGCGTTGCACACGATCGCTCCGCACCGGCCGCGCGCGTCGTGAATCGCGTCGATGAGCACGCCCTCGTGATTCGATTGCACGTGCTCCAGCTCGTGGCCGAGCTTCGCCGCGGTCTCGCGCGCCAGCGCAACGAGGTCGTCGAGCGTCGTCGTGCCGTAGAAATGCGGATCGCGCTCGCCGAGCAGGTTCAGGTTCGGTCCCGAAAGCAGCAGGATCGTCGCCATGAGGGTCAGGCCTCCACTCCTATCGCGGCGAACGCCTTGCGCACCGCGGCCGGGTCGGGGTCGTCGACTCGCTCGATTCCGCTCGGCCCCGACAGGACGAACGTGAGCCCACCACCTGACTTCTTGTCGCGCGCCATGATCGGCAGCAGGTCGCCGGCCCGCAGCCCGGGCGGTGCCTGCACCGGGAGTCCCAGCCGGCCGAGAAGTGTCTCGTGGCGGGCGACGGCATGCTGATCGATGCGCTCGAGGGCGCCCGCGAGCTGCGCGGCGAACACGAGCCCGATCGCCACGGCCTCTCCGTGGAGCAGCGCGTGGTCGGTCGCGGTCTCGAGCGCATGCGCGAGCGTATGCCCGTAGTTCAAGACCGCGCGCGTGCCCGTGCGTTCGAGCTCGTCGGCCTCCACGTACCGTGCCTTGATCGTCGCGCAGCGCGTGATGACCTCTTCCAGGACGAAGGGATGGCGCGCGACGAGCTCGGATGCGACGGGCGTGACGAAGTCCTCCTCCA
This sequence comes from Acidimicrobiia bacterium, assembly GCA_038238245.1. Classification (GTDB taxonomy): domain Bacteria; phylum Actinomycetota; class Acidimicrobiia; order IMCC26256; family PALSA-610; genus DASQHW01. The sequence goes on from JBBRXX010000050.1 coordinate 10,681, forward strand.
TCAGCGCGTACTTCGCGACCTCGCCGAGGCCGCAGCGATACTCGCGGTCCGGCAGGGTGGCGAGCGCCGACGGGTCGGCAAGCACCGCCCGCGGCTGGTGGAACGCGCCGACGAGGTTCTTGCCCTCCGGAAGGTTCACGCCCGTCTTGCCGCCGATCGCGGCATCGACCATCGCGAGCAGCGTCGTCGGCACCTGCACGACGTCGACGCCGCGGTTGTAGACGGCGGCCGTGAAGCCGGCGGTGTCGCCGACGACTCCCCCACCGACCGCGACGACTGCGTCGCTGCGGTGCAAACCCCATTCCGCGAAACCGCGCGCCAGGTCCTCGACCGTCGCAAGCGTCTTCGCGTCCTCACCGTCGCCGATCACGAAGGTTGCACTTTCGACATCCGCGTCGTCGAGCGCGCGCGCGACGGTCAGCTGGAACTCGGTCGGGATCTTCTCCTGGGTGACGATCGCGACCCTCGCCCGGTCGCGCAAGATGTCGAGCTCGGCGACCGCGTTCTCGCCTACGACGATGTCGTAGCCGCGCGCACCCAGGTCGACACGCACGCGCGCGCTCATGCCCGGGCCTCGTCATACGCGCCGATGACCGCGTCCGCGACGCCGTGGATGTCGGCATCCTCGGTGTCGACGACGCAGTGTGCGGCGGCGTCGTAGACGGGGTCGCGCAGCTTCTCGAGACGGGTGAGCGCGCCGGCCGGGTTGCCGGCGAGCAGGGGTCGCGTGCCGCCGTCACCGACGCGCGCCGCGAGGACCGGCACCGGCGCCCGCAACCACACGATGACGCCCGCGGCGCGCAGCTTGCGGCGGTTCTCGGGGTCGAGCACGGTGCCGCCGCCGCACGCGATCACGAGCGGCGCCGGAGACGCGCACACGTCGGTGACCGCCTCGCGCTCGAGGTCGCGAAAACTCGGCTCGCCGCGCGTGCGGAAGATGTCCTCGACGGACATCCCCGCGAGGGTGACGACCAGGTCGTCGGTGTCGACGAAATCGCGGTGCAGCTGCTGCGCGCATTGCCGGCCCACCGTGGTCTTGCCCGCGCCCATCAACCCGATCAACACCAGGTGCTTGTCGCCCATCACCGCCTCACAGCGAGGCGCGGTACGCGTCGTGATTCCGGACGAACTCGTGCAAGGAGTCGCCGCCGAACTTGCGCAGCGCCTCCGCCGCGAGCACCAACGCGACCATCGTCTCGGCGACGACGCCCGCGGCCGGCACCGCGGTGACGTCGGTGCGCTCCTTGAACGACACCGTCGTCTCCTTGGTCTCGACGTCGACCGTTTGCAACACGGGACGGTTCAACGTCGCCAGCGGTTTCATCGCGACATGCGCGACGAGGAGGTCGCCCGTCGTCATGCCGCCCTCGATCCCACCGGCGCGCGTCGATTCCCGCCGGTATTCGCGCGCGTCCTCGTCCCAGGTGATCGCGTCGTGCGCAACGCTTCCGCGCCCGCCTGCGACCGTGAACCCCTCGCCGAGCTCCACCGCCTTCATTGCCTGGATGCTCATCAACGCCTGCGCGATCAGCCCGTCGAGACGACGGTCCCAGTGCACGTGGGAGCCGAGACCCGGCGGAAGTCCGTAGCCGAGCACCTCGAGCACACCGCCGAGTGAGTCACCGGCCTTGGCCGCTTCTTTGATCGCACGGATCATGTCCGCTTCGGCGTCCGGGTCGAAGCAACGCACCTCGGACGCGTCGACCTGGGGCAGGTCCTCCGGACGCGGGCGCCGGCTCGTGGCGGCGCGTACGCCACCCAACTCGACGACGTGACTCAGCACCGATGCGCCGATGTGCGCGAGCAGTGCCTTGGCGAGCGCACCGGCGGCGACGCGTGCGGCCGTTTCCCGCGCGCTCGCACGCTCGAGCACGTCACGCGCGTCGGTGAAGCCGTACTTCTGCATTCCCGCGAGGTCGGCATGACCGGGACGCGGTTGGGTCAACGGCTTGGCGGTCGTGCCCGGCGCCGCCGACATCTCCTCGGCCCACTTCCCGGTCGCCCACTCGCTGTTCTTGATCACGATCGCAACCGGCGACCCGAGCGTGCGACCGTGACGCACGCCCCCGAGGAACTCGACCTCGTCCTGCTCGAAGCGCATGCGGGGACCGCGTCCGTACCCGAGACGCCGGCGCGCGAGCTCGATCGCGACGTCCTCGATGAGGATCGGCAAACCGGCGGGCAAACCCTCGACGGTGACCACCAGCGCCGGTCCGTGGGACTCGCCCGCCGTCAGGAACCGCAGCAACAGCGCCTCCACAACGAGATCGGGTCCCGACGATTCTACGGGATGGCAGTGGCGCGCTCAGCGGTACCAGGCGTGTGTGGAGCTCGGAAAACGGGCCTCACACACGCCTACGCCCGGGGGCTAGTTGTTCTGGACGCCGGGCGGCGGCGAGGTCGGACCACCGGCAGGTGATTTCGTCGTGGACCCGGCCGCGCCGGGTGACGAACCGATCGCGAGACCCGTCGGGGCTTGGGTGAAGAGGCGAGCAGTGAGCTGCACCTGCAGCGTCGGTGCCGCGCCCACCCCGGCGAAGACCTCGCCGGTCGGGCCGCCGCCGATGGAGCCGCCCGGTGCCGGTGACGCGCCCGTGGCGCCTCCGCCGGTCACGCTGACGTTGTCGACGATGACGAGTCGCCGCGTCTTCATCAGCGCGTCGAGGTAAGTGAGCACCTGGCGGTACTCGCCCTGCACGACGATCCCCAGGTTGATCGTCTGCACGCCGGCCACCAGTGTCGGCGCACTCGGCGTGATCGACTGGAAGCCGACCCCGCTCGCGGCGCGGATCTTGTCCGTCGTGCGCAGGAAGTTCGACAGTCCGGGTGTGACGGGAATCGCGTGTTGCAGCTCGTCGGCGGAAGCCTTCTTCGCCTGACCGTTCACGCCGTCGGTCGACTGTCGCAGCTGGCGTTGCAGCGTGTCGACGCGCAGTTGCGCGTCGTGCGTCGACTCCTTCGCCTTCGTGGCCTGGTTCGACATCGACGAGTACACCATTCGGTACCAGAGCAGGAGCACCAGCACGACACCCAGCGCGATGACCGCCACGTTCTTCGTCTTTACTTGCACAACGACCCCTCGAAGAAGGTGTGGAGACGGTCGCTGCGCGCGCCCGACGCGAGGGTGGCATTCACGGTGAACGTCACGACGTCCGCGCTGCCGAACTTCGCCTTCTGGGCCGTCGCGAGCGAGACGCCGGTCACGACGGGATTCTTGGCTTCACCGGCGACGGCGAGGTTGTCGAGGAATGCCGCGAGTGCCGGCAGATCCTGGGCGATGCCCGACATCGTCACCGGACCGGTCAGTGGCCCTTGATATGTCGCGCACGTGCCGCCACCCGCGGGAGTCGCGACGAGACCGGTCGATGTGCCCGCGCCCGCCGCCGGCGAGCTCCCGATCGACGACGATCCCCCCGAGCTGCTCGTGCTCCCCGTCCCGCCCGGCGACGCGGTCTGCCCGGTCGCGAGCGGTTGTACGAGCGAGTGCTGGGCCTGCAACGACGTGAGCCACACACCACCTGGCAGCGAGGTGCGAAGGTCGCCGAGCATCTGCGTCCAGCCGATGTCAGTGCCGAGCACCTGTGCGGCCTGGCCGCCGATGTTCGCGCTCTGGCCCGCGGGCGCCGAGCTCTGCAGGAGGTGTCCGAGCTGATTCTTCAGCTTGAGTGCCTCGGTCTCCGCCGCCGCTTGCTTCGACTTCTCGCTCGACGCCTTGCTGTGCTCGAGAAAGGTGAGGCCGCCCAGCAGGACGATCCCCGCCGCGATCGGCGCGACGATCTTCGCGTTGATCCGCGGACGGACCTTGGTCGTCGTACGACGAGTGCGCGGCAACAAGTCGACGACCGTGCCGACCTTCTCGCCCCCGAGTGCGAGACCGACTGCGGCCGGGAGGTACGGCTCGAGACGCGGCAGCTCGTCGGGCGCGAACCCGATGTCGCCGATCCGGATGAGGTCGCGCATGTACGCGGGCTCGACCGGCACACCCACCAGCGCCGCGAGCCGCTCAGGAAGTCCCGGCAACTGCGCCGATCCACCGGTCGCGACGACGCGCAGGAGCCGCGCGGAACCGGGCTGGTTGCGGTAGTAGTCGATCGAGCTCCGCACTTCGTCGAGCAGGACCGACATGGGACGGTCCATCGCGGTGCGCGCCCGGGCGACCGCCTCGTCCTGCGCGGGATCCGCGATCGCCCGCTTCAGCGCCTCGGCGGTCTCGACCGGGACTTCGAGGTCGTGCGCGATCGCGTCGGTCAGCTCTCGTCCACCACTGCCGAGGACGCGCACGAACCGCGGGATACCGCCCTCGTGCACGGCGATCGCGGTCACCCCGCCGCCGAACGACACGATGCCCTCGGCGCCGACCGCGTCGTCTGCGAGCGCGACGCCGCCGCCTGCCGGTGCCGCCGCCTTCGCCGGCACGGGCCGTGCCAGCGCGCGCGTCAGCGCGAGTGGGATCAGGTCGACGGCCGCGACCTGCAAGCCGCCGGCTTCGACCGCGGACACGAGCCGCATGATCGTGGCTTCCTGCGCTGCCGCGAGCAGCACCTGCATCGTCGGCTCGCCCCCGTCGTCGGGGTGCGGACCGGGTTCGTTCGTTCCGAGGATCGCGAAGTCGAGCACCGCGTCCTCGATGGAGATCGGGATGAGATCCGCGGCCTGGAAGTGCAACGCGCTTGCGAGCTCCTGGCGCGTCATCACCGGCATCTCGACCTGACGCACGACGACGCGCGGGCTGGCGATGCCGACACGCACCGCCGCCTTCTTCAGGCCGACCTCGGCGCGCAGGCGCGCGACGGCGTCGGTGACTGCCGCGGTGTCCGCGACCTCTCCTTCGTGCATCGCCTCGCGCGGCAGGGCCACCTGCGCGAACATCTCGAGACGCGGCGGCGTACCGGGCGCGACCTCCGCGATCGTGACCGCGTTCGTACCGACATCGAGGCCGATCAGGCGGCGGGCCATGTGTTCCCCCCTCCGTAGGCGCGGTCGGACCCGCCACCGGCGCCGGAGGCAACGGCGTCATCCGGGGCGGCGTCCCTTCCGACGGTCTGGGCGTCGAGGAAGACGTCGAGGTCGCGGGCGCGGATCCGGAAGTGCTTGCCGACACGGATGGCCGGCAACGCGCCGGATCGGATGAGGCGGTACACGGTCATCGTCGAAACTCGCATCGAATCGGCCACCTCGCGGACCGTGAGCAGCACGTGTCGCTCGTTCACGGTCCACACCCCCCTGTCGGGCCGCACCAGTTCCAGATCAACAATCGGCGCCTGCGGTCACCGCCTGAAACGAAAAACCGACTTCCCGGGTCGCGACTCACCTCCGAGTGGCGGCTCCGCCGCGAGACGGAGGATTCCCTCCCCCCGACCCCACCCACCGCCCCGCTTGGTGCGCCTTCGGCGCGCATTGGTATTGCGAGCTCGCTGCGCACCCTTCGGGCTGCTCCGCTCGCCGCGTCATGCGCGGCCGTGAGCGCAGCGAACTGGGAACTACCCCCGCAGGTTCGCGTACCAGTCGAGGAACGGACCGCCGACGAGGATGATCGTCATCGTGCCGGCCGCCAGGAACGGCCCGAACGGGATGTGGTACTTCCGGCCCTGCATCCCGACGACCGCCATGACCGCGACGCCGGCCACCGCGCCGAACACGAAGCCCGCGAACAAACCGGCGAGCAGCTCACCCCAGCCCAGCCACCCGAGATACAAGCCCAGGATGAACGACAGCCGCACGTCGCCGAACCCCATGCCGCGCGGCGAGATCACGTGCACGACGAAGAAGAAGGTCCACGCGACCGCGGCCGCGGCCAATGAGCGTCCGAACGCGCTCCAGTCGTGTTCCACGGCCGCGGCGAAGGCCAGCAATGCGACGCTCGCGAAGCCGACCGGATAGATGATGCGGTTCGGCAGGATGTAGTGCTCGAGGTCGATCGCGGAGAGGGCAACCAGCGCGCCGGTCAGCAACAAGAACGCGGGCAGCGCCCATGAACCGGCGAAGCGGGCACCGATGGCAGCGAAGAGCGCACCGGTGACGAGCTCGATGAACGGGTACCTCCACGAGATTCCCGCGTCGCAGTGCCGGCACTTGCCGCCCAGCACGAGCCACGACGCGAGAGGGATGTTGTCGTGCGGCGCGATCGGCGCCTCGCACGACGGGCAGTGCGACGCCGGCTGCACGACAGATTCCTTCCGGGGCACGCGCCAGATGACGACGTTGAGGAACGATCCGATGACGAGCCCGAAGACTCCACAGATCGCAGCGACGAGCACGATCACGCGAACGTGGCTCCCTCGCTGCGCCCTCCGTGGCTCCGCTGCGTCCGCACGGGTCCACGGTAGACGGGAAGTGGCAGGCAACTGTGCGACCCCGGCGAGTGAACGCTCGCCGGGGTCGCAGTTGCTACCAGGTGCTCTTCCAGGCCACGTCCCCGGGGAGCGGCGCGCTGTTCGCGGCGCATCCGCCCGCGCCGCCCAGCTTGGCGTAGAGGGTTCCGGTGCCTGACGCGTCGTCGGCGATGTAGAAGCACTGGCCCGACTTCGACAGGCCGCCGAACACGATGTAGCTCGCGCTCACCGGAGCGACCGAGACGGTGTTCTGCCCGCTCGGCGCGGTCCCCGCACCCACGTAGGTGAGCGCGCCGGTCTGCGTGGTGAGCGTTCCGGGAGTCGCCTGCGTGTAGTCGGCCTTGTCGGCGAACACCGACTTCGCCGCCGTCACCGCGTTACGCAAGCTCGATTGCATCGCGCGGTCCCGAGCACGTTCGGTGGCTCCGATGAACACGGGCATGAGGACGGCGATCAAAATGGCAATAATGAAGATCACCATCATCAGCTCGATGAGCGTGAAGCCTGCGTCGTTGCGTCGGTCGGCGCGAGCATCGAGATGCTCACGTTCCATATGTCATGACTCCCTTCCGCACTCCGTCGCTTGCAAAGCGACCGTCGGTGCCAGACGGGTTGGGGCCCGGTGAGGATCACCGGGCCCCTTCCCCTACCGTTCAGGACTACCAGCCGGTGTTCCAGGTGTTCGCGGAAAGCGTTGCGGGCGCGGTGCTCGAACAGTCGCCGCCCTTGTTGAAGAAGGTCCCGGCATTCGGACCCGCCGCAACATCGGCGATGTTGAACTTCGTGCCACCCTTCGACGTCTCGGACAAGCACACGACGCCCTTGTCGCTCGTCGCCACCGCGTCGCCCACCGCAACTGTGAGCTTGCCGCCCCAGTCCAGCGAGGACTCGACGCCCTTCATGGCCGCCGTCGTCGTGTCACTCGAATACGTCTGACCGTCCGTGTACACCGTCTTCTCGGCCGTCAGACCATTGCGAAGGTCCGACTGCGCCGCACGGTCCTGGGCACGCGCACGCGCACCGAGGAAGGTCGGGATCGCGATCGCGATCAGAATGGCAATGATCAATACGACCACCATCAGTTCGATGAGGGTGAAACCGTCTTGCTCATCGCGACTCCGCGCGATGTCGCGTCTGATGAAGCTCATGGAGATGACCCTTTCTTCTTCCTTGGATGGGTGCACCTGCGGTCTCTTCCTCCGAGGCCAGATATCGGCGATCACGCACAGTGACTTGAATGACCGCGCCGGGACGAGCGACACACGCGCACGGGCCCGGGGAAAGACCCCGGGCCCGTGTGGCATGCGTGTAGGTGTCGTCGTGCGACGATTACCAGCCGGTGTTCCAAGTGTTGGCGGAAAGTGTTGCGGGCGCGGTGCTCGCACACGTACCGCCCTTGTTGAAGAAGGTCCCGGCATTCGGACCCGCCGCAACATCGGCGATGTTGAACTTGGTGCCACCCTTCGACGTCTCGGAGAGACAGACGACGCCCTTGTCGCCCACGGTCACCGCGTCCCCGACCGCAACTGTGAGCTTGCCGCCCCAGTCCAGCGAGGACTCGACATTCTTCATATTTGCAGTCGTCGCGTCATACGTCTGCCCGTCCGTGTACACCGTCTTCTCGGCCGTCAGACCATTTCGGAGGTCCGACTGCGCCGCTCGGTCCTGGGCACGCGCACGCGCACCGAGGAAGGTCGGAATGGCGATCGCGATCAAGATGGCAATGATCAACACGACCACCATCAACTCAATGAGGGTGAAGCCCTGCTCGTCGTCCTGACGACGTGCGGCGAGGGCCTTGAGTCCATGCACTTCCGTGTACCCCTTTCGTGCGCCGAGTGGGAGTCCACAAGCCCCGCGTCGCTTCGGCGCATCCATGTGATCGACTCCGCGCCCTCGCGACTTGAACGCTTACCGTGACCGCTCTCACGCTTGCGAAATTCGCGAGAATCGGTGCGTGAGCCTCGGCGACACGATCCGAGCCCGGTGCGCCGAATGGCGTGTGACGAACCTCACACTCGAGCGCGCCGTCTTCGGCAGCGACGACCCGGACGCGCTCGCGGCGGCGGTCGACCGGTGGTGCCGCGACAAACTCGGCGCCGGTATCACGCACTACCGGTTCTTCGATTCGAGTAGCGGAAGCGTGCACGGTGTGCACCTCGACGACGCGCGGGACGTCGTCGTCAAGGTCCACCGGCCGGGGCTACACCGCTCGTATCTCGATGCAGTGCATGACGTGCAGGAGACCCTTGCTCGTCTCGGCTGCGCAGCACCTCGGCCGCTCGTCGCGCCCCGGCCGGCCTTGCGCGACGCCGCTACTTGATGAGCTTGATGATGTTGAACATCGGCAGGTACAGCGAGATGATCATCCCGCCGACGCACACGCCCATCACGACGATCAACAAGGGCTCGATCAACGACGTCAGCGCGTCGACGGTCGCCTCGACCTCTTGGTCGTAGAAGTCGGCAATCTTGTCGAGCATCTCGTCGAGCGCGCCGGTCTCTTCACCCACGGCCATCATCTGCACGACCATCGGCGGGAAGACCGGGTGCACCTCGAGGCGCTTCGACAGCGGGTCGCCCCGCTTCACCGCCGCCTGCGTGTCGCGCACCGCCTCGGCCACCACGTGGTTGCCGGCGGTATCCGCGACGATCTCCAATGACTCGAGGATCGGGACACCGGAACGCACCAACGCGGCGAGTGTGCGCGAGAAGCGGGCGAGCGCGGTCTTGCGCACGAGCTTCCCGAACACCGGGACGCGCAGCTTGATCGCGTCCCAGCGCTTGCGACCCTCTTCGGAGTTGATCCAGCGTCGGAACCCGTACGCGCCGCCGACCTCGGCGATGAAGATCATGTACCAGAACTGGCGGCAGATCTTCGAGATGTTGATCAAGAGCTGCGTCGGCGCCGGCAGCTTGCCGCCGAGCTCCTTGTAGATGTCCTCGAACATCGGGATGACGAACAGCAACATGGCGGTGACGATCAGCAGGACGAGGATCGCGACCACGGTCGGATAGGTCATCGCCGACTTCACCTTGCGGCGCAGCTCCACCTGTTTCTCGATGGTCTCGGCGAGCCGCATCAGCACGCTGTCGAGCGCGCCGCCCACTTCGCCCGCGCGCACCATGGATACGTACAGCCGGCCAAAGGCCTTGGGATGCTTCGAGAGTGCCTGCGAGAGCGACGACCCGCGCTCCACGTCCATGCGCACCTGGTTGACGATCTCCGCGAGGGCCTTGCTCTCGGTCTGCTCGGCGAGGATGTACAGCGACCGCAGCAGCGACAGCCCCGAGTTGATCATCGTCGCGAATTGCCGCGAGAAGACAGAGACGTCCTTCAGCTTCACGCGATCGGAGAAGCCGGGCAGCTTGATCGCGCGGTTGACGTTGACGCCGCTCTGCTGCTGGATCTCGATCGGGACGTAGCCCATCGAGCGCAGCTTGCTCACCACGAGCTGCGCGTTCTCGGCCTCCAGCGAGCCCTCGACGAGCTTGCCGCTCTTGTCCTTGACCTTGTACTGGAACGTCTCGGGCATCGTCGGTCAGCCGTTCAGCAATCGGTGGAGGTCGTCTTCGTTCGCGCAGCGTTCGAGTGCCGCGTCGAGCGAGATGCGGTGGCCGCGCACCAGTTGTGCGAGCGACATGTCCATCGTGACCATGCCGAACTTCCCGCCGGCCTGGAGCATCGAATAGATCTGGTGGGTCTTGCCTTCTCGAATGAGGTTGCGGATCGCCGGGGTGGCGACCATCACCTCGCAACACACCGCGCGCCCCTGGCCGTCGGCGGTCGGCACGAGCTGTTGCGTACAGATGCCCTGCAGTGCGGCCGCGAGCTGGACGCGCACCTGTTGCTGCTGGTGCGCGGGAAACACGTCGATGACCCGGTCGATCGACTGCGGCGCGTCCTGCGTGTGCAGGGTGGCAAAGACGAGGTGGCCGGTCTCCGCCGCGGTCAACGCGGTGGAGATCGTCTCGAGGTCACGCATCTCGCCGACGAGGATCACGTCGGGGTCCTGGCGGAGCACGTGCTTCAGGGCGGCCGCGAAAGAGTGCGTGTCCTCGCCCACCTCACGCTGATTGATCAGCGAGCGTTTGTGCGTGTGCAGGAACTCGATCGGGTCCTCGACGGTCATGATGTGCACCGCTCGCTCACGGTTCACGATGTCGATGAGCGATGCGAGCGTCGTCGACTTCCCGGAGCCCGTCGGACCGGTGACGAGGATCAGCCCGCGCGGCAGGTATGCCCAGGGCTTCACCGCCGGCGGGATGCCGAGCCGGTCGAAGTCGGCGATCTCGTACGGGATCGCGCGCATCACGCAACCCACCGAGTCCCGCTGGAGGAACACGTTCACACGGAACCGGCCGCGGCCGGGCCGCGCGTAGGAGGTGTCGAGCTCGAGCTCGTTCTCGAACTTCTCGCGCTGCTTCTGCGCGAGGATCGAGAACACCATCTGACGGATCTGCGAGCCGTTGAGGATCGGGATGTCGGTGATCGGCCGCAGGTCGCCGTTCACGCGGATCACCGGCGGGGAGCTCGCCGTGAGGTGCAGGTCGGAGCCACCCCACTCGATCACGAGCTCCAGCAGGTCGTTGATGTGCAGCTCGTCGAGGATCGCATCGCCGCCGACGACGACCTCGGCCGTCCCGCCTGCGGCCCCCGGGTCCTCGCCGAAGATCATGTCGATGGCCTTGACCAACTCCGTCCGGTCGGCGACCGCCGGGATGATCTCGTACGTGGTCGCCTGCCCGATCGCGGTGACCGCGTCGTCGTCGGCCGGTTCGGCGAACGCGACGACGAGCTTGTGACCGTCGAAGTCGACGGGCAGCGCGCCGAAGCGCCGCGCGAGCTCGGCGGTGAGGAGGCCAGGCGCGTCCTGATGGATCGGGGTCTCGAGGAAGTCGACGAACCGGATCCCCATCTGCTCCGCGAGGGCGGCGGTGAGGTCCTTGCTGCCGACGAGCCCGAGTTGCAACAGGACGGTCGGCAATGGCTGGCGCTTGCGGTCCGATTCCTCGATCGCCTGCTCGAGGTCGTCACGGGAGAGCACGTGCCGATCGACGAGCGTCTCGCCGAACCGTCGGGCCTGATTGGCCAGCATCGATCCCCCTCACAGCAGCGGCAACCCAGCAGGTATCGGCTGCCACAGCGATGCGCTGTAGAAACACCGACCCGCGACCGGCTACACGACGACGCGGAAGATTTCCTCCAACGACGTCATGCCCATGCCGACCTTGCGCAGGCCGTCCTCGCGGAGGCTGAGCATGCCCTGGGTGATCGCCATCTTCTGAATGTCCTCGGTCGATCGCCGCTCGATGATGAGGCGCTCGATCTCCTCCGAGACCAGCATCACCTCGTGGACACCGAACCGGCCGCGGTAGCCCGTGCGGCCACACGCCGGGCACCCGATTGCCCGGTACAGCGTGGGCCAACCGTCGTGCAGGTCGTCCATGGGCCAGCACGCGGCGGTGAGCTCGGCCTCGGTCGGCTGGTAGGGCTCCCGGCACTTGTCGCACAACTTGCGGGCCAGCCGTTGTGCGACGACTGCGTCCAACGCGCTGGTCACGAGGAACGGCTCGACGCCCATCTCGACGAGCCGCATCGGCGTCGACGCGGCGTCGTTCGTGTGCAACGTCGACAGCACGAGGTGGCCGGTGAGGGCCGCTTCGATGCCGATGATCGCGGTTTCCTTGTCGCGGATCTCGCCCACGAGAATGATGTCGGGGTCGGCGCGCAGGATCGACCGCAACGCACCCGCGAACGTGAGTCCCGCCTTGGGGTGGATCTGCACCTGGTTGATGCCCGGCAGCCGGTACTCGACCGGGTCCTCGACGGTGATGATGTTCCGGTGCGACTCGTTGAGGAGGTTGAGCGTCGCGTACAGGGTCGTCGACTTGCCCGAGCCGGTCGGTCCGGTCACCAGGATCGTCCCGTACGGCTTGCGATAGGACGTCTCGAAGCGCGCGAGCGCCTCGGGAAGGAAGCCCAGGTCCTCGAGCCGCAACACGGCTTGGCCCTTGTCGAGGATGCGCATCACGACCTTCTCGCCGTACACCGTCGGCAGGGTCGCGACCCGCAGGTCGATGCTGCGGCCGTTGATCTTCATCGTGATGCGGCCGTCCTGGGGAAGGCGGCGCTCGGCGATGTTGATGTCGGCCATCACTTTCAATCGGCTGATGACCCCCGCTTGGATGCTGCGGGGCGAGCGCATGACCTCGTGCAGCACGCCATCGATCCGGAACCGGATGCGCAGGTCGGTCTCGGTCGGCTCGACGTGGATGTCCGAGGCACGGTCGTTCACCGCTTGGTTCACGAGCAGGTTGACGAACTTGACGATCGGGGCGTCCTCGACGATCTCGGAGAGACTCGTCAGGTCGGCTTCCTCGTCGGCCTCGTCGGTCGCCGCCTGCATCAGCTCGCCGACTTCGCCGTCGACGCGGTAGAGCTGCTCGATCGTCTCGAGGATCTGACTCGCGGTGGCAACGACCGAGCGGACGTCGGCGCCGGCGAGGGCGCGGATGTCGTCGACCGCGAACACGTTCGACGGGTCGGCCATCGCGACGACGAGCTTGCCTTCGTCCCACCCGATGGGGATCGCCTGGTAGCGACGGGCGAGTGATTCCGAGACGACCGACGCGACCGATCCGTCGATCGTCCAGTCGCTGAGGTCCACGAACTCGAGCCCGACCTGGCGCGCGAGCGTGCGCACGAGCTCGGTCTCCGAGATCGTGCCCTGCTCGATCAGCAACCGCCCCAGCGGCTTCCCACACCTCGATTGCTCGGCAAGGGCTGCGTCGAGCTGGGCCTCGGTGAGGAGGCCTTCGTCGATGAGCAGCGCGCCGAGCGGCGTCCCGTCCGACACACGCCCCTCCTAGCGACGCTGGAAGTATCGGCGGGTCGCGCGCCCTGCTGTATCGTTTGTCACGCAGGGCGCGGGGTTTCGCGGCGCCATCTCATCGACCCGGTGAAGTGCGCGAAGTCCCGGATCACGCTTCCCGCAATGCCGAGAACACGCGGAGGTATTGGCCCTTGCCGGCGTGCTCGCCCTCGCCGTCCTCGGGTTCGCCGGGGCCCGGGCCGGGGTGGGGCGACTCGACGCCGGGGCCGTACGGCACCTCGGGATCCACGACCGGGCGGGTCGCCTTGCCGCCGGTCGACCGACCGCTGGCCGGCGCCGCCGCCGGCTGCGTGACGGTGACCGCGCCCGCGTCGACCAACGCCACGACCGCGTGGCAGACCTCGAGCACCGCCCGGTTGGTCTTGCGCACCAGATCGCGCACGTTGCGGCGGCCGTCGATCGCCGTCAGCAAGCGCCATCGCTCACGGTCGATGAGGATCTCGTCGACGCCGAGCTCGTCGGTCAGCCGGATGCGACATTCGAGCGACGGGATCACGGCCTGAATCTCGCGCCACTCGTCGAGGAGGCGGGCGAGCTCGTCGTTCGCGACTTCGAGGTCGACGGTTTCGGCGCACCGCCACGGCGGCTCTTCGACACCGAAGCGGAACGACCCGTCCTCGGCCCGCGCGACGCCGAAGCACAGGTCGACGAGCCGGACCAGCAGGGACGGCGCGTCGGTGATGGCGTCGGCCGCGTCGTTCGACAGCGCCGCGCAGCAGCGGCCGTCGACGATGTAGATCACCGCCGACGCCTGGCCGGCATCGAGCCAGAGTGCGCCGGTCTTGCGCGACTGCGAGAGCAGACCGAGCAGTTCTGCCAACGCGAGCGTTTCGAATGTTCCTTGCAGCATCAAGGTCTCCCGAACGACGGCTCCTGAGCATCCATCGACGATTTGAGGGCCGCGTCTTGAACGGAAGTGTGGGGAGGTCAGCGCGCCGGATCGAGCGCGCCGGCCGCCGCGGCGCGCATCGCGGCGACGGGCGCGACCGCGCCGGTCCAGCGCTCGACCTGGAGCGCCGCCTGATGCACCAGCATGCCGAGACCGTCGACCACGGCCGCGCCCCGCTCGCGCGCGCCGGCGAGCAGCGCGGTCTCGAGCGGGTGGTAGACGAGATCGGCCACGACCTGCCCGCTGTGCAGCACCTCGACCGGTACGGGAACGTCCCCGCCGCTGCCTCCCATGCCGACCGGTGTCGCGTTGACGACCACGGCCGCGTCGGCCGCGGCGCCGGCACGTTCGCCCCACGCGACCGTCGCGCCACCCGCGAGTGCGGCCGCGGCGCGGGCCGCGTCGCCCCTTCGGGCGCACACCGACACGCGGGCGCCGGCGCCGCCGAGCGCGTGCGCGACGGCGCGGGCCGCGCCGCCTGCGCCGAGGACCAGGACCGTCGCGCCGGCGGCCTCGTGGCCGGCGTCGCGCAGCGAGCGGAGGAAGCCCGCGCCGTCGGTGGAGTCGCCCACGACCCGACCGTCTGCGAGAAGCGTGACGGTGTTCGCGCTCCGGAGCGCCTCGGCGTCGGGGCTCAGGTCGTCGCACGCTGCCGCGGCCGCCGTCTTGTGCGGCATCGTGACCGACAAACCGACGAGCCCGAGCGCGCGCATCGCCTCGAGCGCCTGCTTGGCGGCGCCGTCGGGAACCTCGAAGGCCACGTACGCCCAGTCGATCCCGAGCTCCCGATACGCGGTGTTGTGCAGCACCGGCGAGAGCGAGTGGCGCACCGGGTCGCCGATCACGCCGGCAACGCGCGTCGCGCCGGTGATCACGGCAGGACGCCGGCCTGCCGGGCGAGCTCGAGGTTGTGCTCGTGCTCGGCCAGCGTCCGCGCGAACGCGTGGTTGCCCGCCTTGTCGACGACGACGTAGTAGAGGTAGTCGCTCTGGGCCGGCGCCAGCGCGGCACGCAGCGAAGCCTCGCTGACGGCGGCGATCGGCGTCGGCGGCAGCCCGTCGATCTTGTAGGTGTTATAGGGCGAGTCGATGGCCTTGTCCGCATCGGACAGCGAGCGCTTCTTCGGATCCCCGCGTGCGTAGATGAGCGTCGCGTCGATCTGGAGCTTCATGCCCTGCGCAAGCCGGTTGTAGATCACCGACGCGATCAGTGGCCGATCGGCGGCGGTCTTCGCCTCCGACTCGATCAGTGACGCGATCTTGATGATGTCGTAGGGCCCGCGCCCCTGCACGTTCGCTTGCGCGAGACCGAGGGCGCCGGCCTTCTTCTCGAAGGTCGTCTCCATCGTCTGGAGGACCTGGATCTCGTCCTCTTCGGCCGAGACCTTGTACGTGTCGGGCCAGAGGAGCCCTTCGAGACTGTCGATACCCTCCGGCTCGAACGGGGAACGCACCGCATTGTTCTGCGAGGCCTGCAAGAAGGCGGCGGCTTTCTTCCCGGGCATCTTGCCGACCCGTTGCGCGATCTCCTTGAGCCACAAGCCCGGGGGAATCGTGACCTTGGTGTAGTCGACACGCGGCCCGGCCTTGAGGGCCCTGACGGCGGCGCTCACCCCCATGTGCTTCTTCAGCTCGTAGCTGCCGGGCTTGAACTTCGTGTCGCCGTTGAGACGCGAGTAGATGTTGAACACGAGCGGCGAATCGATCACGCCCCGATGCTTGAGCTCGTCACCGATCCGCGGCACGCCCCAACCCTCTTCGATCTGCAGCTGGACCTTGGCACCCGCACCGCCGGGCGGGTCCAGCTGCCACCAGAACCAGATCGCGCCGCTCGCGAGCACGAGCAGCGGGACGACGACGAGCGCGATGACGACGATCGCGGTGCGGCGGGTGCGCGTCACGCGTTCCTGCCCTGCTCGAGCCACGACTGGAGCATGACCGCGGCCGCCACCTTGTCGATGACCCTGCGGCGCGCGTCGCGACGCACCCGCGCCTCGATGAGGCTGCGCTCGGCGGTCACGGTCGTGAAGCGCTCGTCGTGCACGACGACGTCGATGTCCACCTTGGCTGCCGACGCCCGCAGCTCGGCGACCTCGACGCGTGTGGCGCGCGCCGCCGGCCCGGCCTTGCCCGACAGCGAGAGGGGCAACCCGACGACGATCGTCGTGACACCCTCGGCCCGGGCCAGCGCCACGATCGCGTCGTGGTCGTGCGCGTGATCCGACGCGCGCCGGAGCACGTCGTGCGGTGACGCGAGCGTGCGGGTTGGATCGGACAACGCGAGCCCGATGCGGCGTGCGCCGAGGTCCACACCCAATGCGCGGCCCGCGGGCGTGCTCACGACTGCCACTGCACCGCCAGCTCGCGCGCCGTCGCGAGCGCGTCGTCGATCCCGGCGACGTTCTTTCCTCCTCCGACCACGAGCTTGGCGCCCTTGCCGACACCGCCACCCAGCTTCGCCGCGGCCGGCTTCGCGATCGCGTCCGCGGTTGCGCCCCGCTGCACCAGGTCCTCGCTCACGGCCACTGCGATCGCCGACTTGCCGTCGACCGCGCCGGCGAGCACGACCACGCCGCTGCCGAGCACGCGCACGGTCTCGCCCGCGAGCTGGCCGAGCGCGCCGCCGTCGAGCCCGTCGCGCCGCGCGATCAGGAGGCCGCGTTCCGCCTGCGTCGCAAGGTCGCTCGCCGCGCCTGCCGCTTCCTTCGCCTTGAGCCGGTTCAGCTCGTCCTGGAGCGTGCGCACCTGCTCGGAAAGGCGCTCGATCTTGTCGGGCACCTCTTTCGGGCTGGCGCGCAGGAGCTCACCGGCGCGGCGCAGGAGCTGCTCCTCGAACTCGATGTACTCGATCGCGCCGTCGCCGGTCATCGCCTCGATGCGGCGCAGGTTCGAACCGATCGAACCTTCGCTGACGATCTTGATCGGGCCGATGAACCCGAGCGCGTGCACATGGGTGCCACCGCAGAGCTCGGTCGACGGACCGGCCTCGAGGACGCGCACGATCTCGCCGTACTTCTCGCCGAAGAACGCGATCGCGCCGATCTGTTCCGCTTCGGCCTTCGTCGTCTCGTAGTGGCGGACCGGTGCGTCCGAGATCACCTGCGTGTTGGCGAGTCGCTCGACCTGCGCGAGCTGATCGGCCGTGACCGGCTCATGATGCGAGAAGTCGAAGCGCAACCGGTCGGGCGCAACCATCGACCCTGCCTGCTGCACGTGCGCGCCGAGCACTTCTCGCAGCGCCCAGTGCAACACGTGGGTCGCAGTGTGATTGCGGCGGATGCGGTCGCGCCGCACGCCGTCGATCTCGGCGCGGACCTCGTCGCCCTCCGCGATCGAGCCGAGACGCACACGCCCTTCGTGCACGGTGAGTTGACCGGGCAGCCCGTACTTCGTGTCGAGCACGTCGACGATCGCGCCCGGCGCGGTCGTGATCGTCCCCGTGTCGCCGACCTGGCCACCGGACTCCGCGTAGAACGGCGTGCGCTCGAGCACGACGTCGACCCTCGCGCCCTCGTCCGCCTGCCCCACGTTCTCGCCTTCGCCCACGAGCGCGAGGATCTTCGCGGTCGACGCGTACTCCTGGCGGCCGGTGAACTCGGTCGGGCCGTACTCCTCGACGAGCTCCCGGTAGAGCTCAATGGGCGCGCCCTTCGCGGCGCCGGCTTGCTCCGCCGCGGCGCGGGCACGCTCGCGCTGCTCGCGCATCCGGGCCTCGAACCCGGCGAAGTCGACTTCCCGGCCCCGCTCCCCCGCGATCTCACGCGTCAGATCGATCGGGAAACCCAGCGTGTCGTGGAGGAAGAAGGCGTCTTCGCCGCTGACGTCGCCCTGCGCGATCACGCCGTCGAGCATGTCGACGCCGCGCTGCAACGTGGCGCGGAACGACTCCTCCTCGCGCTGCACGATCTTGCGGACGATGTCGTGCGTCCCGGTGATCTCGGGATACGCGGTACCCATGCCGGCGACGACCGCGTCGACCATGCCCGCCATCACGGGGTCGCGCCCGCCGAGCAGGTAGGCGTGCAGCACCGCGCGGCGGATGATCCGGCGCAGCACGTACCCACGTTCCTGATTCGACGGCCGTACGCCGTCGCTCACCATGAACGTCATCGTGCGCGCGTGCTCGGCAATGATCCGCAGCGAGATGTCGGTGCGCTCGTCAACGCCGTATTGCGCGCCGGTCGCGCGCTGCGCTTCTTCGAGCAGCGGGCGGAACACGTCGATGTCCCAGATCGCGTTCGTCGCCTGCACGACCATGAGGTTGCGCTCGAGCCCCGCGCCGGTGTCGATGCTGGGTTTCGGCAGCGCGGCGCGTGTGCCGTCGGGACGCTGGTCGAATTGCATGAACACGAGGTTCCAGATCTCGATGTACCGGTCCGCGTCGGTGACGGGGCCACCGTCCGGACCGAATTCGGGACCGAGGTCCCAGAAGATCTCCGACGAAGGGCCGCACGGGCCGGTGTCGCCCATCCGCCAGAAGTTCGGCTCGCCGAGCCGCTGGATCCGTTCCGCAGGGAACCCCACGCCGTCACGCCAGATCCGTTCCGCCTCGTCGTCGTCCTCGTGCACGGTGACCCACAAGCGGTCGCGATCGACCTTCAACACCTCGGTGTAGAACTCGTACGCCCACCGGATCGCGTCTTCCTTGAAGTAGTCGCCGAAGCTGAAGTTGCCGAGCATCTCGAAGAACGAGAAGTGGCGATTCGTACGACCGATGTCGTCGAGGTCGTTGTGCTTGCCACCCGCGCGGACGCACTTCTGCACCGACACCGCGCGCTTGTACGGCGGCGTCTCCTCACCGGTGAAGTACGGCTTGAAGGGGATCATCCCCGCGATCGTGAACAACAATGTCTTGTCGACGGGGATGACGCTCGCCGACGGGACGTGCTGGTGCGCGCGTTCGGTGAAGAACTCCACGAAGGCGCGGCGCAGCTCGTCGGCAGTGGTCGGAACGTCGGGCATTACGGGTCCAGGCTACTTCCCGCCGGTCGGCCCCATGCTCCCTTTGAGCTCCGCTTCGCGCTCCCGCATCGCATCACGACCCTCCGTGACCGCGGCCCGCATCGTGCCGCTCCAGCGGTCGGCGACTTCCGCCGGGACGTAACGCTGCGCGACGCGGCGCACGCGCCGGCTGAACGCCCACGACGAGCTCAATCCGAGCGCGAAGCCGAGCACGAGCCAGAAGAAGCGGCGGAACATCTTCAGCATGGTGGACCCTACGACGCCCGTCGCCGGCGCCTGCGGCGCGCCGGCGGGGGCTCACCCTCTCGCAAACGCTGCGCCGCGCGCGACACGCCTGTGCCGAAGGCCATGGCTTTCACGACGGGGGTCGCGATGGCGCGCTTGGCCTCGTCGAGGCGCTCCGCGGACGACA
The DNA here is from genome assembly GCA_038238245.1 of Acidimicrobiia bacterium. Classification (GTDB taxonomy): domain Bacteria; phylum Actinomycetota; class Acidimicrobiia; order IMCC26256; family PALSA-610; genus DASQHW01. Next base: position 30,171 of record JBBRXX010000050.1, read on the forward strand.
CGAGTCGCTCGACGCGATCGACCTCGCCCGCCGCGTCGCGTACCGCGGCGTCGGCATCGTCGAGCAGCGCGAACGCGTCTTCGCGAAGCACGTCGACGGTCGCGCGAAGCTCACGCAAGACGCGCGCGAGCAGCACGAGCAGGGTCGCCAGCACCGTGATGAGCAACGTGAGGAGCGTGGCCGCGACGACGGCCAGGACGTCACTTGTCGACATCGGCGGTCGGATCCTCCCCTCGCCGCTCGCGCAGCCTCTCGTTGAGCGCGGGCTCGGCGCCGCGCGGCCCGGGACGATAGAAGCGCTCTCCCGCGACTTCGGCGGGCAGGTATTCCTGGGGCACCCATCCGTCCGGGTCGTCGTGAGGATAGACGTAGCCCTTGCCGTGCCCGAGGACCTGGGCCCCGCGGTAGTGCGCGTCCCGCAAGTGCATCGGGACGGGACCGGTCCGCCGGTCGCGCACGGCGTCGGTCGCCCGGCCCAGCGCGCTGATGACGCTGTTGCTCTTCGGCGCCAGACAGAGGTGGATCACCGAGTGCGCGAGGTTGATCGCCGCCTCGGGCAGCCCGACGTACTCGACCGCGCGGGCGGCGGCCTCGGCGACGAGGATCGCTTGCGGATCGGCGAGACCGACGTCCTCGCTCGCGAAAATGACCATCCGGCGCGCGATGTACCGCGCATCTTCGCCGGCCTCCAGCATCCGTGCGAGCCAGTAGAGCCCGGCGTCGGGATCGGAGCCGCGCAGAGACTTGATGAACGCGGAGATGATGTCGTAGTGCTCGTCATCGCCGTACTTGACGCTGCGGAGTGCGAGCGCGGCTTCCGCGTCTGCGAGCGTGATCGCGTCGCGGCCGTCCTCGACGGTGAGCGCGTGCGCAACCTCGAGGACGGTCAGGAGATGGCGCGCGTCCCCTTCGCTCTTGTCGACGAGGTGCGCCAGTGCATCGTCGTCGATGCGCGCGCGTTCGGCACCGAGGCCGCGTTCTTCGTCGTCGAGGGCGCGCCGCGCCAGCTGCTCGAGGGCGGGGTCACCGAGAGGCTCGAGCCGGAACAGCGTGCTGCGCGACAGCAGCGGGCCGGTGAGCGAGAAGAAGGGGTTCTCGGTGGTGGCGCCTACCAGGACGAGGAGACCCTCCTCGACGAACGGGAGCAGGACGTCCTGTTGCGCGCGGCTGAAGCGGTGGACCTCGTCGAGGAACAGGATCGTGCCCTGCCCGCGCTCACCGAGCCGGGCGCGGGCGCGCTCGGCGACCTCGCGCACGTCCCTCACGCCCGCACTGACCGCGCTGATCGCTTCGAACGCCTTCTCGCTGACGCCCGCGACGAGGCGCGCGATCGTCGTCTTGCCGGTGCCGGGCGGCCCCCAGAGGATGAGCGACGACAGCCGGTCGGACTCGATCAACACCCGGAGCGGCTTGCCCTTGCCGAGCAGGTGCTCTTGGCCGACGACCTCGTCGAGTGTTCGGGGCCGCAGCCGAGCCGCGAGCGGCGCCTTGTGCGCGAGCCGATCCTCCACCGCCGCCGCAAACAGATCCGGACCAGCACCCTTCGCCATCACCGTGCAGGTTATGTGTCCATCTGATTGGACGCTCAGCCCGC
>JBBRXX010000051.1:0-31365 GCA_038238245.1 Acidimicrobiia bacterium
CTACATGGTCTACAACCTCGGCATCAAGGTCGCGATCAACGACATGATCGAGAAGGCCTTGGAAGTCGACGCCGACGCCATCGGCATGAGCGGGCTGCTCGTGAAGTCGACGCTGATCATGCGCGACAACCTGGAGGAGCTCAACACCCGCGGGCTCGCCGATCGCGTCCCCGTGCTGCTCGGTGGTGCCGCGCTCACACGTACGTACGTCGAGCGCGACCTGCGCGGCGTCTACGACGGGCGGGTCTTCTACGGCAAGGACGCGTTCGAGGGTCTGCGCACGATGGACGCACTCGTGCAGGGCACGCGCGACGGCTCACTCGATCCCGCGTTCGGGCGCGAGGCCGGCGGACGCAATCTGCCGCCCCGCCGCAGCGAGCGCGACGACGCGGCGGTGGAGATCCCGGCGCGCTCGGATGTCGCCACCGACGTCGAGGTCTTCACGCCGCCGTTCGTCGGCGCACGCGTCGCGAAGGGCGTCTCGCTCGACGAGATCGTGGGTTTCGTCAACGAGACCGCGCTGTTCCGCAACCAATGGCAGTTCCGTCCCAACTCCGGCGAACCCGACGTCGAGTTCAAGACGCGCATTCGGCCCGTGCTTCGTGAGCAGCTCGACGTCGCCAAGCAGGAAGGACTGCTCGTTCCCGCGGTGGCGTGGGGCTACTTCGCGGTCAACGCCGAGGGCAACGACCTCGTGGTGTGGAAGGACGACACGCGCACCCAGGAATGGTTGCGCTTCACGTTCCCCCGACAGCGCAAGGCGCCGTTCCTCAGCATCGCCGATTTCTTCCGCCCGGCCGCGGCCGGCGAGCCGGACTACGCGGCATTCCACGTCGTCACGATGGGACCGGTTGCGAGTGCCCGCGAGAAGGAGCTGTTCGCGGCGAACAAGTACCAGGACTACTTGTTCCTGCACGGATTGTCGGTGGAGATGACCGAGGCCCTGGCCGAGCTCTGGCACAAACGCATTCGTGAGGAGTGGGGATACGTCGGCGAGGACGGCCCGACCCTCGCGGGATTGTTCAAGCAGCAGTACCGCGGGTCGCGCTACTCATGGGGCTACCCCGCGTGTCCCGAGCTCGAAGATCAGGCCAAGCTCGCCGAGCTCCTGGCGATCGACCGCATCGGCGTGACGCTCACCGAGGAGTATCACCTCGTGCCCGAGCAGTCCACGTCGGCGATCATCGTTCCCCACCCGGAAGCCAAGTACTTCATCGTCTGAGCCGCGACGCGGACACACTGCGGAGCTCCGCGTCGAGCAGGCGGCTGAGCGGCGCTTCGCTGTACTCGCGGACGTAACGCTCGTGCGCGGCACGCGCCATCGATTCGCGGGTCGGTGCGTCGGCGACGAGCCGCGTGATCTCCTTGGCCAGGGCTTCGGGGTCGCCGGCGGGGACGAACGCAACCTCGTCGTCGGCGAACGCGCTCCGGGCGCCCTCGGTATCGGCCGTGATCACGGGTCGCCCGACCGCCACGCACTCGTAGAGCTTGTTGGGCACGACGCGGCGTGCCTTGTCCGACGTCCCGAAGATTCCGAGACAGAGCGTCGCGGCGGCGATCTCGTCGGGTAGCGCACCGAGCGGCATGCTCTCCACCAGCTCGACATTCGACGGGTGCAGCTCCTGCATCAGACGGTCCACGCCGGCCTGCTCCTGACCGGTGCCGATGATGCGGAACCGGATGCCGTCGTCCTCCAGGAGCTTGGCCGCCGCGATGATCGTCGGGAGGCCGTGGAGAGGGATGAACGTGCCGTAGAAGAGGACGAGATCCGGCCGCGGCGTCGTGCCCGATCGCGGCGTGAACACGTCGTCCTGGGCGCCGACCCACACCACGCCGACGCGTGCACGCGGGACATCCGCGAGCGCGGCGAAGAACTCGGCGTGACTCGGCGAATCCGCGATCACCCGCCGCGCGCTCCGGATGCTGAGCCGGTCGACGAGCCTGCACGTGCGACCGAGCGCCGACCGCGGCGCCGCCAGCTTGCGATCGGACACGACGGTGTCGTAGAGCGAGATGAAGATGTCGAACACGACCGGCATGCGACGCACCCGCGCGAGCACCGCGAGCAGGAGCACGTCGAACCATCCGGGATACATCACGAGCACGACGTCACCGCGCGGCACACGCAGGAATCGCCACACCAAACGTGGATACGCCGTGATCGCGCGCAGGACCACTCCGAACTTGCGCTGATTCGGGATCTCGTACCGGTCCGCTCCCCAGAGATCGACCTGGCACGTCACGACCTCGTAACCCGCACGCGCCAGGAGCGCGAGCAGCGTGCGGTTCCGGGCGAGATTCGGGTCGAACGTGCCGGCCGCGATGACGCGTTGCCTCACGCGCGCCGACAGTAGCGGCAGCAGGAACGGCTCCGACGGCAGACCGGTGCTCGTACGATGTCGGCATGGCCGTTCCGGTCGCCGGCATTCGGCACGTCCTCGTCGTGAACCAGCACGGAGACAACCGTGGTGACGAAGCGGCGATGACCGCGATGCTCGACGCGCTCGCGGACCGCCTCGATCCGGTGCGGTTCACGGTGCTGCACCAGTTCAACGACCCCGAGGCGAGCTCTGTCGCCACCGGCCACGACGTGCAGTTCATCCCGCTCGCGCCGCGGGGGTTCGCCTTCCCGCGGCTCGTCACCGGCGTCGCGTTGCGCTTCCTTCACTTGCCGTGGCGTGGAGTCGCCGGTCCGGTCGGTCGCGGTGTCCTCGACGCGTACGCCTCCGCGGACCTCGTCGTGTCGGCCCCCGGCGGTCCGTACCTCGGCGACATCTACGCGTGGCACGAGCCGCTGCACTGGTTCTACATCGTGCTCGGGTGGCTCTTCCGGCGTCCGCTCTTCCTGTACGCATCCTCCGCCGGCCCGTTCGAGAAACGCTGGATGAACCCCGCGCGCCGATTCGTCGTGCGCAGGTTCGCCAAGCTCGCGGTGCGGGAGGACGTGTCCGCGCGCCACCTGCGCGCGCTCGTCGGCACCCGTCCCCTCGACGTCGAGGTGACCATCGACACCGCGCTCGGCGCGACCGTCACCCCGCTCTCGCTCGACGAGTGGCCCGGTCCGCCGCCGGCGCAGGCCGCCCACATCGTCGCGGTGTCGGTGATCGACTACGCATACCGCGATCAGCCCGATCCGCAGGCGGCGAAGCGGCGTCACGACGACGCCGTGACACGCGCCGTGTCACACCTCGCGGCGCGACTCGTCGACGCCCATGTCGTGTTCCTCCCGCAGGTGCACGGCCGCCACGACGACGCGCCGTACCTGCGGCGACTCGCAGCCCAGCTGCCCGCGGAGGTCTCGCGCGAGGTGTTGTCCGATCGGGTGCCGAGCCGCGTGCACCAGCGCATCTTCGCCGCGGCCGACGTCGTGCTCGCCGGTCGCTACCACCCCGCGGTCTTCTCGGTGCTCGGTGCCGTCCCGGTGGCGTGCATCGCCTACGAGCACAAGAGCGTCGGGCTCATGGAAGCCGCCGGGCTCGGCCACCTGGTCATGCCGATCGACACCGTCACCGCCGAGAGCCTCATCGGACTCCTCGACAAGGTCGTCGATTCTGCGCCCGCAATTCGCGAGCAACTTCGCACGGTCCGGCCGATGCTGCGCGAGCGCGCGCTGCACACCGCGGATCTCGCCATCTCCACGATGAGCGAACACTCGTAGCCGCTCACGTCATCGAATGCGCACTGTCATTTCTCGGGATGGAACCTCGCGAGCCGGCGAGCGTTGAGGCGCCGCTCCCGCATCTTGCGGATCCGCTGCGGCGCGAACCGGTTCCATGCCGCGCGCGTCACCAAGGGTGGCAGGCAACGGGCGGCCGACCAGGCGCGAACTATTGCCCGCGGTTCCGGTGTCAGCAGGTAGTCCGATCGGAGCCTCCGGTCCACGCGGAGACGGTTCGCGATGCCGAAGCGCAGCACGTCGACGGAGCTCGTGCCGCGCCCCCGATCACCCCACCACGAGAATTCCGTCAGGAACGTCGCGTTCCCGGATGCGATGAGCCGCGTGGCGCCCTGGAGCACTCGGAGCTCGACGCCCTCGACGTCGATCTTCACCGTCGTCGGAATGTCCGGTCGATACAACTCGTCGAGTTGCATGACCGGGACCTTGGTCGGCGCGTAGTCGTCAGAGCGCTCGGGCACCGAGAACAACCCGCCCGAGATCTGCGTACCGGTGACGAAGAACTCGATGCCCTCACCGGTCTGCGCGTCGACCGCATCACTCACCGCCGCGTTGATGCATGTGATGCGGTTCGACGATCCGGCCGACCACTTCGCGACGTTGTCTTGCAGCACTGCGAAGCGCTGCGGATCAGCCTCGATCGCGATGATGTCGGCGTCGTGCAGGAAGCGGTTGGCGTGGTAGGTGTACACACCGTGTGACGCGCCGACGTCGATGAACAGTCTGGTGCCGAACAAAAGGGCACCGAGCCGCTCGAATTCCGGCTTGTCGAGCGCGTCCTCGCTGAAATACGTCCACGCCAGGTATTCCTGGTGGCGGTCGAGCATCGCGTGAGTCTAAGCAGGCTCCGCGGGCTGCTCCCGCGTCGCGCGGAACGCTCGCAGGCGGGGGTAGGTGATGAGGAAGCCCGCGGCACCGAGGACGATCGACGCGGCGAGCAACACCGCCCGGTCGGCGGTGGCGGCGAGCAACCCCGAGTCGAGGCCGGCACCCATGGCGGCGGCCGACGCCGCGACGAACGCCTCGCGAAAGCCGAGCGCGCCGGGCGTGATCGCAATGAACGCCGCGACGCCCGCGGCGGGCGCGAGCACGAGATACAGCCAGAACTGCTCGTTGACCCCGAGCAGGCTGAAGGCGATCGAGAACCGCCACGCGTACACGAGGTACTTGGCGATCTCGATGAGCACGACGCTGCCCGCCGTCGCCGGGTCGCGTCGCATCTGGTCGAAGCCGGCATGGAAGGACCGCCAGACGCGCGCGATGCGGCCGTTGCCCGCGACGAAGCGCGGGTACGGCAAGACCGCGATCGCGACGGCCAGGCCGACGACAGCAAGGGAGATGCACAACATCACCCAGGACAGACCGTCTCCGAAGATGCCCGCGCCGATCACGCCCACGAGCGCGACCACGCCGGCGCCGCCGAGTGTGGCGACGAGGTCCGCGCCGTACACCGCGGCACTGCGCGTGTACGACACGTCGTGCACCACGCGCATGTAACGCAGGCGGTACACGGTGCCGGCCTGCCCGGGAATGAGATTGCCGAGCTGGCTGGCAAGAAACAGGAACCAGTTCTCGAACAGTCCCGAACGCGCGCCGTTCGAACGGTAGAGCAGCCAGAACTCGCTCGAGTTGAGGAAGTGCGTGAGCGCGACGAGCACGGCGAGGAGCAGGAGCTTGCCGACGGCCGCGTGCGTCAGTGGTTCGAGGCGGTCGCGTTCCCGCCACACGAACAAGATGAGCAACGCGGTGAACGCGATCGGGAGCACGACGTCGCCGAACACCCGCCGGAACCGCCCTCGGGTGCGTGCCGTGCCTTCGAGCCCGACCGAGGCGTCGTCGTCGCTTGTCGCGTCGACGGGCCTCATCGGGCGCGGCGCGTGAATGCCGCGTAGGAGCAGAGGAGCCCGATGGCTTGGTATGCATGATGGGAGAGCGACACGCGCCGGCGGAACTGCTCCTCCGCCCACTTCGGCGTGAGGACTTCGTCCACCCACGCACGGTCGTAATCGAAGGGCAGGCCCGCGAGCAGCTCGTCGACCAGCCCCCGCAGCGGCCCCGTGTACCACCGGTCGATGGGCGAGTCACTCGGCGACTGCTTCGGCATCGCGATCACGGATTCGGGGACGAGGGCGTGCTCGCGCGCCATCTCCACGAGCACCGCCTTCCCCGGAGCGCTCGCCTTCGATCCCGGCGTGCGCAACAGGTCGGCCGGGAGCCCGGCCGCGAGCGATTTCAGCCGGGGATGGAGGAACGGGGAGAACTGCGCGAGGCCCGAGACGGCGACCGAGCCCTCGACCTTCGCCTTGCTCTGCGCGGTGAGCGCGTTGCCGTGGAACGCCAGACGCGTCCGGTCGAGGCCGGCGACGGCTTTCGCGAGCCTTTCCCGGGTCGCGTCGACCGGCTCGGCCTGCGCCGGCGCGATACCCCGGCGCACGCGGCGCAGCGAGACATCGTCGAGGTAACGGGTCGCCAGGTGACCGCGCGCGCCGGGCGAGAGGTCGAGGCTCCCGAGGAACGAGCGTCCGAGGCGCGCGACATGGCCGAGCCGGCGCTCGACGGCGGGGCGCGCGAGCGCGCCGAACACCGCGTGGTGCACGGGCGACGGAACCGATCCCAGACGCGCGACCAACCGCGCGCGCTGGTTCACGGTCGGATATCCGAGGAACACCGCGTCGCAGCCGTCACCGTTGAAGATGTGGCTGTGGCCGTCCGCCGCGATCACATTGCTCGCGTGCACCGTGTGCAACTGATAGTGCGGCTGCGCGCCCGGCTGGTTGATGAGCTCGTCGAACCGACCGAGCAGGTCGCCCACCACCGCGGGCGTGAACCGAACCCACTGGTGCTGGGCGCCGATGCTCGACGCGGTCAGCTCCGCATTGCGCTGCTCGTACGCCGGGTCGTCGAAACCGAACGTGTAGCAGTCGACGTCGTGTCCGAGCCGCCGGAGTCCGGCGGCGACGAGCGCAGAGTCGAACCCACCGAGCAGCACCGCATGGCGCCGGCGCGTTCCCGCCTGCTCCTCGAGCGCCGAGAGGAACACCTCGTGCAGCGCCTTCCGCACCGCCGCTCGGTCGGTGACGTCGACATCGAACGGCTCCGATGCCCCCCGAACGCGACCCTGTTCGTCGCCGGGCACGACACGCACTGCCCCCGCACCGAGCACCCGCACGTCGGTGTAGACGGTGCGCCCGTCCGGCAAGAAGCCGAAGCCGAGCAGGAAGTCTTCATACGAGCGATCGACGGCAAGATCGCGGCCGAGCGCGGCCGCGAGCGGCGCGAGGTGCGACGCGACCAGCACCCCGCCGTCGACATGGGCCGTGAACAGCCGGTGGTTCCCCGCGCCGGCCGCGAGCGTGAGCGTGCCGGCCGCCTCGTCGGCACCGACCGCGACGAGGTCGTCGCCGAGACCGTCGAGCATCGTGTGCGGGGCGTGCGAGAAGGTGTCGAGCACCCTGTCGGCGATCGCGGGGCCCGACGCGAACACGTCGGAGCCGAGCACGGCCACCGCGCGGCCGTCACGTGCGCGCGCGGCCACGACGTTTCGGCCGACGATCCCGACACGGACGCGTGCGCCCGGCGTCGTGACTTCCCGCCACGCATCGGCCGTCCCGGCCGCGTCGGCGAGTGCGTCGAATCGCGAAACCGCGCCACCCGACGCGGCAACGAGCACGTGCACCTACGGTCCTCCCGATGACAATGCGTGTCGCGCCAACGCTCGACGCTACACGAGTGAATTCCCACGAACGGTCTTCACGGGCGGAGCACGGCGCGAGCGACGAGGTCCGTGCCGAACGCGGTGAGGATGGCGAGGTACAACAGACCCGTCGCCGCCATCACCGCCGAGTACGACCGCTCGCGCAGCGCGGCCCACGTGAGCGCGACGAGCCCGATCGTCGTCACCGCGCACGTGAGCCAGATCCAACCGAGCAGACCGTCGTAGCCGTCGTCGACGACACCGTTGATCACCTGCACCATGCCGGTCGGCCACAAGAACACTGCGATCTCGAGGGGCCAGATCGCGGCCGTCCACCGCACCAGCTCCTTGACCGGATCTCGCCGCAGGCCGGGCTGCACGAGATACCAGTGGCCGAGCAGCATCGCGTCGCTCACAGTGCCGAGGAACGCCGCGCCGACAAAGAGGCGGACGGCCGCGAGCAGCGAGGGTCCGCCAGCGAAGCGGGCTGCGAGAACCAGTCCGAACGCGCCGCATACCGGCGCGACCAGATCGAGCACCGGTGGGAATTCGGCGCCGGGCGCGGCCGCGTCGCCGTCCGCGGCCTTGCCGATCATCGCCGCGACACGCGCGCGGCGTGCGGCGCGCAACTCCTCGCGGCCGCGTGCGCCCGCGCCGCGACGCTGCACGGAGACCCCGAGCGCGACGCCGGCCGCGACCGCGCACGCGAGTGCAGCGGCCGCCGCGTCGGGATGGTCGTTGGCGACGAAGAGGCCGAAGGCGCCCAGGGCCATGAGGCCGAACGTGATGCGGATCAACCATCCATATCCGAGGCTCACCTCGCGGCGGCGCGTCGTGACCCATCCGAAGAGGAGTCCGCCGGTCGCCCACTGCAGCAGGAATGTCGCGCCGTCGAGCTTCACGACACCACGGCAAGATCACGCTCGGCGTTGTTCAAACGCAACGGGCCGTCGTGCGTTGCGACGACGATGTCCTCGAGTCGCATGCCGTAGCGGTCCGGGAAGTAGATGCCCGGCTCGACGCTGAACGCGTGGCCGGGTTCGAGGGCGAGCGCGTTGCCCGCCACCATGTACGGATCTTCGTGCGCTTCGGTGCCGATGCCGTGACCGACCCTGTGCACGAAGTACTCGCCGTAGCCGGCTTCGGCGATCACACCGCGGGCGGCCGCATCGACCTCCTCGCACGGCGTGCCGACCCTGGCGGCGCGCACGCCCGCTTCCTGCGCCTGCACGAGCACGTCGTACACATCTCCCAACTCGGCGGGCGGCTCACCGACATGGAACATGCGGGTGATGTCCGAGCAGTAGCCCCGCATGGTGCCGCCGAAGTCGCACAGCACGATGTCGCCGTTCCGGATCACCCGCTCGGGTGAGGGTTCATGATGCGGGCTCGCCGCGTGCTCGGCGGCGGCGACGATCGCGAAGTTCGATCGTTCGTGACCGAGCGCGAGCATGCGCTCGACCAGCTCGCGGTGCACGTCGAGCTCGGTACGGCCCGCGAACGGCCGGGTCCGCATCTCGCCCGCGATCACGTCGACCGCCTCGGCCGCCTGCTGCAACGCCGCGATCTCGCCCGCGTCCTTCACCATGCGGATCGGCGCCGTCACCTGCGACGCACGAACGAAGGTGGTCGCGGGGAGCGCCCGCTGGAGATCGAGCACGAACCGCGCCCACGTGTGGTCGCCGATCGCGGCGAGTGTGGCGCCGCGCCCGACGATGCGCGCCACGATCGCGATCGGGTCGTCGGTCTCGTCCCACGGCACGAGCTCGAACAGGTCGGGGCACGGCGCGGCCCGTGGCGCTTCGAGCCGCGGCACCACCAGCCGGGCGTCGCCGCGCTGCGGGAGAACGAGCATCGTGAGGCGCTCGAGCGGCATCGCCTCGTAACCGACGAGGTACGGCAGGTCGGGCCCGACCGACAGCAAGAGCACGTCGACCCCGAGCTCGGCCATGCGCGCGCGGACGCGCGCGATTCGTTCCGCGTGCTCGCTCACGAGGAGAGTCCCGGCAGGCCGTCGATGCTCTCGCGGTTCTTCGACGCCCAGTACTCGACGATCCCGTCGTCGCCCTTCTTCTCCGCCCACGCGATCAGGCGGTCACGGTCGTCGACGAGATCCATCAGCGGCACCGCGTATCCACACGAGGTCGTGACCCGCTCGACGTCCACCTCGATGATCGCGCGCTGCCCCGGCAGCGCCGGGAAGTCCGATGCCAGCGCGTCGAAGCCCGGCGTGCCGACCTCGTGCACGGTGCCGCGCCCATAGATGCGCGAGATGCGCGGGTTTCCCGCGAACGCGCAGGCCATGAGCGTGATGCGTCCGTTCTCGCGCAGGTGCGCGATCGTCTCGACGCCGCTGCCGGTCAGGTCGAGGTAGGCGACGCGCTGCGGCCCGAGGACGCGCAGCGTGTCGTATCCCTTCGGCGACAGGTTGACGTGCCCGCCGTCGCCCGCAGGCGCGGTCGCGACGAAGAACATCGGCTGCTCGCGCCACCACTGCGCAAGGTCGGGAGAAAGCGAGGCGAAGCGATCGGCCACGCCTCCATTCTGTCAGCGGGTGTCGTGCACGAACGCAAGGAGATCGGAATGGATCACCCGACGGGCAACGCGCGGTCTGCCCCCTCGCGGGCGTGATAGCTCGAGCGGACGAGCGGGCCCGACGCGACATGGGAGTACCCGAGCCCCTCCGCGTACTCGCGCAGCTCGGCGAATTCGTCGGGATGCCACCACTTCGCCACGGGAAGATGCGATCCCGAAGGCGGCAGGTACTGACCGATCGTGAGCAGCTCGGCGCCGACGCCGCGCAGATCCGTGATCGCGGCCCGTACTTCGTCGACGTGCTCACCGAGGCCGAGCATGATGCCCGACTTCGTCAAGAGCCCCGCGTCCTTGGCGCGCGCGAGCACGGCGAGCGAACGCGCGTAGCCGGCCGACGGTCGTACGAGGCGTTGCAGCCGCGCCACGGTCTCGAGATTGTGGTTCAGCACGTCGGGGCGGGCATCGAAGATCGTCTGCAGCGACGCCGCGTCACCCTTGCAATCCGAGATCAGCAGCTCGACCGCGGTGCCGGGGCTCGTCGCCCGGATCGCGTCGACGGTCGCGGCGTGCACCGACGCGCCGCCGTCGGGGAGGTCGTCACGCGCCACGCACGTGATCACCGCGTGCGCGAGCCCGAGGGAGGCCACCGCGTCGGCAACCCGCTGGGGCTCGGCGGTATCGACCGTGAGCGGCTTTCTCGTATCGACGAGACAGAAGCCGCACGCACGCGTACACCGGTCGCCGAGGATCATGAACGTCGCCGTGCGGTCGTTCCAGCACTCGTAGATGTTCGGGCAGCCCGCTTCCTCGCACACGGTGTGGAGATCGAGGTCACGAACGAGCCGCTTGAGCTCCAGGAACTCGCCATCCATCCGGACACGGACGCGCATCCATTCCGGCCGCTTCCGCGAGAGCGTGATCGGAATGCCGGCCGATCGATCGGCGGGCCGGGTCCGCTGCCACGCGACATCGTGCCGGTCGACATCGGTATAGCCGAACGCGTCCGCGAAGCGCGCCACCGCGCGGTCGACGACTTCACGCATCTCGACGCCCCGACCGAGCACCTGTGCCATCGAGGTCACGCCCCGGTCGCGGATGCCACACGGCACGATGTGCGCGAACATCGAGAGGTCTGGATCCACGTTCAGCGCGAAGCCGTGCCGTGTACGCCCGCGAGAGACCCGCACGCCGATCGCCGCGATCTTCTCGTCGCCGACCCACACGCCCGTATAGCCGGACGACCGCGCGGCACCGATGCCGAAGTCCGCGAGCACCGACAGTAGGACGTCTTCGAGCTTGCGCACGTACGCGACGACATCGCGCTGGCCGGCGCGCCACTCTTGCAACGAGACGATCGGATAGCCGACGAGCTGGCCCGGTCCGTGGTACGTGACGTCGCCGCCCCGGTCGGCGGAGACAAGCTCGGCCCCGACCGACGACGGGTCGCGCAGCACGTGCTCAGGGTGGGCGCTCGAGCCCATCGTGTAGACGTGAGGATGCTCCTGGAGCAGCAAGTAGTCGTCGGATGCGCGCCCATGGATCGCGCGCTGGAGCGCCTCGGCCTCGCGGTACGAGACCGATCCGAGCCACCGGGCGCGCAGGGTGCTCACGCGAGCTCGGTCTCCCAATCGCGCGTCTCGAGGACGACGCGCAGATCGTTGAGGAACGACGCCGCGTACGCGCCGTCGAACGCGCGGTGATCCCATGCGAGCGAGAGGTAGCCGATGTGGTGCACGACGATCGCGTCGTCGCCGTCGGCACTCTCGACGACCACCGGCTCCTTGCGGATCCCGTCGGTGGCCATGATCGCGACCTGTGGCTGGTTGATGATCGGGAAGGTCATCGTGGTGCCGAAGGGTCCCATGTTGGTGATCGTGAACGTGCCGCCCACGACCTCGTCGGGGCTCAACTGCTTCGACTTGGCGCGGGCGGCGAGGTCGCGGATCTCCCGCGCGAGCAATCGCAGCCGCTTGCCGTCGGCGTTGCGGATCACCGGCGCGATCAGCCCGTTGAACGAGAGATCGACGGCGATTCCGAGATTGACGTCCCGGTGCACGATCAACGTCTCGCCCTCGACGCTCGCGTTCACGTGCGGATACTCGTGCACGACGTCGCAGAATGCGCGGACGATGAACGGGAGATACGTGAGCGAGAAGCCCTCCTCGGCCTTCCACTCCGCTTGGTGAGCGCGCCGGACGCGCTCGACGCGCTCGAAATCGACGCGCACAGATGTGTACACGTGCGCGCTGGTTGCGAGCGACCGCACCATGTGCTCGGCCGTGCGACGGCGGATGTTGTCGAACGGCACGGTCTCGTCGCCGCTCGCACCGGCAACCGGCTGCGCCGCCGGAGCGGACGCGGGTGTGGGTGCGGAGGGCGCGGGTGCGGGTGCCGCCGGAGCTGCGGGTGTTGCGCCGCGCGCGCGGGCCGCTTGCAACACGTCGTTGCGGGTGATGCGGCCGCCTTCGCCGGTGGCGCGGATCTGGGCCGGGTCGAGACCCTCCTGGGCGATGAGCTGGCGGACGATCGGCGACGTGACCGTGCCGCCGCCGTTGGCCGGCGGCGCGGCCGCGGCGGGCGCGGGCGCAGCAGCGGGCGCGGGGACGGCCGGCGCGGGCGCCGGCGTCTGGGGAGTCGGCGGCGGCGCGGGTGCCGGTGGTGCGGGCTCGGGTTCCACCGGCGGCGTCTCGGCCGCGGGTTCCGCCGGTGGGGTCGCCGGGGCCGACGACGCCGCACCGGCATCATCGGAGATCACCGCGAGGCGCGCGCCGACCGGGACCGTCTCGCCCTCGGGCACCACGATCTCGGACAGGTAGCCGGCCTGGGGCGCCGGGACCTCGGAGTCGACCTTGTCGGTCGAGACCTCGAACAGCGGCTCGTCGGCGTCGATCTTGTCGCCCACCTGCTTGAACCAGCGGGTGATGGTGCCTTCCGTGACGGTCTCACCCAGCTGCGGCATCGTGACTTCCACATTTCCTCCACTCCGCAGGGCCGCTCGGCCCCGCGACAGACCTACCCGTGCAGGGAACGGCCGGTGAGCGCGAGCGCCGACTCGCCGAAGAGCTCCGACAGCGTCGGGTGCGCATGGATCAACAGACCCACATCGGCGGGGGTGGCCTCCCAGTTGACGGAGAGGTACGCCTCGGCGATGAGCTCGGTCGCCCACGGACCTGCCACGTGCACACCGAGGATCGCGCCGTCGCGCTCCGCGACGATCTTCATCACGCCCTCGGTCTCCCCGATGATGAGCGCACGACTGTTGCCGCCCCAACGATGCACCGACGTGACGACGTCGTAGCCTTGCTCTTTCGCCTGTGCCTCGGTGAGGCCGCAGAACGCGACCTCGGGGTGGCAATAGATGCCCCATGGCACCTTGTCGTACTCGAGCGGCAGCGCCGGCTCGCCGAGCATCGTCTTGATCGCGACGATCGCCTCGGCGAACGCGACGTGCGCGAGCTGCGGTGTCGCGACGACGTCGCCCGCCGCGTACACGCCGTCGACGTTCGTCCGGAGATTCCCGTCGACCACGACGAAACCTCGCTCGTCGACCTTGACGCCGGCTGCGTCGAGCCCGATGTTCTCGGTGCGCGGCCGGCGGCCGACCGAGACCACGACCGCGTCGACCTCGAGCCGCTCCTCGCCGTTCTTTCCTTCGAAGGTGAGGGCAGTGCCGTCGAAACCCCCCACCTGCACCCCGGCCAGCACCTTGATCCCGCGCTTCGTGAACGCGCGCGACACCGTTTGCGCGACGTGCTGGTCGACGCCGGGAAGGATCTGCGGCAGCACCTCGACGATCGTGACCTCGGCGCCCCCATCGACGAGGAACGACGCGAACTCGCACCCGATCGCGCCGCCGCCGATCACGGCCACCCGGCGCGGGACCTCGGGAAGCTCCAGCAGGTGGTCGGAGGACATGACGCGCGAGCCGTCGAATTCGAGACCGGGGATCGGAAGCGACCGGGGCGCCGACCCCGTCGCGAGCAGCACGTTGCGACCCCGCAGTTGTGACCCGTCCGAGACGTGGAGCGTCCGCGCATCGGGCGCGAGGGTGCCGGTCCCGGGCACGACAGTGACCTTCCGACCCTTCAGCAGCGTTTCGAGGCCCGAGGTCAGACGGTCGATGACGGCGTGCTTGCGCGTGTGCGACGTCGCGAGATCGAGGGTCGGCGCCGAGGTCTGGACGCCGAATACCGCCGCGTCGCGCACGGTGCGCAACACCTCGGCCGTCTGCAGAAGCTCTTTGGCGGGGATGCATCCCCGGTGCAGGCACGTGCCGCCGACTCGCTGCTCCTCGACCATCGCGATGTGCATGCCGGCCGACGCGCCGAAGAGCGCGGCCGCGTAGCCGGCGGGTCCGCCACCCAGTACGACAAGGTCGAAATCGTCCGTCATCGCGGCTCCATCAGCGGGCGCCCATCACCTGTACGGCGAACGCCACCAAGATCGCCAACCCCGTGAGCGCGGCGAGGATGATGTACGTCCTCGTGCTCAAGCTCACGACAACATGGCTCCCTCACTGCGCCATCCGTGGCTTCGCTGCGTCCGTACGGGAACGCAGGGTACCTCCGGGCCTGCTCGCAAGCAGTCCCGACGTGACGACTAACCTCTCCCGATCGTGGCTGAACGCGCTCAGCGGTTGGTTGGGGTCGCCAAGAAGCTGCCGGTGCCCGAGGGGACATACGCCGTCGGCGCGGGCCTTCTCATCGCGGGCGTCACCGCATACGGCTTCCAGATAATCGCCGCGCACCAACTGTCGAGCACCGGCTACGCCGCGCTCAACAGCCTGTGGGCGATCGTGTTCGTCGTCGCACCCGGACTGTTCCAGCCGCTCGAGCAAGAGGTCGCACGCGCGGTCGCACATCGCCGCGTGCGCGGCATCGGTGGCGGCCCCCTCGTGAAGCGGGCCGCCGTGCTCGGCGGCATCCTCGCCGCGGTCGTGGCGCTGGCGTCGGCAATCGCGGCCAAGCCGCTCATCGACGAGCTGTTCCACGGTCAGACGTGGCTTCTCGGCGCGCTTTTCGTCGCGCTGGGCTGTTACTACCTCGCACACATGACGCGGGGCACGCTCGCCGGCAACGGCCGCTTCGGCGCGTACGGCTTGATGCACGGCTCCGAGGGCACGACACGCATCCTCTTCTGCATCGTCCTCGCGGCGGTGGGGGTGTCGACCCCGGGGCTGTACGGGCTCGCGCTCGCGCTTCCGCCGCTGATCGCGGTGGCGATCTCGCTGCGCGGCCAGCACGGCCTCCTGACCCCCGGTCCCGCGGCGCCGTACTCGGAGCTGTCGAGCGCACTCGGCTGGCTGTTGCTCGGATCGCTGCTCGCCCAGCTGCTCTCCTACGCCAGCTTCCTGGGTGTCACCCTCCTCGCGAATGGTTCGGCCGAGAAGGATCTCACCGGAAAGTTCATCACCGGGCTGTTCATCGCGCGTGTCCCGCTGCTGCTGTTCCAAGCCGTCCAGGCCGCCCTGCTCCCGAAGCTCGCGGCCCTCGCCAGCGAGGGCAAGAACGAGGACTTTCGTTCGGGGATGCGCAAGCTGCTGCTCATCGTCGTCGCGCTGGGGACAGTGGGAACCCTCGGCGCCACCTTTATCGGTCCGTGGGCGGGCAAGAAGCTGTTCGGCGACAAGTGGATTCTCGGCGACCGCGACATGCTGCTGCTGACGCTCGGTGCCGCCACGTTCATCATTGCGCTCACGCTCGCGCAAGGCCTCATCGCGCTACGGGCGTACCCGCAGGCCGCGTTCGCATGGATCGCAGGTATCGTCGTCTTCCTCGGCACGGTGGCGCTCGGCCACGACCTGTTCCTTCGGAACGAGCTCGGCTTCGTCACCGGTGGTGGGATCGCGGCAGCATTGATGGGGCTGTTCTTGATGCAACAGATGCGCAAGGGTGGCGGGACGATCGGTGATCTCGTCGAGGTGATCGAGCACGAAACCCTCGAGATCTAGCAACCGAGGTGACGTGACGGCTGCCGAAAAGGTTCCTGCGCCAGAGCCGTCCCCTCGGTCGGTGCATGGCGGTCTCCCGGCTCTGGTCCGCCTCGCGCGGCCGAAGCAGTGGGTGAAGAACGTGCTCGTCATCGCCGCGCCCGGCGCCGCCGGCGTGCTGGGAGAGTCCACGGCCCTCTTCCGCACCGCGATCGCATTCATCTGCTTCTGCCTCGCCGCGAGCGGCACCTACTTCATCAACGACGCGCTCGATGTCGAAGCTGACCGGCGCCACCCGACGAAGCGCTTCCGGCCGATCGCGTCCGGTGAGGTCCCGGTGCGCACGGCCCTCGTGGGCGGCGTCGTCTTGATCGTCGCGGCGATCGGCCTGGCGTTCGTGGCCCGCTGGCCGCTGGCGTTCATCGTCGGCGGTTACCTGCTGCAGACGATGGTGTACAGCCTGTGGCTGAAGCACGAAGCCGTCCTCGACCTCGCGTGTGTCGCTTCGGGATTCGTGCTGCGCACGATTGCGGGCGGTGTCGCCGTCGGCGTGACGATCTCGCCGTGGTTCTTGATCGTGGCGGGCTCGGCGTCGCTGTTCATGGTCACCGGCAAGCGGCACGCCGAGCTCGTCGAGCTGGGCGACGGCGCGATCGGACACCGCCGGGCGCTCGAGATGTACTCGCGCTCGTTCTTGAACTATGTGCGGGCGGTCGCGTCGAGCGTGACCGTGCTCGCCTATTGCCTGTGGGCGTTCGAGAAGTCGTCGTCGGTGGGAAGCCCCCTGTGGTTCCAGCTCTCGATCGTGCCCTTCGTGCTCGGGATCCTGCGCTACGCCCTGCTGCTCGAACAGGGCGGCGGTGGAGCGCCCGAAGACCTCGTGCTGTCCGACCGCGTGCTGCTCGTCCTCGGCGCCGTGTGGGCGGTGCTGTTCGGCATCGCCGTGATCGGCTCGTGAACATGCCCGAGGAACAGCTGCTGACCGGATGGGGCCGGACCGCGCCGACACTCGCGACCGTGCACACGCCTCGCCGGCTCGACGACGTCGTCGCGCGCGTCGGTACACCCAACGCCCGCGGCGTGATCGCGCGTGGGCTCGGCCGCAGCTATGGCGACGCCGCCCAGAACGCCGGCGGTGACGTGCTGCTGTGCACTGACCTCGATCGCGTGCTCGCCCTCGACGTCGAGAAAGGACTGGTGACCGCCGAGGCGGGCGTCAGCCTGGACACATTGTTGCGCGTGCTGTTGCCACTCGGTTGGTGCCCCATGGTGATGCCGGGCACGAGCTACGTGACGATCGGCGGTGCGGTCGCATCGGACATCCACGGCAAGTTCCGCCACGGCAGCTTCGCCGACTACGTCGACCGGATGCAGGTGGTCACGCCCGTCCACGGCGTCACCACACTCGATCCCGACGGCACCCCGGAACCGTTCTGGGCGACCGCGGGCGGCATGGGCCTCACCGGCGTCGTCACCGACGCAACGATCCGCCTGCAACCGGTGGAGACCTCGCGCATCATGTGTGACACCGAACGCGCCCGGGACGTCGACGACTGCATGGCGCGCATGCTCGAGAACGACCATAAGTACCGCTACTCGGTCGCGTGGATCGACTGCCGCGCGACCGGCCGACATCTCGGACGCTCCGTGTTGACCCGCGGCAACCATGCGACACTCGACGAGCTCCCGCCCGCACAACGCCCGACCGCGCGCGCGTACTCGCCGCACGCACTGGCGGCGACGCCACCGTGGATGCCGAACGGCCTGTTGAACGGGCTCTCCATCCGGGCGTTCAACGAGCTGTGGTTCCGAAAGGCTCCCGCGCGTCCGCGACGCGGCGTCGAGAGCATCCACTGGTTCTTCTTCCCGCTCGACGGCGTGCGCGGCTGGAACCGGATCTACGGCTCGCGCGGCTTCTTGCAGTATCAGTTCGTCGTGCCGTACGGCGCCGAGCACGTCGTGCGCGCCGCACTCGAACGTCTGAGTGCCGCGCGCACACCGTCGTTCTTAGCCGTCCTCAAACGGTTCGAGCACGGGAGTCGATCGATGATCGGATTCCCGATCGAGGGATGGACGCTGGCGCTCGACATCCCGATCAGCGACAGGCTCGGCGCACTCCTCGACGGCCTCGACGAGCTGGTGGTGACCGCCGGCGGACGCGTGTACCTCACCAAGGACTCCCGGCTGCGTCCGGAGCTGCTCGCGGCGATGTACCCGCAACTCGATCAGTGGCGGGAGGCCCGCGCGGCGGTGGACCCCAATCTCGTCCTGCGCAGCGACATGGAGCGCCGGCTCGACCTGACCGGCGCAGGAAGGAGCCGGTCGTGAAGGACGCGCTCGGACATGTGCAGTCGGTGCTCGTGCTCGGCGGCGGCTCGGACATCGCGCGCGCAACGTGCCGGAAGCTCGTACAGCAGCGGGCCGCGCGGGTCGTGCTGGCCGCGCGCAAGCCCGAGACCTGCGACACCACGGCCGCGGTACTCAAAACTGCCGGCGCCTCGGAGGTCCACACGGTCGCATTCGATGCGAACGACCTCTCTTCGCACGAGGCGTTCATCCGCTCGACCTTCGATCGGTTCGGTGACTTCGACGTCGTGCTCGTGGCGTTCGGGGTGCTGGGCGACCAGGCGCGCGCCGAACACGACGCGGCCGCGGCGGTCGAGATCGTGCAGACGAACTACACCGGCGTCGTCTCGGTGACCGTGCCCCTCGTCGAACGGCTGCGCGCCCAGGGCCACGGTGCGCTCGTGCTGCTGTCGACGGTCGCGGGCGAGCGGGTGCGCCGCTCGAACTTCGTGTACGGGTCGTCGAAGGCCGGCGTCGACGGCTACTACCAGGGGCTCGCGGCCTCACTTGCGGGAAGCGGCGTGCACGTGACGATCGTCCGTCCCGGCTTCGTGCACACGAAGATGACCGAGGGCCTGAAGGCCGCGCCGCTCGCCGCAACGCCGGAACAGGTCGGCGACGCGGTCGTCCGCGCGATCGCGCGCGGCAGCGAGGTTGTCTGGGTCCCGCCCGCGCTGCGGTACGTGATGATCGTGTTGCGCCACATGCCGCGTGCAGTGTTCCGTCGTCTGCCGCTCTGACCTGTGACGCGAACGGTCGCCGCCTTCGACTTCGACGGCACGCTCACCCGTCGCGACACCCTTCTGCCGTTCCTCGCCTCGGTCGTCGGCTGGCCGCGCGTCCTCGCCGCGCTCGGTACGCACGCGCACCTGCTCGCGCGTGACCGCGATATCGCGAAGGAACGGATGCTCGTTCGCCTGTTCGCAGGTCTTCCGGACGACGCGGTGCGCGAGGCGGGTCGTGTGTACGCGCGCCGCGTTCGTGTCCATCCCGAGATCCGCGGTCGACTCGAATGGCATCGCCGAGAAGGCCACGAGATCGTCATCGTGTCCGCGTCGCTCGACGTCTATCTCGACGAGGTTGCGCGGTCACTCGATGTCGCGCATGTCCTGTGCACGACCCTCGAGGTCGGCGCCGATGGCCGTTGCACCGGGAGGCTCGTCGGTGGCAACTGCCGCGGGCCCGAAAAGGCGACGCGGCTGCGCGCACATCTCGGCGACGAGCACGACGGCGAGCTCGTGCTGTGGGCGTACGGCGACAGCCGCGGCGACGTGGAGATGCTCGCGATGGCGGACCATCCGTTCCGCGTGAAGCGCGGTCGTCTTCGCTAGAAGGGTTTGAGCCTGCCCGCGATGCCGACGGCGCTCGAGTGGAACACGCCGTTGGCGCCGCCGAGGTAGGGCGCGTCGCCGAACGCCCACACCGATCCGTCCGCGCGCAACAAGACATAGCCCCTCCCGGTCGTCGTCGGCAGCATCCCGACGCAGGGCGAGAAGGACGGGTAAATGGCCGCGGAACCGTGGAACTCCGCCTTGCCGAACGCGAAGACGCCGCCGTCGGCGGCAACCAACCAGTAGCCGCCACCCTTGGGGCGGCGCGCCATCGATACGACGGGCTGGTCGAGCCGCATGCCGCCGGTGGATCCGTGGAAGCCGGCGTCGCCGAAGGAGAAGACGCCGCCGTCCTGCGCGTACAGCCAGTACCCGTTGCCCGATCTCGTCGACACCATGCCGAGTACCGGCGCGTTGAGGCGCATGCCTCCCGTCGAGCCGTGGAAGTGGGCGGCGCCGAAGGAGAACACGCCCCCATCTGCGGCCACGAGCCAGTAGCCGTTGCCGGCCGGCCGGGCCGCCATCCCGACGACCGGTGCCGCGAGCCGCTTGCCGCGCATCCCGCCGTAGAACCGCGCCTTTCCGGAGGTGTGCACCGAGCCGTCCGGACCGCAGAGCCAGTAGCCGTGACCGCCGCGAAGTCCGGCGATTCCCACGATCGTGCGCCCGTGCGCGTCGCTGCCGGCCGGTACGCCGCCGAACGCGCGCACGCGTCCCGCTCGGGACGCGATCCAGTAGCCGCCGCCGAACATGCGCCCCGCGACACGCTGACGGAGCGCCGGGAGCATCGACTCCACGCGGATGCCCGGACATGCCGTCGCCGACGTGTCGCGGTGGCCGCAGATGTTGAACAGGTTCTCGACCGCGCCGTTCGACGCGCTGTACGTGCCGCTTGCGCGCGGGTCGAGCCCCCAGCGCGCGCACTTCCACGCGAGGAAGTTCACGAGGGACTCGATCATCGCGGACGAGGGATCCGCGATGTCATAGTTGCCCATGAGCGCGACGCCGACCGTGCGCGAGTTGTGGTAGATCGCGTGCCCGCCGCGCACGTTCGCGCCGTTGCGCTCACCCGTGTGCGGGATACCGGGTGGATAGTCCTGGGCCCAACGTCCTTCGTAGATGTTGCCATTGGGGTCGATCAGCCAGTTGTACGCGATGTCGATGTATTCGCCCGCGGTCTCGTTGGCGAGAATGCCGCGCGCGAGTCCGGCGTAGTCGGTGATGTCGTTGGGCGTGCCCGTGTGATGCACGATGATCTTCTCGATCGACGGGTCGTAGATCTGTCCCGGCTTGCGCAAAACTTCGTTCGCGCCCCAGCCGGCGCGCGTGATCATGGGCGGCACCGGCCACGTGGGGTTCTGCGAGAGCACCTGTTGCGCGTCGCCGAGATCGAAGGCGCCTCGCCCTCCACCCACGCGCCCGAGATAGGGCACCGCGAGCGCGGCGGCGCCTGCACCGGCGCCGAGCTGTATGGCGGCGCGTCGAGTGACGAGGCGGCGCGACCGGTAGCTCTCGTCGTGCGACACGGACCTCCCCCAGCCCACCAGGGATCATCGGCGAACCCGCCCGGGCGAAGCCCACAGGCAACCACACGCACACCCGTTCGCGGCATCGGGATCCCCAACGACTGCGCCGGGTGTGCTACGAAGGCTCGCCGTGTCCCCGACCGCGCGTCCGACGGTCGCGATCGACGTCACGCCGCTGATCGGTCCGCGCAGCGGCGTGGGAGTCGCAACCGCGGAGATCATTGCCGCATTCGGCGCGTTGGAGGCCGGTCCGGAGCTCGTGCCGTACACGCTGAGCGCCCGCGCGCGGCGCCACCGCGAGGACCTCCCGGCGGACACACGATTCGTCCCGATACCGGCGCGCGTGCTGCTGGGCTCCTGGGCGCGGACGGACGCGCCGCGCATCGACCGGTGGCTGCGTCCCGCGCGCGTGCTGCACGCAACGAACTACCTCACGCCACCGAGCGCGCTGCCGAGCGTGGTCAGCATTTATGACTGCTCGTTCGTGCGCTACCCGGAGCTCTGTACGCCCGAGGTGCAGGCCTTCGAACCGATCGTCCGCCGGGCGATCCGCCGGGGCGCAACCGTGCACACCGGCTCGGAGTTCGTCGGCGACGAGATCGAGGAGATCTTCGGAGGACGCCTGCGGGCCGCGGGCCGCCTGCTCGTGATCCCACTCGGCGTGCCCGCGCTCGGCGACACGTCGACCCTTCCGGCGGATATCGCCGCGCAGCTCGACGGCGCGCCGTTCGTGCTGGCCATCGGCACCCTCGAGCCCCGCAAGAACTTTCCTCACCTCGTCGGCGCGTTCGGGGAGCTCGCCGCCCGCCACGACGGCCTCCAGCTCGTCATCGCCGGACACGACGGTCCGGCGCGGCCCGCGGTCGACGCTGCCGTCGCGCGGCTGCCGGCCGCCGCCCGGTCCCGTGTCGTCGTGGCCGGCGGTGTGAGTGACGCGGCTCGTCGCGCGCTGCTCGAGCGCGCGACCGTGCTGGCGTACCCGTCGATCTACGAAGGCTTCGGATTTCCCGTGCTCGAGGCGATGAGCGTCGGCGTGCCCGTGGTCGCGGCGCGCGCGGGATCGATTCCCGAGGTCGCGGGCGATGCCGCGCTGCTCGTCGAACCGACCGACGAGCACGGCCTCGCGTACGAGCTCGAGCGGGTGATCACCGAGGACGCGACGCGGGCCGAGCTGATCGGTCGCGGCCACGACCGCGTCCGCGCGTTCTCCTGGGACGACACCGCCCGCGCGCTCGTGTCGTGCTACCGCCGCCTGGCCGGAAACTGAGCCGGATGAGAGCCAGGCGCAGAGCGCAGGCCCGGACCGTGTGCAATGTCGCACGGGCGATCGAGGGCCGGAGGTCGTAGCCGCATGAGGGGTCAGGCGCAGAGCGCAGGCCCGGACCGTGTGCAATGTCGCACGGGCGATCGAGGGCCGGAGGTCGTAGCCGCATGAGAGTTGCCTTTCATGCCGGGCAGCTGCTGCAGCCGGTGCCGGGTGGCATCGGGCGGTACAGCCGGGCGATCCTCGACCGGTTGGGGTCCGTCGGCGTCGATCGGATCGCGTTCGCCGCGGGCGCCCGGCCCGCCGGCCTGACGCCGAGCGTTCCCTGGGTCGATCTCGGGAGCCCCCACGGCAGCGTGCGCTACGAGATGTGGCATCGCTTTCGCCGGCCGGTCGTGCGCGTCCCGGCCGACCTCGTGCACGCGCCGAGCCTCGCGGTGCCACCCGCCGGCCGGACCCCGCTCGTCGTGACCGTGCACGACATCGCGTTCCGGCGGATCCCGCAGGTCACGACGCCCCGCGGTGTCCGCTTCCACAACCGCGGTCTCGAAGTCGCTCGACGCGACGCGACACTCATTATCGTGCCGTCCGCGTTCACGCGCCGGGAGCTGGAACGAGAAGGGTTCGCGCCGGACCGGTTGCAGGTCGCGCAGTTCGGGGTCGACCCGCCGGTGCCCCGCGACCCGGACGAGCTCGACGCGACGGTCGAGCGCGCGGGTGTGCGACCTCCCTACGTGCTCACCGTCGGAACCGTCGAGCCGCGCAAGGACCTCGGGACGATCAGCGACGCGGTCGCGCAGCTCCGCACGCGTTACCCGGGCTTGACGTTCGTGGCCGTCGGCCCGCGCGGTTGGGGGAAGGTCAGCGGCCTCGACCGCTCGTTCGTGCGCGTGCTCGGCGAACAACCGTGGCGCGTGGTCGATGCCCTCTATCGCCGAGCCGAAGTGTTCTGTGTGGCGTCGATGTACGAGGGGTTCGGTCTTCCCGCGCTCGAGGCCATGGCACGAGGCGCGCCGACGATCGTGACCACCGGCTCCGCGATGGAGGAATTCGTGCGGGGCGCGGGAATGCTGTTCCCGCCGCGTGATGTCGACGCTTGCGCGCAGGCGATCGATCGGTTGCTCGACGACGGTCTGTACAGCGACGACCTCAGGCGCGCGTCGCGCGCTCGTGCGGCCGAGCTGACGTGGCATCGCTCGGCTGAAGCACACGCACGCGCCTACGCCCGCGCCCTCACCCGAGCCCGTTCGTAGACTTCCTGCGTGCGCGTGCTCCTCGATGTCTCCGCGGTGCCGGCCCGGCCCGTCGGGGCGGGCGTCTACACGATCGCGATCGCGCACGGTCTCGCCGCGCGCGGCGACGTCGAGCTGCATCTCCTCACCCGTCACGCGGACGCAACGCGATGGTCGTCGATCGCTCCGAGCGCAGTCGTGCACGCCGACGCGCCGGATCGCCGTCCGTTGCGGCTCGCGTGGGAACAGCTCGGCGCCCCCAGGCTGGCGCGCGCGGTACGCCCCGACGTGTGGCACGGCCCGCACTACACGATGCCGCTGCGCGCGTCGGTGCCGACCGTCGTCACCGTGCACGACCTCACGTTCTTCGACCATCCCGAGTGGCACGAACGGTCGAAGGTCGCGTACTTCCGACGCATGATCCGCGCCGCGGCGGCACGGGCGGACGTCGTGGTGTGCATCAGCGCGTTCACCGCGGCGCGCCTGCGCGTCAGTTGCCGGCCGCGCGGCGAGGTCGTCGTGGTGCCGCACGGTGTCGATCACGAGCGCTTCACACCCACCGCCGAACACCCCGAGCACGACGATGCGGCGCTGGCGCCACACGGCATCGCGCCGCCCTATGTGGCGTTCTCGGGAACCATCGAGCCCCGCAAGGACGTGCCGACGCTCGTGCGAGCGTTCGCACATGTTGCTCGCGCTCGTCCCGACCTGCGTCTCGTCGTGTCGGGCGGAGACGGTTGGGGCGCCGCGGAGGCACGCGATGCGATCGCGGCGAGCGGCGCGTCGACGCGGGTGCTGCGTCCCGGCTACCTCCCCGACGACGCGCTCGTCGCACTGTTCCGGCGCGCAACTGCCGTCGTGTATCCCTCGTTCGAGGAGGGCTTCGGCCTCCCGGCACTCGAGGCGCTCGCGTGCGGGGCGCCACTCGTGTCGACGCGCGGCTCGGCGATCGAGGAGGTGGTCGGCGATGCCGCACTTCTCGTCCCGCCGCACGACGAAGGCGCGCTCGGCCACGCGTTGGCGCGGATCCTGGACGACCCCGCGCTGGCCGCTCGACTGCGCAAGGACGGGCCGGAGCGGGCGGCCAAGTTCACCTGGGACCGGAGCGTCGCCGGCCATCTCGACGCGTACGACCGCGCCGTCGTGACGAGACGTGCCCCGGCGTGAAGGCGCTCGTCACCGGTGCCGGCGGCTTCGTCGGTCCGCACCTCTGCGCGCACCTGCGAGCGGCCGGCGACGAGGTGGTCGATCCGGGGAACGAACGGGCCGGGTTCGACATCACCGATCGCGAGGTCGTCGAGGAGGTGCTGACGCGCCACCGTCCGGACGTGCTGTACCACCTCGCAGCCAGATCGGACGTCGCCGCGTCCTGGCGCGACCCGACCGGCAGCTTGCGCGTGAACGTCGAGGGCACACAACACGTCCTTGACGGCGCGCGCGCGGCCGGCGTGCAACGGGTCCTCGTCGTCGGAAGTGCCGAGGAGTACGGGCGCGTCGACCCGGCCGAACTCCCCTTGCGCGAGGACACACCGCTCCGGCCGATCACGCCGTACGGCGCGAGCAAAGTTGCGGCGTCGTTTCTGGCGTTGCAGGCATGGCTCGGCACGGGCCTCGAGACGATACGGGTGCGGGCCTTCTCCCACACCGGTCCCGGCCAGCTCGACACGTTCCTGATCCCTGCGCTCGCCCGTCGGATTGTCGCAGCCGAGCGCGACGCCGGCGCCGACGCCACCGTCACGGTCGGCGCCCTCGATCCCGTACGCGACATCAGCGATGTACGCGACGTCGTACGCGCCTACCGGCTCTTGATGGAAAAGGGCGTGCCGGGCGAGGTCTACAACGTGTGCGGCGGGACGGGCATCGCCGTGCGCGAGATCCTTGATCGGCTGGTGGGCCGCGCGCAGCGTGCAGTACGGGTGGAGGTCGATCCGGCGCTGCTTCGCCCGGTCGAGGTGCCGGTGCTCGTCGGCGACGCTGCCCGGCTGCGCGCCGCAACCGGATGGGCGCCCGAGCATCCGCTCGACGAGACGCTCGACGACGTGCTCGCAGAAGCGCGCGCCCGCTGACAGGCCGATCGGGTCAGGGCTCCTGACGGTCGAGCCATCCCAGCAACGCGGCAATCGCGCGGGGATCGTGCCGGAGCCGGTGGGGACCGTTCGCGACGATACGGAGATCGACGGCGTCGCCGCCCACTTCGACGAGCAAACGCGCGTCATCGACGGGCACCACGTCGTCGGCACTTCCGTGCACGAGCAACCATGGGCGCGGACCCACCCGCTTCGCCGCTTCGATCGGATCGAGGTTGGCGATTGCACGTATCCACGCCGCGGGGTCGGAGGGGTAACCATCCGTGCGCAGCACGCCGGTGCGGCGCGCGTACTCGAGGAACCATTGCGGATCGCGCACCCACGTCTGCAATGACGCCGGCGCGGCAAAGGTCGCGATGCCGCGGACGCGCGCGTCGTCGGCGGCCGTGACGATCGCCAGCGTGCCGCCGAGGCGAAAGCCGGCGATCCACACGCCGGTGAGATCTGTGCGCGCGTGCAGCGCATCGACCGCGGCGCGCACGTCGGCGAGCCACCCCTCGATGGAGAAGTCGCCCTCGGAGGGACCCGTTCCCCGAAACGTGAACGTGAAGCCGGCCCATCCCGCTTCGCGCGCGACCCGATCACACAGCGTCTGGTCGGTGTTGCCGACGGTTGCGGCCCCGCCGGGGCCGCGCGGAAACCCCGGGAGGACGAGGAGACCGGGAACACGTGTCATGCCGGACGGTCGCGCGAAATGCGCGCCGAGCCGCAACCCTTCGGAAAAGATCTCCTCCATCGCGGCCGTTATCCTGGCCCGCGTGACCAGCGCGACGACGAATGGGACCACACCGGCGCTCAAGGAGTGGGCGGTGATCGTGCACGCGCTGCTCGAAGGCGAACAGATCGTCGACGTCCGCAAGGGTGGCCTGCGCGAGGACGGCCGCCACTTCGATCTGCCGGCATGCCGGTTCTGGCTGTCCCCGACCGCCGAGCACCAGAAGCGCGATCTCCTGAAGTCTGCCTATGCGCACTGGATCGACCTGGCGACCACGTCGCCGGTCGGTGCCCCGATCACGATCTCGGGTTGGGCCGACGTCGTCGACGTCGCGACGATCACGGAACCCGAGCAGGTCGAAGCACTTGACTCGAAGTTGATCTGGACCTCCGACTACGTGAGCTCACGGTTCAGCTGGAAGCGCCGCGATCCCCTGTGGGTCCTCGTGCTGCGGGTACAACGGCTCGCCGAGCCGCTGACCGTCGGCTGGCGCGACGAGTACGGCGGGTGCACGTCGTGGGTGACCTACGACGACCTGCCCGCGGACCCGGCCGCGCTGGCGTCCCAACACGCGTTGTCCGACGTCGCGTTCGAGGCCAAGCGCAAGGGCATCCGCGAGGCCCTCGGCGAAGAAGTGTTTGCAACGTAGCGACCCCTCGGGGTCGCTTCCGTTGCAAACGGGTTCAGGGGCGGTACGGGTGGTACCCGCGGTTGCGCGCCTCGGGGATCGTGTCGGGACCGAACGCGAGGAACGTCTCGGCGCCGAGCAGGTCGTCGACCGCGGCGGTGACGCCGGGATCCTCCTGGTACAGGTCGAGGTCGTAGAAGATCTGCGTGCGCTTGTCGCCCACGTACCTTTGGTGCTCGAAGCGCGTCGGCCGGGACATCACGTCCAATCTAAGGGACCTGCAGACGCGTGACCGGGGGGCGCCCGAAGACGCCCCCCGATCGTTTCGACTGCGTCGGAATCCGTCGTGCCTTCACCCGGCGGGACCAGTCCCGGAGCGACGACGGCGGTGCGGCGGTTTGGACTCCGCCAGGTGGTCCAGTCGAGTGGTTACGGCCTAGCGGCCGCGCACCTCCGAGGTCCCAGATTTATCATGCATGCGTTGGACCACCTCCTCTCCTCGGTACGAACGTTGTACCAGATTCGCGGCCGGTCTTGAAGCAGATTCAGCTGACCGGGGGCGGCGGTTCGTCGGCTTGGGGACCCACCGCACCGATCGCCCGGAGGTAGTCGAGCTGGGTCTCGATGACCGCGTGCACCTGCTCGGGCAGGTACGACTCGCCGGTCTCCGATGCCCTGGTCAGGATGTATTCGACGGTCTCGGCACCGCCGACGACCACGTCGCCGGGCGGGTGCGGCGTCGAGCCGTTGCCGGCCACGCCCTTGCGCTGGAAGAACTCGAGCTGGAAATCCAGGATCCGGCGCACGTCGTGGGGAGTGAGGGTCGCGGCGACGACATCCGGGACGTGCTCGACGACCCAGTCGTAGGCCTCCTCGAGGTCGAACACCGGTGGCGGCGGCTCGACGGCCAGGCGCCCGGCTTCGCGCACGACGAACCACGCGGCGATCCCGCATGCGACACCGACGACGAGCACCGCAGTGACGAGGACCACGCTCCGAACCTACCCGGACGCGCCCGCCGCGCCCGGAGCCACGCGTGCGATGCGCGTGGACCGCTGCGCCTCGAGCCCCGGTGCTCGCGCACGTTCGTCCTAGGCTCTGACCATGACTCAGCAGGCACCCTCCTCCGCAGCACTGCGGGCGGAGGCGGGCGAGCGGGCCCAGCTCGACGTGACGATCATCTTGCCGGTGTACAACGAGGTCGAGCACCTCCGGGAGGAGATCGACCGCATCCGCACCGCGATGGACGCGTCGGAGTACAGCTACGAGATCATCGTCGTCGACGACGGCTCGACCGACGGGTCCGGTGAGGTCGCGGCGACGATCGGCGACGTGCGCGTGATGCGCTTCCTGCAGAACCGTGGATCGGGTTCGGCGCGCAAGGCCGGTACGGCGGCGGCACGGGGACGGGTGACGGTCTGGACCGACGTCGACATGACGTACCCGAACGACACGATTCCGCAGCTGGTGAAGGAGCTCGACGGATACGACCAGGTCGTCGGCGCCCGGCGGACCGAAGAGGGCACGATGAAGGGACTCCGTGTCCCTGCCAAGTGGTTCATCCGCAGGCTTGCGAGCTTCCTCACCCAGACGAAGATCCCCGATCTGAACTCGGGCTTCCGCGCCTTTCGGACCGACGTGGCCCGCCAGTACATCCGTCACCTCCCGGCGGGCTTCTCCTGCGTCACGACGATGACGATGACCTTCCTCTCGGGCGGCTACTCGGTGAAGTACATCCCGATCGACTATGCGAAGCGCGCGGGCGAATCGAAGTTCCACCCGGTCAAGGACACGCGTCGCTACGGCACGCAGGTCGTGCGCATGGTGCTGTCCTACAGCCCGCTGCGCATCTTCCTCCCGGTCGGCTTCGCGCTCCTCACACTCGGGAGCGGGAAGTTGGTGTACGACATCGTCAA
Source organism: Acidimicrobiia bacterium (assembly GCA_038238245.1). Lineage (GTDB taxonomy): Bacteria > Actinomycetota > Acidimicrobiia > IMCC26256 > PALSA-610 > DASQHW01. The sequence goes on from JBBRXX010000051.1 coordinate 28,880, forward strand.
GTACGACCTCCGCATCACCACCAACACGCTGCTGATCCTGTTCGCGGCCTTCCAGGTGATCGCCATCGGACTGCTCGCCGACCTCGTCGTGCGGGTGACGCGCGACCGCGACGAAGTCGCCCCGGCCGCGACCTCGACACAAGATCCTTCGGCAATCTGACCGCTCGCGTGCCCGAGTCCCCGCGTACCGTCCGGTCGATGGTCGGGAGCGCACGGCGGCGCGCCCGTGCGTACGGAGGCCGTGTCCGCCGAGGTGTACACCGGCGCGTCGCCCGTGCTCGCGGATGGCGGGGCACGGACATTCGTCTCGCGTCGCCCGAGACCTTCGTGCGCACCGCGTATCAGGTCGTGCTCGGACGCGACGCTGACCCGCAGGGACTCGGCCACTGGTCCGGCCAACTCGAGGACGGCACGCTCACGACCGACGGCGTCGTCGACGCCATGCTCTCCTCGGCGGAGTTCGCGGCGCTCGGAAGGCCCCGCGATCACATCGGGGCACTGCATCGTTCGCGGATCGCGTGGGTGCGCAGCCTCCCACCCGCGCGGCGGATCCTCGATCTCGGAGGTGCATCCCAGGGCAACCCGGCCGGCGCACTCGTCGACATCGGGTGGCCGTATCCCTTCGACCAGCTCGTGGTCGTCGACCTCCCGGCCGACGACCGCCACGAGCTCTTCACCCGCGGTCCGCGGCCCACGCACGTCGACTCGCCACTGGGGCCCGTCGAGTACCGCTACCACTCCATGGCGGACCTCGGTCAGTACGACGACGACGCGTTCGACATGGTCTTCAGCGGGCAGAGCATCGAGCACGTGTACGAGTCCGACGCGGACCTCCTGCTCAAGGGTGCGTTTCGAATCCTGCGACCCGGCGGTCTCCTCTGTCTCGACACACCGAACGGACGCGCATGCCGGTTGCACACCGGCGCGGCGTTGATCCATCCCGATCACAAGATCGAGTACACCCACGAACAGCTGAGCGAGAAGATCCTTGGCGCGGGTTTCGAGATCCTCGAGGCGAAGGGCCTTCATCTGCTCGCGACCTCGGTGCGCACCGGCGTCTTCTCGGAGGACGAGTTCCTGCGCAACAGCGGCGTCTTCGGCGCACCCGCGGAGTGCTACATCCTGGCCTACGTCTGCCGGAAGCCGAGCTGACCGGCGCTCGCCGGCACGACCCGGTCGAGAAACCGTGTGTAGCGGTCGATCACGACCGGCCAGGTGTAGTGACGCTCGACGAAGGCGCGGCCCGCGTCACCGAGCCGGCGGCGAAGCTGCGAGCGACCGGCCAAGCGGTCGAGGGCGACGTCGAAGGTCCCGAAGCTGTCGAACCAGAGCCCCCCACCCGAACGCACGCATTGATCGACGGTGACGGCGCACGCGCCGTTCACCAGGACGGGCGTCCCGACGCTCCATGCTTCGAGCAACACGAGCGAGAGCGATTCGTTCGGAGATGGCGACACGAGCGCGGTCGCCCCTCGGAGCAATCCCCATTTCGTCGCGTCGTCGACCGGACCGGCGACCCGCACACCGGGGACGTTCGGTGGAGGGTCGACGATCGAGCCCGCAAACACCAGCTGGAGCGGATCGCGCCGACGCGCTCGAGATGCCGCGAAGAAGCGGGCGAGCATCGTCGTGCCCTTCGCGTCCAGCGTTCGACCGAGACACAGCACATAGGGGTCATCACCGAGGTCGAGCGCGCGGCGCACCGCGGTTGCGTCGCCGGTGCCGGGCTCGGTCCCCAGCCCGAGGACGAGCTGCGGCGCGGTCATCGTCCCGGGAAACAGCGACGACACCAGGCGCTGTTCGGGTTCGCTCCAATGCACGAATGCACCGGCGCGCGCGAAGGTCTCGCGGTAGATCGGGAGGCGGATGTCGGGTTCGTCGTGCGCGGCGGCGTGCAGGACCGCACGGGCGCCCAGCTTGGACACTCCGGTGACCGTCGGGTGGTACAGGTACGGGCCGACGGCGACGACCGGGCACGTGCTTGCCTCCGCCGCGTCGACGGCGTCGGGGCACACCGGGCCCAGCTGCTCGACGTAGCGCGCCGCGACCGACGCCGGCGCGGTGGCCGGGTCGCGCAAGGCGGCGGTGCGAGCCGCCGCAAAATCGGTGCCGCGGCCCGCGCGCGACCGGAACCGATGCACCGAGACACCGTTGATCGAAACGGTTTCGGGCGCGTACACGTCTTCCCACGTGGCGGCGTCCTGCGCGCACGTCGTGAAGACCTCTGCGGACCAGCCCGGCCGCGCCGCGACATGTTCGGCGAGGAGCCGCGCCGCGTGCTCCGCGCCTCCGTGCACTTCGAGGCCATAGCGCGGAACGATGACCCCGAGGTTCACGTCGGGTCCGGTTCGAGGATGGGTTGGAGGGCCTCGAGGAGCGTGCGGCGCGTACGCGCCAACGAGAAATGCTCCAACCGGCGCCGGCCCGCCCCCACCAACCCCGCCCGCAACCCGGCATCACCCATCACCCGATGCACCGCCTCCGCC
>JBBRXX010000052.1:0-31178 GCA_038238245.1 Acidimicrobiia bacterium
CCTGTCTATGGGTCGACTCCACGCTCCGCTCCCGTCCGGTCGCTTCGCTGTCGTCTCCTGTGGGGCGGTCATGGTGTGACCACGTGCAAGTCCGACGCGCGATAGCGGCCGCTCGGTGGCCGATCCTGCAACAGGCGTCGCAACGCGGGGACGACGGTTTCCGGCTCCGGACGATCCGAGATGTCCTCACCGGGAAATGCCTCCTGATGCATCTGTGTACGCATGTCGCCGGGATCGAACGTGTAGACGCGGATGTCAGGCTCCTCGGCGCCGAGGATGTTGCCGATCTGGTCGAGCGCCGCCTTCGAAGACCCGTATCCGCCCCAGCCTTCGTAGGGTTCGACGCCGGCGTCGGAAGTGATGTTCACGATCATGCCGTCGCGGGCGCGTAGCTGTGGCAGCGCGCGCTGCAAGAGCGCGACGGGCGCGACCACATTGACGTCGTAGACGTGCGCGAGCACATCGAGTGGATAGTCCGCGATACGGGGCTGCGGCGACGGTCCGAGGACGCTCGCGTTGTTGACGAGGAGATCAACGCCACCCAAGGAGGCTGCGGCATCGACCAACGACGTGCGGTGCGCCTCATCGGCGACATCACCCGCGAACGCGACAACCTTCGTGACTCGGGCGAGCTCGGCAGCCACCTGGTCCAGTCGTTCCACGCCGCGGGCATCGATGACGAGCGCCCATTCGGCGGCGGCGAGGTCACGCGCCAGCGCGAGCCCGAGGCCCCGCGACGCGCCGGTGATGAGAGCGACCGGCATGACTGGCTCCTTACGTTCCCGAGATTCTCTTTCCGGAGTATCTCCCGCGCCCGACAATAACGCAAGCAAATACTTTCGTTATTCCTGATTGACAGGATCAGCCATCTCGCGGCGGGTCGCGCGTAACGTGGGCCACCACAGGGGTGGATCCACAAGGATCGAAATCGAGCGGCCGGAGGCAGGAATGAAGAAGTTGGCTGGACTGACACGCGCGCGGCGCCGGCAGTGGGCCGTCGCGACCGTGACGGGCACCCTGCTCGTGATCGCGGGGCTGGTCGGGCTTGCAGTGCCCGCGTTCGCGAATCACGTCGGTGCCATGACCGCGAACTGCAACGAGGTCGTCGTCAGTTTCGTCGACTTCCCCTCGGGCCCCACGCCGGTCCACATCGCGATCCAGGTCGGGTCGGTCGGCTCGACATCTGCCAACGTTTCCGTGAGCGACGCCACGCCGCCGAAGCACGTCAACATCTCGAACCTGACGTCACAGCTGCAGGGGCAGACCGCGAACGTCGTCGTCGACGTGACCTGGTTCCTCGACATCAACCACCACGAGCACGGGTCGTTCCCCGTGACGTGCGGCACCCACCCGACATCCACGACGGCGAGTCCCGCCACGACCGCGCAGACGACGTCCACGTCGACGTCGACGTCGACGTCGACGTCGACCACCGTGCCGGTCACGGTGACGACCGGCGGAGGGCCGGGTTCGACCTCGACCAGTGTGCCGAGCCCGACGGTGAGCGTGTCCGGAGAGACGACGAGCACCAGCATCGCGACGAGTCCGGTCACGGCCTCCCTCCCCTCGGGAACGAGCGCGGTCGAAGCCGCGGGCCAGTCGTTGCCTTTCACCGGGGGCGCGAGCCTGCCGTTGTTGGTGATCGGCTTCGCACTGCTCATCGGCGGCGCGGCGGCGGTCCTTGCTCCGCGGCGTCGTCGCTCCTCGGAGTCATAGACAAGACACGACCATTCGCTACGACGCGATCGTCGTCGGCGGGGGATTAGTCGGTACCACCACGGCCTACGAGCTGGGCCGTGGTGGTGCGCACACCCTGCTCATCGATCGCCATGACAAGGGACGCGCGACGGATGCGGGCGCAGGCATCTTGTCGCCCGAGACTTCGAAACGTGACGACCCGTCGTGGACGGAGCTCGTACGTGCCGCGGGCCGGCACTACGACGACCTGATCCCCCGGTTGCGCGGCGACGCGGGCTGGGCGCGCTGCGGCATCTTGCAGCTCGCGACCCGCGAGAGCGACGTTCCCGCATGGGAGTGGGTTGCGGAACGCGCACGCGGCGCGCGCGAGATCAGTCCGGCCGAAGCGGCAGCGATGGTGCCGGTGCTCGGCAGCGTCGTGCGCGCGTTGCATCATCCGCATGCCGCGCGCGTGGACGGGAGGTTGTTGTGCGCCGCGGTTCGACGCGCTGCCGAGGAATGCGGCGTCGAAGTGCGGGACGCGAGCGTCGAAGACGTGCGCGAGCTCAACGCGCGGGCAATCGTGATCGCGGGCGGCGCATGGACGCCACGCGTCGCCGAACAAATCGGCGTTGCGCTGCCGGTCGCTCCGCTGCGCGGTCAGATCATCCATCTCGACGTGGATCACGACACGGCGACCTGGCCGATCGTGCAGCCGGTGTTCGGCTACTACCTCGTGCCGTGGGCGGACGCCCGGGTTGCCGTCGGCGCGACCGTCGAGGACGCCGGTTACGCCGCCGAGGTCACCGCCGGCGGCGTGCACGAGGTGCTGCGGGAAACCTTGCGCGTCATGCCCGGTCTCGCGAGCGCGCGGCTGCGCGAGGTGCGGGTGGGGTTGCGGCCGATGAGCGCCGACGACATGCCGATCCTCGGCGCGCTGGCGGGTGCGCCGAACGTGTACGTCGCGACCGGCCACGGCGCCAATGGCCTGCTGCTCGGGCCACTCTCGGGAAAGCTCGTCGCCGACGTCGTGTTGGGCCGGGAGCCCGAGCTCGACCTCACGCCGTTCTCCGCGAGCAGGTTCGCCCGTTAGCCCTCCAGCTTCCGCGCGTCAGCGCTCCAGCTTCAACGCACGGTCGGCGATGATGTTCTTCTGCACCTCGGTGGGGCCCGCGCCGATCGTCGTGTAGCGCTGCCACACGTAATTGCGGGCCCACATGCCACCGTCGATCGCGCCGGGCGCTCCCTTGAGCAGCGCTGCTGTAGGGCCGAGGACGTCGAGCGCGAGCTCGGCGAGCCAAAGCGAGATGTAGCCCCACTGCAACTTCGCGAGCGGTACTTCGGGCCAGCCCTTCTCGCCCTTCAGCACCTTCGAGAGGGCCCGTGCGATCAGCAGACGGGTTGCTTCGATCTGGATGTGCAGCTTCGCGACGCGCTCGCGGATCGCCGGATCACGCAACGCATCGGGGTTCTCGGCTTTCGCCGTCTGGAGCAGCGTGCGCAGGTCTTGCGCCATCGAGATCGCCTGACCCGCGCTGCCGACGCGCTCCTGGCCGAGCGCGCCCATCGACACCAACCAGCCGTTGCCCTCGTCGCCGAGCCGGTCGCCGACGGGCAGCTTCGCCTCGGTGAAGAACACCTCGCAGAACAGGGAGTCGCCGGTGATCTCACGGATCGGCCGGATGTCGATGCCCGGCAGCTCCATGTCGACGATGAAGGTCGTGATGCCTTCGTGCTTGCGCCCGCGTGAGATCGCCGTCGGGTCGGTGCGCATGAGGAACAGGCCCCACTTCGCGATCTGTGCGCTGGAGATCCAGATCTTCTGGCCGTTGACGACGTAGTGCGTGCCGCCCTCGCTGAGGATCGCGGTCGTGCGCAGGTTCGCCATGTCCGAACCGGCTTGCGGTTCGGAGAAACCCTGGCACCAGTGCTCGCTTGCGTCGAGGATGCCCGGGAGCCATCGAGCCTTTTGCTCGTCGGTGCCCCACGAGATGATCGACGGCCCGATCTGCACGATGCCGTTGGCGTTGAAGATGCCCGGCGCGCGGTACTTCGCCATCACCTGCGTGTAGATGACTTGCTGGGACGTCGTGGCGGCGCGGCCGCCCCATTCCTCGGGCCACAGGATCGCGGCCCACCGCCCCTCGTTGAGCTTGTTCTGCCAGGCCTTGCGCTTGTCCATGACGCCCATGACCCCACGCGACGCGTCGAGGTCCTCGTTGTCGGACCACAGCTCGATGAAGGCCGGCATCTCCTTGTCGAGAAAGGCCTCGAGCTCTTCCTTGAAGGCAACGTCTTCGGCCGACCAGGCAAAATCCACGCAGCTGACGTTAGCGTCAGGTCGGCGATAACGTCACCACGTGGACTTCACGTTCTCGGCGGATCAGGACGCGCTCCGGGACTCGGTGCGCGCGTTCATGCAGGCCGAGGCGCCGAAGGAGTACGTGCGGCGCATGGCCGAGCACGACGAGGTGGGGATCACTCCCGAGATCTGGCGCAAGGTCGTCGATCTCGGGTGGACCGGCCTGTTGGTGCCGGAGGAGCAGGGCGGACTCGGCCTCGGTGTGATCGATGCCGTCGTCGTCCAGGAAGAGATGGGTCGCGCAGTCTTCCCCGGGCCGTACTTCTCCTCGGCGATCGCCGCGACGCTCGCGGCTCGCGCGCTCGTCGTCGACGAGCTCCTCGAAGGGCTCGCTGCCGGCACGCGTCGGGGCACGGTCGCGATCGACGAGGCCGGGCACGGCGACCCGCTCGAGCGCATCCGCGTACGCGCGAGCGGAAGAGGATCGCGCTACAAGCTCGACGGCGTGAAGCCGATGGTGATGGACGGCAGCAGCGCCGATTGGGTGCTCGTGCCCGCGCGTACGCGCGATGGCCTCCAGACGTTTCTGGTCGAGCAGCCGGGCCAGTATGCGCAGGTCGCGCCTGCCCTCGACATCACCCGGAAGTTCGCGCGTCTCGAGTTCGACGGCACGCGCGCCACGCTCGTGGGTCCGCCCGGCGACCACGCCGAGATTTGGCGACGCATCGCGGACGACGCTGCGGTACTGCTCGCCGCGGAGCTGATCGGCGTCAGCGAAGCGGCCGATGCGCTGGCACTCGACTACGCGCAGGCACGTGAGGTGTTCGGCAGGCCGCTCTCGAAGTTCCAAGTGACGCGGCACAAGGCGGTCGACATGCTGCGGGAGATCGAGATCGCTCGGGTGGCGGTGCACTACGCAGCATGGGCGTCAGACGTGGACGCGCCCGACCGCGAGATCTCGGCCGCGATGGCCAAGGCGCAATCCGCGAGCGCCGCCAACTACGTGACCGCCGAGTGCATCCAGATCCACGGGGGTGTCGGCTACACCTGGGAGAACGACGCGCACGTGTTCTTGCGCCGTGCCAAGGTCGACGACCTCCTGCTCGGCGCCCAGACATGGCAACGCGAACGTGTCGCCGACGAGTACTTCGCAACGCTCTGACACGCAGGGTCCCCAACACAGGGAGAGGAAGCGGCGATGAAAGCTGCCGTCTATTACGAGACCGGTTCGCCCGACGTGCTCCGCTACGAGGACGTCCCCGACCCGGTGTGCGGTGCCGGCATGGTGTTGATCGGCGTCGAGGCGATCAGCATCGAGGGGGGTGACACGCTCAATCGGTTCGGTGGAGAGATGGCGACCACGCCGCACGTCGTCGGGTACCAGTGCGCGGGCACGATCCGCGAAGTGGGCGAGGGCGTCACCGACCGGCAGGTCGGCCAGCGGGTCGTCGCCACCATGCTGTGGGGGTCGCACGCCGAGATCGTCGCGGTGCCGTCGGTCATCACGTGGCCGATCCCGGACGGCGGCGACGTCGTCAAATGCGCGTGCGTGCCGGTGGCGTTCGGGACTGCCGACGATTGCCTGTTCGAGTTCGGTCACCTCGCTGCCGGGGAGACGGTGCTGATTCAAGCCGGCGCGGGCGGTGTCGGGATCGCCGCCATTCAGCTCGCCAAGCGCGCCGGCGCGGCCGTGCTCGCGACGGCGTCGAGCGAGGAGCGGTTGCAGCCCCTGTACGAGCTCGGCATGGATCAAGGCGTCGACTACTCGCAATCGGGTTGGGTCGACCGGGTGCGCGAGCTCACCGGCGGCAGAGGTGTCGACCTCGTCGTCGACTCCGTAGGCGGCAAGGTCCTGGAGGGAAGCGTGCAGTGCCTGGCGTATCGCGGGAGATGCATCACCGTCGGGGGTGCCGGCCGTGACGAGCAGCCGCTCGACGTGCGTGCGCTCGGCATGGGCAATCAGTCGATCACCGGGGTGTTCCTCGGTGCCGAGATCCTCAACCCTCGCGCGCACGACATGATCCAACGTCACGTCGACGACGTCGCGGCCGGGCGTCTGCGCGTGGTGGTCGACCGCACCTTCCCGCTCGCGGACGCGGCGGCGGCCCACGCGTACATCGAGAGCCGTCAGGCGGTCGGGCGGGTGGTGCTCATTCCCTGAGCACGCAGACAGATGTCGTGCACGGCGAACACGTGCGCCTGCGCGACCGGCATCGCCCCACTGAGGAACGTGTCAGGCCAGGTCACCGGTTCTCCTGCGCAATGCATCGTCTCGACCCGCTCGGCATCGACGAGCGTGATCGTGTCGTCGACCGGCCGTGCTTCGAGTGTGCCTTCGGTGCCCGTCACCGCGAATCGCGTGTCACCCCACGCGCCGAGCCCCTTGGGCGTGAAGTAGTCGACGCGCGCGTAGCCGGTGCGGCCGTCGGGCGCCCGGAGGAGCATCTCTCCGAGCACCTGCAACCCGGGATGGTTCGCGTGCCCACTGACGGTCGCCGCGAGCACTTCCGCATCGTCGCCGCCCGTGAACGTGAGGAACTGGTCGACCTGGTGCGCGCCGATGTCGACGAGGATGCCGCCGTAGAAGGCAGGATCGAAGAACCACGCCGGCCGGTGTTTCAGGTTCAGCGTGTGGGGGCCGAGGCCGACCGTGTGCACGATCTCGCCGATCCTTCCCTCTCGCACGACCCGCTCGGCGCGCAACATCGCCGGCGTGCCGAGACGTTCGCCGAAGACCACGAGATACCGGCGACCGGTCTCGCGTTGCACGTCGCGAACGGCTGAGAGCTGTGCCGGCGTGGTGACGCCGGGTTTGTCGGCGACGACGTCCTTGCCGGCGCGCATGGCGTCGATTGCGATCTGCGCACGCTCGCTCGGGATGGCGGCGGTCACGACGATATCCACATCGTCTCCGAAGGGATCGTCCGCGCGCGCGTCCGGATATTGCGACGCGAGCCACGGGCCGATGCCTTCGTCTGTCGGCACCAAGGCGACGAGGCGCGCACCGGCGCCGACGAGTCGCTGCGTCAACTCGACGACATGCGCGTGATCGGTACCGACGATCGACAGAGTGGTCACGAAGGAGGATTCTTGCAGGATGCGCGGCGTGCGTGGGCTGCTCGAACCCGGTGCTCAGGCGGGGCGGCGGGTATTGAGCTCGCGCGCGTTGTCGCGCATGATGCGCTGCTGGACGGCATCGTCGAACTGCTTCACCTCGACCGCGTAGTCGAGGGGTTTCGGCATACCTTCGATGTGCGGCCAGTCGGAACCGAAGATCACTCGGTCGTGACCCATCAGCGCGACGACTTCGTCGACGTCGTCTTCCCAGAACGGGTTCATCCAGACGTTGCGCTTGAATAATTCGACCGGGTCCTCGCTGAAGTAGCCGGGCATCTTGCGCTCCGTCGAACGAAGCTTCTTGCACAGGTCGCCGAGGAATTCCGAGCCGTTCTCGACGGACGCGACGCGCACGTTCGGGAACCGCTCGAACAGCTTGTCGAAGACGAGCGTGATCAAGAAGTCGTACGCGGCCCGCTCGATGTGGAACGCCTTCACCGACGGCGCCCAGCGCCCGTTGCCACTGAAGCCGGCAGCGAAGCCGTCTCCCGCGTAGCCGTTGCTCGAGTATCCGCTGTCGCCGGCGTGCGCGACGACCGTGATCCCCGCCTCGTTCACCCGCGCCCAGAACGGATCGTTGCGAGGGTCGCTCGCGGGCACCTGACCGTCACGCGTGTGCGGCGCTGCCGGACGCATGACGACCGTGCGCGCGCCCTTCTCGAGCGCCCACTCCAACTCGGCGATTGCCCAGTCGAGGTCGGCGAGCGTGACGTACGGCGACGCGAAGATGCGTCCCTGGTAGTCGAGTCCCCAGTCGTCGTCGAGCCAGCGATTGAACGCGCTGAACACAGTCGTGACCGCTTCGATGTCGTGCTTGAGCAGCTCCTCGTAGAGGACGCCGAGGGTTGGGAACAGCCAGACGGCTTCGAGGCCGTGCTCGTCGAGGGTGGCGATGCGAGCGTCCCGGTCGCGGTACGCGGACGGGATCGGCTCGCGCTCGCGCAAGAACTCGTACGGCTGCAGATTGCTCGGGTTGCCGCGGAAGTAGTCGTGCATCGCGCCGGCCTTGGCGACCGGGTCGAACGTGGGATTCACGACGGCGTGGCTGACGACGCCGCCGACGACGTGGTACTTGCGGCCGTTGATCTCGCACCACTGCACGCAGCGCTGCTGCATCTTCGGGTCGACGTGCCGGGTGAACGCGTCGAGCGCCTCGTAGTAGTGGTTGTCGGCGTCGAAGGCGGGATAATCGAGGGCGGTCACCGCGAAATCCTACCGACGTTCATTTTCGGGTCGACTCCACGCTCCGCTCCCCTCCGGTCGCTGCGCTGTCGTCTCCCGTCGGGACGTAGCATCGACGGCCGTGCATGACGTCGTGGATCTCGACTGGTCGTTCGTGGATACCGGTCGCACGCAGATTCGCGAAACGGGCGCGTGTGAGATACCGGGCTTCGTACGCGCCGGCGCGCTCGCGACGTTCATCGACGACGCCCGCCGCCTGGCGCCGCAGGCGCACCAAAGTGGTGGCCTGGGCACCGTCTACCTCGGCTTCCCCGACGAATCGTTTCCTCCGGATCACCCTCGCCAGTGGCTCGGCAACTACGGCGTCGGGGCGGTGGCGTACGACCTGTTCCCTGCCGACTCGCCGATCCGCCGGCTGTACGAGTGGGGCGAGTTGTTGCGCTTCGTCGCCGCAATTCTCGATCTCGAGGTCATCTATCCGTATGCGGATCCGCTCGGGGCCCTGAATCTCGCGGTGATGACAGAAGGTGACGAGTTGCAGTGGCATTTCGACCAGACCGACTTCGTCGTGTCGCTCGCGTTGCAGGACGGCGACGAGGGCGGCGACTTCGAGGTCGCACCGATGATCCGCTCCGCCGGGGACGAGCGGTACGACGAGGTCGCGCGTGTGCTCGCCGGCGACCGCGCGGAAGTGGTGACGCGGCCCATGACGCCGGGCACGCTGCTCGTGTTCGCGGGACGCAATTCTCTGCACCGGGTGTCGCCGATCCGCGGTACCACGCCCCGCCTCGTGGGCCTTTTCGGCTACGACACGAAGCCGGGCACGATGAGCAGCGAGCTCCTGAAGGAAGTCCGCTACGGGCGGGTGGCCTGAAGGTGGAGCTGGGCGAGGGATTCGCGGGTGAGGGGCCGAATGCGGCGCACGTCAACACCATGCTCGGCGCGAAGAACGGTCCGGTGGGTGCGGCGTGGGCGACCTCGCTCGCGACCCCGACGGCCGGGCACACACCGTTCGTCGTCGTCGTGAAGCCGAATGTGGCGGTCAAGCCGATGACGCTCTTCGTCAACAAGGCCACCGTCGATCCGGCCAACGATGCGCACGCGCACCTCACGTGGGGCGCCGCCCAAGCCGGAGTCGCGGCGGGCGTGACGGACGCACTTCGCAAGGGTGTCGTCCGCGCCGAAGAGGTCGACGACCTCGTTCTCGTCGTCGCCGTGTGGGTGAACCCAGAGGCCGACGACGAGGACCTCGTGTACGCGAACAACGCGGAAGCCGTCCTCGCCGCGCTCACCGCCGGACGCGACGACCTGCCGTCGGTCGGCATCGTGCTCGACGCGGGCGCGCCGCAGAACCCATACTTTCGGCGATGAGCGGGGCGATGGCATGACGCCCGAGCAAGCGGCGCACGACGCGCGCGGCGCCATCGTGTCGTTGCCGAGCCGATTCATGATGGATCCCGCGACGCATGCGCGTGGCGCCGAGCTCGGCTTCGAGGGGTTCGACTTCTACGCGGCGGGTCGCGGTGGCGCGCTCGGCGACGTGCCCGCAGACGTGGTGGTGTCGGCGTTCGTGTTCTTCCCGGCGGCGACGGTGCATGCTGCCTGGGAACGATCCGCCACCGTCATGTCCCGCAGGCAAGCAGCGCAAGAGTGGGCAGCGTGCGCGCACACCTGGGCGCGAGCTCACCTCGGGGACGCGACCGATTGGGCGCGGCTCTCCGATCTCCTCGGACGGGTCGTCTCGACCGCGGATGTCGCCGGTGCGCCGCTGTTCGCCGCGTGGCGGACGCTCGCCGAACCCCCACGCGCCGATGTGAAGGCGCTCACGATCCACCGGCTGAACGCAGTGCGCGAGCTGCGGGGCGCCCTGCACGGCGCGGCCGTGCTCACGGTGGGCCTCACGCCTCTCGAAGCGGCGTCGGTATGCGCCCCGCAGATGATCCCGATCATGGGGTGGACCGACGCCCCCGAGGATCCCGAACCGTTGCGCGATCGGTGGCAGCTCGCCGAGGCGCGTACCGACCGGATGCTCGGCCGACACTTCTCGGTGCTCGACGACACCGAGCGCAAGGAGCTCGTCGAGGCGCTCGGGAACGCCGAATGACCGGCGATGAGCTCATCCTCGTCTCGGTCGACGATCACATCTGCGAGCCCGCAGACATGTTCGATGCCCACGTCCCGCAGAAATATCGCGACCGGGCACCGCGTGTCGTCGAGGAAGCCAACGGTTCGCAACAGTGGTACTACGGCGACATCCGCGGACGAAACCTCGGGCTGAACGCGGTCGCCGGCAAACCGCCGGAGATGTTCAACGTCGACCCTCTGCGCTACGAGCACATGCGTCCCGGTTGCTACGAAGTCGACGCGCGGGTCCTCGACATGTCGGCCGGCGGTCAGCTCGCGGGGCTCAACTTCCCGAACTGGACGGGTTTCTCGGGGCAGGTGCTCAACCAGGGTCCCGATCGCGATGTGAACGTCGCCATGATCAGGGCCTACAACGACTGGCACGTCGATGAGTGGTGCGGCGCGTATCCCGAGCGCTTCATCCCGTGCGGGATGCTCCCGCTGTTCGACGTCGACGAGGCGGCGCGGGAAGTCCGGCGACTCGCCGGCAAGGGATGCCATGCCGTGACGTTCTCCGAGAACCCCGCGGGACTCGGGATGCCGAGCATCCACACCGACGCCTGGGATGCATTGTTCGCGGCGTGTGCCGAGACGGGCACGGTCCTGTGCTGCCACGTCGGCTCCTCCTCGAAGAGCGTTTCCACGTCGCCCGACGCGCCCGCACCCGTGCCGATGAACCTTTCGAGCGTGATGGCGATCTACACCCTCGGCGACCTCCTCTGGGCGCCGTTCTGGCATCGATTCCCCACGCTGCGCTTCGCACTCACCGAGGGCGACATCGGATGGATTCCGTATTTCCTCTGGCGCGCCGAGCACACCCTCGACCGGCACAACGGGTGGATGCGCCACGATCCGCCGCAAGGGTTGTCACCGACCGAGCTCTTCCACGAACGAATTCTTTGCTGTTTCATCGCGGATCGCATAGGTGTGAAGCTGCTCGACGAGTTCAATGTCGACAATGTGTGCTGGGAGAGCGACTATCCGCACTCCGACAGCTCTTGGCCGAACGCTCCCGAGCGTCTCGCCGAGCTGTTCGACGGCTTGGCCGACGACGTCGTCGCGCGGATCACCCACCGCAACGCCATGCACCACTTCCGGTTCGACCCCTTCGCGCGGCGTGCGCCCGAGCGTTGCACGGCCGGAGCGCTCCGACGCGAGGCGAGCGACGTCGACACCGTGACGCGAGCGGGCCGGCCGGCCGATGAACGAGATCTGGCGAGCTGGCAACGCCTCACCCGTCGGTGACCGCCGTTCGCCCGCCCGCGCGGACGACCTACACTCGCGTCATGCCTGGTGGACCCGAATGGATCGTCATTCTTCTGGTCGTTCTCGTCATCTTCGGTGGTTCGCAGCTGCCGAAGCTCGCTCGTGGTCTCGGCTCGGCGCAGCGCGAGTTCAAGAAGGGCCTCGAAGAGGGCGCCGACGAAGACGGCAAGGGCTCCGAGAAGTCCAAGAAGCCTGAGTAACGCGAAGTCGCGCGTCAGCCCGCGAAGCGCCGACGGACGTCGATGCTCTCGCGTTGCGCCGTGACGTCGTGCGCATCGTCCAGCGAACGCACCTCTGACGCGACGAGTTCGGAGACCGCCGAAAAGGCGAACGCCTCGGCGACCGGCGCCCACGTCCGCGGAATTGCACGACGGGCGGCGACGACTCCGCAGGCCACCCAGAAGCCGATGCACCACGGGCATTCGGAGAGCTCGACGAGCTTCCGGTGACCGCCTCGGCGCAGGCGGTCCACGATTGCACCCCGTTGGCGGTCGACGATGCCGTCACTCACGAGCAGCCGCGTGACGCGATACGCCGCGAGTGCGTCGAGGACGAGGTCGGCGGTCGGATTCGTTTGGCGCGCCATGAGCGTGCGGCGTACCCCGAAACTTCGAGTGCTACTCCGAGGGGCGCGACCGCTGCGCCCTCCACTCCGCCGGGGGCGGATCCGGTCGTCGGGCGCCCGCACCGAAGAGCCGAGGCACCTCCTGCGCATAGTCGGGGGCGGTGAAGCCGGCATCGTGGCGTCGCAACGACTGTGCGACCTCCCACGACGAGACGCGTTCGAGGATCCCGCCCCTCACCTGAAACGTCTGGCCCGAGATCCACGCCGCATCGGGTGACGCGAGGTACGCGCCAAATTCGGCGACGTGCACGGGATCGCGTGGATCGAACGCGACGCCCTCGGCACGGGCGTCGTCTTCCTGGCGCGCCATTCGCCACCCGATCTGCGCGAGCCGCGTGTTCGCGCCCGGCATGATCGTGTTCGCCGTGACGCCATACGGCGCCATCTCGGTCGCGACCGCTTCGGTGAACGCTTGCACTCCCGCTTTCGCGGCAACGTAGTTCGACTGACCGGCGCCGCCGTAGATCAAGAGGCCGGTCGCGGTGTTGATCAGCCGTCCGTATGTCGACCCGTGCTGCTTGGCCTGCGCGCGCCAGTAGCGGCACGCCGGCCGCGAGATCACGAACGTCCCGCGCAGGTGGACGCGTATCACGTCGTCCCACTCGTCGTCGCCGAGGTTGAACGCCATGCGCGGACGACCGAACCCGGCGTTGTTGACGACGATGTCGAGCCGGCCCCATGTATCGAGCGCGCGTTGTACGACCGCGTCGCCGACCGCCGCGTCGCCGACATCGCCCCGGTGCGCGAGTGCCTCGCCGCCGGTTCTGGTGATCTCGTGCACGACATCGCGCGCCGGGTCTTCGTCGGTCACGCCGCCCTCGGTCGTCACGCCGGCGTCGTTCACCACGACGCGCGCGCCGTACGCCGCGAACCGCAACGCGTACGCCCGCCCGATACCGCGGCCGGCTCCAGTGACGATCGCGACGCGTTCGCGGAGATCGATCACCGCGCCTGCTCCACCGTCAGTCCGACCTCCTGGCCGAAGGAGAGCTCGAGGTTGTGCCCGTCGGGATCGACGATGTAGCCCCAGTAGCCGACGGGCGGGCCCGAGTCGATCGGACCGAACACGGCGTAGCCCGCGGCCTTGGCATCGGCGCAGCGCCGGTCGACCTCCGCCCGGGCGTCGACGCCGAGGCCGAGATGGCCGTACACGCCACCGAGTCGTTGGTCGACGGTGTCCACCTCGATCAGGACGACCACGAACGGCCTGGTGAGGTCGCTGATCCAGGCGACCGAGTTGCCGCCACCTGGATCGGTACGGCGGTGGACGACCTTCATCGACGCGTAGCGCTCGTAGAACGCGACGCTCGCGCCGAGATCCGTGACGGCCAGCGCCACGTGCGTGAGCCCGTGATCGGTGGTCACAACATGGCTCCCTCGCTGCGCCATCCTGGCTCCGCCATCTCTGGCTGGTCGCGCTGATGGTACGCGCCGCCGCCGCGCCGGGTCTGCGGCCTGCGCCCTCCGCTCTCGGGCCCGTCGCCCACTGCGTTCGCGATCGCGAGCGATCGCAAGAACCGGTCGTCGGTCGCTCCTCCCCTACACTCATCTCTCCCTTATGCAGAGCACGGTCGAGCCCGTCCAGGGCGAAGAAGACCCCGAGGACGCGAGCACCAGCACGCCGAGCCTGGTGAGCAAGGTCAAGCTGCACGTCTCGGTGCCCGCGGACGAGTTCGACAAAGCGGTCGACGCCGCGTTCCGCAAGCTCGCGGGCCAGGTTCGCATCCCAGGCTTCCGGCCGGGGAAGGCGCCCCGCAAGCTGTTGGAGGCGCGACTCGGCAGCGACATCGCGCGCGGGCAGGCGCTCGAGGACGCGTTGCCGCAGTACTACGTCGACGCGGTTGCCGAGCACGACGTCGACGTGATCGCGCCCCCCGAGATCAAGCTCACCGCCGGCCAGGAGGACGGTGACGTCGAGTTCGACGCGGTCGTCGAGGTCCGTCCGCAGGTTCGCCTGTTGGGCTACGACGAATTGCGCGTCGAGCTGCCGAACACGGCCATCGGCGACGAAGACGTCGACAAGCAGATCGACACGTTGCGCGAACGGTTCGCGGATCTCGCCGACTCCGACTATCCCTTGATCGACGACTCGTACGCGACGATCGACATCACCGGTGAGTCCGACGGCGAGCCGGTTGAGGGGCTCACCGCGAACGACTTCTTGTACCGCGTCGGTTCGGGAATGGTGGTTCCCGAGCTCGACGAGCAGTTGCGCGGGACCAAGCCCGGGGCGATCCTCGAGTTCACGGCCAAGTTGCCGGAGCGGTTCGGCGACGAGGCCGGCAAGGAGGTCACGTTCCGCGTGGTCGTCAAGGAAGCGAAGCGGAAGGTGCTGCCGGAGCTGACCGACGAGTGGGCGCAGGAAGCGAGCGAGTTCACCACCGTCGACGAGCTACGCGCGGACATTCGCAAGCGCCTCGAACTGGTACAGAAGATGCAGGTGCAGATGGCTGCGCGCGACAGAGTGCTCGAGGCCGCTGCCGATCTCGTGCCCGTCGAACCGCCGTCCACGCTGGTGGACAGCGAGACCCGCAGGCGGGTCGAGGACCTCGCACATCGCCTCTCGCATCAGGGCGCGACCCTGGAGCAGTACCTTGAGGCGACCGGCCACGAGCCGCAGGCGTTCGTCGACGAGATCCGTGTGGGCGCCGCTCGCGCGGTGCTCGCCGACCTGGCGCTACGAGCCGTCGTCGCGCAGGAACAGATCACCGCGACCGAGGACGAGGTCGACGAGGAGATCGCGCGCCTTGCCGAGCGCACGAAAGAAAAGCCCGAACGGATCCGGCGCGAGCTTGAACGGGGTCACGCGCTGGACACGGTACGCTCGGATGTGGCGCGGGGGAAAGCGCTCGAGTTCCTCGTCGATCACGCGACACTGGTCGACCAGGACGGAAATGCAATCGACATGACCGTTGACACGAGTGTGCAAGAGGACACGAGTGCCGACGGAAGTACTCCCGCAGAACACGAGCAACAGGAATCCGAGGACTGAACATGCGCTCGAACATTCGTGGTGAATACGTCCCCATGCCGCGGTTCATCCAGGACACGCCGCGCGGCCGTATGGAGTGGGATCCCTATTCGCGCCTGGCGAACGACCGCATCATCTTTCTGGGAACGCCCGTCGACGACACCGTCGCCAACTTGTTGATCGCGCAGCTGTTGATCCTCGAGTCGGAAGATCCCGACAAGGACATCATCATGTACGTCAACTCTCCGGGTGGCGAGATCACCGGCCTCTTTGCGATCTACGACACGATGCAGTACATCAAGCCCGACGTGCAGACGTGCTGTATCGGTCAGGCCGCATCGGCGGCAGCAGTGCTCCTCGCGTCCGGTGCGCCGGGCAAGCGGTTCATCCTTCCGCATGCCCGGGTGCTCATCCACCAGCCCCACGGCGGCGCGTCCGGGCAGGCCGTCGACATCGAGATCCAGGCCAAGGAGATCGTGCGGATGCGCGAGCTGCTGGACGAGATCCTGGCATTTCACACCGGGCAGGCGCTCGATCGTGTTCGCAAGGACACCGACCGGGACTTCATCATGAGCGGGAACGAGGCCAAGGAATACGGCATCGTCGACGAGATCCTCACCAACCGAGAGCTCGCCGCGGTACCGTCGGCCGAAGGCACGAGTTAATTCGACTCAGGGGAGAGGGGGCCTTCCGGTGGCGAAGTTCGGTGACGGCGGAGATCTGCTCAAGTGCTCTTTCTGTGGGAAGAGCCAAAAGCAGGTCAAGAAGCTCATCGCCGGTCCCGGCGTGTACATCTGCGACGAGTGCATCGATCTCTGCAACGAGATCATCGAAGAGGAGCTCTCGCAGAGCACCGAGGTTCGCTTCGACGACCTCCCCAAGCCCCGCGAGATCTACGAATACCTGAACGACTACATCATCGGGCAGGAGCAGGCCAAGAAGATCTTGTCGGTTGCCGTCTACAACCACTACAAGCGCGTGCAGGTCGGCGCCTACGGCGATCCCGACGTCGAGCTCCAGAAGTCGAACATCATGCTGGTGGGCCCGACCGGCTGCGGCAAGACGCTGCTCGCGCAGACCCTCGCGCGCATGTTGAAGGTTCCGTTCGCGATCGCGGACGCCACCGCGCTCACCGAGGCGGGGTACGTCGGCGAGGACGTCGAGAACATCTTGTTGAAGCTGATCCAGGCCGCCGACTACGACGTCAAGAAGGCCGAGACCGGCATCATCTACATCGACGAGATCGACAAGATCGCGCGCAAGGCCGAGAACCCGTCGATCACCCGTGACGTGTCGGGCGAAGGTGTGCAGCAGGCGCTGTTGAAGATCCTCGAAGGCACCACAGCGTCAGTGCCGCCGCAGGGCGGACGCAAGCACCCGCACCAAGAGTTCATCCAGATCGACACCACGAACATCTTGTTCATCTGTGGCGGCGCCTTCGCCGGCCTCGACAAGATCATCGAGGCGCGCGTCGGCAACCGCGGCATCGGCTTCGGTGCCGACATCCGCCGGGCGAACGACCAGGTCGAGACCGGACGCTTCCTCGCGGACGTGCTGCCCGAAGACCTGTTGAAGTTCGGGTTGATCCCGGAGTTCGTGGGCCGGCTGCCTGTTGTCGGTGTGGTGCACCACCTCGACAAGGACGCGCTCATGCGCATCCTCGTGGAGCCGAAGAACGCGCTCGTCAAGCAGTACCAGAAGTTCTTCCACTTCGACGACGTCGACCTCGTGTTCAGCGACGAGGCGCTGGTCTCGATCGCGGACGAGGCGTTGAAGCGCGCGACAGGCGCTCGCGGGCTACGCGCGATCCTCGAAGAAGTGCTGCTCGAGGTGATGTACGACCTGCCGAGCCGGACCGACGTCGTGAAGTGCATCGTCGACCAGGACGTCGTGCTCCGCAACGTCACGCCGACGCTGATCACCGAGGACGAGTCGAGGCGTTCCGCCTAGACGAGGCGGGCGGTGTAGCGGCCGTTCTCTTCTCGCACGTCGAGCGCCAGCCCGAAGGCGTCGCTCAGCACGTCACCCGTCACTGTCGCGCGCATCGGGCCGGACGCGAGCACGCGACCGTCCTTCAACACCAACGCGTGGGTGAATCCGGGTGGCACCTCCTCGAGATGGTGAGTGACGAGCACCAACGGCGGACGACCGGGGTCGCGAGCCCATACCGCGAGGTCCTTGATGAGCTCCTCGCGGCCGCCGACGTCCAGTCCCGCCGTTGGTTCGTCGAGCAACACGATCCCGGGTTCGTTCATCAAGGTGCGGGCCAGCAGCACGCGTTGGCGTTCACCTGCAGACAGCGTCGGGAACGCATGGGTCGCGAGCTCGTCACCGCGCCACTCGCGCAGGAGCGCGTGCGCGCGGTCGCGATCGTCGTCGCTGTACCGGTGCCACCACGGGGCGAGCGCGGCGTACCGGGCGGTCATGACCACTTCCAAAGCGGTCATCGACGGTTCGAGGCGGGCCGCCAGTGCCGGGGACGAGAACGCGATGCGCTCGCGCAGCGTGCGCACGTCCGTGCGTCCGAGTCGTTGGCCGAGCACGTCGACGGTCCCTGAGGACGGATGCTGGTACAGCGCCGCGACTCGGAGCAGTGAGGTCTTGCCGGCGCCGTTCGCACCCAACACGACCCAACGTTCGGCCGCCCGCACCTGCCAGTTGATCGTGTCGAGGATGCGCGCACCGTCGATCACGAGCGTGACATCGGTGCACGTCAGCACTGACTGCGAGCTCGTTGCGACGATGATGGCTCCCTCGCTGCGCCATCCCTGGCTCCGCTGCGTCCGCACGGCGCGCGCAGGCTACGTGCTCGTCAGCAGCTCGCGCCGCCCTCGTTGCCGGCCGCGATCGGGTTGAGGGGCGGCACGGGGTGTGCGTTGAGCGGGATGCCGAACGGTGTCGCGAATTCCTCCACCACGATGAGCAAGCCGTTGATGCACGCGGCGCCGACACCGACCATGCGCTCCTCGGGCAACAGGATGTTCGAGCGGTGCTCGTCGGAGTGCATCAGCGTGTTGTGCGCGGTTCCGGCATCCATCGCGCCGGCGCCACCACCTCCGTACAGATTTTCACCCACCTCGGCAAAGCGGCCCGGCGCCAGCAGCAGCAGCTTCGAGAGACTCTGGTGCTTGAACTGATGCGTCAACGCCAGGTAGCTCGCCCACGCGGTCGCCGCCGATTGCAGCGTCGGATCGGTGGACAGTGTGTGCAGGCCGCGCGCCGTGCGCTCCAGGTTGATGCGCGTGACGAGCTCGGCGGATATCGCGCTCACGCGCGGCATGAGGTTCGGGTCCCTGTGCATGCCGCTCGGTGTCCCGGCGCTGACGCCACCCCATTGCGACGCAATCCAGTAGCCGTCGTTCTTCGGCGACGCGACCATGCCGACCGCGGCCTGGCCCGCCATCGCGCCCGCTGCGGAGCCGTAGAAGCGTGCGCTGCCGTACGTGAAGATGCCGCCGTCCTGGGCGACGAGCCAGTAGCCACCGCCGCTGCGGCGCGGCGACATTCCGACGACCGGTTGTGCGAGTCGTTGATTGCCGGCTGAACCGTAGAAGTGCGCGTTGCCGAAGGCGAAGATGCCGCCGTCGGACGCGACCATCCAGTACCCCTTGCCGGACGCGGTCGCGGCCATGCCGACGATTGGTTGGTTGAGATGCTTGCCGCCGGTGGAGCCGTGGAAGCGCGCGTCGCCGAACGCGAAGATGCCGCCGTCGGACGCGACGAGCCAGTACCCGTGTCCGGTCGGCGTCGCGGCCATGCCGACGATCGGCCGGTCGAGGCGCTTGCCGCCGGTGGAGCCGTGGAAGCGCGCGTCGCCGAACGCGAAGATGCCGCCGTCCGATGCGACCAGCCAGTACCCACGGCCGGTGCGCGTCGGCGTCATCCCGACGATCGGGCGGTCGAGGCGCCTGCCGCCGGTGGAGCCGTGGAAGTGCGCGTCGCCGAACGCGAAGATGCCGCCGTCGGAGGCGACCAGCCAGTAGCCCTTCGCGGTCGGCGTCGCCGCCATGTTCACGATCGGATGGTGGAGGGACAGGCGGGCCGCCGATCCGAGGTACGGCGCCGCGGCCGCGGGCTGCGCGACGACCGCGCCCTGCACGACCGCGACCATGCTCGCGAGGCCGGTCGTGGCGACCGCGACCGCGACGAGCGACGCGATCCGGCGTACCAGCGAACGTGCGGCATCCCTGCCTGGCGCGAGCATTCCGTTGCCTCCGGCCCCATCGGGTGCCCAATTCCCAGGGGCACCCAGTTGAGGCAGTATGAGGGAAAAGACCGATCTGCGCAATCCAGAGATTGGTTGGTCCCCGAACATGCGTGGCGCAGGGCCTATAAGGGCCGCGTGCCACGCAAGTTCGTTTCGCAGAGGGCGGGGGAATGGGCCGCTTCTACAATGCCCGGATGCCGCTGATCCCGGACCGCCCGTCGCTCGAGGGGCTGGACGAGCGCTGGTCGGCGGTGTGGGACGCCGACGGGACCTTTCGCTTCGACCGGTCACGGACCCGGGAGCAGATCTTCTCGATCGACACCCCACCGCCAACAGTGAGCGGCTCCCTCCACGTGGGCCACGTGCTCTCCTACACCCACACCGACACCGTGGCCCGCTTCCAACGGATGCGCGGTCGCGAGGTCTTCTATCCGATGGGCTGGGACGACAACGGCCTGCCGACCGAGCGCCGGGTGCAGAACTATTACGGCGTCCGGTGCGATCCGCACCTGCCGTTCGATCCCACCTTCGTCGTGCCCGACAAGCCCGGCAAAGACGTCGTCCCGATCTCACGACCCAACTTCTTGGAGTTGTGCGCGCGCCTCGTCGCCGAGGACGAAAAGGCGTTCGAGAAGCTTTGGCGGCGGCTCGGACTGTCGGTCGACTGGTCGATGACGTACACGACGATCGGTCGCGGGGCACAACGCACCAGTCAGCTCGCGTTCTTGAGGAACCTGGCACGGGGTGAGGCATACCAAGCGGACGCGCCGACGCTCTGGGACGTCGACTTCCGCACGGCGGTCGCGCAAGCCGAGCTCGAGGATCGCGAGACGGCCGGCGCGTACCACACGCTGCGATTCCACAAGACCGATGGGTCGGGCGACCTCCGCATCGATACGACGCGGCCGGAGCTCCTGGCCGCGTGCGTCGCACTGGTCGCGCACCCTGACGACGAGCGATATCAAGCATTGTTCGATACGGAGGTCACGACGCCTCTGTACGGCGCGCGGGTGCCGGTCGTCGCGCACCGGTTGGCCGATCCCGAGAAGGGCACCGGCGTCGCCATGATCTGCACGTTCGGTGACACCACCGACGTCACCTGGTGGCGAGAGCTGCAGCTGCCGACGCGCGCCATCGTCGGTGCCGATGGACGTCTCAAGGGCGACCCGCCGGAAGCGCTCTCCGCGGCCGGATCCGAGGCGTACACCGAGATCGCCGGCAAGACGGTCAAGCAGGCGCAGCGGATCGTCGTCGAGCAACTGCGCACATCGGGAGAGCTCGACGGTGACCCCCGCCCGATCACACACCCGGTGAAGTTCTACGAGCGGGGTGATCGCCCGCTCGAGATCGTCACGTCGCGGCAGTGGTACATCGGCAACGGCGGTCGTGACCCCGAGCTGCGCGCCGCGCTGATCGCCCGCGGCCGCGAGGTGAACTGGATTCCCGCGTACATGCGCGCGCGGTACGAGTCGTGGATCGAAGGGCTCACCGGCGACTGGCTCATCAGCCGTCAGCGGTTCTTCGGTGTGCCGTTCCCCGTGTGGTACCGAATCGACGCCGGCGGCAACGTCGAGCGCGACGACATGCTCGTGGCTCCCGAAGACGCGTTGCCGGTCGACCCCTCGACCGATTGCCCGCCCGGTTACACCGAGAGCCAGCGCGATCAGGCGAACGGCTTCACCGGTGACCCCGATGTGATGGACACCTGGGCGACATCGTCGGTCACGCCCGAGATCGCGACCGGATGGGCGTCCGATCCCGACCTCTTCGCGCGCACGTTCCCGATGGATCTCCGCCCGCAGGCCTACGACATCATCCGCACGTGGTTGTTCTCGACGATCGTGCGCTCCCATCTCGAGTTCCACACCGTGCCGTGGGCGAACGCCGCGATCTCGGGGTTCGTGCTCGACCCCGACCGCAAGAAGATGTCGAAGAGCAAGGGCAACGTCGTCGTACCGATGGAGTGGCTGGAGAAGTACGGCGCCGATGCCGTGCGCTACTGGGCCGCCAACGGGCGTCCCGGCACGGATACTGCGTTCGAAGAGGGCCAGATCAAGATCGGCCGGAAGCTCGCGATCAAGGTCCTGAACGTGTCGAGGTTCGTACTCACCGTGTCAGAGGGAGCGGATGAGGACCTGTCGGTCGTGACGGACGCACTCGATCGCTCGATGCTCGCCGCGCTCGCCGCCCTTGTCGACGACTCCACCACCGCACTCGACCAGTTCGACTACGCGCGCGCGATCGAGCGGACGGAGCGGTTCTTCTGGTCCTTCTGCGACGACTACGTCGAGCTCGTGAAGGGACGCGCGTACGGCGTTGCCGGAGAGGACGCCGCACGATCGGCGCAGAGTGCGCTGCGGATTGCGCTATCGCATCTGCTGCGGTTGTTCGCGCCGTTCCTCGTGTACGTCACCGAGGAGGCCTGGTCGTGGTGGCGGGAAGGCTCGATTCACCGGGCGTCGTGGCCGGAGGCCGGTGCGTTGCGCATGCACGATGCCGATCCGCTCGTCTTCGCGGTGGCTGCCGACGTGCTCGGTGCGGTGCGCAAGGAGAAGTCGGAGCAGAAGCGTTCGCTCGCCACCCCCGTGGACCGGGTGGTCGTGCGCGATACCGAACAGCGTCTCGCAGCACTGGACGCGGCGCGTTCCGACGTGCGCGAAGCAGGCAAGATCGCGGGTGACATCGAGACCGAGATCGGGCCCGAGCTGCTGGTGAAGGTCGAGCTGGCGCCGGCCACCGACGCGTGAGCGAATTCGCCGCACGAGAGTGGCTCGCGGGTCACGTCAATCTGGAAGCCGGGCTGAACACTCCGGCTTCCACGCGTGAGCGGGGTGCGCCGACGCTCGAGCGCATCGGCACGCTGCTGCGATATTTCGGATCGCCCGAGAGTGAATACCCGGCCGTGCAGATCACCGGCACGAACGGCAAGTCGACCACCGCGCACATGACGAGCGCGCTGCTCACCGCGGTCGGGTTGCGGGTCGGGACGATTACCAGCCCGAACCTGCAACGCGTGAACGAGCGTATGTCGATCGACGGGGCGCCGATCGACGATGCCACGCTCGACGAGCAGTTGTATGCGGCCATGCTGGTCGAGCGCGAGATCGGTGTCGAGGCGTCCTACTTCGAGATTCTCGTCGCGGTCGCGCTCCGCTGGTTCGCCGACGAAGCGGTCGACGTCGCGGTCGTCGAGGTCGGTATGGGCGGGACGTGGGACGCAACGAACCTCGTCGACGGGCAGGTTGCCGCGGTGACGAACGTGGAGGTCGACCACGTCGAGTACCTGGGGCCGACGCGCGAGCAGATTGCAGCCGAGAAGGCAGGCATCGTGAAGCCGGGCGCGACACTCGTGCTCGGCGAGACCGACGAGTACCTCCAGGCGATCTTCACCGCGCGCGAGGCCGCGCGCGTCTTGCGGCGCGACATCGACTTCGGCGTGCGTCTCAACGAGCTCGCCGTCGGCGGGCGGCACCTCCATCTCTACGCGACCCGTGCCGAGTACCCGGACGTGTTCTTGCCGCTGCACGGCGCGCACCAAGGCGACAACGCCGCCGTCGCGCTGGCAGCCGCGGAAGCCTTCGTCGACGCCGAGCTCCCCCGCGCGGTGGTGACGGACGCGTTCCGCAGGATGACGGCACCCGGGCGGCTCGAGGTCGTCGGGCGCAACCCGCTGATCCTGCTCGACGGCGCGCACAATGTCGCCGGCGCGCAGGCACTGCGGCGAGCGCTCGCCGAGGAGTTCGGTGGTGCGCCCGACACGTTCGTGCTCGGGCTGCTGCGCGAGAAGGACCCGCACGACATGCTGGTCGCGCTCGGCGTGGACGAGCTCGCCGAGGAGGACCGTGGCGTGTTGGTGTGCTGCCGGCCGCCGAGCCCGCGCGCGCTCGACCCGACGCACATCGCCAAGGCGGCGATCGACCTCGGGGTGCCCGAGGACCGGGTGGAGGTCGTCGAGAGTGTCGCCGACGCGGTCGGGACGGCCTTGCTCGCCACCGCCGAAGACGGCCAGATCGTGGTCACCGGCTCGCTCTATGTCGTGGGCGCCGCCCGCTCCGTCCTCGTCCACTGACGAACTTGCGTGATAGACGGCCCTTTACGGGCCGTGTGCCACGCATGTTGGGAGAGCTGTCGGGGTGAGGGTCGGGGTGATCGGGGTCAACGGGATCGGGCAGGCCCACCTGTGGGCGTTGCGCACGGTCGAGACGTCGACGCTCGCGGCGGTGTGTGACGTCGATGCGACCCGGGCCGAGAAGGCGGGCGCCGATCACGAGGTGCCGTCGTTCACCGATGCGCGTGCGATGGGTGCGAGCGGCGTATGCGACGCCGTCGTGGTCGCCACGCCGCCGGGAACCCACGGCGAGCTCGTACGCGGCGCGCTCGACGCCGGGCTGCACGTCTATTGCGAGAAGCCGTTCACCCCGACGTGTGACGAGGGGTACGCGCTCGCGCAGCACGCGGGCGCATGCCAACGCGTCCTCGTGGTCGGGCTGCAATTCCGTTTCCACCTGGGTTACGCAGCCATGCGCGCGGCGCTCGCCGATCTCGGCCCACTCCGGCGTGTGCACGTCACCGCGACGAACTGGCTGCGCGCGCAGCGGTACTTCGACGCGAGCCCTTGGCGCGCGACCTGGCGCATGGCGGGCGGGGGAGTCCTCATGAACCAGGCGGTCCACCAGCTCGACGCGCTCATCGCGGCGACGGGGATGCCGGCCCGTGTGCGCGCCCAGGTGCGCAACACCTCGCACCGGGCCGAGGTCGAGGACGACGCGACCATCGAGCTCGAATGGCCGGGCGGCGCGCGCGGCACTGTGATCGCGTCGCTGAGCGAGCCGGCGGGTCACGAGCGGTTCGAGCTCTACTGCGAGCGGGGCGCGGTGGTCCTCGCCGACGGCTACGACGTGCGCGTCGCCCGCCACGACCCCGTACAGCAGCTCATCGACGAGTGTCCCGACGAGTTCCCGCTCCAGGCCGTCGAGTGGGAGCGCGTCGAGGTCCCGCGGGCGAAGAGCGAATGGCTTGACATGGTCGCGGCCGCGCACCGAGAGTTCGCGGGCGCGGGCGCGGGTGCCGAGCAGCGACCGTCGGCGATCGGTGGCGACGAGGGCACCAAGAGTGTCGAGCTGGCGAACGCCATCTACCTGTCCGCGTGGACCGGTGCGACCGTGGACCTGCCAATTGCGCCGGGTGCGTATCCGCCGGTTTACGAGTCGCTGGCCTCGGGCCATAGGCTGCCCGGCTCGTGACCGACAGCGCTGATCGCACCCTCGTTCTCTGCAAGCCCGACTGTGTCGAGCGCGGGCTCGTCGGAGAGATCATCGCCCGGCTCGAGCGCAAGCAGCTGAAGCTGGTCGCGTGTGAGCTGCGCCGGCTCGACGAGACGACGGCCAAGCAGCACTACGCCGAGCACGACGGCAAGCCGTTCTTCGGCGACCTCGTGGCGTTCATCACCCGCAGCCCGCTGGTCGCGATGGTGGTGGAGGGCCCGGACGCGTGGAAGGTCGTGCGAGCGCTGCTCGGGGTCACGAACCCCCGCGAAGCCGCGCCGGGGACGATACGCGGCGACCTGGCAATCGAATTGACCGAGAATCTGGTACACGGCAGCGACGGTCCCGAGTCGGCCGCGCGCGAGATCGCCCTGTTCTTCCCCGGCCTCGCCCGGTGAGTCGGCAAACGGGTCACTCGCGTGAAGCCGACCGCAAATGAGACGGGCCGGGTGGAATGACAGCCCTTCTGCTCGTAGCCTGGGCGCGCTCGGCCGTCGGAAGACCGTGAACTCCGTGAACGAACCGTTCTACGCAGGATTGCTCGGCCGCGACATGGCGGTCGACCTCGGAACCGCGAACACGCTCGTGTATGTGCGCGGGCGCGGTGTCGTGCTCGACGAGCCTTCCGTCGTTGCCGTGAACGCGCGCGACGGCCGCCCGCTCGCCGTCGGCATCGAGGCGAAGAAGATGATCGGGCGCACGCCCGACCACATCAAGGCGATCCGGCCCCTCAAGGACGGCGTCATCGCGGATTTCGACATATGCGAGAAGATGCTTCGCTACTTCATCCAGCGCGTGCATCCCCGCAAGTGGGCGAAGCCCCGCATGGTGATCTGCGTGCCTTCGGGTATCACGGGTGTCGAGCAGCGCGCGGTGCAAGAGGCCGCGCAACAGGCAGGTGCACGCAAGGAGGCGTACATCATCGAGGAGCCGATGGCGGCCGCGATCGGCGCCGGGCTCCCGGTGCACGAACCTTCGGGGAACATGGTCGTCGACATCGGCGGCGGCACCACGGAGGTCGCGGTCATCTCGCTCGGCGGCATCGTGGCAAGCGAGTCCATCCGCATCGCGGGTGACGAGCTCGACGAGGCGATCGTCAACTTCGTGAAGAAGGAGTACTCGCTCGCGCTCGGCGAGCGCACCTCCGAAGAGATCAAGATCGCGCTCGGGAGCGCGTTCCCGTTGCAGGAAGAGTTGTACGCCGAAGTGCGCGGCCGCGATCTCGTCACCGGTCTCCCGAAGACGATCGTGGTCTCGACCGAGGAGATCCGCGACGCGATCGAAGAGCCCGTCTCCGCGATCGTCGACTCGGTGAAGGTGACGCTCGACAAGACCCCGCCCGAGCTCGCCGCGGACATCATGTCGAAGGGCATCGTCGTGACCGGCGGCGGCGCATTGCTTCACGGCCTTCGCGAACGGCTGTCGATGGAGACGGGCATGCCGATCGTCATTGCCGACAACCCGCTGTTCTCGGTCGTCCACGGCTCCGGCCAGTGCCTCGAGAACTTCGACGTGTTGAAGCACGTCCTGATCTCGTCCGCCCATCAATAGCCGTTCCAATGGCCATCGCTCGACGCACGAGCCGACGGCGGTACGTGCTGCTCGTCATCGTGCTCACCGCCGTGACGCTGATCACGCTCGACAGCCGGGGCGGACGCTCCGGACCGCTGGGTGCCTTGGGACGAGCCGCGCACACCCTCGTCTCGCCGATCCAGGGCGCGGTCGAGAGCATCACCACGCCGATCAGCGACTGGTGGCACGGCGTGACTGACAGCGCGAACCTCAAGCGCGACACCCGCAAGCTGCGCGAGAAGCTCTCGGTGGCCGAGGGCACCGAGCGCGCCGCCCAACGGGCGATCGCGGAGAACGAAGACCTCAAGAAGCTGTTGGGGCTCAACAGTCTCTTCAACGTCAAGCGCGTCAATGCTCGCATCGTCGCCCGCGACACGGGCAACTTCGACTCGTCTCTCACGCTCGACCACGGCACCGAAAGCGGGATCACGCGCGACATGCCGGTGGTCGGGCCCGACGGATACCTCGTGGGTTCGGTGATCGACGTCGGCCGCAACTTCGCGAAGGTGCGCGTGCTCACCGATCCCGTGTTCGCGGTCGGCGTGAAAACTCCGCCGCATCCCGGCGCGGACGCGGCCACCGGCACCGCGAGCGGGCAGAACGGTTCCCGCGAGCTTCTCGTCGACGACTTCGACCCGCAGGCGAAGATCCTTCCCGGCGACCAGATCGTGACCTCGCCGTTGTCGACGAAGTTCCCGCCGGACCTCCTCGTCGGAAGCGTGACCAAGGTCACGGACCTCCCCGGCGGTTTCAGCAGCAATGTGCTCGTGAAGCCGTACGTCGACCTCGGCGCACTCGAGAACGTCTCGGTGCTCTTCTGGGTGCAGGGCCAGGCAGCGATCGTGAACACCACGACGACGACCACGACCACGAGCAACACGTCGACGAGCACCATGTCGACGAGCACCACGACAACGACCACGGCGGGCGGCTGATGCGGGCGCTGCGCCTGTTCGTGTTGATCGTCGTCGTCGTGCTCGTGCAGGTCACGGTCTTTCCGCACCTGCGGATTGCCGGTGTGGCGCCTGATCTCGGCCTGGTCGTCGCGCTCGCGGTCGGGTACCACGACGGGCCGGAGGCGGGCGCGATCGCCGGCTTCGTTGCCGGCTTCGGCTTTGATCTCTTCCTCGAGACGCCGCTCGGCCTCAACGCGCTCGCCTACGCGCTCGTCGGATACGGCGTCGGGATCATCGAAGGTGGCCTGTTGCGCTCCCCGCGGTGGCTGCCGTCGGTGCTCGGCGTCGCGGGCGGCCTCGCAGGCGGTCTGATCCTGATCGGCATCGGTGTGCTCGCAGGTGTCGAGAATGTAAAGGGCACCCACGGTGTGCAGACGATCGGAATTGCTGCGTTGTACGACGCCGTGCTCGCTCCTTTGGTCTTCTTCGTGCTGGCCCGCACCGTCGGGCGCGCCGACGACGTGCGTACCTCGTGGTCGATCCGCTGACTCCGGTGACGCGCCGGCCGGGCTGCGGACGACCCGACCCGGCGATCGGCATCGCACCCCACTAGCGTGCGCGCGGAACGATGAGCGACAACAGCCGCGTCCGAGTGAGCATCGTCGGCGTCGTCATCGTCGCCCTCTTCAGCTCGCTCGTCGCGCGCTTGTGGTTCTTGCAGATGGGGCCCGAGCAGAAGCTGCGCGCCGAGGCGATTGCGCTCAGCACACGCACGGTGCAGACCGAGTCGCCGCGCGGTCGCATTCTCGACCGCAATGGCCACGTGCTCGCCCGTGACCGCGCCGCGTGGGCCATCACGCTGGATCGCAATCTCAAGCGCGCGACACGCAGCCGCGTGCTGGGGCAGCTATCGGAAACACTCGGTCGCCCGCTCACCGATCTCCGGCGCCGCTACAACAGCCCGCGGCAGTCACTGCTGAAGCAGGCAATCGTGGCGCTCGACATCCCCCAGAAGAAGCGCCTCGCGATCCTCGAGAACCAGGACGACTATCCGGGTGTGCACGTCGAGCTGTTGACCGTGCGCGAGTATCCCGAGTCGCTGAAGCTGGGCGATCCGACGCTCGCGGCCCAGGTGCTCGGCTATGTCGGCGAGATCGACAGCGAACAGCTCAAGACGCTCAAGCGCAGGGGATATCAGGCCGGCGCGCTCATCGGGCGTGACGGTGTCGAGGCCGCGTACGAGTCGGTGCTGCGGGGCGTCCCCGAGATCGAGACCGTGCAGGTCGATCCGACCGGGAAACAGGTCGGCGCCGGTACCGTCATGCAGCACGGCTCGGTCGGCAATGACGTCACCCTCTCGATCGATGCCGACCTGCAGCACGCGGCCGAGGTGTCGCTGGACGCGGGGATCCGCGCGGCGCGTACGCACCAGGACAAGTCACCGGAGGTCGCGGCGAAGGGGTTCTCGCTCTTGAAGGCGCCCGCGGGCGCGGTCCTGGTGCTCGACGTGCGCGACGGCTCGGTGCGAGCGATGGCCAGCAACCCGGCGTTCGCGCCCAACGGTTGGGTCGGCGGGATCAGCCAGGACGACTTCAACAACCTGAACAACCCCGTGAACCACTTCCCGCTCGTGAACCGGGCGACGCAGGGCCAGTACGCGCCGGGATCGACGTTCAAGCTCGTATCGTCCCTCGCCATGAACACCTTCGGCATTCGACCGTACAACGTGTACTACAACGACGTCGGCAAGGTGTTCATCGGGAACGACTGGTTCTACAACGACAAATCCACGTCCAACGGCAGTGTGGCGCTGGCGCAGGCGCTCACCGTCTCGAGCGACACCTACTTCTACACCGCGGGCGACGCGTTCTGGAATTCCTGGAACGCGGGCGACACTGCGCGCGGGCTCGGCCTGGAGGAGACGGCGCGCAGCCTCGGATTCGACAGCAAGACCGGTATCGAGATCGACGAAGCGGCAGGCCGGATCCCCGATCCCACCTGGAAGCAGAACTTTGCCAACGCGTACTACAAGACCGCCGCCGAGAAGCGAGACAACGGCCGTTGGTACCCGGGCGACGACGTGCACCTCGCGGTGGGTCAGGGCGACGTGCTGGTGACACCGTTGCAGCTCGCGAACGCCTACGCAGCGTTCGCGAACGGCGGCACGTTGCTGACGCCCCACGTCGGCATGAACATCAAGGACGCGAAAGGTCACCTGGTGCGCAAGATCGCACCGAAGCCGCAGCGAACCGTTGCCATCGATCCGGCAGTGCGCGCGCAGATGCTCCTCGGCTTCAAGAACGTCGTGCAGAGCGGACCCGGCCGGCCGGTCGGAACCGCATACAACGCGTTCATGAACTTTCCGTTCGCGAGCATGCCGGGTGGTGTCGCCGGCAAGACCGGGAGCGCGCAGGTCGCCGGCAAGGGTCCGACGTCCGAGTTCGTGTCGTTCTTTCCGGCCGACAACCCGCAGTACGTCGTTCTCGCAGTGGTCGAAGAAGGCGGGTACGGCGCGGACATCGCCGCGCCGATCGTGCGGCAAGTGATCGAGCACATGCAGAACCCGACCGCGCCCCCGACGCCGATTCCGAAAGAGTCGGGTCGCGACTGATGGCGACGATCACCGCTCCACTCGCGCGTCGCCGGACGGCGTCCGGCACGAGCATGCTCGCGCACGTCGACGTCCTGCTCTTCGTGCTCCCGATCGCGATCAGCGGGCTCGGGTTGTTGATGATCTACGACTCGTCGCGCAATCGGCTCGCGGCGCAAGGTCTCTCGAAGTACTACTACGTGGAACGACAGGGCCTCGCCCTCGGGATCGGTCTCGCCGCGATGGTCGCGCTCATGCTGATCGACTATCGGCGCATCCGCGATCTGTGGGCGCTCATCTATCTCGCGATACTCCCGCTGCTCGCGGGCGTCATCGTGCTCGGCCGAAACCACAAGGGCGCGCAAGCCTGGTTCCAGCTCGGACCGTTCCAGTTCCAGCCGTCGGAGATTGCGAAGGTCGTGCTGATCGTCGCGATCGCCGGGTACTGCCACCAGCACCGCGGCGACCTCGACGCCTGGCGCCTCGGCGTCATCATTGCGCTCAGCGGCGTGGTCATGGGGCTCGTGTACGCGCAGCACGACCTCGGAACCACTCTGGTCCTGCTCGTCTGTACGAGCGCGGTCCTCGTCGTCGCCGGACTCAAACCCGTACACGTCGGCGTGTTGCTGATGCTCGGCGCGACGCTGGTCGGCGCGGCGATCGTCACGGGCAAGGTGCAGGCCTACCAACTCGACCGGCTCACCGGTTTCGTCGACCAGAAGACCGAAGGCATCGCGACGCCGCTGCAGACCCCTGCCCAGCTGAGTCTGCGCGCGTCGAAGACCGCGATCGCCTCGGGCGGTCTCACCGGGACCGGCCTCTTCGAAGGCCTCCAGACGAAGAACGGCTTCGTGCCCGAACAGCACACCGACTTCATCTTCACGGCCGTGGGGGAGGAGCTCGGCTTCGCGGGCGGGGCGACGCTGATCGCGCTCTACGCGCTGCTGGCGTGGCGGCTCTGGCGGATCGCGCTGCTCTCGTCAGAATTCTTCGGGACCCTCGTCGCGATCGGCGTGCTGGCGATGCTCGCGATCCAGGTGTTCGAGAACATCGGCATGACGATGGGCATCATGCCGATCACGGGCCTGCCGCTGCCCTTCATGTCCTACGGCGGATCCGCGCTGATCGCCTCCTTCATGGCCGTCGGCCTCGTCCTGAATGTGCACATGCGAAGATTCAGCTAGATCGAACGACTGTCCACAGTGCGCGGTCGTCATGCCCCGCATGGCGCGTCCGGTAGGCTTCTCGACAGATGTCAGACCTGTGGCCGCGGATCGAACCGCTGTTGGCCCGGGTTGAGAAGCCCGCTCGCTACATCGGAATGGAAAAGGGCAGCCTGGCGCCCGACCATGGGCCCGGCCGGGCTGCGTTTCTCCTTCTCTACC
>JBBRXX010000053.1:0-29146 GCA_038238245.1 Acidimicrobiia bacterium
GCCCGCGGGGGGGGGGCTGCGCGTCCAATCTGATGGTCAACGGGTCAACTGCCGCGGAGGAACCACCCCTGGGGGTCCCAGCGGCGGAGGGCCGATACCTCGTCGGCGGTCGGCGGATCGAGCACGGGGAGCTCGCCGTCAGCGACGCGTAGCTCCCAGCTGCACACCGCCCGCACGTCGTCAACCGCCGTACCGGGCGCGAGCGCGGTCAGTGTCAGCTCGCCGTCCCGCTTCTCGAACGTGCCGAGATCGGTCACGAGCGCGGACACACGGTCGCCCGGTGACGTCACGTAGCTGCACTCGGGCACGGTGCGCTGCGGAGTGAGCGTCGCGACGATCACGTTCTCGGCGGCGGTACTGGCGACGTCGTTGCCGCCCCCCGACCCGACCAGGAACGGCCGCGGCATCACGTGCGTCGAGTTGATGTTGCCGGCGCGGTCGACCTGCGCGCCGCCGAGACAGCCGATCGTCGTCGTTCCCGCGCCGCCGACGAGCGCGGCGAGGACGAACTGGGCGTCCGCAAGCATCAGCGCGGTCGGGAAGTTGCGGTGGTTGAGGACGAAGGGGTCCGCGAGCGTCGCGTCATAGCCCCACAATCCGATCTCGGCGGTCAGCTGCACGTCGGAGCCGGCATCACGCGCGAGCTTTACGCCGAGCCACGCCGCGAGGTTCGCCACGCCTGCGCCCGCGAGGACCGCATCAGCTTCGATCGCCTGCACGCGCGCGGCGAGATGTCGGGCGCCCCACACTGCCGCGCGTTCCCACGCGTTCACCGGCGCGTCGAGATCGGGCGGGTGGGACGCCTGGTCTGCCTGCCATGAATCCGGCGCGGCCTTCGCGCGCAGGGTCGCGACGCGCGTCGTGCCGAGTCGCTCGAGCCAGGCGTCCTGGGTCGCGACGTCGAGTATCCACTCCCGGATCCAGGCGTCGTACGCATCCGGTTCGGCGCGCGTCGCGGCGCGGGCCTCGACCCAGAAGTCGTAATCCTCGCCGTAGCCGTCGACCGGGAGGTCGCCGGTGTACAGCCCGCCTGGATGCGCACCCATCGGACACTCGACGACGGCGAGCACACGGTGCGCGGGGATCCGGACCAGGTGCGACCAGGGACGGATGTCGTCGACGACGCGCTCGACGGTGACGATCGCGCCGCGGCGCGCCGCGAGCGCGCCCCACACCCCCTCGAGCAGCGGCGGATGCAACGCGACGTTGCCCTGACGGTCCGCGACGGGCGCGTGCAGCAACGCAACGTCCGGTACGAGCGGCGCCAGCAACCCGGCCCGACCGAACGGCGTGTCCACCTGGGCGAACGCCTCGTTGGCTTCCATCGACGAGCCCGCGATCGAACGGGTCACGATCGCGGGCAGCCCCCGCGCGGCCGCCTCCAACCGTTGCGAGAACGCGAGGAACGACCAGTGCTCCACCTCTACCTCGCCCCGTTCGTACGCCCGCGCGAACCACGGGTTGGGGGTGAAGTTGGGAAACGTGTCCCCTGAGTAACCGGTGACGACCTTGCGTACCAGACCGCCCCGGAAGAACAGCGCGCCGAGGCTGGACAACGACAACATCACGAGCGTGAAGCCGGGATCACGACCCCACCACTGCCGCACGACTTCGCGCGTCGCGGCCGTCCAGCGCGTGTGCCCCACCATCGGATGGATGACGTCACCGGACCGCACATGTGTCGTGACTGCTTCGGTGAGGCTGGCGCGCTTGTCGAGCACGCCCGAAAACTAGTGTCGTCGCGGGCCCGGTAGCCTCCTCCCGAGTGGTTGCGCACGCGATGCCCCCCGAGCCCGACAAGCCGACGTCGTCAGGCCGTCGTTACCGCGGGCTCTCCGCCGACGAACGACGCGCGGACCAGCGACGCCGCCTCGTGCGCGCCGCGATCAACGAGTTCGCGGCGCGCGGCTATCACCGCACGTCGGTGGAAGACATCGTGCGGAGTGCGCGCACCAGCCGCACCGCGTTCTACGCGTTCTTCGACAACCGTGAGGACGCGATGTACGGCGCGTTGCAGACGTCGTTGCGGCACCTGCTCGACACCGTCCGCAGCAGGCTCTTGCACGCCGAACCCGACGAGAACGTCGTCGAGGTCGGCGTCCATGCCTACGTCGACTGCCTCGTCGCCGATCCCGCGGCGGCGCGCATAATCTTGCTCGAAGGCGTCGGCACGTCTCCCGAGGTGAACGCGCTACGCAGCCGGACCCGCCGCGAGATCGCCGATCTCCTCCGCGACCTCTGGCGGGAGTACGACCCCGACGCGGCGGCCAGCTCGCAGGCACCCGCAATCTCCGTCGGTGTGTTCGGCATCCTGTTCGAGTCCATGGTGCATCTCGCCGAGACCGGCCACCTGGACGACGCGCCGTCGCACGTCCCCGCGCTCGTGACCGCGGTCAATCGGGTGATCACGCCGAACCCGGCGGCGTGAAGATCGGAATCGTCACGCCGGTGTTGACGCTGCTCCCGCGCGCGCATGCGCACTGGGAGGAGACGGCGCCTTTCGACGACGTCGTGACGATCGTGCAGGAGGCGGAACGGCTGGGTTATCACCA
Source organism: Acidimicrobiia bacterium (assembly GCA_038238245.1). Classification (GTDB taxonomy): domain Bacteria; phylum Actinomycetota; class Acidimicrobiia; order IMCC26256; family PALSA-610; genus DASQHW01. The sequence continues at coordinate 2,553 of JBBRXX010000053.1, forward strand.
CTGCACGTGCAGCGAACATGTCGCCGTACCGGTCGCAGTCGCAGCCGTGCGTGGCGGGCGCTACTTCGATCCCTTGGCGACGTTCGGCGCGCTCGGTACTGCGACTTCGACGATCCGCTTCGCCGCGCACGTCGTCGTGCTCGGCTACCACCATCCGCTCGCGATCGCGAAGCGTTACGGAACGCTCGACCTCGTGACCGGCGGCCGGGTGATCCTCGGTGTCGGCGTCGGATCGCTCCGCGAGGAGTTCGACCTGCTCGGCGCATCTTTCGACGACCGGGGCGCGCGGGCCAACGACGCCATGCGTGCACTGCGCGGCGCGCTCTCGCAGCAGGAGCCCGAGTATCACGGTGAGTTCTTCGATTTCGCGGGCTTCCTCGTGGACCCGAGCGCGGTGCAGCCACAAGTGCCGATGTGGGTCGGCGGTCGGACCTTCCGGTCGTTGCGGCGCGCGGTCGAGCTCGGTGACGGGTGGGCACCCTTTGGACTGCGGACTTCGGAGCTCGAGACGATGCTGCAGCGCGCCGAGCTGCCGGACCGGTCCTTCGACGTCATCGTGCAGAACGAGCATCCGCTCGATCCGCTCACCGAGCCCGAGCGCGTTGCCGAGCAGCTCCGCCGCTTCGCCGGCATCGGCGCCACCGGGGTGAACGTCCGCTTCGTGCACCACTCCCGCGACCACTACTGCGAGCAGCTCGCCGCACTCGTCGACGTCGCCCGTTCTTGCGACGTTTGACGACGGTATTTGTCGTCGTCTGTCGCAAACACCTTCAGACGCGTTCGATGACGGTGGCGTTGGCCTGGCCGCCGCCTTCGCACATCGTTTGGAAGCCGTAGCGGCCGCCGGTCGCTTCGAGGTGGCGGAGCAGACGCGTCATCAGCGCGACACCCGATGCGCCAAGCGGGTGTCCGAGCGCGATCGCGCCGCCGCGCGGGTTGAAGCGCTCCATCGGGTAGCCGAACTCCTTCTGCCACATGAGCGCGATCGCCGCGAACGCTTCGTTGCACTCGACCGCGTCCCAGTCGTCGGGGGTCATCCCGGTGCGCTTCATCAGCTTGTATGTCACCGGCACCGGCGCCGACAGCACCAAGACCGGGTCCTCGGCCGCGACCGCGAACGCGTGGAACCGGGCGCGCACCGGTAGGCCGTGCTGCTCGGCGAAGTCTGCCGACGCGATGATCATCGCCGCCGCGCCATCAGTCATCTGCGACGAGTTGGCGGCCGTGATGTTCGGCGCCGGTTGGTCGTCGCTCTCCCATGCCGGTGCCAGCGACGCGATCTTCTCGAGGGACGCGTCGGCGCGGATGCCTTCGTCCTCCGACAACACGCGGCCCTCGGCGACCGGCACGGGCACGATCTCACCGGCGAAGAAGCCGTTGCGCGTGTTCTCGGCGGCACGCTGATGCGACTGCAGCGCGAACGCGTCCATCTCCTCGCGTGTGATGCCCCACTTGTCGGCAAGCACCTGCGCGACCCAGAACTGGATACCGAGCGTGTTGTTCGTCTGCGTCAGGAACTCGCCGCTGAACGGCCCGGCGCCACCGCGTGCGTTCGACGACATCGGCGCGCGCGTCATGGACTCCACACCGCACGCGATCGCGATGTCGTACGCGCCGGCGAGCACACCCTGGGCGACGAAGTGGACGGCCTGCTGCGACGAGCCGCACTGGCGGTCGACGCTGGTTGCCGGAACCTGCCACGGCAGCCCGCCCGCGACCCACGCGTTGCGCGTCACGTTGCATCCCTGCTCGCCCGCCTGGGTGACGCAACCGCCGACGACATCGTCGATCAGCATCGGATCGAGGTCATTGCGCTCGACGATCGTGCGGAGCACGAGTCCGAGCAGATCGGTCGGGTGCCATTCGGCGAGCGCGCCCTTGCGCTTGCCGAACGCGCTACGGGCGCAGTCGACGATCACTGCTTCGCGGGTCATAACCTCACTGTATGCGGATCGCGGTCCTGGTGAAGCAGGTCCCGAAGTTCGAGGAGATGGAGCTCGGGCCCGACGGCCGGCTGCGGCGCGACGGCATCGAGTTGGAGATGAATCCCTACTGCCGACGCGCGGTGAGCAAGGCGGTCGAGCTCGCGGCCGAACGCGAAGGCTCGCGAATCAGCGTGTTCACGCTCGGGCCGCCGGCCGCCGAGGACACGTTGCGCGAAGCCATCGCATGGGGACTCGCGCGCGGCGTCGACATCGCCGGTGTCCTGATCACCGACGCCGCGTTTGCCGGATCCGACACGCTGATCACCGCGACCGCTCTGGACGGCGCGCTCGAACACGAAGGCCCGTTCGACCTGGTCCTCACCGGCAGGAATTCCGTGGACGCCGACACCGGCCAGGTCGGCCCCGAGCTGGCGGAGCTGCTCGACCTTCCGTTCCTCACCGGGGTGCGCTACCTCGACATCGAGGGCACACGCGTGCACGCGCGTTGTGAGCACGACGACGGCTGGCTGCAAGTCGAGGTCGGGCTCCCGGCGATCGTTTCCACCGCGGAGCGGTTGTGCGAGCCCGCCAAGGTCGACCCGGACGAGCGGGCCCGGGTGCCTGCCGACCGAATTCGCCGCCTCGGTGCCGCGGACCTCCGTACGGTGCGCGGGGGCGACGCGTCCCCGACATCGGTCGGCCCCGTGAAGATGATGGCGGCGGCCAGGGCGCACTTTCGATGGCCCGACGCGCCGCTCGACGACCAGGTTCGCAACGCGGTCGAGATGCTCACCGAACGGGGCGCGCTGCGATCCGCACCGATCGAGTCCGGTGAAGCCGTTGCGATGTCGCGCGCGCGCTCGTACTGCACGATGGTGCTGTGTGAACCCGACCGCGCGCACATGACGCGCGAGCTTCTCGGCGCCGCGCAACAGCTCAGCGGAAACGTCCTCGCGGTCACGGTCGAGCCGCCCGATGGAGCAACGTTGCTGTCGTGGGGTGCCGACGAGATCGTCCACCTCGTGGGAGACAACGTCGAGGAGGACGTCGCGCGCGCGGTCGTCGGGCTCGTAGCGAGCGAGGCACCCTGGGCGATCATCGCGGGCTCGACCGCGTGGGGCCGTGAGGTCGCGTCCCGTGTCGCGGCGCGCCTCAATGCCGGGCTCGTCGGCGATGCGGTGGAGCTCGACGTCGAGAACGATCGGCTGATCGCGTGGAAGCCGGCCTTCGGTGGTCAGATCGTCGCCGCGATCACCTACAACTCCACCCTCCAGGTCGCGACCGTGCGGCCCGGCGTCCTGCCGACGCTCGCGCCCCGAGCGGCCGACCGGAACATCGACTCCCGCACGATGCCGATACGCGGGCGCGGGCGCGTCCGCGTGCTCGCACGCACGCGCGACGACGATCTCGACGTGCTGGCCGAGGCGGACACGGTGATCGGCGTCGGCATGGGTGTGGCACCCGACGAGTACCCCGCGCTCGAACCGTTGCGCACGCTCCTGCGCGCCGAGCTGGGCGCGACACGGAAGGTCACCGACAAGGGCTGGCTCCCCCGCGCCCGCCAGATCGGGATCACGGGACGCGCGATCGCGCCCCGGCTGTACGTGAGCATCGGGGCGAGCGGCAAGTTCAACCACTCGATCGGTCTGCGCGGCGCCAACACCGTGCTCGCGATCAACCCCGATCAATCGGCGCCGATCTTCGACGCGGCGGACGTCGGCATCGTCGGCGACTGGCGCGAAGTGTTGCCGCTGCTCGTCGACGCGTTGCGCGATCAGCTCGCCGCGGCCGGCTGACGTTCAGGTCGCCAGAACACCGCGAGCAACGACGCGGCACCGCCCAGGCCGACCACCAACGCGATGATCAAGCTCCACCAGTGACTCGGCTGGTAGTCGATGGCGTTGTCGAGCGACCATTCACCCGGACCGAGGCACGCGATCGCGATCAACGCCGCGACCAGGTTCATGAGGTACTCCCACCCCTCGGTGGGACGGCGGAAGACGAAGAACCCCGCGTTCCGATGGTTGGTGATCCAGGCGACGACCATCGTGCCGATCACCGCGCCCGCCGCCCACGGCGTCAGCAGCCCGACGATCAGGCCCGCACCCGCGAGCAGCTCGGTGAGGCTCGCCAGCCACGCGTGCAACCAGCCCGGCTTCATGCCGAGGCTCTCGAACCACCTGCCCGTCCCGGCGATCTTGCCGCCGCGGTAGATGTGGTTGTAGCCGTGGGCGATCATCGTCGCGCCGACGGCGACGCGAAGGACGAGCAACCCGAGGTTCACCTGATCCACAGCCATGGGCGCGGACGATACTCAGGACTACGGTGGCACGCATGGCTCAAACCGATCTCCACGACGACGAGTACGACCCGTTCGAGGAGTTCAACCGCAGCTCCGGCATGGGCCTGGTCGAGAATCCGTACCCGTTGTTCGCGCTGCTGCGGCCGGAGCACCCGATGAAACGCGAGGACCTGGACGGCGCGGCACTCATCCCCGACGGCAACGACATCGACTTCATGCCGATCGATCGCAGCATCGGCGTCTACACCGCGTACGGCTTCGACGCGGTCCAGCAGGTGCTGAAGGACGGCGAGACCTTCTCCTCGAACGCATACGCAGAAGTCATGGGCAAGGTGCTCGGCCACTCGATCCTCGAGATGGACGAGCCCGAGCATCACCTCTACCGCGGGCTCGTGCAGCAGGCATTCAGCCGCAAGGCGATGGAGGTCTGGGAGCGGGAGCTCGTGCGCGACGTCGTGAACGAGCAGATCGACGGCTTCGTCGACCGCTCACCGAAGCGCGCCGACCTTGTGCGCGAGCTGACCTTCCCCTTCCCCGTGGTTGTCATCGCCCGGCTGCTCGGCTTGCCCCGGGAAGACCTGCCGATGTTCCACCGGCGGGCGGTCACCGTGATCAGCGCGGGCTTTGATTTCGACCGCGCCGCGCAGGCGTCCCAAGAGCTGTACGAGTACTTCTGCGGCATCATCGCCGAGCGTCGCAAGGCTCCCTCGGACGACGTCATCTCAGTGCTCGCGCAAGCGGAGCTGGAAGGTGTACGACTCACCGACGAGGAGATCTGCTCGTTCTTGCGCCTGTTGCTTCCCGCGGGCGCGGAGACGACGTACCGGTCGTCGTCGAACCTTCTGTGGGGACTTCTCTCGCGTCCGGAGCAGCTCGATGCGCTCCGGCGAGATCGCGCCTTGATGGCGCAAGCGATCGAGGAAGGCTTGCGCTGGGAACCGCCGCTCCTCGGAATCCTTCGCACCGCCACGCGCGACACGGTGGTCGAGGGCGTCGCCGTGACCGCGGGCTCGACCATCGCGGTCAACATCGGCTCGGCGAACCACGACGAGCGGTACTGGGAGAACCCCGAGGAGTTCGACATTCTCCGGGCGCCGCGCCAGCACCTCGCGTTTGCGTGGGGGCCTCACATGTGCCTCGGTTTGCACCTCGCGCGCATGGAGACGCGCGTCGCGCTGACGCAGCTCCTCGACCGGCTGCCCGGCCTGCGCTTCGACCCCGACGTCGAGCCCGCGCCGATCACCGGCGCAGTGTTCCGTGCCCCGACGGCACTCCACGTGTCATGGGACTGAACGTCCTCGGGGGCGAGCTCGAACCCTGCGGCTTCGATCCGCTGACCGGCTTCTACCGCGACGGATGTTGCGACACCGGCGCCGAGGACGCGGGCGTGCACGTCGTGTGTGCGGAGATGACCGAGCAGTTCCTCGCGTACTCGATCGAGGCGGGCAACGATCTGTCGACGCCCCGACCCGAGTTCGGCTTTGCCGGTCTCGTCCCCGGCGACCGTTGGTGCCTCTGCGCATCGCGCTGGCAGGAGGCGTTCGAGGCGGGCGTCGCGCCGCCCGTGTATCTCGCCGCCACGCACGCCGCGGCCGCCGAGTGGTGCTCGCTCGAGGCTTTGCGCACGTACGCCGTCGACGTGTGACCGGTCGGCATCCCGGTCGTACACTGGTGCCGACCAGCGGAGCCCTGAACGGCGAAGCGCGGGAGCCATTTCTCACGGGAGACACCAGATGCGCCTCGAAGACCTCGTTCTCGTCAGCGTCGACGATCACGCCGTCGAACCGCCTGATCTCTTCGAGGGGCGGCTCCCGCAGAAGTACGCCGACGTTGCGCCGCGCCTCGTGCGCAAGGACAGCGGCATCGACGTGTGGCAGTTCATGGGCGCGGAGCTTCCGAACATCGGGCTGAACGCGGTCGCGGGCCGTCCGCCCGAGGAGTACGCGATGGATCCGCAGTCGTTCGACGACATGCGGACCGGTTGCTACGACATCCACGACCGCGTCAAGGATATGAACGCGAACGGCATCCTCGGGTCCATGTGCTTCCCGAGCTTTCCGCAGTTCTGCGGCCAGCTGTTCGCACGCGCCTCCCAGAAGGACGAGCCTCTCGCGGTCGCGCTCGTGCAGGCGTACAACGACTGGCACATCGAGAGTTGGTGCGGCGCGTACCCGGGCCGGTTCATCCCGCTCGCGTTGCCGATGATGTGGGACGTCGAGAAGATGGCGGGCGAGGTCCGGCGTGTCGCCGACAAGGGTTGCCACGCGGTGACGTTCTCCGAGAACCCCGTGCACCTCGGGTATCCGAGCATCCACTCCGGGCACTGGGACCCGTTCTTCGCGACGTGCGAGGAGCTCGGCACGGTCGTCAACGTGCACATCGGATCCTCGTCGAGGATGGTGATCACCTCCGACGACGCGCCGATGGACGTGTTGATCACGCTGTCGCCGATCAACATCGTGCAGGCCGCGGCCGACTTCGTGTGGTCGAACACCGCGAAGAAGTTCCCCCGGTTGAAGTACGCGCTCAGCGAGGGTGGCATCGGCTGGATCCCGTACTTCCGCGAGCGCATCGACTACACGTACGACCGCCATCGGTTCTGGACGGGCCAGGACATGGGCGCGCGCAGCCCGAGCCAGGTGTTCGACGAGCAGGTCATCTGCTGCTGGATCGACGACCCCGTCGGGATCGAGATGCGGCACAAGATGAACGTCGACATGATCTGTTGGGAGTGCGACTACCCGCACTCCGATTCGTCGTGGCCGCAGTCGCCGGAGGCGTTCTGGAAGCAGATGCAGGCAGCGGACGTCATCGACGCCGAGATCGACAAGATCTCCCACGCCAACGCGATGCGGCTCTACGACTACGACCCGTTCTCGGTGCTCGGGGGCCGGGAGAACTGCAACGTCGGCGCGCTGCGTGCCGAGGCCGAGGGCTGGGACGTCAGCATCGTCGCTCGCGGCATCAAGGCATCGGCGACGAGCGCGGCCGACCTGGCCAAGTTCGCCAAATCCGACCGCTAACCGGGCCCGCCGTCGGCCCGCACGGTCGCGAGGAACGCCCGGCCGACGCCGTACTGGTACAGGAGTCGTTGGCCCGCGGCCGCCATGTCGGACATGGCGGCCGCGAACTCTGCCCACGAGGCACTCATACTGCCCGCCGCGGTCGATGCCGCAGCCGCGGCACCAGCCCCCGCTCTTCCAGTGCCCGCAACGCCCGCTCCTCGTCCGCATCGATGACGACGGCGTCGCCGGGCTCACGACCGACGATGAACGTGACGACGCAGTCATCACACGCATGGGTGCCGGCCATCACGCACTCACCGCAATCGATGATCCGATCGGTCATGCCCGGAGCATGCCACCCGGGTGAGACACCTTCGTTTGGTGTCCCAGTGGCCGTTTATGACCAGCAGGCGAACAAACGGTGGGACGCTCGTAGACTGCGCCGGCTCGACGGGTCGCAAGAGACGGAGGCACGCATGCAGGCACGCCACGAGGAATTCACCCTCGCGACCGCGGGTGGTGGCGAGGTGATCGACGTGACGTTGCAGGCGCAGAAGACGATCGCCAACAGCGGCGTCGGCGACGGCCTCTGCACCGTATTCGTCGCCCACTCGACGTGCGGCGTCACCACCATCGAGCACGAGCCCGGGTGCAACGCCGACCTCAACCGCGTGCTCGACGGCGTCGCACCTCAGGACGGCCGGTGGGAGCACAACGAACGCAACGCCGACACGAACGGGCACAGCCACGTGCAAGCGGCCCTGATCGGGCCCTCGGTCACGGTGCCCTTCGTGAACGGTCAGCTCTGCCTGGGGACATGGCAGAAGATCGTCTGTATCGACTTCGACGATCGGCCCCGCTCACGTCGCCTGGTCGTGCAGCTCCTCGGCACCTGACACGCCGCACCACCGGCACGTCACCTGCTCGATCCGCTCGTCGAGCAGGTCCTCCTCCTCGATCTCGAGCTCGCCGCCGAGCGAGTAGTGATGGAACGCGCGCGTCCGCCGCGTCGCAACGACGTCGAATCGGGTGACGTTGCCGCACGCTGTGCAGCGATAGCGGGGGGCCACGCCCGGAGACTAGGCAGCGGCACCGGATATCCCGGCCCGCAGCGAGCGCGACCCAAGAATACGAACATACTTTCGTGGCGAACAGATGTTCGTTACGCTGGCGAGATGGATCTCGGCACGCCGCTGTTCGAAGTGACGTTCGTCGTCGTCGACCTCGAGACCACGGGTTGTGCTCCGGGCGGTGATGCAATCACCGAGATCGGCGCGCTGAAGCTGTGCGGCGGCGAGTTGCTCGGCCGGCTGGAGACGCTCGTGAACCCCGGCGTCCCGATCCCGCCGATGATCACCGTGCTCACCGGCATCACCGAGGCCATGGTCTTCCCCGCACCGCGCATCGACGAAGTTCTCCCACAGTTCCTGGAGTTCGCGGGCGACGCCGTGGTCGTCGGTCACAACATTCGCTTCGACGTGTCGTTCCTCGACGCCGCGCTGATCACGCACGGCTACCCGCGTCTGCGGAACCGTCGCGTCGATACGATCGCACTCGCCCGGCGACTGATGCGCGATGACGTGCCGAACCTCCGCCTCGAGACGCTCGCCCGCTACTTCCGTACGACGGTCGCGCCGGTACACCGCGCGTACGCCGACGCGGCCGCGACCGCCGAAGTGCTCCACGCGCTCTTGGAACATGCGGGCACGTTCGGCGTCTTCGGCCTCGACGATCTGCTGGCCGTCCCGAGGATGCGCGCCCATCCTTCGGCGGCCAAGCTCGCATTGACTGCTCGGCTGCCGCGCGCCCCCGGCGTCTACGTGTTCCGCGACCGCGACCGGCGCGTGCTGTACGTCGGCAACGCCACGAATCTGCGGACGCGAGTGCGCTCGTACTTCGCGTCGAACCACCGCCGCGCCCTCCCGCAGCTCGTGCGGGAGCTGGCCTCGATCGAGCATCGCGTCTGCGAGAGTGCGCTCGAAGCGGAGCTCCGCGCGCGGAACCTCACCGACGAACTGCAGCCGCGGTTCAACGCGAACGGTACGACCCGCGCCCGGAAGTCTCGAGCCCGCGCCGTCGGCCGCGCCGGCGGGCGAGCACATACACCCCGCCGTGCACGAGCCCGGCCGTCAGCAGCGCGACGAACGGGAGGATGCGAATAACCGGCCAGAAGCGGTCCGCGCCGCTCGCGAGGAACACGTCCGAGAGCTGGCTGCTCGTGAACACCCCCGTCGCGCGCGCGACCACGAACATGATGAAGAACGACAGCGGCACCGCGACGACCCAGAGCGCGAACCGCATCCACAACGGCACGGGCGCGAACAAGGGGGTGGGACAGAGCAACGGCGTCGGCACGGGCCCCGGAGGCTCGACGCTTCGCTTGGGGACGGGCGGCATCGCTCGCGTTGCCGGGGCGGCGACGACCGCGGCCTCGGGGAGAGGCGACGGAGGCGGGGCCGCAGGCGCGACCGGCGGCGCACTCGTGCGAGCGGTGCGCACGACCTCCGGCACCTTCAGGGTGCGCCCGCATCCGGTGCAGGGGAACGTGTCCGCGTCCGGGACCGCCGCCACGGGGTGCTTGGTGCCGCAATCCGGGCACTGCAGAACGGGAGCCATCGCGTCCTACTCGGCCTCTGCAGCCTTCGCGTCGTTGCTGACCCGCACGAGCGCATCGAGGGCGCGGGCCGCGTGACCGCCGTCGATCGACGCCGCCGCGGCCTCAACTCCCCCGCCGACGTCCGCCGCCACCCCGGCGACGACCAATGCCGCCGCCGCGTTGAGCAACGCCACGTCGCGGTGCGCACCCTGCTCGCCTGCGAGCACGGCGATGAGGGCACGCACGTTCGTCGTGATGTCGCCGCCCGCGAGCATCTCGGGTGTCGCGCGCGCGATGCCGAGGTCGAGGGGATCGAGCGTGATCGTGCGGAGCGTGCCGTCGGTCAGGTCGTGGATGGTGCTCGTCCCCGTCGTCGTCAGCTCGTCGAGTCCGTCGTCACCGTGGAACACCATCGCGCGCACGGTGCCGAGCGCGCGCAGCGTCCCGAGCATCTTGGCGGCCATGGTGTCGTCGCTCACACCGACGGCCTGGCGTCGCACCTCGGCCGGGTTCAGCAGCGGACCGAGGAAGTTGAACGTGGTCGGCACGCCGAGCTCCTTGCGCGCCGGACCGAGGAACCGCATCGCGGGGTGATAGCGCGGTGCGAGACAGAATCCCACGCCTGCTTCCTCGACACAGCGCGCCACGCCGGCGGGACCGAGCTCGATGGCGACGCCGAGACCCTCGAGCACGTCTGCCGAGCCGCACTTCGACGATGCGGCCCGGTTCCCGTGCTTCACCACGCGGGCACCCGCGCCGGCGGCGATCAGCGCGGCCATCGTCGAGACGTTCACCGTCCCCGAGCGGTCGCCGCCGGTCCCGCATGTGTCGATGGCGCCGTCCGGCACGTCGAGAGACGTCGAGTAGCGGCGCATGGTGCGTACCAGCGCGGCGAGCTCGTCCTCGGTCTCGCCCTTCGTTCGTAGTGCGACGATGAAGCCCGCGGCCTGCACGTCGGCGACGCGCCCTTCGAGGATCTCGCCGAGCGCGGCGTCGATGTCGGCAGGCGAGAGCGTCGCCCCGCGCGTGAGCCGCGCCAGGATCGGCGTCAGGACTTCGTTCATTCGCCCTAATCCCACCACAAGTCGTGCTCGAGGACGCCGCGAGCGATCAACCCGAGCTGCACCTGGGAGGTGCCTTCCACGATCGTGAGCTGACGCGCGTCCCGGTAATAGAGCTCGGTGAGATGGTCCTTCATGTACCCGGCGGCGCCGAGCATCTGGAGCGCCTCACCCGAGACCTTCACCGCGACCTCCGTCGCGTAGTACTTCGCCATCGACAGGAACGGCACGTACTCCCTGGTGTACTTGCCTTCGTCGGCCATCATCGCCGACCGGTACGTCAACAGGCGCGCGGCCTCGATCTCGGTGGCCAGCTCGGCGATCTTCCACTGCATGCCCTGCATGTCGGCGATCGTGCGACCGAACGCGGCGCGCTGCTTCACGTAGTCGACCGCGTACATCAGCGCACCCTCGGCGAGACCGATCCCGCGCGCGGCGACGATCGGGCGCATCGAGTTCAACCCCAGCATCGCGAGCCGGAACCCTCCCACCTCGCCGACGACGTTCGCCGCAGGCACGCGCACGTCGTCGAGGATCAACTCCCCGGTGTCGACGCCGCGCACACCCATCTTGTCGTCGGTACGACCGACGGAGACACCCGGCCACGCCCGCTCGACGATGAAACAGGAGATGTCGTCGTGCTTGCGCGAGTCGGCGGGACCGGTCTTGGCGAACACGCAGTACCAGTCGGCCTGTACGACGCCCGACATCCAGCACTTCGTGCCGCTGAGCACCCAGTCGTCGCCGTCGCGTACGGCCTTGGTGCGCATGCCGACAACGTCGCTGCCGGCCTGCGGCTCCGAGAGCCCGAACCCGGCGCGTTGCGTGCCGGTGGCGACCCCGCGTACGTATTGCTGTTTCTGCGCGTCACTGCCGGCGATCAGCACCGGGCCGGTCGGGAGTCGCGTGAGCAGCAACATCAGCGCGGCCGTGTTCGAGTACTTCGCGACCTCTTCGATCGCGAGCGTGAGCCCCAGGATCCCGGCTCCCCCGCCGCCGTACTCCTCCGGGATCACGAGGCCGAGCAGGCCCGCGTCGCGGAACACGTCGAAGAGATCCTGCGGGTACGCGGCGGTCGTGTCGATCTCGCGGGCCCGGGGCGCCACCTTCTCCTGCGCCAGCTTGCGGACCGTCGCCTGCAGCTCGCTGTACTCGGGCGGAAGGTCGAACGACATCGAGCGGCAGCCTACTGAGGGCGCGATCGCGGTCCTCCGTCGGCGGCGCTACGACGCGCGGCGGCGCTGGCGCACGAGGCGGCGACGCTCACGCGCCGTATAGCCACCCCACACGCCGATCTTCTCGCGCCCGGCCAGCGCGTACTCGAGGCAGGACTCGCGGACGGCGCACGCGGCGCAGACCTGCTTCGCCTCCTCGGCGGGATCTTCGTCGTCCTCGGGATAGAACACTGAGGGCGCGACGCCCTTGCAGCGTCCCCGCTCCCGCCATTTCATCGGACCCATTCCCACACCTTCCGACACGGCCGCTAGATCCGCCCGCGACATCCCCACATCGGCCGGGCCCGGTGCCGAGTTGAGCCGTCCCGGATCTGATGTTCGGCTCGTCGGAACATCCGGCCGCCTGCATCCCTGGACGGGGGCCCTTCCCCGTACGATCCCCCGAATGGCCGCCGACGTCGTCGCCTCCTCGCGATCCAGGGCCGGGTTCGCGATCGCGGCGGCCATCGCCGCCACGCTTCCGGCGCTGACCGTGCGTCTGGGGGGCCTCCATCCGGAACCCCTGGCCGCGGCGGCGATCTTCGGGATCGCCGTGGTCGGCGCCGCATTCATGCTCGCCTGGGCCGCCGAGGTGGTGCAGCTCGACATCTCCGCGGGCCTCGCGCTGGCGCTGCTCGCGCTCGTCGCGGTGCTGCCCGAGTACGCGGTCGACTTCGTGTTCACGTGGAAGGCGGGGAAGGAACCCGCGCGGTACGCGCCCGACGCCCTGGCGAACATGACCGGCGGCAACCAGCTGCTGATCGGCGTGGGCTGGTCGATGGTCGTGTTGATCGCGGCGTATCGAATGCGCGTGCGGCGCCGCGCGGCCGGCGAGCCCGCGCCGCCGCCCGAAGCCGCCGCGCGCGAGGTCGGACTCTCGCGCACGCATTCGGTCGAGATCGCCTTCCTCGTGCTCGCGACGACCTATGGGCTCACGCTGCCGCTGCACCGCACGCTGACGATGTGGGACGCGGCCCTGCTCGTCGGCATCTTCGCCTGGTACATCGCCCGGGTGGCGCGGGCCCCGGCCGAGACGCCGCACCTGGTGGGTCCCGCAAGCGCGATCGCCACCCTGCCTGTTGCCAACCGACGCGTCGTCGTCGTGCTGTTGTTCCTTGGCGCGGTGATCGCGATTCTCCTGTGCGCGGAGCCGTTCGCCGAGTCACTCGTCGAGACGGGCGAGCGGTTCAACATCGACGACTTCGTACTGATCTCGCTCGTTGCGCCGCTCGCATCGGAAGCACCCGAGCTGCTCGTCGCCGGCCTGTTCGCCTGGCGCCTGCAAACCGACGCCGGCCTCGGCGCACTCGTCTCGTCGAAGGTGAATCAGTGGACGCTGCTGGTCGGCACGCTCCCGATCGTGTTCGCGATCTCCTCGTCGTCACTGCACGGCCTGCCGATCGACTCCATCCAGCGCGAAGAGCTGTTCGTGACGGCCGCCCAGTCGGTGTACGCGGTTGCGGTGCTCGCCAACCTGCGTATCAGCGTCACCGAAGCGACCACGATGCTGGGACTGTTCATGGTGCAGCTCGTCACCAAGCTGCCCTTGTTCGAGCCGATACACGCGACCGCCCGCATCACGGTCGGCTGCATCTATCTGATACTCGCGGCGGTGATCATCTTCCGGAACCGGGCCGCGATCCGGCCGCTGATGCGTGACGGGCTGCGGGCGCCGTACAGCGAGCTCGTGTCTGATTGACTGGGTGGCGGTGGCGAGTCGGCCAGGCGGCCGCGTACGGGCCCGCTCTCACGAGTGGTGACCCGTCCGAGGAACGTCCGGACTCCGTAGGGCAGGGTGCTGGGTAACGCCCAGTCGGGGTGACCCGCAGGAAAGTGCAACAGAGAGCAGACCGCCGATGGCGACGATCCTCGTGACCGTCGCACAGGCAAGGGTGAAACGGTGCGGTAAGAGCGCACCAGCGTCCGGGGCGACCCGGACGGCTATGTAAACCCCACCCGGAGCAAGGCCGAGCAGGGAGAGGGTGGACCCGCCCGATCACTCCCGGGTAGGCCGCTGGAGCCGTCGGGCAACCGCCGGCCGAGATGGATGGCCGCCACCGGGCCGCAAGGTCCGGAACAGAATCCGGCGTACCGGCCGACTCGCCACCACCACCGCCTTGACCAGGGAAAATGCCCGCGAACGAGGGTCGCGGGCCGCGTACGGGCCGCGAGATTCGGCACGCTGCCAGGAAGTAGCTCTCTAGTCGCGGTGTTGTAAGTGCCGTAGAGTCAATCGATCTGGTGGTTCCTCTGATGAGGAACCGGGGGCCCCCACGGGGGCCCCTTCTGTTTGTTGGGGAGGACAACTCTTGGACCGCTGTGCGATTTTCGTCGACGCCGGCTATTTGTTCGCAGCTGGCGGGGAGCTGTGTTGCGGGACGCGTGCTCAGCGCAGCTTCGACTCGATGCTGACGGGGTCGCAGCGGCCCTGACCGCCATTGCCGAGACTTCTTGCCAGCTCAGGGTGTTGCGAACCTATTGGTATGACGGCGCGCGCGACGGCGTCCCGACACCATCACAGCAGCGCATTGCAGCGCTCCCGAATCTCAAACTGCGGCTCGGACGCGTGAATACAAGAAACGAGCAGAAGCGCGTCGACGCGCTCATCTACCGCGACTTGATGACACTTGCGAGAGAACGAGCGATCGCAGACGCCTTCCTCTTGTCCGGAGACGAGGACCTGCGAGAGGGTGTGCGCGCCGCGCAGGACATGGGCGTCCGCGTCACCTTGTTCGGGATACCTCCGACGTCGCAGGAGTACAACCAATCGCGCGAGCTCGTCAACGAAGCGGACGAGATCGTCATCCTGACGAACACGCAGTTGAGCCCACATTTCGCTCTTGTCGAGCCGGAACTGCCGATGCCGGAACCGGGACTCGCTGCAGAGGCGGGCCTCCTCGACAAGGTGCACGGATGCGCGACTGAGTTCGCGACCGAGTGGCGTAGCCGCGCAACGGAAGCCGACAAGGCGGCTCTGTCGGCTCAGCGTCCTCGTATCCCGCGTACGCTCGATATTGAGCTGATAAAAGCTGCCGAGTCGGTGCTAGCCGTTTCGCTACGCGGCAATGATCCAGCACATCGGGCTCTGCGGAAGACGTTCTGGACCGCGGCATTCCCACCATCGACCGAGGTCGACGAGGAGGTCAACGAACCTCTCGAGGACTAAAGGACCTCACCACTCGTCAACTCCATGGGCGTCTGCGCTGGACCTAGGACGGCGTCGATCGCAGTGCGTGTGCGATCTTCATCGTCAGGCCACAGATGCGCGTACGTGGAAAGTGTCTCGGCCGCTGACGCGTGTCCGAGCATCTCCGCGACGACCTTCACCGATGAGCCCTGCGCTATCAGCGCGCTCGCGTAAAAGTGTCGAAGCGCGTGGAAGCCCGTACCTGCCGGCGCGTTCGCCTTCGTCACCGCGGGGCGCCAGACCTCGCTGAATCGGGTACGACGAAGCGGTGCCCCGCTCGCGCTCGTGAAGATCAGACCATCGGGGCCGGCCGGGAAAGCGGCAAGGTGAGCAGCGAGCGCGTCCGCGACAACACTCGGCAGCGGGACGATACGGCGGCTCGACTCCGTCTTCGGCGGACCGAACTCGGGCGCGCCCCGCACGAGCACGAGTTGCCGATCGACGCGTAGCTGACGTCGGAGGAAGTCGACGCGATCCACGGACAAGCCCAACGCCTCGCCCTGACGCAGGCCCGTGCCCGCGGCGAGAATCACGAGTGCTCGATACCGCGCCGGCACCGCATCGGAGAGAGCGTGCACCGTCTCGACCGGAAGCGGTTGCACCTTCTCGCGTTCGATCTTCGGGAGTTTCACACCGACGCACGGTGACCGCACAATCAACTGATCTGAAGCCGCGGCCTTGAAGATGGCGGCAAGGTAGCGGTAACAGACGGTCACCGTCGCGGGCGCAAGCGTGGCGGCAAGGTGGCGTACGAAGGTCTGCACTTCGGATGGCCGGATGCTCGCGAGTGGCCGATGCCCGAAGTACGGCAGGACGTGGTTCCTCATGTGGCCGTCAACCTGCGTCACCGTGCTCGGACGGTGCACCTGCGCCGCCTGCCACGCCTTGGCGTATTCACCGAAGAGGCGCCGGCCGTCGGTTGGGTCGACGTACTCGCCGCGCACGATGTCACCGCGAACTTTGTCGAGCCAGCGCGTCGCTTCGCGCTGCGTGCTGAACGACCGCGACCGTTCGAGGCCGTCCGGATGACGATAGCGAGCTCTCCAAGTGAGTTTGCCGTTGCGGGTACGCCTCTCAACGTGGGCCATCTCAACGGCTCCCCTTCTTTGGTGTGCGCGCTCTCGCGCGTGCTGGTTTCTCAATGTCGTTGGCCTCCGCCCGAAGGCCTAGGTCGGCGATGCGGCGGCGAAGGGTCCGCGGGGAGGGCGTATGGCCCAAGTCTGCGAGCTGCCCCAGTAGCCATCTGATCTCGCGGCCTGGAGCAAAGACGCACGCCAAAGGCCACAGTCGGACGATTTCTTCGCTCAGGGCTTCGTTCGTCTTTCGCCCGCGCTTACTACGCCGGGCGGGAGGAACCTGACGGAGGGAGGCCTCGCCGAGACGCTCTAGCAGTACGGGGATGCTCAGCTTGTGGAGTTGCTTCGTCGTGAGCTGCTCGCCGCCCGTCTCGACGTGCAGACCAGTCACGACCGGCCTTCCTCGATCCTCGCCGAAACGTAGGCAAACAGCGAAGGAGAAGTCCTGCACGTGGACGAACCGAAACCACCAGTCACCGGTGGTCTTCTGTAACCACTCCTCTCTCGCCCACTCCTGGACACCCTGGGCGCCATCGGAGGTCGCGTGAGCGATTGCGGCGAGACCGAATGTCGGCGAGGCGTCAAGGGAAGTGATTTTGATGATCTGGGATCGCGGCTTCGCGGCGGGCATGCCGTCACTGTAACCGCGGTGAGTACCGAATGTGACCGGATGATTTACAGCTCGGCCACATTTGGTTCACGATATTTGGCCGGTCTTCGGCCAAATATCTGTTACGAATTATGGGCTGGCAACCCGAGCGGTAGCACGGTTTGCTGGCCGGGTGATTCACGACGAACGTGCCGATCTCATTGCGGCGGTGCGCGCGGCGCGGCGCCGTCCACCGCCCGAACTCGCAAAGGCAATCCGCATTAGCGCTGGAGTCAGTCGACGAGCATTCGGCGATGCACTAGGCGTCGACAAAATCTCTGTGTATAGATGGGAAACGGGCCGGCGTCGCCCGCGCGGTGCACTCGCCGACCGCTACTTCGAGCTTCTCGACCGCTTGCGTGAAGCGAGCACCGAGTGACGCATTTCTTGGACGTCGACGGGCTCGCCCAACGGTGGAACACAACCGCGAAAGTTGTCTACGGGCTGCGGTACCGCCACCAAGCACCGCCAGCGATCCGGATCGGTCGCGAGCTGCGGTTCGCGTTGCAAGACGTCGAGAAATGGGAAGCCGCGCGGCGCGACAACGGCGGGTCGAACCATGCCGCGTGATGAACGGCGACTGCCGCCGAAACGACGAGCACGACGCCGACCACACCATCATCAGTGACCGTCCGCACAGGAAATCAACGAGGCGGCCATGACGAATCGTAGCGGGGCAGGCCCGCATTTGGAGTCATGGCGCGCAGCGCACGGGTTACCGGACGCCGACGTCGATCACGACGCACTCGAGCGGGCGGGCCGTTGCACACGCGCCGGCTGGCTCGACCTCGAGCTCGCCGTCGCTCACCTCGTTCTCGGGTTTCGCCCGACGTGTGGTCTAGCGGCGCCCTACTGGACGCGGCGCTGCGTCCACGAATGGCTCGATGATCTCGCCGACGAGGAGTTGGACGCGCGCGCCACCGCACTCACGCAGCAAGCGGCCGAAGTCGCGGAAGAGGCGGCATGACCGTGTCACAGGCGGATCAACTCGTCGCCCTCGCGGAGCGGATGTACGACCTCGGCATCTCGACCGCCGGTGAGCCGTACGCTGTCTCCGCCGACCGGCCCGGTGTTGCACTCATGTTTCGCGGTGGGAGCGAATCGCTCCGCCGCGACCTCGCGGCTGCACATCAGCGCAATCACCACAAGGTGCCGTCATCGGCCGCGCTCACTGACGCGCTCGTAGTCCTCGAATCGCAAGCCTCAGACGCCAAGCCGCGCCCGGTGTTCCTACGTGTCGGCTGGCACGACAGCGAGATTGTGCTCGACCTCGCCGACCCATACTTCGGCTCTGTCGCCGTGTTATCCCGCGACGGCTGGCACGTCACCCCCGACTCGCCGGTCCTGTTCCGGCGCACAATTCTGACCTCGCAGCTTCCCGCACCTACGCGCGGTGTCGGGAGCGACGGGCTCGACGACCTATGGGGCGTCGCCAACGTGGCCGAGGTGTCGCGACCGCACGTCCTCGCATGGCTCCTCAGCAACCTGCTCGACATCCCCCACCCGATACTCGCACTGCTCGGCCCCCAAGGCACCGGCAAGTCAACGACCGCGACGATCCTCGCGACAATGCTCGACCCGAGCCCAGCACCGTTACGTGCCATGCCCCGCGACCTCGAAGCATGGGCCGTCGCCGCCGCCGGCAGCTACGTCGTACCACTCGACAACGTCAGCACGATCCAAGACTGGCTCTCAGACGCATTGTGCCGGTGCGCCACCGGCGAAGGTCTCGTGCGCCGCAAGCTCTACAGCGACGACGGCATCGCGATCCTGAACTTCCGGCGCCCCGTCTTACTCACGTCCATCGACCCCGGAGCCATGCGTGGCGACCTCGGCGACCGACTCCTCGCCATCGACACCGAACCAATCACCGGCCGCCGCACAGACCAAGACATCGCCGCGACATGGCAGAAGATCCATCCGCGCATCCTCGGCGCGTTACTCGACCTCGCCGTCCAGGTCCTCGCCGCGACCGACACGGTCACCGTCAACAAACTCCCGCGCATGGCCGACTACGCCCGCGTCCTCGCCGCCGTCGACCACGTCCTCGGCACCGAAGGATTCGCCAACTATCAGGGCATGGAACGCCGCGTCGCGCTAGACGTCCTCGAAGGCGACCACGTCGCCGTCGCGATCCGCGCGCTCGGCCCCTACGACGGCACCATGAACACACTGCTCGTCACGCTGAACCGGCAACTCACCGACGCTGGGCAACGCCCCCCGAAAGGATGGCCGACCACGCCACGCGGACTGCGCGGCCGACTGAACCGGCTCATCAACGCGTTCGCCCGCACCGGCATCACGGTCACCATGGAACGCACCAACGCCGGCTCCCACGTCACGATCACACCCGCGAACGACAGTCAGGACAGTCACGACGAGCTCGACGGTGACGGTTGTGACGGTTCGGACCGTCACCCGACTTCTACATCTGACGTCGTCGACATGAGCGCGTACGAAACACGCTATCCCGACCTATTCGACCATCAACAAAGGGAAACGGCACCTTGACCGTCACACCGTCACAACCAGATAGGGACCCCACGTGACCGTTCCAACCGTCACACCGTCACCGCACGGCCTCGCTCGTCCGGACCACCAGCGTGGTGTCGAAACGCCGCGCGCGATGCCGACCCCAAACGCGAGAGGATGTTGTTGTGCCCGACGAACACAGGACGAGTTCGAGTCGTCGGTTGCCTGGTCCGCGTGACGTACCGCTCGAACAGTGTGGCCCGGTGGGCGACCTGCTGGACGCGATCGAGCGTTCGTTGCCAGCGTTGGACTTGCCGCTCGATCGTGCGATGCATCGCGATGTTCGTCGTGTGGTGCGTTCACTTCGTCGAGCGCGCTGATTGCAGCAAACGAACGTTTGCTGTAAACTCTCGCTATGGCAAGACCGAAGAAGTCAGCACGTATCCGCCCGGTTGGCAGTCTTGTGGCGATCGGCTACTGCCGAGTGAGTACAACCTCGCAGGGCGACTCAGGACTCGGGCTCGACGCCCAACAGTCCGCCATCGAAGCAGAGTGCCAGCGGCGTTCCTGGACCCTCTCCAAGGTCGCTGTCGACGTGGCGAGTGCAGCGAGCATGAAGCGGCGACCTCAACTCGACGAGACGCTCAGAGCGCTCGACACAGGCGCTGCGGACGTGCTGGTGGCGGCGAGCATCTCTCGCTTGGCGCGCAGTCTGATCGACCTGACCACGTTGCTCGAGCGGAGCCGACGGCACGGTTGGACTTTGGTTGTGCTCGACTTGGGTCTCGACCCGAGCACGCCGACCGGCGAGCTCACCGCGTCCATCCTGGGCGCAGTGAGTCAGCACGAGCGGCGCTTGATTTCAGATCGGACGTCGGCGGCGTTGCGGGCGAAGCGTCGGCAGGGGTTCCGGCTGGGCCGGCCGGTCACACTTTCGCACGAGGTACGTCAGCGGATCGTCCGGGAACGCGCGGCCGGTGTGACGCTCACGGCGATCGCGGACGGGCTGACGGCCGAGGGCATTGCGACCTCGCAAGGCGGGCAACGCTGGTATCCCTCGACGGTGAAGGCTGTGGTCGAGTCGGTCCACCTCGATACGAAGTAGGTGCGGTGGGATGGTCCCGTGGCTGATTGGCAGCGGCGGGACGCGGTCCCGTTCACGTCGGAGGAGAAGCAAGGCAACCTCGACGCGGTACGTCATGGCGCGCATTCGCCGCGGACGTTGCTTCCTCGCGCATTAGAGATCGCCGAGACACTCGCCGGGCTCGCTCCGTGGTGTGCGCTCCCGCCGTTCAGCACCGCGTTGGACGACCTCGCGTTCGGGCTGGCGCAACTGGAAGTGCTGCGTACAGATATGTCAGAGCGCGGGATGCTCGATGACGAGCGGCAGCCGGTCGGGTCGGCGAGCTTCCATCAGCGCGTACAGGGTTCGGTGAATCGGTTGCGGGCCGAGTTGGGGTTGACGCCGTCGGCGTGGGGGCGGTTGGTGCAGTCGTTGAGTGGGGGCGATACGGATGCGGCGTCTCGCGGCCTCGAGGCGTTGCAAGAAGTTGGTCGCGAGCTCGACAGAAAGATGCGCGCGTTGCCGCGAGCGGGAGAGGCAGATGACTGATGTAAATGACAACCCGAACCGTGCGCTCGCCCTTTTGTTCGGCTTGCGGTTGGAGAATGGTGCCGCATGGCGCGAAGTGGCGACCGACTGGCAGCTGGCGGATGCGCGGGCGGTGTTGGCTCCTGCGGCTTCTGATCCGAGGTTGCATTTCTTGACTCGTCCCCGTGGTGCGTCGAAGACGAGTGATATTTCGGGGATCGCGCTTTCGTTACTACTCGAGATTCTCGGGCCGGGCGATCAGGGTCACATTTTCGCGGTCGACGCGGATCAGGCGGCTGAGGTTGTGCGTGCCGCGGCGGGTTTCGTTGCTCGCACGGGCGAGTTGCGTGGGCTGGTTGACGTGCAGACGCGGAAGATCTCGACGCCGAATGGTGCGTCGTTTGTGGTTGTGCCGGCGGATGCGGCGTCGGCGTATGGCATCCGGTCGAAAGTGTTGATTTTCGACGAGTTCTGTCAGCTTGGTTCGACTCCGGAACCGAAGAGGTTGTGGGAGGCGGCGTTCAGCGCGCAGCCGAAGTTGAATGCGCTGTTGGTGTTGTTGAGTACGGCTGGTGATCCGAGTTCGTGGCAGGCGAAGGTCCGTGATCTGGCGTTATCTTCGTCGCGTTGGCGGGTGGATGAGGTGCCGGGCCCGTGTCCGTGGACCGACCGGGGCGCGCTGGACGAACAGCGTCGGATTCTCACGGAGTCGCAGTACGGACGATTGCACGAGAATCGCTGGCTCACCGCGGAGGATCGTCTCACGTCGGTGGAGGCGGTGCGGGAGTGTGTGCGTCACGATGATGTGCTCGAGCCGCGCGCGAACGTGAAGTACTGGATCGGACTCGATATCGGTGTCGTGCGTGACCGTACGGCGATCGCTGTCGCACATGCCGAGCGCGGCGTAGATGGTCCGACGGTCGTAGTCGATCGGGTGGTGCGGTTCATCCCGTCGAAGGGTCGGCCGGTCGATCTCGCCGAGGTCGAGGAGACGGTGTTCATGTTGTCGCGGTCGTACAACCGTGCTCATGTGAAGGCCGACCCGTATCAAGCGATCTTGATGGCTCAGGGTCTTCGTCGGCGGGGTGTGCAGATCGAGCAGTTCACGTTCTCTCAGTCGAATGTTGGCCGGCTCGCGTTGAACTTGTATCGGTTGTTCCGTGGCCGGCGCATCGCACTTCCGAACGACGAGTTGTTGTTGGACGAGTTGGCGTCGGTGCAACTGCGGGAGGTCGGGCCGAACACGTTCCGGATGGACCATGCGGCCGGCGCGCACGACGACCAGGCGATCGCGGTGGGGCTCTGCGCTATAGAACTGGCCGGTGAACGGCAGGCAGGCCCAGCGCATTCGAGCGCGCAAGTCGCGTCGCGGCGATCGCTGCCGGCGACGCCGACGAGCTTGGTCGGTGGTGATACGGGTGTCGCGACGCCGGGCAGTTACGCAGAACGTGTTGCGCGCCGTCGTGGTTGGCGCGTGCAGACCCCGGAAGAGCAATATCCGTTGACCGACACACTCATGCTCGCGCGAGCGGAGCTCTGGTAGCGCGCAATGCGAGGACGCCCAATAAAGCCGCGACAGCGAGCTGCAGTGTCCAGAGAATTGCAGCTCCCACCGGGTTGGAGATCCCAAAGGTGGACCGCAACCTGTGCTCAAAGAGGCGCGAGGCCCAGAACTGCACGGCCACTCGTCTTTGAGGGACGGCGGGCGCGGTCATGGTCGCGGTCAGCATCGTCAAGACGCTGACAACGGCGGCAATTCCGAAGAGACGTGGCCATCGGCCGATTGCGGCGGCCAACGGCA
This sequence comes from Acidimicrobiia bacterium, assembly GCA_038238245.1. Taxonomy (GTDB): domain Bacteria; phylum Actinomycetota; class Acidimicrobiia; order IMCC26256; family PALSA-610; genus DASQHW01. Next base: position 25,432 of record JBBRXX010000053.1, read on the forward strand.
GGACCAAGAATGGCAGCGCAGGCACGATGAATCGCGGGCCGGGTGAGTTTCCGCCGGTATAGCCGGCGGAGGTGTCGGTCCAAACGGCTGGTACGAGTGCGAATAACGCGACAACGGCAAGACAGGTCCAGCCCTCACGCCGCTCGCCGCGAAGCCCAGAGACCATCACCCATGTTCCTGCCGCAGCCAGCGCGACGATCGGCGTGAGCACGAAAATGCCCCGTTCCCAGAAGAGCGTCCGGGCGATGTCGAGAGGACGGAATGTCAACATCGTGCTGCTCACGCGACCGGCCAATGGGTGCTCATAGCGGTACGACGTGCTGAACGGCGAACCGAACGCCGCCCAGTGGTAGGCGAGCAACGCCGCTCCCGGAACGCTGGCTCCGCTCAGGAAAGCGACGGCCAGCGAGCGCCGCCGAGCTGCGGCGTACGCGACGAGCACGACCAATACGATCATCATCGGGTACTCGACCGTCACTGCAATGCGTTTCCCGGCCAGTCAGGCGGGATATTGGGACACTCCTGTTGGTCCGGTCGTGATAGTCCACAGTGATGCGTCGGGAACTCATGTGACGGTGAAGAGTTCCCAGTTGTCGGGCACGCCTTTGAGTGTGTGGGTGCCTCGCGATTGGAAGTCGATCCCTGACCCGGCGACGAGATCCTTCACGGTGCGGCTCACGAGCACCTCGCCGGCTCCCGCGACGTCCCCGACCCGCGCCGCGATGTGTACGGAGATCCCGCCGATGTCATCGCCGATGATCTCGATCTCGCCGCAGTGCAACCCGACGCTCACCGGTAGGTGGATCGCCGCGGTCGCATCGCGAATCGCGACAGCGCCGCGAATCGCCGCCGCCGGACCGTCGAACGTCGCGAGGAATCCGTCACCGAGGGTCTTGACCTCGTTGCCGCCGAAGCGGGCGAGCTCGGCCCGGACGACACGATGGTGGCGGTCCAGGAGATCGCGCCAGGGCGCATCACCGGCGCCGGCAAGGCGCTCGGTCGATCCAACGATGTCGCTGAACAACACGGTCGCAAGCCTTCGCTCGGGAACCGCGACAGTGCGGCTGCCGGTCAGAAACTCCTCGATCTCGTCGAGGAACATCTCGGGATGCTGGAAAAATGGCACGTGGTCGCAGCCGGGGACTTCCACGATCCGCGCGCCTTCGATGTGCTCGGCGAGGTAGCGACCGCTGCGTACGTTGACGAGACGGTCACCCAGCCGATGCTCCACGAGTGTCGGCACCCGCACTGCCGGAAGCACCGCCCGCACATCGGTGTCATAGAACATGGCCGCGACCGACGCCAGCATCCCCGGAGTGATCGACATGCGTTCGAGCCGACCGTAGAACGCGACGACCTCGGGCTGGTCCGCCATTGACGGCGCACTCACGTCGATCGCGACTCCTCGACCCCACGCCGGCTGGAGCAGCTCATTTCCGGCCTCGATGAAGGCCTCGACCCTCGGGAGCCACGGATGATCATCGGCGTACGTGGTGCGCGCCATGGTGCCGTGAAGCACGAGCGCCTGCGTTCGCTCCGGATGGGTAGCGGCGAAGAGGATCGCGGTCGGTCCGCCTTCGGACAGGCCGACGAGGGCGGCCCGGGCCGAGCCCGCTGCGTCCATGACGGCCGCGAGATCCTCCACCCGGGTCTCGAGGTCAGGCGCCGTCTCGACGGTGAACGGATCGGAGAGTCCGGTGCCCCGACGGTCGAAGAAGATCACGCGCGCGAACGAGCCGAGCCGCTCGAAGTAGCGGTGGGCGGCCGGCAGCTCCCAGTACAGCTCGACGTGCGAGATGAATCCGGGGACGAGCACCAGGTCGAGGTCACCGCCGCCCCACACCTGATAGGCAATGTGCACATCGCCGTTTCGGGCGTAGCGCGTCTCCGGCGTCACACTCCGGAAGACTACGGCGACGTCCCTCAGTCAGCACCGCCGCTCACGTCCCAGAACGCGCGGCCAAAATCCCCTGGAGGATAGCCCCCTATCGCCGGCTCGGGGACGTTGTTCTGAGCGCCGATCGGTTCGTCGTTGTCGCCCGCATCGCGAGCGCCGAACTGCAGTTATGGCGCAGCCGCGATTCCGTCGTCATGGCTGCATCGCCGCGGCGAAGTCGTCCCGGCTTCGTCCCCACCATTTGCGTCGGCGATCGAAGCGTGCCATTCCGCCGATGGACGCCCACATTTCAACGAAGCCGGGCTCGCCCGCCTCGGCATGACGCCGCACGAACTCGCCCCCGCGCGCGATTGCGTGGTCCAGCGAGGCCATGATCTCCCCCCGGTCGCTCGCCGCGCACCCATACACATCAGCGATCAGGCGCAACCGATGCGAAAGGCGCGTCACGTTCCAGCCCACATTCGCGCGGCTGACTTCGTCGTCGACGGGCACGCACATGCGAGCGAAACATGCCAGGTCGTGGCTCGGTCGTCCGGGTGCCGCAAAATCGAAGTCGAGCAGCGCAACCGCCACACCACCTCGAAAAACGACGTTCACCAGGCATACGTCGTTGTGGCATATGACCAACCCTCCGGGCTGAGGGTCGGCCATCTCTGGGCTCCAGACATCGCCGCCGTCGTGGGTGAAACCGCGCGAGGCGTCATGCAGTACGTGGATCAGCTCCGCGATCGAAGCCAACGCAGCATCGGACTGCGCCCAGGCAGGGAACGGAGGGATCGGGACATCACCCGGAATGAACCGCAGCCGCTCACGTCCACCGTCGACCGAAGTCGGTTCGGGCGCGATCGCGACGCCGCTCCGCCCGACATGCCGCAAAAAACGGTGGATGGTGGGGCTGTTCGACGGCGCGGGCCGCAGCACTTCGTCACCAACGCGAACGACTGCGCCCGCGTTCGCCACACCACCGTGGAGTACCTCGACCTCGTCAACCACAGCACGCAGAATGCCCGCTCTGGAGCGATTGTGCGAGCGCCGAACGGCAGCTATGTGCGCCTGCCGAGCTTCGTCTTCGGCGGCGCTACTCCGCAATACGCTCGTCGTACTCAACCACTCCGAAGGACCAATCGTTGCGTAGCCAAGCTCGGACGGTTTCATAGAGCGGCCGATCCAGATCGCTTCGGTCAACGCGAACCCAGGAAAGGACCTTCACGTCAACGTGTTCGTCACTCGACGGATAGATGTACACGCATCCGATCACTTCGCCGTTGGCATCGAGCACCGTGTACGTGAAGCCCCGCCGCAGTCGGAAATCCTCGGCGTGTCTTTCAAGATCTCGCAGATTCTCGGAGACTGACATCAGAACCGGCCACGAACCATCGGGGAATCCGGGAGTGGCCCGAATGTGGTCGATGCTCGACGTCCACGCTGCGTAGTCGGCCGCGTTGTGTTCCGGTCCGAGCGGAACCAATCGGAGGTCACCGAAGGTCGCCTCGCTTGGAACCGCAAAATCCGGTGGGACGAAATCTGTCGGCGACACGCAGCGTACAGATTGCCCGATCGGGAGCGGCTATGGCGAGTGCCGATCGGCAGTTGTGTGCGAACGTCGCGGCGAGCTTGGTGTGTCTCCCAAAGGCACTACTAGCCTGTGTCGAATGGGCATTCGGATCCGCCGTGCCACCGAGAGGGACCTCGAACTGCTGACGTGGGTGATGCTGGCGGCGTCGCGTTCGCACCTCGATCGCGGTATCTGGGAGTACCTGAACGCCTCGGATGAAGCGGCCACGCTGTCGTTCCTTCGTCGCTTGGCGACAACTGAAA
>JBBRXX010000054.1:0-28101 GCA_038238245.1 Acidimicrobiia bacterium
CTACCAGAACCGCACCAACGCGAACGCGATGACACTCACCGGAAGCGGCACCGTCAACGGCTACAACGGCCTCATCTACGCCCCCGCCGCACAAGTCAGTCTCGTCGGCAGCGGCAGCCTCGCCGTCAAATCACTCATCACGGCCTCCCTCAACATGACCGTCAGCGGCGGCACCGCAACCATCGGCTGACCCCTCGAGTCGCCGACGGTCTCACCGGTATCGTCGGGTCATCCACCCCGCCGTCGAAAGCGCACAAGTGCGGTGGCGTGCTCCGCTGATGGTGCATGCCGACGGTACGGTCCCGGCTGCACCGACTACGACGACGGACGGCTGCCGCGGTCCGAGCTGCGCGATGAACCCCGGCCCCATGCATCGTGTCTCGCCCGCCGGCGGCACGCGCCTGACAGCCTGCGCGAACGGTTACGGTCGTTGGGTCTCGGACAGCTCCTGCACACATGTGCCGCGCTGCGGGGCTCGTCACGCCAAGACGAGGAATCGTTCGCCACCGTGTTGGCGTTGCGGGCCACGGCGAGACGAGCGCTCGGCTGCGAGCACGAGGCCGCACATGGTTTCGACGATCGACAGTCCGAGTCCGCCGACGGTGAACGGGTCGAACGCCTGTTGGGCTGTCTCGGTGGTGAATCCCTTGGTCCGGGAAGCAGCACCCGGCCCCACGATCGCGGCACCGAGCACCGCGAAGGTGACGGTCAGTGCGGCCCAGGTGCGACCGGTTCCACCCGTCGCACCCCGCCAGACCCGGATCCGGCCCTGAGGCGCCACTACGGCGAGCCCATCCATGACAAACCCTCTTCCACTCCGCTATGAGCCGAAAAGGACGCCGGGTTCGCCACTAGCTCCCCATCACCGAGGCGACCAACTTGCAGGTGACAGATCAACGCTTCGTCCATGCTGCACTCCCAGCAGCAAGAAGCGTTTCGTCCCCGCCGGCCCGCAACATGAGGCCGGGTGGCCGACGTCACTCATCACGGTGGGCCCTTGGCCGTAGAAGACGGCGACGCGTGTTCGCGAGCTCAGTCGTTTCCGCCGTTGCCGTCGCCTTCCTTGCCGCCGTCCTTCTTGTTGCCGTGACCGTGCCCGCCGGGGGGCGCCGTTGTCGTTGTTGTGGTCGTTGTAGTTGTGGTCGGAATGAGGGTGAGGCGGCTTTCGACTTGGGCGACGGCCGCGAGGATCTGCGCGGCTCTTGTCGGGCTGATGTCGCGATTCTTCTGGGAGGAGGCAACGGCTCGTTGCAGCTCTGCGAGTGCCCGCTCGGTTCCTTGGCGGTCATGCGATTCGGCGGCGCGACGGACTTGTCGAACGAGTGGCTCGAGCTGTGCTCGCGCGGTAGCCGAAACTCCGCCGTCGCTCCCGCCGCCGCAGCCACCGAGCGTCAACGCCGCCGCCAGTGCAAGTGCGACTACGAGTCGCGGAGCGTGGGTCGTCATTTCGCGACCGCTTGTTCGAGGTTGCGGATCGCGCCGTCAAGTGGAGGGGGAAGTCTCGTGGTGGTCGGCGTTACCCTTACCACAGTCGTTGCCGGCAGCGATGTGGCGGGGTGTCCCCGGCCCTTCTGGCTCGCGACGACTCCTACGACGAGAGCGGCTGCGACTGCGACACCGACACCAAAGACGACGAGATGCCGCGGAGTTCGTGGTCTGGTCGGTCGACGGCTGACGCCTTGGGGGCTCGGGAAGTGCATGGTCTGGGTGATGCCATCACGCGCCACGAGATTGACGGGCACCGTTCCCAATCCGCGATCGGCGTCGATCGGCACAGTTGCGTCGAGTTCCGCAGACGGCTCGAGCGCTGCGGCCATGTTCGCGGCAGAGTCGAATCGTCGGCTCGGGTCGCGAGACATCGCGCGCTCAACCACGGCGATGACGTCGGCCGGGAGCGCGGGCCGCACCGAGGACAGTGGTTCGGGGTGTCCGTGCTCGATCGCATGCATCACTGCCAGCGGCGTGTCACCTTGGAAGGGACGCCGTCCGCTCAGCGCCACATAGAGCAATACGCCGACCGCATACAGGTCACTTCGTTTCGAAGCCGGATCGCCAGCGAGACGTTCGGGTGCCAAGTATTCCGGCGTGGCAACTAGCTCGGCCGTCTGCGTTTGATCGTTATCGTCGACAGTCTTGGCGATGCCGAAGTCGCTCACCTTCACATGGCCGTCCTCGGTGAGCAACACGTTTCCCGGCTTGATATCACGGTGGATGATCCCCGCCTCGTGTGCAGCCTCGAGGGCGGCGAGAATCTCGCGGGCAACCTCGCGGACCCGATCGACGGACAGCGGCCCGGCCGCGATCTCGTCGACGAGAGTTCTGCCCGGAAGGCGTTCCATTACGATGAACGGGACGCCCTCGGCCTCCCCGCTGTCGAACACCGTCACGACATTGGGGTGAGCGAGACGCGCAGCCGCGTGGGCCTCGGTCTCGAAGCGGCGTCGAGCGCTTGGCTGTTCGGCGAGATCCGCGCGCAGGATCTTCACGGCCACCCGTCGCCCAAGGCGACGGTCAGTGGCATCGCGCACCGTGCCCATCCCACCATGACCGAGCAATGACCCGAGCTCATATCGGCCAGCCAACGCCGCCGACCCGAAGGCACCCCCTTCCTCCATCCCCGGCAGTATGCCCGGCCCTCACACACCCAACCACGGCGAGCGAAGCGCCCCCGCACGTCACCGAGTACCCCGCGACCTCGCCGCCACCTCCACATGCGGCAGTCGCGGACGTCCGAACACTCAGGACGCACTAGAACCGCCATCGCGATGCCACCGATGTGGGATCGTCCACGATCGCGAACGTCACGGTCACGGCGGTCTGGGATGCTCGGAGACGGGTAGGTGGGCGTTGTTATGGGACACGTCGGCCTTGGCGATGTGCCGCGGCCTGGTCTCGGCGAGAACGAGGGCCGAGCGGCAAAATGTGCGTCAACGGCGGCGCGGCGACGCTGCGGATGTGCTGCGCGGGTTACCGACGGTCCGGTCTGTTACCTGATGCGACTGGCGAGTGTGTGTGTTCCGTCGCCCGAGAGGTCGGCTATCGCGTGGGAGCGACCGTTGAGCGCCATGAAGATGGCTTCGCCTGTCCCGTTTACTTCGGGTCCGCTTCCGGCAGCCCAGCCGATGTCACTGGCGACAAGCCGTAGTCCTTTGCCTCGTCGTCTGGCGGATGAGAGGGAGCTACCGCCTGTCCGGGTGAGTGCGAAGTCGAGCAGGACGTTGAGCCGCTCGGCCGGGATCGTGCGCATGATTGCGAGCGGCCGTCGTATGTCTTGTTGGTGGATGGCGGTTCGGCGAGTTGGGTGCGGATGTTGGATGGGCGTGCGAGTGTCGGGGGCGATGCGAGCCAGTCGATGAGTTCGTGGGTGGGTCGGGCGCGGTCAGGCTCGTGTACGCGCGCCTCGGAGAGTCGGAAGCGGGCTAGCTCAAGGACGCGAGCAACGTCGGTGGTGTGGGAGTGCCAGGCGATGTGGAGCACAACATCGTGTACCGTCCAGCCTCGACACAGCGACCGTAGCGCCCACTGTTCGGGCGTTAGCTCGCGCAGGAGTTCCGCGAAGTCGACCTGTTCGGCTTCGATCATGTTGCGCAGGACGTAGGCGTCTGTCATGTCACGGCCCTTTCTCGGTTGCAGCACTCCAGAGGATGTCCGGTACTGCGAGGCGATCGTTCAGACCTTTGAACGCGACCTCTCGTGCCGCGGTCGCGGTCGCGGCGGCTGCGGTCACGGTGGCTTGACTCGCGAGGATGCTGCCGCCATCGGCATGTGCGGCGATGCGCGCGGCTTCATGCACGCCGAGGCCGGCGAAGTCGTTCCCACAGAGGAGCGAGTTGGCCTCGTGAACACCGATTCGTAGTTCGGGCGCGAAGCCTTGCGCGTTGCGATACTCGGCGAAGCACCGCTGTATCGCGACCGCGCAGTCAATAGCGCCGGTCGGGCTCGCCAAGACGGCGAAGAACCCGTCACCGCCGCTCCGTTGTTTCACTTCTGATCCGCCGTACTGCGCCAAGAGGTCTCGGATCGTCAGGTCGTGAGCATGCAAGACCGTCGACCAGCGTTCGTCTCCCATCTCGGCGACCAGACGTGTGGAGTCGACGATGTCGGTGAACATGAACGTGCGGCGGACCTGACGCCCGATCGCGGTGCTGCCCAAGCGATCTCGAAGAGTTTGTGCAGCCTCGATATCGCGCTTCGCGCCTAGGCTGGCGAACGCGGCGAGCGCGGCGTCGAGTTCGACGATCGCGACTAGCCGGTCGTCGATACGGATCGCCGCTTCGGCCACGAGGTGCTGCGTTTGCGCGGTCTTTTAAGGCGCTCCTGCGTCGCTCCACAGATTGACCCCAGCGCGCGCCGAGGTGACAGCCTCATCGGCCGCGGCGCCGGCTAAAGCCACCCGCGCCCGGCTCGTGCCGTACGCGCCTGCAAAAGCACTGTGTCGTAGGTCGCTGTGATGTCGCCGAGCCGGTCCACGGCGTCCTGGGCGCCCTGCATATCGCCACACGCGAGCTGCGCTTCGACGATCGCAGGCAGGAGTTCCGCAACCGCGAGCGGGTCTGCATCGCCGGCGTTTTCCACGGAGACGCGCAAGAGCGCGGACGCGACGGCCTCATCGCCCTGCGCAAGTCTCAGCATTGCTAAGCCCGGTTGCGGATCCTTGCCTTGCTTGGCGGCGCGCTCGAATCGGTCGGCGGCCGCGGCGAGATCGCCGCGCCGCAGTGCAATCTCGCCAAGCTCATAGCACGCCTGGCCGAGATGATCTGGGGACCACCGTTCGAGCGAGGCCATCGCCAGATGTAACTCGGCTTCTGCACCGGCCCAATCGCCTCGAAGTCGGGTGATCTCGGCTCGATGCATGCGGCAGTCACCCGGCCAGTCGCCCATGCCCGGACGGGTCGAGCATGCCACTGCCTGCTCGGTCCACTCGAACGCGCGCCGAATGTCGCCCAACGCCTGACACAAGCTGATCGTGTTGCAATAGATGCGCGCCGTCATGACGGGTCCAAGAAGTCCCGACACAGCATCGATCATTGCCTCGTCGACCAAACGGAGTCCCTCGCGAACCCGGCCCAGTCGCACCAACGCCGTTCCCGAACCAACCAACGCACCCGCAACGACGTCCGCGTCGTTCGACACTCGTCCAATCCGCAACGCTTCCTCATAATGTTGAAGCGCCGTCGGGACGTCGTGTTCGATATGGAGCGCGACAATCGCGCGCAACTCCACCAACCGACCCAGCTCCGAGCACGGCTCGCAGCCGTCCAGCAACCGCTCCGCGCGTTACGCCCACCCGAGCGCCACCGCGTCACGGTGACGACCCGCCTGATCGAAACACAACTCGATCGCTAATCCAGCCGCGCGCCGCACCTCACCCGCAGCGACACACAAACCGAACGCACGCTGACGAAAGTCGATACAAGGCTCAAACTCGCATACCCACATCGCCGACAGCGCCGCACGCTCAAGATCCTCCACACCGAGCCGCACATCAGCATCCGCCCGCCCAAAGGCTTCAAACGCAGTCAACCAGTCCGACGCGTCGAACGCTGCCTGGGCGTCCTCCACGAGTCGCTCACCATCGCCGACCTGCATGCGACCCGAACGATAGCCAGCCATCCAGATCCACCATTACGGGTGAGCACCCGAATAACGCGCCGCTTGGCCTTCGGCCCCGTCGCGCTCCCATAGGTACTGGGTCGGCGCGACCATGACGAAGCACCCGAACATCGTGAAAAGGCGGATGATCCAGGTTCTTGCGTCGGACCGCACACCAAAGTCATACGGCTGACTCGTTCGTCGAGCGCCGTCACGTCGCTGTGTCCTTCGCCCGCGGCGCGATACTCGACACCGTGGCCGACGACGAGATCCATCACATTCCCGCCGTCTGCAACAACTGCGGCGCGATCTTCCAGCCGAGCCTCGGCATCGGAATGGATTCTGAATCCACGGTCCACGTTCACGACGTTGCCGCCGGCCGTTGCCCGCGCTGCGGACGAAATGGTCGCTTCCTCGACGGCTTCTACGAGGTCGTTGACGGAGTGCTCACCGTTGCTCACGGGCGAACCCGAGAGGACATCCTTGAGCTCGCCGAGATCCTTCGTTCTGCGCGCAAGCGTCATGCCGACGCCGCCGCGGTCGTGCGGCAAGTCGAAGAGAAGGCTTCCTGGTTTGCCCCGACGCTTCGTCGCCTGCGCCCCGAATCCAAGAACGACTGGTATTCGTTCCTCAGCCTCATCCTCTCGGTTCTCGCCGTAGTCCAGGCGTTCGTACCGCGGCATGACGCATCTTCCGAGAAGGTCACTCCTGAGCAGAAGCCGACTACTGAGCAGGTGGTGCGCGAAGTGCTACGCCAACAGAGCGCCACGACGACGACTACGGTGTCTCGCCGAGGACTCGTGCGCCCGAATGCGCAGGAGCGCAACGAGCGTGCGCGTGCGGGAGCGGCAAGAAGTACAAGCGGTGCCATGGCGCCATCACCGACGAACCTCGACCGTAACGAGGCCGTCCTCGGCGACACGAGCCGGGAACCGGCGTCCTACGCGCTTCGGCGCACCATCCTCCTCAGGTCACCGACACCTCACCCTCCTCGAAGCGCGCCCCCACAACGTTCAGTCGCACCTTCGGCACCGACATGGCATGAGTGCCGATCGGGGACACGAAATGACGGGCAGCAAACCGCCCCGGCAACGGCGAATCACGCGCCAACTGCCTCGTTGCACAGCGTCTCGCGCCTCACCCAGAAGTACGAAAATCGACGAACCGTGCGAGCGAGTCGAACCACGCTCCAAGCGCTTCTCTTTTGGAGCGCGAGGGATCGGCAGTGAATATCCATCTGCTGACAACGTCGGGGTCGATTGTCAGTAGCCAGTTCACGGCCTCGGGTCTAGTGGATACCGAGAGCTTCTAGGTGATTCCTCAACTGCTCGCTCGGCGCAGGAAACTCTTGCTGCCAGAACGTCTCGTCGTAGCCCTCACGCTCACGGGCCTCAAGGCGACGAATCGCTGCCTCGTCGCCGCTCTCTAGAACGTGTCGCTTGATCTCTTCGTAGTACCGAAGTTGAGCAATTCGATCGACCTTGCCGTTGGCTTCGCTCATCCTGTCGCTCGCTTCCGCGGCGGGGGAGCGTCCAGACGGCCGTCGAGTACCTCTTCAGGATCGACGTCCTCCGGTGCGTCCTCGTCGTGCTTCGCTACGGCCTCTTCTACGACCGCGCGCGCGACCTGAGAGAAATCCCCACTCCGTCTACGCCTCATGGCGAAGCTCCTTCGCAGTGCGCCCGCAAACCCACAGGACGCTGTGGATAATCCTGTGGATTGCTAGCCGCGACCCGAGCCGATAAAGCATTGGTTAGGTAATAGGTGTCAAGGGGGCGTGTTCGTCCTCGGCACGGCATCGGGATCGCCGATCGAAGTGGCCGAGGTCGTCCCGACATTTCGCGCCGTGTGGCACGGACCGCCGAGTGCCTCACTCGCGAACGGCGGACACCTCGTCTACGACCCGAACCGGCGGCGTCTGATCGTCGGGATCGGCGACCTGTTGGATCCTTCCCGAGTCGCAGATGAGCATGCGCCGAACGGAAAGTTGTTGCTCCTCGATCCTGACGGCGAACCCGCGCAGCAGCCGGTCGTGCTCTCGGGAGGATGGAATAATCCGTTCGCGTTCGCGCTGGCATCCGACGGCGCGCTCTGGGTGGCCGACAACGTGCCCGGCACACGGGGAGAACGCCTTGCGCGTCATCGGATCTATAGAATTCAATGATCTCACGCGAGCGCGTCGCAGTCGCGCGCGAAAGCATGGGATCTTTCGGCCGGTGGACCGACAGGCGCAACGACGATGAGCGCCCAACGCGGCGCACGGGACCTTTCGTGGACGACGGGTTGGCAGGCGACACGGCTGATCGTCATCGGAGCAACAGCACACGTCGCGCTGAAGGTCGCGCTCGTCGTCGGGACCATCTTGTCGGCGGCCAACCAGGGCAGCACCGTCCTGAACGGCAGCGCGACGTGGGCGACGGGCGTGCGCATCTTGGTCAACTACCTGGTGCCCTATGTCGTCTCCAGCGTCGGCTACCTCGCCTCGTTCCGGATCCGGCCCCCCGGGCGATGACCACGCCTCGGCCATGCGTCAGCGGCGACGAAGCTTCACGAAATCGTAAGAACATTCGGTTGCACGACCCCACGCGAGCGACGGCGACCATGACAAGCTCTCCCCTTCGCGACGCACTGGATGACGGAGGCCGCAGCTCATGAACGACGTGCACGATCGGCTCGACAAGGTCGTCCCGACGATCGCCGCCGGCGCCGAGACAGCCGATCGCGAGGCGAGCTCCCCTCGCGACGCGGTACGGGCGCTCGCCGACGCGGGACTGCTCGGCATCACGCTGCCCGCCCGCGTTGGCGGACTCGACGCGTCTCCCGGTGCCTTCGTCGACGCGGTCGCGACGGTCGCCGCCGCGTGCGGTTCGACGTCGATGATCTACCTCATGCATTGCTGCGCGGCGACGGTCGTGGCGGCGGCGCCGCCCGCACGGGGCGGCGAGTCGCTGCTGCGTGACCTCGCGACCGGCTCGCAGCTCGCCACGCTGGCGTTCAGCGAGAAGGGATCGCGCAGCCACTTCTGGGCGCCGGTCTCGAAGGCGGCTCGCGTTGCGTCGGACAGGGTCAGGATCGAGGCGGACAAGAGTTGGGTTACGTCGGCGTCGGTCGCCGACATCTATGTCGTCAGTTCCCTCGCCCAGAGCGCCGATGGTCCGGCGGAATCGAACCTGTATGTCGTCGACCGGCACGCGCCCGGCGTCACGGTCGCGGGTCGGTTCGACGGGTTGGGGCTGCGCGGGAACGACTCGGCACCGGTGCGTCTTGATATCGAGGTTGGTGATGACGCCCGACTCGGTGCCGAGAAGGCGGGGTTCGGGCTGATGATGCGGGTCGTCTTGCCGTGGTTCAACCTCGGGAACGCCGCGGTTTCGCTCGGCCTGGCGCGGGCGGCGCTCGACGCGGCGATCGCGCACGCCTCAGCCGCGCGATTCGAGCATCTCGACTCGAAGTTGGCTGACTTGCCGACGATCCGGGCGTATCTTGCCAAGGCGTGGGCTGACTTGTTCGCGCACGAGGCGATGTTGCGCGAGACCGCCCGGCGGGTCGAGGTCCCGGACGACACGACGACCCTCGCCGTGCTGGCGACGAAAGCGGCCTGCAACGAGGCGGCGTTGCGCATCACCGAGACGGCGTTGCGTGTGGCGGGCGGAGCGGGCTTCTCGAAGCACGTTGCCGTCGACCGCCCGTACCGTGATGCGCGCGCCGGCTTCGTTATGGCTCCGACGTCGGATGCCTTGTTCGACCTCGCGGGCCGGGCGCTGTGCGGAATGGATCTGTTCTGATGGGAGCCCGAGCATCGTCTGACAGCGAGCTTCTCGTCGGCGCGGTCGCCTACAGCGCGAACGTCGTTCCGATCTGGGAGGGAATGCGCGACTTCTTCCGTACGAGCGAGACTCCGATGGACTTCGTGTTGTTCTCCAACTACGAACGGCAGGTCGACGCGCTTCTGGCGGGCCATGTCGATATCGCCTGGAACACGAACGTCGCGTGGGCGCGCACGCTGCGCCGCACCGAAGGGCAAGCGCGCGCGCTCGCGATGCGCGACACCGATCTCGTGTTCAAGACCCTGATGATCGGCCGCGCCGGATCTGGATTGGACGGCCTCGAATCGCTTCAGGGGCAACGCGTGGCGTTAGGGTCGCGCGATTCCGGACAAGCGCGTATTCTCCCGCTGCACTTCCTCGCCCGGGCCGGCATCGCCGCCGACGACGTCAGATTGCTGATCTTCGACTCCGATGTCGGCAAGCACGGCGACACCGGGCGTTCGGATCTCGAGGCGCTGCGCGCGGTGATAGACGACGACGCCGACGCCGCCGCCGTCGGGATCAACACCTGGGACGCGCTCACCGCGGCCGGCGACGACACGATCCGCGATCTTGCCGTCATCTGGGCGTCGGAGCCGTACAACCACTGCAACTTCACTGCCTTGCCGACGCTCGACGATCAACGCGCCGAGCGTTGGGTCTCGCAGTTGCTCACGATGGATTGGAACGTTCCCGAGCATCGGCGCATCCTCGAACTCGAAGGTCTGCGGGCGTGGAGGCGCCCCCAGCTCGAGGGCTATCGCTCATTGCTCACCGCGATGCAGGCGCAAGGGATCGCAGACGATTGGTGAGGCCACGATCGTGTCGACCCGCTTGAGTTTGCGGCTCGTCGAAGCGTTGGGTGCGACCGCGGCCGGCGCGTCGGTCCACGTCACGGTTGACGGGCCGGATGACGTTGCGGTTGCGCGTCGCTGGGCGGAGGCGTCGGGGAACACGCTGCTCGCGGTGCATCTCGACAGTGTCGAGGTGCTGCGCGGCCGGGTTGACGACCCGATCGCGGCGCTCCCTCCCGAGCGCCGGCCGGGATACCGACTGTGGATCTACACGAACTTTCACTGCAACCTGGCGTGCGACTACTGCTGCGTGCTGTCGTCGCCGCGTGCCGCGCCCCGCATCGTCGGTGTGGAGTCGTTTGCACGATTGGTCGAGGCAGCATCCGGCGTCGGCGTGCGGGAGCTGTACCTCACCGGCGGAGAGCCGTTCATGCTCACCGACCTTGACACGCGGCTACGAATCGCGACCCGCGCACTCCCGACGACGGTCCTCACGAATGCCATGCTGTTTCACGGAGAACGACGGCGGCGACTCGAGGCGCTTCCCCGCGACGGACTCACGTTGCAGATCAGCCTCGACGCTGCCACACCGGAACTGCACGACCGACACCGCGGAATCGGCAGCTTCGCGAGTGCGCTCGCGGGCATCCGTCTTGCGATCGACCTCGGATTTCGGGTGCGTGTCGCCGCCACCCTCGGCGCAGATGCGGGTGACACCGCCGCGAAGCTGGGAGAGCTCTTCGACGACCTTCGGCTCGATGCCGATCAGCGCGTCGTCCGCCGCGTTGCCCACCAGGGCGCGGCCAACCGAGGACTCGACGTCTCGCGCGCGTCGCTCATCCCCGAGGTATGTGTCACCAATGAAGGCGTGTGGTGGCATCCCGTCGCCGCAGTTGACCCGGCCATGAAAGTGCGCGACAGCTGGGAGCCGCTCGACGAGACGATCGAGGCGATCCGCGCCGAGTACCGGACGCATCGCATCAGGGGCGACGTCCTGGCGAGCTCGTTCCCGTGCGCGTGACGCCCAAACACTGCGAGCTGTTCATTCGCGTGACGGCTCGTCGTATTCGATGGCACTGAGCGGACCCGCGAGAAGTGCCGTGATAGCGAACGCCAGCATGAGCGCGACCGAAAACCCCAACGTCGGTCCGGTCGAGCCGAGAAGGTTGTCGCCATGGCCGGTCCGCCACTGCACAAGCGTTTGGAGCCCAACAAGCGCAAAACCGGCGGCGGCGATCCCGGCCAGCGCCGGCTTGCGGGTCGCACCGGCGACGGCACCGAGGGCCGCCAAGCCCACGGCAACGAGCGCGCCGAGCCGGTTGTAGGTCATCCAGTGCAGCTCGTAGTGCGGCAGGCCGGTCTCGGCGCCGCGTGCCGACGTGAAGGACAGACCGCGGGAGTGGAACAAGCCGAACAGACCGGCGATCGTGCCCGCGGTCCCCCATGCGAGCTGATAGCGGTACAGCTTGGAGAGCGGGCTCATGTGCACCGCAAGAGCCATGCCGCCCACGGCGAGCGACGCGCCCGCAAGATCGGCCGGAGCAGTTCATCAAGTCCCCATGTGCGGCCCGCGGCGGTGGCAACGATCGTGACGTGGACCATCACCATCAGGTAGTACGACCACGGCCACTCACCGGGCGCATGGGCAACCGACATGCCGATGAAGGCAGCTTGCACGACGCCGATAACACCAAACAATCGAGTGAACAGCCCGACCATCAACGACGCTGCGAGCAGGGTCTCGAGGAATAGCACGGTCCATGCGAAGTAGGTGAAGTGCGGGAGAATCAGATGCTCAGTCAGCCACGAGTAGGGAGCGACGACCGGATGGTCGACCGCGTCGCGCGTGAAGTTGCGCAAGACACCGAAGTCCGATGGTGTCTTCCAGCCGAGGTTCGACAGCCACAGCACACCCGCCGCGATTCTCACCACCGCCATCACCCGACGGCTCGAGAAGCTGAGCACGACCGGCTCGGCGCCGAGCCGCTCCCCCGCATCAGTGCTGGATACGGCTACCTCGGTACGTGCCACGAGCCTCGATTCCGATCCTGCGGCGAAGAACGTGACGGGAACCCGCTCATCCCCCGAACGCATTCCCGCCGAATCTATCCCTCCCCGCACGCGACGGAGACGCGCGCGACGCGCCGCCGGTGGTTGTGACGTCGTGAGCGACGATGTGCCGCCTATCTTCGTGCCGAAGGCATACAACCGGCCCTCGGTGTTCCGCGTCGACAACCTGTTGCGCGAGGCCAGGCGTCAACGCGGCCTTCGCGACGAGCCCGTGCCCGAAGTCTGCCTGCTCGATCCCGACGGCGACACGGTCCGACATCTTCGGGTCGACAACAAGGCTAAGCGACACGAGTCGTGGGCCTGCTATCACTCAGAGCTGTGGTCAACGAGCGTCGGAGAGCGTGAAGTCGGGATCGTGCCATGCGCGGTGGGTGCACCCTACGCAGTACTCGTTGCCGAACAGCTCGTCGCCTCCGGTTGCCGCTTGATCGTGTCGATCTCGTCCGCGGGGCGTATCGCCCCCCTTGCGACGCCACCGTACTTCGTGCTGATCGAACAGGCCTGGCGTGACGAGGGCACCAGCCTCCACTACCAACCGCCATCCGAATGGTCGTACCTGCACACCGATCTGCGCGGCCGCCTTGAAGGTGCCTTCGACAAGCTCGACGTGCCGGTCTACGCCGGCAGCTCCTGGACGACTGACGCCCCGTTTCGCGAGACCGCCGTTGCCATCGAAACCGCTCGCAACGCCGGGATCCTTACCGTCGAGATGGAAGCATCCGCGCTGTACGCGTACGCGCAGTCGAGCGGAGCCGCGATCGTCTGTGTCGCGCACGTAACCAACACCATGGCTGTCCGCGGCGACGACTTCGAAAAGGGTGACGCCCAAGGAACACATCGCATCCTCGACCTCGTACGCGCAATCGCCGACGCGTTGTCGACACCACCCCGAAAATGATCGACACCGGCAACCCCCAGCGATCCGGCCCCTCCCGGCGCGGACCTGCGGATCCCCCAACCGTCGAGCTATCGAAGCGTTCTTCAACGTATGCGTTTCCGCCAACATGGGACTGTCAGGAACTTTGTGTAAGTGGCCTGATCTGAGGGTCCACGACCGAGAGTCGTGGGCTGGGGAGGATCGTGTCCATGACCACAACCAATTCTGACGAGGTGTCGTCGGCGTCGGCGGCGGCGGCGGCGGCGGCGCGTCCCGATCGTGGCAGGCGATGCGTGAGTGGGCGGAATAGCTCGTCGCGCGGGCCCGCGCCGAGGGCGTCGAGTTGACCGGCGACGACGGTCTGTTGACCGCGATGATCCGCCAGGTTTTGCGGACCGGCTTGGAGGTCGAGCTTTCAGATCATCTCGGTTACGAACCGCACGACCCCGGCAGGGCGCGGCAGCGGGAACTCACGCAACGGCAGGTCGCGCAAGACGGTCACGACCGATGTCGGGGAGGTGGAGTTGGCGGTCCCGCGGGACCGCGACGGCACGTTCGAACCGCAGACCGTCCCCAAACATCAACGCCGCCTCGATGGCCTGACCGGCAACGTGATCTCGCTCTACGCGAAGGGCATGACCACCGGTGACATTCAGGCACACCTGCTCGAGATCTACGGCACCGACATCAGCCGC
Organism: Acidimicrobiia bacterium; assembly: GCA_038238245.1. Taxonomy (GTDB): domain Bacteria; phylum Actinomycetota; class Acidimicrobiia; order IMCC26256; family PALSA-610; genus DASQHW01. The sequence goes on from JBBRXX010000054.1 coordinate 13,835, forward strand.
GAGACGATCTCGAAGATCACCGACGCGATCGTCGAAGACATGTCGCTGTAGCAGCGCCGTCCGCTCGATCGGTTGTATCCGGTGTTGTTGATCGACGCGATCATGATCAAGGTCCGCGACTCCCAAGTCGCGAACCGGCCCGTGTATGTGGTGATCGGCGTGAACATGGACGGCGAACGCGACGGGCTCTGTTGCGTTGAGTTGGACTGACTCGCGACCGGGCGCTCTCGCGGCTTGTCTCGGTTAGATGGTGCGGGCGAGTTCCGTGAAGGCAGCCGCGACGCGACGATGCACTCGTGTCTCGACGCCGAGTTCGTAATGACCGCGACGGATGTTCTGCATCAACGCGTGTCCACGCATGACGACACTGGCGGTTCGGTCGCGTTTGAGTCCGCGCATAGGTCGCAGCCGCGCTTTGAGTCGGCCGTGATCGGCTTCGATCCGATTGTTCGCATATTGGGCGGTGTCATGGAATGTGCCAGGCAGGAGTTCGTGGATCGCTCGTGCCAGCGCCGGCGCCCGATCGGTGACGACTTCGCCCGGATCGCCGTGCGCGCCGATCGCCGTAGCGAAGAACCGACGCGCGGCTCGGATATCCCGATGGGCCGAGACGTACACGTCGATGATCTGGCCGTGCTGGTCGATCGCCCGGTACACGTACCGCCAACGGCCCGAGACCTTCACATACGTCTCGTCCACGAACCAGCGATCACCGACCGCGTGACGGCACGGCCGAGCCGCATCCGCGAGGACCGCGTGTAGAGCGCTGCACCCACCGGAACAAGGTCACGTGATCGACCTCGATCCCACGCTCCACCAGGAGTTCCTCCACGTCACGATACGAGAGGCCGTAGCGCAGGTACCAACGCACCGCGAGAACAATGATCTCTGGCGGGAACCGGAAGCCCTTGAACGCCGAACTCGGGACCGCGAACACCGGACGACAACGACGAGAGCTCATGCCCCCACGCTGACCGCCGAGCACGACCCTCTGCCAATGCAACAGAACCATCGCGGCGCGCGTCGGCGATCGCGACCACGTCGTCCGGTTGGGTCAGCGCGAGGGTTTGAAAGCTGGCGCACAAGTTCCGCAACGGTCCGGCCGCGCGTCTTGCGGCCGACCGGCGATCAGCCGAGCTGTAGTAGTGCTTGGGCCGCACGTCGTTCCACGTTCGCGTATCCGTGGGCAGCGGCGGTTCTGCGCGCCTCGGTGAGAAGGTCCCGAGCCTTTTCGGCGTCTCCCTGGTCATCGCGGTCGGCGAGCATCCTGCCCCACCACAAGTCGGTGCGGGCGGCGAAGAACTTTGCGCCGACGCGCGCGCACGAAGCCGCAGCCTGAGTGAAGAATGTGTCGGCCTCCTCGTAGCGACCGAGCACGGAGGCGAGGCCGCCGAGATAGTGGCTTACCGGACCTTCGACCGTGGGCCCGGTCATGGCCCATTGGTCTGCCCACGGCGCGAGCCGCTCGAAGAGCGCCCCGGCATGCGGGTCCCGGCATTCGATGGCAGCGACGGCGTACAGGACCATTCCGGTGAGCCACGCGGCGTCGATCGGAAGATCGAATTCTGTGGCCGCGAACTCCGCCAACAGTTGACACGCGTCGTCGGTGCGTTCTCCTTCAGCGTTCGCCATGGCCATCGTCGCCGCGACCGCGCCGCGGAGTTCGGGGGCCTCGACGCTCAGCTGCTGCATGAGTGGGAACAGCTCGAGAACCGTGCCGCGTTGGACGTGCGCAACGACGAGCTGCGTGCCGAAGAAGAAGGGCGCGTCGGCTTGGCCGCCGTCAGCGCCAATTCGCAGAGCCTCCGCCGCCAGCTGTTCGACCTGATCGGTGTCGCCGGCGAGCTGTGCGCGCATGGCACGCGTCGCGGTGTGTATCCAGTGGAGAAACGGCTGGTCGAGCTGCGCGGCGAGGGAGCCAGTGAGCCCGCTGCAGCGGTCCACCTCGTCGATGTCGCCCGCGCACATCGCAGCGAAGCCGCGGTTGAAGGCGCCCCAGAAGATCAGCACCGGGTCACCGACCCGTTGGGCCCGAACGAGCGCGTCAGCCGTACGGGCCAGCGACTGCGGAAGGAGCGACGGCACGATGAGTGGAAGAAAGACGTGGTTGCGGACGCGCACGATGTTGGCGTCCTCACCTGAGGCATCCGCGATGGCGAGGGCCTCGTCGGCCAGGGCCCGGCGGCGTTCTAATGGGGCGCCCACAGTGAGCTCGACGCACAATGCGGCAAGCACGAGGGCGCGGTCTGGGTGGTCGGCGGGGAGGTGGTCGAGCGCCATCTCCAGGACCGCGACCTGGTCCGCATCGATGCGACCGACGGCCGTGTAGAACCCACGGTTGTTGGCGAGGACGGCGGCCACGAGCCTGTCGGTGTCGTCGAGATCGGCAGCCCGACGGGCGGCGTCGAGGAGCGTCTGGCGAAAGGCAGGATCCCCGATCTGGCGTTGGGCGGTGCCGAGTCCTATCGCGAGGTCGAGTCCGAGGAACGGGTCGGCGTCGTCGTCCTGATCGAAGAGGTCGAGCGCCTGGGCGTAGTAACGGAGCGAGTCCGCAGGCGCGAGAGCGGCGAGCGCTGCGTCGGCGGCCTGTCGCGAGTAGCTGATCGCCTTGGCGAGATCGATCGGTTGAGTGGCACTGAACCAATGGCGCGCGAGTTCGCCCGCTCGGGTTCCTGGCCGGCCGCCACAAAGATCCTCCAGCGCTTCGGCTACTTGCCTATGCGTGCGGGCCCGTCGGTTGGGCCCAAGGTCTTCGTACAAGGTGTGCTGGATGAGGGCGTGCGCGAAGCTGTAACGCCCACGCGCATCCGGCGGCTCGCGCACCAACGCAACAGCCGCGGCGGCGTCGAGGATGTCGAGCAGATCGTCCTCTGAGGTCGTCGCGGCTCGTGCGAGCAGGTCGAGGTCGAAGTCGCGACCGATGACCGCGGCCACCGACAGCACCCGCTCGGCATCTTGCCCAAGGCGGCCCACCCGCGCGCCGATGACTTCGCGCACGCTGTCGGGTAACGACCTCTCGTCGAACGTTGCTCCCGCGACCCAGCGGCCTTCGGCGTCTTGCGAGATCGCGCCTGTGTCGCGCAGGTTTCGGAGTATCTCGCCTACAAAGAAGGGGTTGCCGTCGGTCTCGCGATACACCGCATGAGCAAGACCGACCGCCGCGTCACCGAGTGCATGACCGGCGGCCGCTTCCATCAATGCGACCACACCCGTGTCATCGAGTCCGGTCAGCTCGATGCGCGCGACGCCCTGCTGTCGATGAAGCGCGGCCAGTGTTTCGAGGAACGGATGAGAGCGTGAAAGCTCGCTGTCGCGGTAGGTCCCCAGCACGAGCACGCGCAGCGGCTGCTCGGCCACGAGGAGGTAACGCAGCAGTTGGAGACTGGCCTTGTCCGCCCACTGCAAGTCGTCGAACACGACCACGACCGGCTGGTGTTGTGACACGACGACGAACAGGCCCACGACCGCGGCGAAAAGCAAGTAGCGCTCGGTGTCGGCGTCAGTCGCTTTTGACGGCGGGAGTTCTGGCAATCTGCTCGCCAAGGCGGGGACCAGCCGGGCGAGGTCCGATCCGTGCGCGTCGACGTGCGCGACGAGCTGATCTTCGGGGGCGTGGGTGACGTAGTGGCCGAGCGCTTCGGCGAAAAGTTGATACGGAGTGGCGAGGTCCTCTTCGCAGTGCCCGAACAGCACGCATGCGCCCGCATCCGACGCCGCGCGCGCGGCCTCGGCGACAACCGTGGTCTTTCCGAGCCCGGCCTCTCCCGAGATCAACACCACCTCCCGACCTTCGCCAGCGGCGACGCGCTTGGAGGCATCCAACAACGTCGCCAGCTCGGGTTCGCGGCCGACAACCCCGACCGCGGGACGCACGACCAATCGGCCAGGCAACGGCACGACACCCGGAGCAGTCCCACCGAGCGGTGCCCAACCGATCTCGATGCTCTCGACCGGATCGGAAAGTCCCTTCAATGCGAGTGATCCGACCGGGGTGTACTCATGCTGGCTGCGACGGCCCGCCATCAACCGCACGACCTCTGCGGCCAAGATCTGTCCGCCGTCGCACACCGCGCACAATCGAGCGGCCTCAACAACCGGCTCGCCGAAGTAGTCGTTGTCCTCGCTCGTGACCTCGCCACCGCTCAGTCCGACGCGCAGCCCGATCGCGTGGTCGCGGCCGCGGTTGTCGCGTTCGATGGCCTGTTGCATGGCAACGGCACACGACAACGCGGCCGACGTCGAGATGAATACCACCATGAGACCGTCGCCGAGATTCTTCACCTCGCTGCCGCCCGCCTCGGCGATTGCCTGACGCAAGAGCGAGAAATGCGCACGCCGCAACTCGTCCGCCGCGTCGGGTAAGAGCCCGGACGCCAACGCCGTCGAACCCACCATGTCCGTGAACAACAGCGCCACGTTCTCGGTCGTCAACGACGCGCTACTCCCGCCAGCACCCCTCAACCGTAAGCCGCGCGCCTGCCCAGCCGCACCGTGGTCCGAGTGAGCCAAGACCGACTGTCCCTGAACACCTAGAGCGAGGCCCGTCGTAGGTTGTCCCAGACCGCCGGCTCTCGGGCGCTGGCGCAAACCGGGATTGTCGTTGATCACTCGGTGGCCGATGCGCAAAGGTGGCCCCGATGAGTTCCATGAGGGCAGATGGCACTGTTGCGTTAGCGCAAAACGGACACGCGTAGTTCCTTTCAACCGGCCCGATCTGGTGCGCGAACCGAACAACACATCGTGCTTCGGTCAGAGCAAATCGCCCATTCCAATGCGCGCGACAGTCCAGGCGGTGATGCGCCGGCTCAATGCAACAGTGCCGTCAAGAGGCTTGTTCCGGACGCTGTTTGCGCGCGCTGGGTCAACCCCCGTGGCGCGCGGGATCGAGCTGGTCGTAGCGTTGGTGTCGGGTTCGGGAGTGACTTCTCCGAAGTGCCGGTTTCAGGGATCTGCCGGCCGCGCTGGATTTCAAAGTCGCCCCTGATTGTCCTCCCGGACCCCGTTCTCGTTAGTGGTCGAGGTCGGTGCGGAGTTGTCGGTAGACGGCGTCGCTGATCCTGCGTTTGAGGCAACGCATTGCTTCTTTTCGTGTCTTCCCGTCGGCCTGTTTCGCGAGGTAGTAGCCGCGGCCGGGTGTGTCGTGACTGAGCTGGCCCAGCGCGGCAATGTGGATCGCATGGTTCAGTTGCCGGTTCCCGTTTGGGTTCAGGCGGTGGCGAACCTTCGGACCGGACGACGCTTCGATCGGCGCGGTTGCGTTGTAGCGGGCGTAATGGCCGGCGCTCGGGAACCGATTGATGTCGCCGCTATGGCCGATGAGGTAACACGCGACGATCGGTCCGACACCGAATACATCTGTCACGGACGTGCCCGCGGCCTTCACGGCGTCGTTGATGCGTCCGTGGAGCTCGACGAGCGCGAGGTCGGTCCGCCGGACTTCCTCGAGAAACTCAACCGCGATCCGTTTCCGTTCGATCCAGATCGCGTCTGCCGGCCGGACCTTGCGGAGCTCCGAAGCGGCCCGTTTCGCCGAGAGATTCTTGGATAGACCGCCTTCGGTCATCTCGCACAACACCGCGTGCAGCCGGCAGATCGCCCGGGTCCGCGCCGCGGTGAGCTGGTGGTGTCGTCGCGCCAACAACCGCAGGACCTGACGATGGTCCTCGAGCGCAACCGTGTGCAGGTTCCGGTTTCGTAACGCGACGATCGCGGCTGAGCGTGCGTCGTAAGGGTCGGTCTTGTCCTTGTGGCCTGAATCCAACAACCGCGCCCTCGCCGAGAGCGCGGGCGGAACGTCAAACACGGTCTCACCCGCTCCGACAAGCTGTTGGGCCAACAACGCGCCGGTCCCGGTCGCGCCTTCAATAGCCCACAGTCGCGGTTCGAACTCCGCCGCCCAACGCAACAGTCGCTCGCGTTGTCGACGATCCGCGCGCACCAACAGCTCACCCACGAGCCGTTCGTCGCCATCGATCGCAACGGCAGTGTGTGAACCCTTGTGCGGGTCGACTCCAATAATGAACACGTGTCCTCCTCGATCAGAAGTGGGTCGCCGCGGCGGGCACTCCTGATGCGGGGATGCCGATCCTGTTTCGAGCCACGCCACAGCACGGGAACCGGCGGGCAGACTCCTCGCTCGAAAGCCAACCTAAACGGCAGCAGGGCACTATCGAGACACACCCGCCGGCACCCTCGACGCTACGAAACCACCGCAGCGAGTGACACCTACTCAACCATCAGGGCACTATGCGTGCGTGGTCTCACCAAGAGAACCGAACCCTTCGCGGGGACGTCACATGTTTGCGCGGTTTCCTGCTTGTATCGGTCTGGCGTTGTTGGCGGCTGCGTGTGGCAGTAGCCCGGCGCCTCGGGCATCGGTACAGGCCAACACAACTCGCGCTCCAACGCCGACGTCAGTCCTCGCGGGTGAGCGGCCCGTTTTCCCTTCGCCGCCCACCGGGCCTGGCGACACCGCGCCACCCGAGCCGGTGTACGGCAGCCAACGGGCTGACGCCAGTTCGAGCGCGGATGTTGCCGCGGCAAGGAGCGACCGCCACAATCCCGCATTGAACGACTTCCTCAAAGGACTCGATTTGCGCGATGTATGGCTGAAGACCATCCCCGCTCGGTCGGGTCGAACCGAAGAGGTGACGCAGGTCTTCTTCGATCTCAGAAAGGCCCCGTACTCGGGACCCTTGGTTCTCTTCAGTATTCGCCCCGGTGGCGGCGACCTACGAGGCGCGGTGAAGGGCCTGACGATGCCGATCGTGAGAATCCAAAAAGGAAGCGTGGTTGGCCTGGAACTTGACGCGTTCGACCCGGCAGTCTTCACGCCTGACGATCCATCTCTCCTGCCAAGTTCCGTACCGTCAGGTGATTGAGCATCTCGCCGCCATGACTGCCGTTCTGCGCTGAGTCTGGCGATGCCCTTCCCATACTTCCGTAAGCGCAGCGGTGCTGACGGTCGTCGTGGTAGCCGCTCCAGATCGGGCACTATGGGTGGGTGGCGGTCACAGTCGGCAACGACGGCGGGCCGGGTACGTCGCGGCGGCAAAGATGGATACGCACCATTGCCGTGGTCTTTGCGCTGCTGATCTTCGTCGAGGTCTTGCTTTCACTCGCGTGGCCGAGGTTCGTGCCACGCCTGGCATTTCTGCCGCAACCTCCGAGCCGGTCGTGGAGTGACGGGTGCAACGGTTCGCCGCTACTACACCAGGGAAGGACTGTGTCCTCAACTGATCAACACAACGCGGGCCTGATTGGCGGACATTGATGTCGTCGATCGGGAGGTGTTGGGTGGTTCGGTTCTCGGAGGAGGATAGGAAGACGATTTGGGATATGCGAGAGGCGGGCGTGCCCGTCAAGCGCATCGCCAAGCATCTGGGACGACAGAACTCGTCGCTTCGGACGTTCATTGCTGACGCGGGCGGAAGGTGTCCGAGCGCGCGGGAGCGTTGTGAGCTTCGGTTGTCGTTGGCGGAGCGCGAGGAGATCTCGCGGGGCCTGGCGGCGGGTCTGTCGATTCGGGCGATCGCGTGTGGGATGGCCCGATCGGCTTCGACGATCTGTCGGGAGGTGAACACGAACGGGGGCCGGTCGAAGTATCGGGCGTTGCCGGCCGATCGAGGTGCACAACGTCGGGCGTTGCGACCCAAACGAGCGAAGCTCGCACGTTGCCGGCGGCTCCGCAACGTTGTCGAACGCAAGCTCGGAGACTGGTGGTCTCCCCAGCAGATCTCGGGGGTGGTTGGCTGAGCAATATCCCAACGACCCGGAGATGCAGGTGTCGCACGAGACCATCTATCAGTCGCTGTTCGTGCAGAGCCGCGGCGCGCTCCGCAAAGAGCTGCATGCCTGTTTGCGGACCGGTCGGGCGATGCGTCGGGCCAAGGCCTACACCAAGGGCGGTGTCGGACAGGGGAAGATCCGCAACATGGTGATGATCTCGGAACGTCCAGCCGAGGTGGCCGATCGGGCCGTTCCTGGTCACTGGGAAGGAGACCTGATCTTTGGCAAGAAGATGACCTCGATCGGGACGTTGGTCGAGCGTCACAGCCGTTATGTGATCTTGGTCAAGCTCCCGAACGGTCACGGTGCACTGGCAGTCCGTCAGGCGATGACCAAAAGGATCTTGACACTGCCCGCGCAGCTCCGCCGCTCGATCACCTGGGACCAAGGCAAAGAGATGGCCGAACACACCCAGTTCACGATCGACACCGGCGTGCAGATCTACTTCTGTGATCCGAAAAGTCCCTGGCAACGCGGCAGCAACGAGAACACCAACGGACTGCTCCGCCAATATCTCCCGAAGTCAACAGACCTGTCTCAATGCACACAACGCGAGCTCGACACCATCGCTCGCTCGCTCGCTCAACGCCAGACCTCGACAGACCCTCGGCTGGATGACACCATCCCAAGCGTTCGCCGACGCCGTTGCGACGACCGCTTGAGCACCCAACCGTTCTGGGGCGTGAACGAGGACAGCACCGTGATCGCCTGTCCCCCTCGTAAGTGATCTCGGCAAGCGCGCATATCTGCGCCGTTGGGCGCTGGCCTGCAATGCCCTTCGTCAACCTTCGCTAGCGCGGCCGGGGTGACGGTCGTCGCCGCGCATCGGGCGGATCGCGTACGGGCAAGATGTGGGGTGAGATGGGTGATCATGCTCCTGTTCCTCGCGCTCTTCGCATACGGATTGCTAAACGTGGTCACGCCCCGCACGACATTCGCGTGGCAGGTCCGCGCAACAGCCCGACATGACGAAGGCAACCCGCCCTCATCGGTGGGCAAGGCGGTTCAGCAGTGGCTTGGAGCCAGTCCCGACGCACCACCTGACTCGGCGGTTCTACGTCGAATCCGAATGCTCGGACTGATCGAGATCGCAGCAGCGCTCGTGCTCGGCGCAGCGTTCTACGCGAGTTCGTAGGCGCGGGAATGACGGTCGTCCGTGCGGCGTCGCTTGGGGACGGGCAATCTATGCGAGTGGGATTGGCGCTTCTCGGGGCAGCGATGATCGCGTTCGTGGTCACGCTGAATGTCTGGGTCGCTCGCAAGATGCGCGAGCCAGGCGAGCCGATCGCCGCGTGGCGACGCGTCGCACGGAGCGGGATGCTATGGGCGGGCGTCGTTTGTTTGCTCGTTCCGGTCAGCCCGGCCGCGGCCGGTGCTCTTGCCGTTCTCTTGATGGTCTTCGCGCTGGTGCAGGTATTGCAAGGTGTCCGCGCCTTTCCCGCTGTTTGGCGGACGATTGGCGAGTCGGACGCGTGGCGCGGACGCGTTTAGCCGAGCGCCAACGCCCTTCCCGAACGTCCGCTAGCGCGGCCGGGATAGTGGTCGTCGTTGGCGATTGCCGCACCCTCGACGCTACGAAACCACCGCAGCGCGTGACAGGTATTCAACCATCAGGGCATTCTGGCCCGGTGCCGCGGCAGGGATTGTTCGAGTTTGGGTTCGTCCGTCGAGCGCCGTACGTCAGTGCGGCGGTGCTGTTCCTGTGGTTGCTCATAGTCTGGAATGCCGGTCGGCGTGCATTCGCGAGCGATGCGGGAAGTGCACCAGGTTGGGATTGGTTGGTGCTCGGCTACGCGGTCTGGACCGTCATCGGCTTCATTTGGTTGCCGCGAGCGTTGAGACACGCACGCGAGACCAAGCCAATGGCGAAAGTGCCAGCGTTCGAAGTGGTCCGTTTCGCGCTGGCACCCGCTGTGTTTCTCATCGCGTTCTCTGCGGTTGCATTAGGCGCTGACGGATGGACGATGACGATTGGCCTCGTTCTCTCGGGCGTGTTGTTGCTCGCCAATGCGCGAGCAACCGCCGCGAGCGAGTAGCGCCGTTCGGCGTTCTGCGCTCGGCTGGCAGTGCTCTTCGCCAACGTCGGTAAGCATGGCTGCGATGACGCTCGACGCCGTGCATGGCCGCGCCATAACGGGCAGCCTGCCTAGGATCGGGCATCGACCAAAATGGCGGCGTGTGCCGACGCGAGCTTGCGTGAGGTCAACTGGAGGCGAGGATGATCTTCGTATTATTCTGCTCGTAGTCGCTGCCGGGTTCGTCGCGTGGGATCGAAGCTCAGCCCGTAGTCCCGCACCAGATACGCGGATGATCATGATCGGGGTCGTGGTCACTGCTGTCGGTCTCGTGTCCAGCATTCTTTTGTGGTGGCTGATTGTTCCCATAGTGATCCTTCTCGCGGGGGCGGCGATGATCGTCATCGGTCGCCATCGCGTGGTTGCGACGTAGAGCGCAGCGACCGCCGCGCTCACTAAGTGGCGTCGCGCAACGATCGCCTCGCGACGACGCCGCCGCGGTGACGGATCCGCCGACCTGGTGCCCGCAACGCACATTTTCGTGACGGGTACCTACGCGTTCGTCGCCATTGATGATCCCGTCGTTGCCGTCCTGGACCACTCGGTCAGAGATGGCCAGAACCTAGGCTTGTGCGGGTAAGTGAACTCTTTTTCGTGACGCCACGTCTGCCGCCCCATACCCGCATCCATTCGCTCGACATTGCCGGGGATCCGGTCTGCGGGGTGTGTATGCCAGGTTGGCCGCAGCGGTGCCCGGAGTGCCGCACCGGCTTCCGGCACGCGGACCCTGACGTTGGCCGAGTGCGGGCACCCGACGCGGTAGCCCCGCCGTTGCTCGTCCGGTGCCAAGACTGCGGTGCGACCCATCGGACCTAACGCCGCGCTCACGGCTCTGCGCACGAGTTGCGTGCCGAGACGTGATGCTTCAACGCGTTTCACGCAGCCCCCAGACGCCGCGCAGTGCGCCGTGTCCAGCGGTGTGATGAACCACCGGGGCGGCGCGTCTGTCGGTCCCTTGCCCGAACGGGTGACTACAGGTCGTCAGTGTTGGTGAGTGGCCGTTCCTTTATCCGTCGCTGGTGGGCTTCGGGGATCGGGTTGCGGCATTCGTCGCCGAGACTGCAATAGCCGATCTCGAAGTCGATCTCGACCCAGAGGCCGGGCCAGGTCTCGTCAGGATCGGCGATCACCACGTAGCAAGCATCGCGCTCCGCGGGCGTCGAACGGCCTGCTGACCGAGGAGCCTGCCGATTGTGTCACGCTTCTCGGCGTTTGGATGATCGAAGTCGACCCCGAGGGTCCAGCCGTGGCTCTGGGGTTGGGTCCACCGGGCACGGACCACCAGCCGCACCGTCTGCTCGTTCGCCTCGATGTCGAGCCGCCCCGCCAGGTTCGGTTCAACCTTGGCGTACACGCGGACCGCGCAGTCGGTCTCGGTCATGCCGAGGAGTTCACCATTGACTGTGCGGATCCCGTTCGGTGAGTCGGACACGACCCGTACCGGGATATGAACAGGGACGCGCTCGTAACGCTGTCGGCGCATCAACGGGTCGGGACCCACGTGGGTGCTGGCGGGTCGTTCTCGCATGTGAGCTTGTCGGATGAGACGGCGGATCGGGGTGAGCGGATGTGGCATCACTCACCTGTGCCTTCGACTTCGTAGAGCATCTGCCCAGTCGTTGGCGCGTCCGCGGGCCGGATCTCTCCCATTCGTGCGACTGTCATTCTCCGCGTGCCCGGATCTGCCCGGCCGCGCTTTCGGCCTGGTCCGCACTGTCGATAGCCGGTGGTCGGGGTTGCATCGTGGGGGTCTGGTCGTAGCATCGAGCCGTGAGCGCCATCCGGGTGGGGGGATCCGGCGATGATGCGCGACGGTGCGCGGTAGGCGCGGTCGTCGTTGGCGGAGAGGAGACGACATGGCGCAGCCCCTAGATCTGAGGCGTCTGTTGGCGACAGGGATAAAGCTCACCGAAACCGGGAGATCCCAAGCCCAACAACTCTGGACAGGTGCAGTTGAGCAGGCACGCCAGACAACCGACCAGATCTCACTGGTGGCAGACGAACTTTTCGGCCGAGGCAGTCGGGAACACATCGAAGACCTCCGGCAGACCGTCCGCGCCGAAGTCCACCAGCAACTCCAGACCTTCGCATCCGACATGGACGATCGACTCGCGAGTCAAAGCCAAGGTGTCGCTGAACGGATTGCCTCGGCGGTCGATGAGATGCGAGAACTGGTAGGCACCGAGGTGCAACGCCAACACGCCAACCTCGTGCGTGCCCATAAAGAGGACCTTGGGGCGCTCCGGGATGACCTGGCGGCGCTTGCGGCCCGGATAGGGCGTCCCGCCACGTCACCGCCCACCGACCCCGGCGAAGCGTCCGGGACGACGAACGAAGAACACGCACGGGCTTTGGATATGACCGCTCAGCAGGAGCGCGCCGTCATCGAGACGCCGATGCGCTGACTTGGAGTCGGGGCTGTCCGCACCGCATTCGCCGCGCATCCGGCAACCGCCGGAACGACTACCGATGCCGTGCGCGTACCGCAGCGAGCACTGCGCCGATGACGCTGAGCACTGCGAGCACAACCGCGCCGAGGGCTTTCCGCGGATGATGACTGGTCGAATAGACGATCGCGAGGACGACGAACGCGATCGTGACGACTATGAGGGCGAGCGGCACGGGCCAGAAACGTTTCGCCACAGACAGCAAGGGTACTCAGGGCCGCGCTCGATGCACGACGCGGCTTCATGCGAGATGCGCCGTGGCAAGTCCTCGGTGCGTGAAGAGGAGAGGCAGTCGCCGCCTCGATCACTGCGAAATCGCCGCGCAGATGAGCGAGGAAGCCTCGCACGACCCCGACTACGACGACACCGTGGTCGCTCGCCTTCAGTTCGTGCGCTGCGCGCAGGCCGCGGGGCTGACGCTGTCTGAGATCGCGAGCGTCATCGAGCTGCGCGACGAGGGCGCGGCCCCATGCGAGCACGTTGGCCGCCTCCTCGACGCCAAGCTCAGCGATGTCCGTGAGCGGATCGGGCAGCTTCGCGTCCTCGAGGGCGAGCTGGGTCGGCTCGTCGAGCGCGCTCGCACCCTCGACCCGGCGGAATGCGTCGAGCCGGCGATCTGCCACATCCTGCACCGCTAAGCGCGAGGCGATCGGCGTCACGTGCCTCGCCTGAGCCGGTCGGACCCTCGGAGATGGCGTACGCGGCGTTGATGAGCCCGACGTGCGTGAACGCTTGGGGAAAGTTGCCGAGCGACTCACCACTCGTCGGATCGATCTCTTCGGAGAGCAGATCGACGTCGTATGCGACGCGACCAAGCCCTCGCGATCCTCCACGAACATGCCGGCACCCAGTGGGACGCTCGGATCGTCGAGGCCGTCACCACTATCACCCAGCTGGCACCCGCCGGAATCATCGATCGCGTCGGACATACTCGCGACGCCGAATCCGTCGGCTGCAGGTGCGTCGACGCGCTGCCCGAGCCAGTCCAAGCCAGCTCGCCTGACCCAAACCTCAGAGTCGGGAACATTACGGGTCGACGTGAAACATGAGCGCTCCACCCTTGTCGAACTACAGGCACGGGTACGGTTCGATCGTGCCACGTCACGCAAGGACAAACGTCAGCGACACCGGTGCCGAAATGCCGATCGGCGCGCGTTGAGACATCCGTCAAGACGCGTTGCTGCGATCATGTTGTTGGGCATGCTCGTGTCGTGCGGCGGTGCCGCGCACAATCGTCCTGCGTCGCGGTCGTTTGCGCTAGGGCTCAGCGACGTCACGGCGTTGGTCGCCCTGCCGGATGGTGCCGTGCGGGTTGCGATCCGGGCCCGCGGCGTGATCGAGGACGTCTCGGTGACGGGTCCGGTCCGGCCGCCGGTTGCGCAGGTCGCGGTGCGGGCCGACGGTCAGCGGGGCCTTCTCGGCGTCGCCGTCGACGCGACGGGCCGGACGTTCGCGTCCTGGACCCGGCCCGATGGACGGCTCGTCGTAGGGCAGGTCGCGGGTGGAGTGACTCGCCTGGTGTGGGTCGGTCCGCGCAGTGCTGACCTCGCCAACGGAGGCCACCTTGCGTTCCGCAACAGTCGGCTGGTCATCGGTATCGGTGACTTGCTGGAGAACGATCGCAAGAACGATCCGGCGGCAATCAACGGAAAGCTCGCTTCCCTCGACCCCGACGGGTCACCTGGTCAGACACCTCAGATCGTCTCATCGGGCTGGAACAACCCGTTCGCGTTCACCGTGTTGGCAGACGGCACCATCTGGGTTGCGGACAACGCGCCGGGCGACACGGGCGAACGCCTCGCACGCGGCGACATCGCCGGCGCGGAGGCGGTTGAGCTCCCGGCCGCAACCGCACCAGCCGGTATCGACCATCTCGGCGCCGACGAGCTCGTGCTTTGCGGCTACAAAAGTCGGGCTCTGCTCGCCTACCGCCTCAATGACGGTCACCCGCGCCAAC